>JBKBTF010000031.1:0-41736 GCA_046291395.1 Blastomonas sp. | reverse complement strand
CCTATGCCGCCATGGCGCAGGCCCACAACCCGTTCGGTGACGGCAAGAGCTCAGCCCGCATCGCCGACGCCATAACCCGTTGGTTCGCAGCGCCCGAGCGCAACCGCGCCGGTTGAGTTTGCAGCTGTTTGCCGATAGTGCCGAGGCACGGTTCGACCCTCCCCAATCGGCGCATGCCCGACATTTCCGGAAGACCCTCCTTCATGACCCATCAGTTCCATTCCACCACCTTGCGCGAGTATGACATCCGCGGGATCATCGACGAGACGTTGGGAGAGGCGGACGCCTATGCCATCGGCCGCGGCTTTGCGACGCTGATCGCGCGCGCGGGCGGCAGTTGCGTCGTCGTCGGCTATGATGGCCGGGTGAGCTCGCCGGTGCTCGAAGCGGCGCTGATCCGGGGGCTGAACGACAGCGGTGTCGATGCGGTGAGCGTCGGCATGGGCCCCACCCCCATGCTTTACTACGCCGAAGCGGTGCTAGAAGAGGCCGATGGCGGCATTCAGATAACCGGAAGCCATAACCCCGCCAATTACAACGGCTTCAAGATGGTCTTTCAGGGCCGCCCGTTCTTCGGCGCGGACATCCGCACGCTCGGCGAGATGGCGGCGACGGGCGACTGGGACGCGGGCACGGGTACCTCGCGCTCGATCGACATTCTCGACCGTTACATCGACCGGCTGGTCGAGGATTTCGGCGGCTCGGCCGCGCGGGTCGGCTGGGATTGCGGCAACGGGGCTGCAGGTCCGGCTGTCGAGCTGCTGGTCAAGCGTCTGCCGGGCGAGCACTTCACGCTGTTCACCGACGTCGACGGCAATTTTCCCAATCATCATCCTGATCCTACCGAGGAAAAGAATCTCGCGGACCTCAAGGCGCTTGTCGCCGAGAAGAAGCTCGATTTCGGAGTGGCTTTCGATGGTGACGGCGACCGGATTGGCGCGATCGACGGCGAAGGCCGCGTCATCTGGGGCGATCAGCTGCTGAGCATTTACGCCGAAGTGGTTCTGAAAGACCTGCCGGGCGCCACCATCATAGCCGATGTCAAGGCCAGCCAGGCGCTGTTCGACCGGGTGAGCGAACTGGGCGGCCAGCCCCTGATGTGGAAGACGGGGCACAGCCTGATCAAGTCCAAGATGAAGGAAACCGGCTGTCCGCTGGCGGGCGAGATGAGCGGGCATGTGTTCTTCAAGCACCGCTATTACGGCTTCGACGACGCGCTCTATGCCGCGGTCCGGCTGATCGAGGCGCAGACCCTGCTCGGCAAGTCGGTCACCCAGATGCGCGGGGACATGGCACCCATGATCAACACCCCCGAAATGCGCTTCCAGGTCGACGAATCCCGCAAGTTCGCGGTCATCGACGAGGTGCTGGAACGATTGTCGGCGAGCGGCGCGACAGTCAACGCCACCGATGGCGCACGCGTCAACACCGAGGATGGCTGGTGGCTGCTGCGCGCATCGAACACGCAGGACGTTCTGGTCGCCCGCGCCGAGGCGCGCGATGAAGCAGGGCTCGAGCGGCTGATGGCGCAGATCGACGAACAACTTGCCGCCTCGGGACTGGTCCGCGGCGAGCAGGCCGGACACTGAGAGGCACACGATGAGCGCGTTGCAGGATTTCAGGCAGAACCACGCCGTGCTGGTGACCGGCGGTGCAGGCTATATCGGCAGCCATGCCGTGCTTGCACTGAAGGACTCAGGCTGGAAGGTCGCGGTGATCGACAATCTGGTCACCGGCTTTCGCTGGGCCGTACCCAAGGACGTCGCGTTCTACGAGGGCGACATCGCCGATGGCGATCTGCTTGCAAAGATCATCGCCGAGCAGAAGGTGGGTGCCATCCTGCATTTCGCAGGCTCGGTCGTGGTGCCCGAATCCGTCAGCGATCCGCTCAAATATTACGGCAACAACACCGTCAAAAGCCGGGCGCTGATCGAATCGGCGATCACCGCCGGGGTGAAGCACTTCATCTTTTCGTCGACCGCAGCCACCTATGGCACGCCGGACAGCGACGGCCCGATCGCCGAGACCGACCCCCAGCGCCCGATCAATCCCTATGGCACATCCAAGCTGATGACCGAGTGGATGCTGCGCGATTGTGCCGCAGCGCACGACTTCAATTACTGCGCGCTGCGCTATTTCAACGTCGCGGGCGCCGATCCGCAGGCGCGCACGGGCCAATCGACCGCAGGCGCGACGCATCTGATCAAGGTTGCGGTGGAAGCGGCCCTGGGCAAACGGGCCGATGTTGCGGTGTTCGGCACCGATTTCGACACGCCCGACGGCACCGGGGTGCGCGACTACATCCATGTCAGCGATCTGGCGCAGGCGCATGTCCTGGCGCTCGAAACGCTTGTCGAGCAACCCTCGCGGTCGCACATGCTCAACTGCGGCTATGGCCATGGCTATTCGGTGCTGGAAGTGCTCGATGCGGTCGACCGGGTGACCAACCGCAAGATCGAGCGCGTTCTCTCGGGTCGCCGCGCAGGTGACCCCGCCTCGCTTACCGCCGACAATACCGCAATCCGCCAGACCTTCGGCTGGACCCCGCAATATGACGATCTCGACACCATCGTCGGCCATGCGCTCGCCTGGGAGCGCAAGCTGGGCGAGCGGCTTGAGTAGCTAGGCCGCCTCGATCAGCACTTGCTGGATGCGAGCGAGAGCTTGGGTCGGTCTTCCTCGGGACGGGGCTCTGTCAGGGCGGCGATGAACCTGGCACTCCACCAGCGCACGTCTTCCTGCACCACCGATTTGAGCATCGCCGCGTGCCGATCCTTGCGCTCTTCCAGCGGCATGGCCAGCGCCCGGGCAATGCCGTCGGCCATGTCCTCGCTGCTGTGCGGATTGACGATCAGCGCCGCACCGAGCTGGATCGACGCGCCCGCAAAGCGCGACAGCACCAGCACGCCGGGGTCCTCCGGATCCTGCGCCGCGACATATTCCTTGGCGACCAGATTCATCCCGTCGCGCAGCGGCGTGACCAGCCCGACCCGCGAGGCGCGATAGATGCCGAACAGCTCCTCGCGGCCATAGCCCTTGTTGACATAGCGCACCGGCACCCAGTCGATCGAGGCGAACTCGCCGTTGATCTGCCCGGACAGGCTGTTGAGGTCGGCGCGGATCTGCTGGTAGCTCGCCACATCGCCGCGCGAAGGCGGCGCGATCTGGAGCATGAACACCTTTTCGCACAGATCGGGCCGGCTGTTGAGCAATTGTTCATAGGCCAGGAACCGCTCCTGCAGTCCCTTGGAATAATCGAGCCGGTCGACCCCGACGATCACCTGCCGTCCCACCGCACTGCTGATCAGCCGCTTCTGCGCCTGACGCGCGGCCGGGGTGTCGAGCGCACTGGTGAACTCGGTGGTGTCGAGCCCGATCGGGCAGATCAGCAACCGGGTCATCCGGCCTTCGAAATGCGCGAAATCGCCTTCGATACGAGCATCGAGATGGGTGACGATATAGTCGATGAACGAGTCGCGCCATTCAGCGGTATGAAACCCGATGACATCATAGCTCAGCAGGCTGGCGACGAGCTCGCGGTGGTTGGGCAGCGATACCATCAGGCTGGCGGGCGGCCAAGGGGTATGCAGGAAGAAGCCCAAGCGGTTCCTGAACCCGCGGTCGCGCAGCCCCTTGCCCAGCGGCATCAGATGATAATCGTGCACCCAGATCAGGTCGTCGGGTTCGATCAACGGGGCGACGGTATCGGCAAAGCGCGCATTGACCCGTGCGTAACCGCCGGCGAAATCGCGCGCGATCTCGGTCAGGTCGAGCCGGTAATGGACCAGCGGCCACAAGGTCCGGTTGGCAAAGCCATTATAATATTCCTCGATATCCTGGGCTTCCAGGTCGATGGTGGCGGTGGCCACTCCGTCTTCCCGGCGAAAGCTGATCTGGCCGGAAAACTCGTCGGTCTGCTCGCCCGACCAGCCGAACCAGATGCCGTTGCTTTCCCGCAATGCCGCCGACAGCGCGACGGCCAGCCCTCCACGGTTCGAGTTCTCCCCCGCCTGGGCTGCCTGCACCCGGTTGGAAATGGCAATCAGTCGGCTCATCGTGCGTCGCTCCAGGGCCGGGAGAGCATGCCTGCGCACTGGATCAGCCCAACCAGCGAATAGGTTTGAGGATAATTGCCCCACAATGCGCCGGTGCGGGGGTCGATATCTTCGGACAGCAGCCCGGCAGGTGTGCGCCTGCTGAGCATTTCCTCGAACAGGACGCGCGCATCGGCATCGCGTCCGGTGGCGTGCAACGCTTCGATCAACCAGAAGGTGCAGACGTTGAACGCGGTTTCGGGCATGCCGAAATCGTCTTCCTCGGCATAGCGCAGCATGTGACTGCCCCGCCGCAGACCTGCCTCTATCGCCGCCAATGTGGTGATGAAGCGCGGGTCGCCGGCCTGCACGAACTTGAGGTCGAGCAATTGCAGCAGGCTGGCGTCAAGCGTGCGCTCGCCGAACACCGCCGAATAATGGTTGCCCTCCTCGCTCCAGGCATTGTCGTCGATATGCTCGCGGATATGGTCGGCGCGGTCCTGCCAGAAGCGCGAGGCTTCGCTGCGACCGATGGCGTTGGCGGCATTGGCCAGACGGTCGCACGCCGCCCAGCACATCGCGGCGGAATAGGTGTGGATATGGCTGCGCGTGCGCAGCTCCCACAGCCCCGCATCGGGAGTGTCGAACACATCGAACGCCCGGTGGCCGACTGCTTCCAGAGCCTCGAAATCCTGCACCGTGGCGCGGCGCAGCAACCTTTGGTCGAAGAATGCCTGCACGCTCGACAGGATGATCTGGCCATAGGCATCGTGCTGGATCTGTTCATAGGCCTGGTTGCCGCAGCGCACCGGGCCCATGCCGGCAAACCCGCGCAACGCCGGCATGATGTTCTCCGGGATCGGTGCCTCGCCACCGATTCCGTAAAGCGGCTGGATATGCCCGCCGCGCGCCGCATCGACGATGTTGCGCAGATAGTGCAGGTAGGATTCAAGCACGTCGAGCGCGCCCAGCCGGTTGAGCGCCTGGACGGTGAAATACGCATCGCGGATCCAGCAGAAGCGGTAATCCCAGTTGCGCCCCGAATCGGCGTGTTCGGGAACCGAGGTCGTCAGCGCTGCGACGATCGCTCCGGTCTGTTCATACTGGCAAAGCTTGAGCGTGATCGCCGCGCGGATCACCGCCTCTTGCCATTCGAGCGGCAGATGCAGCCCGCGCACCCAATGCTGCCAGGTCGATACCGTCTGCTTGAGCATCGCCTCCACCGTGGTGGCAAGGTCGGCGTCGAACCCCTCATCGGGGCCGAAATAGAAATACAGGTCGCTTTCAACCCTGAACATCGTCTCGTTCCTGATCCAGCCCAACGGGGCATTACAGGTCAATCGCTGGGTATGATCGTCCAGGATATAGCGTATGTGATTGGAGCCCGATGTTTGCGCCGGTTTTCCCGCGCCCCAGCTGTGCGCCGGACGCAGCCTCACGGTGATCCGCGGCGAGCCGCTGATCACGCGAATGATGCGCGCGATCGCCACCGGGCGGAACATTCGCCCGTGCCGCTGGAAGCGCGGCATGAAATCGACGATCTCGATGGCGTTGCCGCAGTCCGAGCTCATCCGGGTAACGAGCACCGGCGTGTTGCGCAGATAATGCTGCTCGATCCGGGTGCAGCCTTCGAGCAGGACATCCCAGAAGCCGTGATCCTCTTCGGGTTCGAGCAGTGAGCAGAACACGGGGTCGCCATCGAAGCGCGGCAGGCAGCCCCACAGGATCGACGCCTTGGAATCAACCAGTGCGGCAATCTCGCAATTGCCGATCGGCCACAGGTTCATGGCGTCGGCCTGCGCGCGCGTGCCGCTGGTTTGGGCTTGGCCGGTATCGTTCATGCCGCAATCTCGCTGATCCGTTGCAGGACCGCGCGCACGTCGGCCAGTTGCCCGTCGGAATGATCCGCGGTGCGCGGACCTACGCTGAGCGCGGCCCCGCCCATGGCCTGCACTGCCTGGAATGCGGGAATGTCGGTCAGGTCATCGCCGATATAGAGCGGTCGGCTGTCCACAAAACGGTCCAGCGCCATGATCGCGCGCACCGCATCGCCCTTGTCGGCGCCGCGCGGCCTCAGTTCGAACACCATGTCGCCCTGCTGCACGAACAGGTCGTGTTCGCTCGCTATCGCTGCCACCCATGCCTGCACCGCTTCGCGCAGCGCGGGCGCCAGGCGGTAATGCACGCCAATCCCGAAGGTCTTCTCCTCGATGACGATGCCGTCACTCTGGCCGAAGTGCCCGCTCGCAACGGCGCCGAGCCGGGTGAACAGATCGGTGTGCACGGGGCCTTCGACCGTGCCTTCGACCTTGAGCTCCTGGCCGTGGCTGCCGGCCATCACCATGTCGGGCAGCGATCCGGGCCAGAGAGCTTCTAGCTGCGCCAGCGACCGGCCGCTGACGATTCCCACGCGCCCGCCCAGCCGCTCGCAAACCCCGCTCATGACCTCGACCAGCTCGCGCCCGATCGTCACCGCATCGGGCGTTCGGGTGATGTCGACCAGCGTGCCATCGAAATCGAGAAGCAACGCGGTGCGCTGCATGGAATCGGATCGGGGATCAATGGTGGTGGTCTGCGCAGGGCTGTTGTGCACGCGTTCGGGGCTCCCGGATGGCTGTCGTCTGCAAATAGGGGGTATCGGCTACCCACGCTTCGGACGCGTGTTGGTTCCCTGTTTTCCGCGGTTCTCTGCCGCCTTGAGCAGGGCGAGCACCTCGTTTTCCGCATCATCGACGACCATTTTTGCAAAGGACGAGGGGTCGGCGCTATAGGCATCGAGCACTGCGGGATGGATATAGGACTGGCGGCAGATGGTGGGCGTGTTCTGCAACGCCTGCGATGCGGCGAGCACCGCATGCTTGATTGCGGCCTTGAGAGCGGGCGGCTCGTCCTGCTGGTGCAATTCGGCCAGCATGGCGGCTGCGGTCACCGTCCCGGCCCAGGTGCGGAAATCCTTGGCCGAAAAATCCTCTCCCCCGATCTCGCGCAGATAGCTGTTGATGTCGTCGGAGGTAATCGCCCGCAAGGTGTCGCCGTCGAGATAGCGGAAAAGCTGCTGGCCCGGCAGGTCCTGCAGCCCGCGGATGACCCGGGCCACGCGCCGGTTGCGCAGCGACACATCCCATTTGCGCCCGCCCTTGCCGGAAAAGCGGAAGCGGATGGTCGAGGATTCGAGCGAGACATGGCGGCGGCGCAGCGTCGTCAGCCCATAAGAGCGGTTCTGTTCGGCATAGGGCGCGTTGCCGATGCGGATCGCGGTGCAATCGAGCAGATGGACGATCGTCGCGATGACGCAGCGCCGCGACGTGCTTCGCGCGCGCAGATCGGCATCGATACGCGCCCGCATCTGCGGCAGCGCCGCGCCGAAGTGCGCCAGCCGTGCAAATTTGGCCTGATCCTGCGCCGCGCGGAAAGCGGGGTGATAGCGATATTGCTTGCGGCCCCGGTCATCGCGCCCGGTTGCCTGCAAATGGCCGTTGGCGCGCGGGCAGATCCACACCTGCTGATAGGCCGGCGGAATGGCGAGCGCGCGGATACGATCCAGCGTCTTGCGGTCCCGGATCAGGCTGCCGTCGGGCTGGTGAAAGCTGAAGCCGCGCCCGCGCCGCATCCGGGTGATCCCCGGCATGTCATCCTGGGTATAGACCAGTCCTCCTTCGAGCACGGGCACAGATATGGCATCGTCTGCGGCCCCCTCCTTTTCAACCTTGTCGTTTTCGGCCTTGTCGTTGCGAGCCACCGTCTGAAATACCTTCTCCAGCGAACGTGCCGGTCCTGCGCGTGATGCGGACTGGCAGGGCGCCACCCTCGCCGATTACGCGCACCCCCGGGCAAGGCTCCCGCGGCCGAGATCGAATTGCCGCAAGGCGCGATTATTTTGCGAAACCCGCGACGCCCGGGCGCGTAATGGCCGGTATGACAATCAACTGGATCACGGTGGCAGGCACAATCGGAGCGATGGCATCGGTCGCGAGCTTTACTCCACAGGCATGGAAGATCATCCGCAGCCGCTCGACCCAGGGACTGTCGCTGGGCATGTTTGCGCTGACCTGTCTGGCGTTCGCATCCTGGACCACCTTCGGCCTGCTTCAGGGCGAATGGACCTTGATCATCCCCAACGCGATCTGCCTGTGTTTTGCGCTGTTCATCTTGGCGATGATTGCCCTGCCGGAGCGCAAGACGAAGGAGGTCGCAGAAACCATCGATCCGATCGGCTGAGGCGGATAGCCCAGGCCGGAACTGTCCGGCGGGGCAGGTGACTGGTGCGGTCAAGAAGACTCGAACTTCCACGGGCTTTCGCCCACAACGACCTCAACGTTGCGCGTCTACCAATTCCGCCATGACCGCACAGTCCAGCAATTCGCGGGTTTCGCGGCGGGACGAGACCCGCCTGCCCGCGTGGCAGGCCGGGCCATTAGCAAAGCGCTTGACGCATAGCAACACGGATTATCCGGCAAGCCCGAAGGTCGCTGCCAGCCGGCAGCAGGCCGTCGTCAGCGGCGCTTGGCCCAGGCGATCTCGGCCGAGCTCGCCGAGCGCGGCACATCGACCATCGCCTGACGGAAATCGGCCGACTGGCCCGGCTGCAGCGTCTCGACCGGAGGGTTGATGATCCAGTTGAACACCACCCGATCCTGCGCGTCGCGCAGCACCACCAGCATCGGCGGCACGTCCTGCGCGGTCTGGCTGAGGTTGCGAATGGTGCCCGAGGCGGAGAAGAATTCGGTGCCGTTGGGCAACGTCCGCCGTTCCTGCTTGGCGGGCGGGAAATCGATCTGCAGATCGGGCTCGACCTCGGCAAAGGGCAGGCTGTAGCCCGTCAGTGCGCTGGGAAGGCCGAAGACATGGATAGCCGCGGCCGTTCCCGATGCCACCACGGCAAAGGCCACCGCGCCGATCATCCACAGTTTCGCCGGATTGCGGCGCGGGCGGAAGGGCGGTTCGTGGCTGAAGCTGCTCGGCCGGTCGGCCAGCGAATCATCGGCATAGCTCGCGACAATCGGGCGGGACACGGGCGGGACCGGCCGCGGCAAGGGTGGCAGGCCGGGATCGGCCTCTGCCGCTGGCCTGGCTGCGGGAGACGGTGCAGCAGCAGATGAAGGCGCCGGGGCAGCGGCGGCGGGAGCGACCCCTGGCTCAGGCGCCGGAGCGGGCGTGGGCGCCGCTTGGGGTGCCGGTGCAGGGGTTGACGCAGGCGCAGGCGCAGGCTGGGCCGGGGGAACGATCTCGGGGCCGTGCTGGAACCAGTTATGCCCGCATTTGGCGCATCGCACCGATCGCCCATCGATACCGATGGCACTGTCCGGGACCGCATAGCGGGTGTTGCACGCGGGGCACGCAATAATCATGGCGTTTCTAACCACGCCGCGCGAATCGCCGCAAGGGGCTTGCAACCCCCGCTGCGGCCTGTCGTCCGTTTTTCCACCGGAGTTTGACCACCGTGATTACATTTCAGCGGGTTGGCGACGCCCAGCGCTCGCTTGTCAGCGCTATCGGCACCGCGCAGCATGGCTTCATGCGCATTGTGATTGCCTGCCCGGTCCACCGCGCGCTATCGCGGTTGCATGAGCAGCGCGACCATGGATAGCATCGTCCAGTTCGAGAATGTCGGGCTGCGCTATGGCACCGGGCCAGAGGCGCTCTCGGACCTTTCCTTCACGCTGTTTTCGGGCCAGTTCTACTTCCTGACCGGACCTTCCGGGGCGGGCAAATCCTCGCTGTTGAAGCTGCTCTATCTCGCCCAGCGGCCCAGCCGCGGGATGATCCGGCTGTTCGACAGCGATCTGGTCACGCTCAGCCGCGACCGGTTGCCGGGCTTTCGCCGCCGCATCGGTGTGGTGTTCCAGGACTTCCGGCTGGTGCCGCATCTCTCGGCGTTTGACAACATCGCGCTGCCGCTGCGCATTGTCGGGATGCGCGACGCCGATCTGACGACCCCGGTGCGCGAGATTCTCGACTGGGTGGGGCTGAGCGCGCGCGGCGACGCGCTGCCCGCGACCCTGTCCGGCGGCGAGCAGCAGCGCGTCGCGATCGCCCGTGCGGTGATCACCCGGCCCGACATCCTGGTGGCGGACGAGCCCACCGGCAATGTCGACCCGGAAATGGCGGTCAAACTGCTGCGCCTGTTCGAGGCGCTCAACCGGATGGGCACCACGATCATCGTCGCGACCCACGACATCCACCTCATGACTCGGATCAAGCGCGCGCAGATGATGCGGCTGGAAGGCGGCCGCCTGTTCGATCCCACTGGCGCGCTGCGCTATCCACCCAAACCCTCCGATCTGCGCGGCTGGGAAGAGGACCGGGGCTGATGCTGGGCGCGATGTTCCCCACGGCCCATGACCGCAGGCTGATCCCGCAGGCGCGGCTCACCGGGCCGATGCCGTGGGTGATAGCGGTGATGCTGTTCCTCACCCTGCTCGCCACAGCGGCAGCGCTGGCACTGGGCAGCGCGGCGGACCAGATCCATGCCGATCTTGCCGGACGCGCCACTGTGCAGATCGTCAACGCCGATGCCGAGGCGCGCCAGCGTCAGGCGGCCGCGGCCGAAGCGGTGCTGCGCTCCGACCGTGCGGTGGCTGCGGTGACGGTGGTCAGCGATGCCGAGGTGCGATCGCTGCTGTCGCCCTGGTTGGGCAGCGGCGCGGGCAGCAAGGATATTCCGCTGCCCAGTGTCATCGATGTGAATTTCCGCAACAACGCCGACAAGACGACGCTGGCCCGCCTGCGCACAGCGCTGGCGCAGGCTGCACCCGATGGCCGGATCGATGCGCACGGCCAGTGGCTGCGCCCGGTGTTCGACCTGATCGCCACCCTGCGCTGGCTGGCGATCGCGCTGGTTGCGCTGCTCGCGCTCGCCAGCATCGCTTCGGTCATGCTCTCGGCGCGCAGCAGCTTTGCCGCGCATGCCGAAACCATTGATATCATGCACCTTCTTGGCAGCACCCATGCGCAGGTCGCGCGGCTGTTCCAGCGTCGCATCGCGCTCGATGCGGCCTTGGGCGCGCTGATCGCCTGCCTGCTCGCCGCTCCCGTGCTGTGGCTGCTGGGGCAGGCGGCGGCCCGGCTTGATTCGGGGCTGGTCTCCGCCGGAGCGTTCGGGCCTTTCGACTGGCTGCTGCTTGCAACCGTGCCGATAGCGGGTATTGCGCTGGCAGTGATCACCGCGCGCATGACCGTGCTTGGTGCGCTCAGGAAGAAACTGTGATTGTCCGCCTTCTGTCATCGGTGCTGCTGGCCTGGATACTGGGCTTTGCCTGGTTCGCGATCCTGCTGCCGCAGCCGCTGGGCGAGTTGCAGACCGATGCCGTCGTCGTGCCCACCGGCGGGCCGTTGCGCATCGATCGCGGGCTCGAGGCGCTGCGCAACAAATGGGCCGACCGGTTGCTGATCTCGGGCGTCGACCGCGATGTCCGCCCGGCCGAGCTCAATGCGCAATATCCCGGCTCCACCGAATTGTTCGACTGCTGCGTCGATCTGGGCTTTCGCGCCTATGATACCCGCTCGAACGGCATCGAGACCGCGCGTTGGGCCGAGCAGCGCAAGGTGACATCGGTGCGGCTGGTAACCACCGACTGGCACATGCGCCGGGCGGAATATGAATTGCGGCGCGCTTTGCCCGACAATATCGCGATCTACCCCGATGCCGTGGCCAGCAAGCCCAGCCTGATGACCTTGTGGCGCGAGTACAACAAGCTGGTGTTGCGCATACTCGCCGGGCTGTTCGGGGTGTGACGATGCGGACCCTGCTTGCCCTGTTTCGGACCATCCTGTTCACCATCGCGTTCTATGGCGGGTCGGTGCCGATCGTCATCATCGCCTTCATCATCCTGCCATTCTCGCGGCACCGGCTGCAGGGCATGGCGCGCTTCTGGGGCACCTATCATTATGTCTGCGCTCGATTTCTGCTGGGTATCAGAGCGCGGATCGATGGCCAGATTCCGCAAGGTCAGGTTCTCTATGCGATCAAGCACGAAAGCTTTTTCGAGACGATCGAGCTGTTGCGCATCTTCAATCGGCCCGCGGTGGTCGCCAAGATAGAGCTGTCGCGCATTCCGCTGTGGAGCCAGATCGCGCGGACCTATGGCATGATCTTCATCGACCGGGCGGGCGGCGCGGTCGCGTTGCGCGCCATGATGAGCGAGGTGCGCCGCTTCGTCGCCGAAGGCCGGTCGATCGTGATCTATCCCGAAGGCACGAGCACCCCGCCCGGAGAACAGCCGCCACTGCAGGCGGGCTTTGCCGGGCTGTACAAGCTGGCCAAGCTGCCGGTGGTTCCGATCGCGCTCGACAGCGGGCATCTCTATCCGCGCCGTGGTTTCATCAAGCACCCCGGCGTCGTCACCTACAAGTTCGGCGAGATCATCCCCGCCGGCCTGCCGCGCGAGGAGATCGAGGCGCGGGTGCACGCGGCGATCAACGTGCTCAACGATCCGGGACGGGTTCAGGACGTTTGAGCAACCTATGTGCGCACGTCCCTCGACTTTGCTCGGGACAGACGGCGAGAGGAAGGCGAAACCGCTTTTCTATGTTTTTGTGATTACTGGCACCACGCGAAATGCGGGGCCGTACCCACCCCCCGAGTTCCCGAGCGAAGTCGAGGGACGTTGTGCCCCCCAGACGAGTGCGAGCGCCAAATTTCAATCAAACCCTTAATTTAATTATATAATCTCACCCGACAACCGCTGGCAGATCAGGTCGAGCTGATCGAGATTGCCATAGCGGACGGTCACGCTGCCGGTGCGCTGGTTGGCGTCGGTCATGATCTTGACCTTGAGCCCGAGCAGGTCCTCGAGATGCCGTTCGACAGCCGCGATATCGGCATTGCTCGCAGCGTCATCGCTGCCCTGCCCCTGCCCCTTGCGACGCGCGCTCGGCGTCGTTCCGGCGGCGTCGCTGCGCGCGCGGCGCACCAGTTTCTCGACCTCGCGCACCGAAAGCCCCCGGTCGACCACCTCGGCGGCGATGCTCTCGGCATCGGGAACGTTGATCAGCGCGCGGGCGTGGCCCATGCTCAGGCTCTTGTCGGCGATCATCTTGAGCACCGGCTGCGGCAGCGCCAGCAGACGCATCAGGTTGGCGATATGGCTGCGCGACTTGTCGACCATCCGCGCGACCTCGACCGGGGTGTAACCCTGGTCACCGACCAGCCGCTGATAGGCTTCGGCCTCTTCGACGGGGTTAAGGTCCTCGCGCTGGATGTTCTCGATCAGCGCCAGCGCAAAGGTATCGGGATCACTGAGTTCGCGGACGATCGCGGGAATCTCGTGCAGCCGCGCGCGCTGCGCCGCCCGCCAGCGGCGCTCGCCCGCGACCAGCTCGTAACCGCCACCGCTGCGCGGACGGACGATCACCGGCTGGATCACCCCGCGCTGCGCGATCGAACGCGCGAGGTCGTCGAGCGCCTCCTCGTCGAACCAGCGACGGGGCTGTCCCGGATGCGGGCGGATCTCGGACAGGGGCAACGTGCGAAGGCCCGTGGCGGGCGTCCCCTGCCCCGGTGGCTCATCCTCGCGGCGGACCAGGGGTTCCTCGCGGACCGCCTCCCCCAGCAGCGCATTGAGGCCGCGACCCAGGCCAGAGGGACGCTTGCGCCCCAGCGCCTTGGCGATGTCGGGCAGGTCGCTATGTTCCTCGGCCATCAGGCGGCTTCCTCCTCGACCCGGGGCATCCGGGAAATGAACTCGCGCGCGAGCGCGATATAGGCTTCCGATCCGACGCAGCGGTGATCGTAGATCAGCGCCGGCATGCCATGGCTTGGCGCTTCGGACAGGCGAACGTTGCGCGGGATGACGGTGTCGAACACCAGTTTCCCGAGCACCGCGCGGACATCGTCCGACACCTGATCGGTCAGCCGGTTGCGCCGGTCGTACATGGTCAGCACCACGCCGATGATCGATAGATCCGGGTTGAACCGCTGCTGGACCCGCTCGACCGTCTGGAGCAGCTGGCTTAGCCCCTCGAGCGCGAAAAACTCGCACTGCAGCGGCACCAGCACCTGGTCGGTCGCCACCAGCGCATTGAGCGTCAGCAGCCCCAGCGAAGGAGGGCAATCAATCAGGCACACCTGCCAGCGGCCCACGATAGCGGTGTCCATCGCCATCTTCATCCGGTGGGTGCGATGCTCGAGATCGACCAGTTCGATCTCGGCGCCCGACAGATCGACGGTCGCTGGCACGATGTCCAGCCCTGGAATCTGGGTTGGAACCGCGCATTGCGCCAACGAGCTTTCATTGGTGAGCAGATCATAGCTCGAATATTCGCGGTCGTTGCGCGCGATGCCCAGACCGGTGGAGGCGTTGCCCTGCGGGTCGAGATCGATCAGCAGCACCCTCAGCCCGGTCGCGGCAAGCGCCGTCGCCAGGTTGATCGCGGTCGTGGTCTTGCCGACCCCGCCCTTCTGATTCGCCACCGCAATGCGGATCATGGTCTGCTCCTGTGGCTGCGCTGCTGCCGTGGGGCAGTGCGCAGCGGCTTGATGGATGCCACGCTGCCGGTGCCGACCAGAATGGCGGCATCGGCGTCGGTGAGGCTCTGTTCCACGTGAAACACATCGTGCCACGCCGGATCGACGGATTCCAGTTCTGCAGGCGCGTTTCGCCCCTTCGGAAGCAACCAGCGCGTGTTTTCTGTGGAAAACCGCTGCGCCCCGGCCAACAGTCGCGGCAAGGGGGCAAAAGCGCGCGCGGAAATATAATCCGCTGCCAAGGTCGGCATGCGGTCCAGCGGCATGCCTGCGACATCGACCCGATCGCGCAGGGCGAGGTGATCGATGGCGCGCTCAAGAAAGGCAATTCGCAAGCTGCGCGATTCGACCAGCGTCATCCGGCATGGCGCCAGCAGCGCAATGACCAGCCCCGGAAAGCCGGCGCCACTGCCAAGATCTATCCAGAGCTCCCCGGGCCGTGGGTCTGCGAAGCGAAGCAACTGGGCGCTATCGGCAATATGCCGCTGCCACATATGGCCCAGCGTCGATTCCGAGACCAGGTTCTGCCCGGCGGCCTCGGCGATCACGAATGCGTTGAGGCGCTTGAGGCGCTCCATTGTTTCACGTGAAACACCCAAGGTGTCAGTCAACCAGGATTTGGCGTCCTCTTCGCAGGTGATCGACATCATGCTGATCATGCCGCCCGGCGGCGCGCGTGGACGAGGATCGCTGCCAGCGCTGCGGGCGTTACACCGCGTACCCTGCCCGCTTCGGCGAGGGTTTCGGGCTGCGCCAGCGACAGCCGCTCGACCATCTCGTTCGACAGCCCGGTGATTGCACGATAATCCACGTCCGCGCCCAGCACGATCCGCTCGTTGGCCCGCAGATCGCGCAGCTCTGCCTCCTGCCGCGCGAGATAGGGTGCATAGACTGCATCCTCCTCGATCTCGGCGGCGAGATCATCGGCCAAATCATGATCACCCTCCACCAGCGGTGCCAGCGCGGTGAGTGAAATGGCCGGGAAGCGCAACCAGTCGTACAGGCTCTGGCGCGTGCCATCTGCCTTGACCGGCAACCCCAGCGCGGCGATCTCGGCACAGCTTGCCTTGAGATCGAGCGCATCCAGCATCGCAGTCTTGGCGCGCTGGCGACCCTCGAACCACGCACGCCGGTCTTCGCCCACACAGCCATTGGCGATCGCAAGCCCGGTCAGCCGGTCGGAGGCATTGTTGGCGCGCAGCCTCAGCCGGTACTCAGCCCGCGCGGTCAGCATCCGGTAAGGTTCGGTCACTCCCTGCAGCACCAGATCATCGATCATCACCGCCAGATAGCTGCTGGCGCGATCGGGGAGCGCGATGTCGCGACCGAGCACCTGCCCCGCCGCCGCCATGCCTGCGACCAGCCCCTGGGCTGCGGCTTCTTCATAACCGGTGGTTCCGTTGATCTGCCCCGCGCAATACAGACCGGTAATTGCCCTGACCTGAAGCCGGTGATCGAGCGCGCGCGGATCGATGTGGTCATATTCGACGGCATAACCGGGCACCACGATCTCGGCGCGTTCCAGGCCGGCCATCGAGCGGACGAAAGCAAGTTGCACGTCGGTGGGAAGTGATGTCGATATTCCGTTGGGATAGACCAGGTGCGTATCGAGGCCCTCGGGCTCGAGAAACACCTGATGGCCGTCGCGGTCACCAAAACGATGAATCTTGTCCTCGATCGACGGACAGTATCGCGGCCCCTGCGCGCCGATCGCGCCGCTGAACAAGGGCGAGCGATCAAGGTTCGCGCGGATGATGTCGTGCGTTCGCTGGCTGGTGCGGGTGATCGCGCAGAAGATCTGCGGAACGCCGCGGCCTGAACTGAGGGGCGACATCGTCCAGCCCTGGCTGTCGCTGGGCTGCTCGTCGAGCGACGCCCAGTCGATCGTGCGCCCGTCGATCCTTGGCGGGGTTCCGGTCTTGAGCCGCGCCATCGGAAGATCGGCGGCGCGCAACTGGTGTGCCAGCAGGCTCGAACCCGGCTCGCCGATGCGGCCACCTTCGAGACGTTCTTCGCCGCGATACAGCCGCCCGCCCAGAAATGTCCCTGTGGCGAGAACCACGGCGCGTGCGGCGATGTGGCTGCCATCGGCCATGTCGACTCCGGTCGCTCGGCCGCCTGCCAAGCTCAATGTGGCAACTTCGCCCTCGACGATTTCCAGATTGGGCTGCTCCGCCAGCATCCGCTGGATCGCGGCCTTGTAAAGCTTGCGATCCGCCTGCACCCGCGGCCCCTGAACCGCGCTGCCCTTCGAGCTATTGAGCATCCGGTAATGGATCGCTGCCTGATCGGCCGCGCGTGCGATCAGCCCGTCGAACGCATCGACCTCGCGCACCAGATGCCCCTTGCCCAGACCGCCGATCGCCGGGTTGCACGACATCGCACCGATCGCGTCAGCCGTGAAGCTGACCAGTGCCACGCGCGCACCCATACGCGCGGCCACCGCCGCAGCCTCGCACCCGGCGTGCCCGCCGCCGACAACCAGAACATCGAATTGCACCATGCCGCAGCGCATAGCGCAATTGCGGGATTCGGTCGAGGGCCGGATTGTCTCCCCTCCCGCAAGCGGGAGTGGAGAAGGTTACTTGCCGATGCAGAAATTCCCGAACAATGCATCCAGCATGTCCTCGACATGCGTACGGCCGAGCAGCTGATCGAGCGCCAGCCTCGCCAGCCGCAGCGATTCGGCTCGGAGCAGCAAGTCGCATTCCTCCGCGGCGCGCTCGAGCATCCGGACGCATTCGGTCAGCAACCGGTGCTGGCGATCGTTCAGAGCGACCTCGCCCGCCGCGGGCAGCAGAGTGCGCGCAGCATCGACCAGATCGGCGATCAATTCCTCAAGCCCCTCGCCTGTCACGGCAGAAAGGCGGTGCCGGGGCGCTGCCTTTGTTTCACGTGAAACACCCGGCCGATCCGCCTGGGCCTCGATCTCCCAGGCGGCGGGTCCGCCCTGTCCTTCAGGTCCCAGCCACAGCACGATGTCTGCGGCTGCCATCGCGTTGCGCGCGCGGTCGATGCCGATCGCCTCGATGACTTCGGCGCCTTGGTCGCGCAACCCTGCGGTGTCGGTGAGCACGAACGGTATCCCTCCCAGCTGCACCGGAGCCTCGATCAGATCGCGGGTGGTCCCGGCGATGTCAGAGACGATCGCCACTTCACGCTGGATGAGCGCGTTGAGCAGGGTGGACTTGCCGCTATTGGGTGGGCCCGCCAGCACGACTCGCACTCCGTCGCGAAGCCGCTCGGCACGCGGCCGCGCCAACGCTGCGCCGATCTGTGAAACCAGCGCGCACAGGCCCTGCCCCGCCGCATGGCCGCCACCCTCGCCGACATCGTCCTCGTCCGAAAAATCGAGCTCGGCCTCGACCAGCGCAGACAGCTTCAGAACCTCTTGACGCCAGCCTTCGACCTGTCGCGACAGATGCCCGCTGGCCATGCGGATCGCGGCGACGCGCTGCGCCTCGGTTTCGGCAAACAGCAGATCGGACAATCCCTCGGCCTCGGCCAGATCGAGGCGTCCATTGAGAAAAGCCCGCCGGGTGAACTCGCCCGGCTGCGCCAGCCGCAATCCGGACATGCGCGCCAGCACCGTCTCGACCGCTCGCACCACCGCACGGCCGCCATGCAGGTGCAGTTCGGCAAGGTCCTCGCCTGTCGCGGTCGCGGGTCCCGGGAACCACAGCACCAGTGCGTGATCGAGTGGCTCGGCATCAGCCGGATCGTGCAGTCCGCGCAAGCTTGCGCGGCGCGGCTCTGGCAAACGACCGCACAGCGCTTTCAGCGCGTCACCGGCCTGCGGCCCGCTGATCCGGATGACGGCCAATGCCGCAGGCGGTGCGCCGCTGGACAGCGCAAAGATCGTGTCGCCTGCATGCATCGTTGAACTGAGCGGTCAGCTGCCGCTCTTGGGCTTGCCACTGGCGCCCGAG
Source organism: Blastomonas sp. (assembly GCA_046291395.1). Classification (GTDB taxonomy): domain Bacteria; phylum Pseudomonadota; class Alphaproteobacteria; order Sphingomonadales; family Sphingomonadaceae; genus Blastomonas. The sequence goes on along the minus strand of JBKBTF010000031.1, from coordinate 23,308 downwards.
GCCGCAGCTTCCATGATCTGCTGGAAGAACCGCAATCCCATCTCGCCCATCGGCGCGATGTTCTTGGCCATGGTCTGCAGCTGGTCGACGTTGTTGGTGCCCTTCATCGCGTTCACGACACCATCGACATAGGTCCGGTTGACATCCGAGACGTCAGGCAGCCCCATGAAACGACGCATTTCTTCGGGGGAGCAATCGACTTCGATATTCACTTTCATGGCAATCAACCTTCTAGCAGCGCAAAGGCCCCCAAGCCCCAGTTTCACGCTTATCAGCTTCATCAAAGTGGGTATAAATGGCCGCCAAAGCAAACGAATTGATGATGGAGAGCAAAATGGGTTCGATGCACAGCATCCAGACTTTCGACCATAAGGCGCAGTTCGACGCCTATGTGGCGACGCCCGAAGGCACGCCCAAGGCGGCGATCATCGTGATCCAGGAGATTTTCGGCGTCAACAAGGGCATCCGCAGCAAGTGCGACGGCTGGGCTGCCCAAGGCTATCTAGCGGTCGCGCCCGATCTGTTCTGGCGGATCAAGCCGGGGATCGAACTCGATCCCGATGTCGAAGTCGAGCTTCAGGAAGCGTTCGGCTATTTCGGACAATATGACGCGGACGACGGGATCAAGGATATCGAAGCGACGATCCGCGCAATTCGGGCCGGGATCGGCGGGCTGGACGGCGTCGCCAAGGTCGGCGCAGTGGGCTACTGCCTCGGCGGACGCCTCGCCTATATGACAGCAGCACGCACCGACATCGATGCCACCGTCGGCTATTATGGCGTGATGATCGACCAGATGCTCGACGAATCGACTGCCATCGCCAACCCGCTGATGCTGCATATCCCGACCGCCGATCACTTTGTGGGGCCCGAGGCGCAGGCTGCGGTTCACGCCGTGCTGGACCAGCATCCGCGCGTTACGCTGCACGATTATGCGGGGCTGGATCACGGCTTTGCGACCGAGACGGGCAATCGCCGTGATGACGCCGGCGCGAAACTGGCCGACAGTCGGACAGAGGCGTTTTTCGCCGAGCATCTGGCATGAGCGCGGCCAGGGCGGGGGTGGCCGCCTGGCATGATTACATGCACGGCGGCTCCGATCCGGAAAAGCTCCGCGCAATGCTGTCGGACGATGCGGTGTTCCACTCGCCAGTTGTCCACACCCCGCAACAGGGGGCCGACAAGGTCTTCGCCTATCTTCATGCCGCAGCGCATGTGCTGGGCAATGACAGCTTCCATTACGTCCGCGAGATCATCGACGGTGACACCGCGATGCTCGAGTTCGCGCTCGAACTCGATGGCATTCAGGTGAATGGCGTCGACATCATCCGCTGGAATGAGGCCGGCCATATCGAAGACTTCAAGGTGATGGTTCGCCCGATGAAGGCGATGAACAAGGTCTGGGAAAAGATGGGCGAGATGCTGGCCAAGGCGGGTTGATGCTACGTCTGCCGTCATTCCCGGTAACCAGTTAGGTTACCTCTTCCCCATCACGTAAGCGATAATCGCCGCGCGCTCGTCGGATTTCTTCAGCCCGAAGAAGCCCATATCGTTGCCCGGCACCACCGCCTCCGGATCAACGAGGAAACGGTCAAGAAGCTTCGGTGTCCAGCGGGGATTGCGCTTGGCGAAATCCTTGAACGCCTTGGAATAGTCGAAATCCGGATCGGACGCGACGCCCCGCTCTTTCAGCCCGCTCAGATTGGGGCCACCAAGGCCCCTCTCGCCCTTCGTCACCGAATGGCAGCTATAGCAGCGCTGGAATGCGCGTTCACCATTTTGGTTCGACTGCCCCATGACGGCGGTGGGAATCACCAGCGCCAGTGCGCCCAGCCAGCGGATCATTTGCCCTCGGTGCGGATCACCATCATCCGCTCGGTCCCCGATTCGGGCAGCATCACCTCGCCCTTGCGGCCCAGAATCTGACGGACGTTCGCCCCTTCGCCGCTGCCGGGATAGCGCGCGGTGAACTTCTCAGTTTTCGGGTCGAAAACCCGCGTGGAGTTGTCGCCGAAATCGCTGACCCACACCATATCGCGCTCGTCGACATAGACCGCATAGGCCTTGGGCGCCTCGCCGGGCAGCTTCCAAGTCTTCCAGCTCTTGTTCGACGGGCGATACCGATAGAGCTCGCCGCTGTTCCAACCGGTGATCCACAGGTCACCCCTGCTGTCAGCCCAGACCCGGCGCAGCCCGGCCCCCGGTGTCGGCGGCTCGATCACACTGATCTGACCAGTGGCGCTGTCGATCCTCGCCAAATGGCTTCCGGCGAGCGAGACATACCACACCGTCCCGTCGGGTGCAGTGGCGATGCCATAGGGACCGCGGCCCTTGGGGTCCTTCCACACATCGACCTTGCCGGTGGCGGCGTCGACCCTGCCGTAAATGCCGTTCTGCCCGGTAAACCAGTGGACACCCTGGCCATCGAACGCGCCGGTGTTGAGATTGGTGTAGCCGGTGTCGGCAGGCAGCTTCCAGACGTCGATCTTGCCGTTTGCCGGGTTGTAGCGGACGATGGCGTTCTGTCCGCCATCGGTGATCCATGCCATGCCGTCGGGCCCCTGGATCACCCCGTGCGGTGCGGACTCCGGCCCTAGCGGCACCTGCACCACCTTGCCGGATGCAGGATCGAGAATGCCCAGCGCACCCTGGCGCTGCGCGGTGTACCAGATCTTGCCATCGGGCGCGGGCGCGACGTCATGCGGGCGCGACCCCTTGGGCAGTTCAAACAGGGTCACCTTGTCTGAGATTTCGGCCGATGCGGCGATCTGCGCCCGCTCTTTTGCCGTCGCCATGCCGGTGGCCAGCGCAGCCACCGCAATTCCTGTCAGCATCACCCTCATCATCGCCCGATCCTCCGCTTGTCGTGTGTGCACAATCTTACAGGATTCAAACCCGGCTGGCGCAGAATTGTTTCCGTCCGCAGGCTCAACGCGCCGGGCTGTCGTCCCAGGGCGTCCATCGCAGAGTGCGAATCCAGCGGGTAGCCACCCATTTCTCGCCCTGCTCGACCGCGGTGCCGGCATGGCGGGTCCGCGGGTCGATGGCGCCATCCGCCACGGTATTGGCAAACAGCAGCATCGCTCCGCGCCGGGGCGGGACCTGGACCCCCAGCAGCGGAAAATCGGTGGCGCCTCCCGAAAAGCCGTGGTTGAGATAGACAATCGCGGTCCATTGGCGCTGGTTTGTCACCTGCGGCAGACCGTCATGGTGCAGCCGGTATTGCTGGCCGGGTGTGTAGCGCAGCACATGCAGCATCTCGCCCGCGCGCCAGTCGGTCCCGGTGATGGCGGCAATGCGGCGGTTGATCGCGTTGATCACGCAGTCTTCATCGACCGGGCCGAAATTGGTGCCGTGCGAGGTGCGCACCGGGTGCGGCATCCGTTGACGCGTGGCTGGGTCGACGACGAAGCTGGGTGCCAGTCTGGGGCGGGCCGCATCCATGACGTAATCGCACACCACCGCAGGCAGAGCATCGGCAAACAGACGGATATCGGGGTCCTGGCTCACCTGCTCCGCCACCGGCATTGGCACCTGGTCCAGCGCCTCGAGCGCAGCGAGCTGGCGCTTGTAATGCGGGTCAGACGCCGCCAGGACGCGCACCGCCTCTCGCGCGGCGACCGGATCATCGGGCCCTGCCATGCCATTGGCGCGCAGCGCGATATCGGCGGCGATCGCCTCGCCATGTTGCCGGATGGCGGCCGCTCGGAACAGGCTGGCCGCGAGTTCGGGATCGCGAACGACATATTGACCATAGAGTCGCCACAGACCCAGCTCGTATTGCGCAGCGCCATCGCCTGCATCCGACAGGCTGTGCAGCAAGGCCACTGCATCGGACGTCTGCCCGCGCGACAGCAAAGCGCCCAGTTGTCGGCGAAGATCGGTACCAGCCTCAGTCATGGCCGTAATCCCTCCCGCACCTTCGCCTCCATCTAGCAAAATCCGGGGGCAGGCGAGACCTGGTCGTGGAAGTCCTAGAACAGGGTGCCGACGCCGACCACCGGATCGATAAAGCCGTCATAGATCATCTTGCCCGCGACATAGAGGATCACGACAAGACCAAAATAGGCGATCCAGCGATAGCGCTCGATATACTTGGCGATGAAGTTCGCAGCGACTCCCATCAGCGCAACCGCGAGAATCAGACCGACGATCAGGATGCCGGGGTGTTCGCGCGCTGCGCCCGCGACGGCCAGGACATTGTCGAGGCTCATCGACACATCGGCCACCGCAACCGCCCAGGCGGCCGAGGCAAAGCTCTTGGCCGGCTTCACCCCGCTGTGTTCATCGCCCTCGATTTCCGGAGACCCAGGCGAGCCGCCCGCAGGTTGCAGCTCGCGATACATTTTCCACGAGACCCAGAGCAACAGCAGACCGCCAGCGAAAATCAGCCCGACAATCTGCATCAGCTGTGTCACCACCAATGCAAAGGCGATGCGCAGCACCAGAGCGGCGATAATGCCGATCAGGATGACCTTGCGACGCTGGTCGGCGGGCAGACCCGCGGCGAGCGCGCCAACGACAATCGCGTTGTCGCCCGCCAGCAGGATGTCGATCATCAACACCTGGCCGAATGCAAACCACGCCGCAGCGTCGCCGGCAAACAGGCCGGAAAAGTCATTGACGATGTGTGACCAGAATTCGCTCATCAGCGTAGTCCTTCAGGCGCTTACTGGTTCATCGAATCGAAGAAGTCTTCGTTGGTCTTCGAATCCTTCATCTTGTCGAGCAGGAACTCCATCGCATCGATGGTGCCCATCTGCATGAGGATGCGGCGCAGCACCCACATCTTCGACAGGATGTCCTTCTCGACCAGCAGCTCTTCCTTGCGGGTGCCGGACTTTCCGACATCCAGTGCGGGGAAGATACGCTTGTCGGCGACCTTGCGATCCAGCACGATTTCCGAGTTGCCGGTGCCCTTGAACTCTTCGAAGATGACCTCGTCCATGCGGCTGCCGGTGTCGATCAAAGCGGTGGCGATGATCGAAAGCGAACCGCCTTCCTCGATGTTGCGGGCCGCGCCGAAGAAGCGCTTGGGACGCTGCAATGCGTTGGCATCGACGCCGCCGGTCAGCACCTTGCCCGACGAGGGCACCACGGTGTTGTAGGCACGGCCCAGACGCGTGATCGAATCGAGCAGGATGACGACATCCTTCTTGTGCTCGACCAGGCGCTTGGCCTTTTCGATCACCATTTCGGCGACCTGGACGTGGCGCTGCGCAGGCTCGTCGAAGGTCGAGGATATCACCTCGCCCTTGACGCTGCGCTGCATGTCGGTGACTTCCTCGGGGCGCTCGTCGATCAGCAGCACGATCAGGAAGACTTCGGGATGGTTGTCGGTGATCGCCTTGGCAATGTTCTGCAGCAGAACCGTCTTACCCACGCGCGGCGGCGCGACGATCAGCGCGCGCTGGCCCTTGCCCTGTGGCGAGACGATGTCGATAACGCGCGCCGACTTGTCCTTGACGGTGGGGTCGAGCGTATCGAGCCGCAGCTTTTCGTCAGGATAGAGCGGGGTGAGGTTGTCGAAGTTGACGCGGTGACGCACCACATCGGGATCGTCGAAGTTGACCGCGGTGAGCTTGGTCAGCGCGAAGTAGCGCTCGCCATCACGCGGCGCGCGGATCTCGCCTTCGACCGTATCGCCGGTGCGCAGGCCGAAGCGGCGCACCTGGTTGGGGGAGACGTAGATGTCGTCGGGCCCGGCGAGATAGTTCGCCTCAGGGCTGCGCAGGAAACCGAATCCGTCGGACAGCACCTCGATGGTGCCGAGACCCATGATGAGCTCGCCATCATCGGCCAGTTCCTTGAGGATCGCGAACATCAGGTCCTGGCGGCGGAGCGTCGATGCGCTCTCGACGCCCAGCTCTTCGGCCATGGTGACGAGTTCAGCGGGGGTTTTCTGCTTGAGTTCTTTAAGATGCATGAGGTGCAATCGTCCGTGAAGATGGGTGCCGCAAAAAGATCAAACGGCAGTCATGGGAAATTCTGTGGGACGCCCAGCCGGTAATCCGGTCGCTGGTGGATCAGGGTCGTCGATGGTCCCGGACGGGACGGTGACCGATCTAGGCGGGGCTTGCGGGAAAGTCAATCAGGGCTGCGCTAGGGTGAAAGCAGACCCTCGCCTACCGAACTTTTCCCGATCCCCTGCGAAGGCAGGGGTCCATCTCCAAAGCTCACACCCAGATGCACCGGCAGGAGATGGGCCCCCGCCTTCGCGGGGGAACATGAAGTTCATTATGGGAAAAACTAAAAAGGCTTTACGATCACCAGAATCACGATCACCGCAGCCGCAATCCCCGGTACCTCGTTGATCAGCCGCAATTGCTTGCCGGTCATCTTGCGCTCACCCCTGGCGAGTTTGCGGGCATAGCCGACCATCCAGCCATGATAGCCGCTGAGCAACAGCGCGAACAAGAGCTTGGCGTGGAACCAGCCTTGCGAGAACGCGCCGATCTGCACCGCGAGCACCAGTCCGAGCAGCCACACCACGATCAGCGAGGGATTGAGGATGATCTTCTTGAGCTTGGCCTCGCGCTCGACCCAGAGCGCTGCCTCGGGCGATCCGGCGGCGGCTTCCTGGTGATAGACGAAGAAGCGCGGCATCATGAACAGTCCCGCCATCCAGAAGATGACAAAGATCAGGTGCGCCGCTTTGAGCCAGAGATAGAGCATTGAAAGGACGTAATCCGTTGTCAGGAGGAGCTCGTTCATGGTGCCATGCCGTGTGTGCGGGCAGGAAGACCCGCCCGCTCGTTAGGCAGCGCGATTATGCGCCCTGCTTCACCAGTGTAAGCAGTGCGTGGACATGTTCAATGGGCGTCTGCTGCAATATGCCGTGGCCCAGGTTGAAAATGTGCGGCCGCCCCTCGAAGGTGCGGATGATGTGCCGGACCGCGCTTTCCATCTGTTCGCCGCCCGCGAGCAGCGCCAGCGGATCGAGATTGCCCTGCACCGGCAGATGCGCAGGGATGTTGGCCGCAGCCCAGACCGGGTCGATCGTCTCGTCGAGCCCGATGGCATCGACCCCGGTCTCGCGCGCATAGGCGGCAAGCTTTTCGCCCGCGCCCTTGGGGAAGCCGATCACCGGGACCCCGGGCCGCGCTTGATGGATCGCGGCGGCAATCCGCGCATTGGGGGCGATGACCCAGCGTTCGAACTGCGCCGGCGCCAGGGATCCCGACCAGCTGTCGAAGATCTGTACCGCATCGACCCCGGCATCGATCTGACCGATGAGATAGGTGATCGTCAGATCGACGATCGCGTCGATCAGCGCCTGGAAAGCCTGCGGATCGCGATAGGCATAAGACCGGGTGGCGTGCTGGTCCTTGCTGCCCTCGCCGTTGACCATATAGGTCGCGACCGTCCAGGCTGACCCTGCAAAGCCCAGAAAGGCCTTGTCAGGCGCGAGATCGGCTTTGACCAGGCGCACGGTCTCGTAGATCGCATCGAGCCGCTCATAGGCCGGCACAAGGCTCTCGAGCGCATGATCGACCAGTGTCGGCGACAGATGCGGTCCTTCGCCGACCAGGAACTGCAGCTTCTGCCCCATCGCATAGGGAACGATCAGGATATCGGAAAACAGGATCGCGGCATCGAGATCGAACCGGCGCAAGGGCTGCAGCGTGATCTCGGCTGCGGATGGGCTGTCATAGACAAGCTCGAGAAAACCGCCCTTTTCTGCCCTGAGAGCCCGATACTCTGGCAGATAGCGCCCAGCCTGGCGCATCATCCACATCGGCGGCGTCTCGTGCACCTTGCCTGCCAAGCACTCGAGCAGCGGCGCGTTGCGCACTGCGGTCTGAACTGTGTCCCCGCCCATACTTTATCTTATATCCTTTAATTAGGAATCTGTTGAAGAAGGCCGCTTGATAACCGGCATGACGCTTTCTTGCCTCATGTATCGACAGATTGACAGTCGCCAAATTGCCAGAGGTTCACGAGTCGGAAATTTTATCCCGGCTATCAACAGCCTGTCGATAAGCTTGCCAGCTGTGGACAAAGGGACGGACGATTTGGCCGGTAGGGGGGAGCGTTTCCATCACCGGTTTTGCCCACAACATCATGCCTTGATTTATCCCCCTACAACCCACAGACCATCGCCATGAGCCGCTTTCACCTCCATCTGCTGTCGGATTCCACCGGCGAGACGCTGGAAAACATCGCCAAGGCCGCCCTGGCGCAGTTCGATGCGGTCGAGATCATAAAACATTTTTGGCCGATGGTCCGTTCCGAAACCCATCTCGACCGGATCCTCGACGAGGTGGCCGCCAATCCCGGGCTGGTGCTGTTCACTCTGGTCAATCCCGATATCCGCGCCAAGCTCGAACGGCGCTGCCGCTTTCTGGGTCTGCCGATGGTGCCTGCGCTCGATGCGGTGAGCGACGCCTTGTCCAATCTGCTGGGGCAGGCCGCCAAGGCGCGGCCGGGGCGGCAGCACGTGCTTGATGCCGCCTATTTCGCGCGGGTCGAGGCGATCCAGTTCACCATCGCGCACGATGACGGGCAGAACTGGGAAAACTGGGAAGCCGCCGATATCGTGCTCGCCGGCGTGTCGCGGTCGTCCAAGACGCCGACCTCGATCTATCTCGCCAATCGCGGCTACAAGACCGCGAACATCCCGGTCGTGGTCGAATCCCCCCCGCCTGCGAGCCTGTTCTCGCTCAAGCATCCTCTGGTGGTGGGGCTGACCACCAACCCCGAACGGCTGATCGCGGTGCGGCGCAACCGGCTGTTGTCCTTGAACCAGGCACCCGAAACCGACTATGTCGACGACGAGAAGGTCAAGGCGGAGCTGGCCTTTGCCCGGCGGATGTTTGCGGATAATGGTTGGCCGGTCATCGATGTGACCCGCAGGTCGATCGAGGAATCGGCCGCAGCGATCATCAACCTGTTCAACGAGCGCGAAAGCCGCGGGCAGGCACGGCTGGCCAGAGATGAGTAAGGACGAAATGACATGCTGATACTCGCATCGCAAAGCGCATCGCGCCGGACCATGCTGGACAAGGCCGACGTCCCGTTCACGGTGGTGGCGGCGCATATCGATGAATCGGCGATCCGCGCGTCGCTCCACGCCGAAGGCACGAGCCCGCGCGATATCGCCGATGCTCTGGCCGAAGCCAAGGCTATGCGCGTCGGCACCAAGCGCCCCGAGGCGATGGTGCTGGGGTCCGACCAGATCCTGGAAACCGAGAGCGGCGAGATGCTGTCCAAGCCGCAAACGCCCGAAGACGCGATCCGTCAGCTCGAAACATTGTCGGGCAAGCCGCACAAATTGTGGAGCGCCGCGGTGATCGTCGAGGGCGGTCGCCCGATCTGGCGGCATGTGGAAAAAGCTGTGATGCACGTGCGTCCGCTGGGCAGCGCCTTTGTGCGTGACTATGTGGATAAACACTGGGAATCGATTGGATACACGGTGGGTTGTTACGAGATCGAGGGTGCAGGCGCCCAGCTTTTCAGCCAGATCGAAGGCAATCATTTCACCGTGCTGGGAATGCCCCTGCTGCCGCTGCTCGGCTTTCTGCGCGAGCGCGAACTGATGCCGAGCTGAGTGGCTGACAAGTCTGTGGAAAACCCCCAAGTCGCCAGACCATATGCAGAAGTGATCGGCGATCCGATCGCGCACAGCAAATCGCCCCTCATCCACGGCTTCTGGCTCGACCGGCTGGGCATGGAGGCGGATTATCGCGGCATCCATGTCACGCCCGAGGGTCTGGCCGAGTATATCGCCTCGCGCCGCGAAGACCCGCTCTGGCGCGGGTGCAATGTCACCATCCCGCACAAGCTTTCGGTGATGGAGCATGTCGCCGATCCCGGCGATGTGCGCGGTTCGATCGGCGCGATGAACACCATCGCACGCGATGAAACCGGCGCCCTGTTCGGCACCAACACCGATGCCGGCGGATTCTATGCGCCGCTGGGGCATAGCGATTTTACAGGGGCGGATGTCGCGGTGATCGGCGCCGGAGGCGCGGCGCGGGCGGTGTTGTTTGCCCTCGCGCGGATGGGTGTCGGCACGGTCACCATCCACGCGCGCAATGCAATGAAGGCCATGGGGTTGCTCGCCAGCTTCGGGCTCAAGGGCCATGTGCGGGGGATGGAAGATCCGCTGGGCGATGTCGGCCTGCTGGTCAACACCAGCCCGCTGGGTATGAAGGGGTTCGATCCGCTCGTCGTCGATCTGTCGCCGCTGCCCGAAGGTGCGCTGGTCTATGACATCGTCTATGCTCCGCTCGAGACCGAGCTTCTCAAACAGGCGCGGGCGCGCGGGCTCGATACCGTCGACGGGCTCGAGATGCTGATCGGCCAGGCCGCGCTCGCCTTCGAGATATTCTTCGGCACCGCGCCGCCGCGGAACCGCGATGACGAGCTGCGCGCGCTTCTGACCGCATGACCGCGCACGTCAAGCGGTCGCCTCCCCATCACCGGCACCGCCCGATGGTGCTGGGGCTGACCGGATCGATCGGCATGGGCAAGTCCGCAGTGGCCAGGATGCTGCGCGCCGAGGGCGTGCCGGTGTTCGATGCCGATGCCGAGGTCCACCGGCTGCAGGGTCCGGGCGGCGCCTTGCTTCCCAGGATCGAGGCGGCGTTTCCCGGCACCACCGGGCCGCAGGGCGTCGATCGGGCGAAGCTGGGCGCGGCGGTGTTCGGCAATCCGGTGGCGCTCAAGACTCTCGAGCAGATCGTCCACCCCGCCGTCGGCCGTTCGCGCGCAGCGTTCGTCCGCGTCCACCGCGCGCGGCGGATCATCGCGTTCGATATCCCGCTTCTGTTCGAAAAGGGCGGCACGCAGAATGTCGACGGCATCATCGTCGTGTCCGCGGCCCTGTGGCAGCAGCGCAAGCGCGTGATGGCTCGGCCAGGCATGACCGCAGCGCGGCTGCGCCACATTCGCCACCTGCAGATGGCCGACCATCACAAGCGCGCCCATGCCGACTGGGTGATCCCCACCGGGGGCACCAGACTGGCGACGCGGCAGGCGGTGCGAAAGCTGCTGGGGAATTTGCGGTCGTCTCTTGCGCGCTGATCAAATCAGGCCGATAATGACGGGAATGAGAGAGATCATTTTCGATACCGAGACCACCGGCCTTTCCCCCGACGAAGGGCACAGGATGGTCGAAATCGGATGCATCGAGATGGTCGGACGGATGGCCACCGGCCGCACCTTCCACGCCTTCTTCAACCCCCAGATGCCGATGCCGCCCGAGGCCGAGAAGGTCCACGGTCATTCGGACGCGTTTCTCGCGGACAAGCCGCTGTTTCACGAGCGCGCTCATGAACTGCTCGAATTTCTCGGCGATGCGCAACTGGTGGCGCACAATGCCGGGTTCGACATGCGTTTCGTCAACGCCGAGCTGGCGCGGATCGACCTCGCTCCCATCCCGATGGTGCGCGTCGTCGACACCGTGGCGATGGCGCGCTCCAAATTTCCCGGATCGCCTGCGAGCCTCGATGCGCTGTGCAAGCGCTTCGGCGTCGACCGCAGCCACCGCGTGCTGCACGGCGCTCTGCTCGATGCCGAGCTTCTGGCGCAGGTCTATATCGAGCTCACCGGCGGGCGGCAGATCGGGCTGGGCCTGGTCGACGAGCTGGATGGTGACGGGTCGGCGCTTCCTGCGCGGCCGCGGCTGATTCCCGCGATCGGACGCCCGCACCGCCTGCCCCGACAATTTGCCGCCACCGCAGAAGAACTGGTGGCGCACCAGCAATTTCTCGCCAAGATCAAGCAGCCCTTGTGGCTGTCCAAGCGTTGAAAGCACAGCCCTTCGCGAAAGGAGGTTCGAACCTGGTTCCCTAATCACCTTCTGCTCTTGCGCAGGGGACAATCTGTCCGGCCCGCCGCGGTTCAAGCCGCCGGCTGGCCCCAAAAATGGAGAACATCATGGACATTCGTATTTCAGGTCATCAGGTCGATACAGGCGAAGCACTCAAGGTGCATGTCTCGGACCGGCTCAATGCGATTGTCGAAAAGTATTTTTCCAAGGCCATATCCAGTCAGGTCACTTTCGGACGAGGCCCCCACGACCAGTTCCAGTGCGATATCGTCACCCATGTCATGCAGGGTCTGATCCTCAAGGGGCACGGCGTAGCGCCCGATGCGCATGTCGCCTTCGATGTGGCGGCGGAAAAGATCGACAAGCAGCTTCGGCGTTATATGGGCCGCCTCAAGGGCCGCCAGGAACAGGTTCAGCATGCACTGGCCGAGGAAGAGGCTGCCTACACCGTCTTCGACAGCCCCAGCGAAGAGGATGAGCCTGGCGATGCGCCGGTGGTGATCGCCGAAACCCGGGTCGATGTGCCCGAGGCGACGGTATCCGATGCGGTGATGATGCTCGACCTGCGCAACACCAACGCGCTGTTCTTCAAGAACACCGGCACCGGGCGCCATAATATGGTCTATCGCCGCACCGACGGCTCGATCGGCTGGGTCGAACCGCAAAAATAACGCTCTGACTGTGCGCCCGTGCATCGCGCCGCTTGGTTTTTGCGGCAATCTGGTGCATGGGCGCCCCAGATATGCGTTGGCGGAATGAGGTCACAACCTCCCCGGCGGGACCAATGCTGGACCTTATGGACATTCATGCGCGCCGCTTCCGGCAACGATCGGAGGCGGACGCACAGAATCGAGAATATTGATTATCATGGCGTGGTTCGAACTCGACAAGCAGGCGGTGCTCATTTCGGCGCGCGTCGCCGACAAGCAGCAGGCGCTGGAACTGGCAGCAGAACAGTTCGGCCATTGCTATGGTCTGGATACCGACAAGGTGCTGAGCTGCCTGCTTGAGCGCGAGCAGCTGGGCTCGACCGGCTTCGGCAGGCGCGTTGCGATCCCGCACGGCAAGATAGATGGCCTGGACCATTCGGTTGCGGTGCTGCTGCGGCTGGGCAAGGCGATCGACTTTGGATCGATCGACAATCTGCCGGTCGATCTGGTGATCGCGCTGATCTCGCCGGTGGCGACCGGGGCGATGCATCTGCAGGCGCTGGCGCACATCTCGCGGTTGACGCGCGACGAAAAGACGCTGGCCAAGATCAAGGGCGCGGACGATCCCGACGCCATCTTCGCGCTGGTGACCGCCGAGCTGGACCGTGACGCTGCCTGAAGCCGCCTCCGGCCAGGCCCCGGGCACCGGAGCCGAGGCGCATTATCGCGCGCTGGAACGTCTGTATGCGGCTGCCGCGATCAACCGGCTGTTTCCTTCGCGGCTCAGCATTACCGATCCCGGGCGCGCCCGGATCGATTTCGATGTCACGCAAGAGCATTTTCATGCTGCGGGCGCAGCGCACGGCACCTTGTATTTCAAGATGCTCGATGATGCGGCCTTCTACGCCTGCAACGCGCTGGTCACCGATCGCTTCCTGCTGACCACGGCCTTCAACCTGCATTTTACCGCGCCGGTGCGCGCCGGGCCGGTCTATGCCGAGGGCCATTGGGTCAGCGGAAAGCGGCGGGTGTTCGTCGGAGAGGCGCGGCTGGTCGACAGCCATGGCGAGGAGATCGCCCGCGGCACCGGAACCTTCATGCGCTCGCATATCGGATTGTCGGGGCTGGAAGGATACAGCCTTCCGCCGCCGGTGCTCGGCACGGACGCGATCGCATGATCGAACCGCGGCTCGCGGCGCACATCCGCATCGAGGCGCTGAAACGGCTGACTCAGGCGGCGGGGGGCTTTGCGACACTGCTGGCGAAAGGCGACCCGGTATCGGGCGCAATCCTGATCACGCGGACGGTGCGCGGCGGAGATAACGGCGTCGTAGAGGGCGTGTCTGATCTGGATGGAAGCGTCCACTGGCAGGAAATCTGGACTGAGGATGTCCAGACGATGCCGGGCAAGGGGACGCTAACGGAATATATAGCGCGTCGGCGTTCCAGAGACCCCGATATATGGGTTATTGAACTGGATGTCGCCAGCCGCGCACAGTTCGACGCTATAATCAACCAGATGCGTTGACTCAACTCGTCGCATGCTAGAGGGGCGCGTTCACCAGAAACGCGCAGGCGGCTCACAGGTTCCACCGGTATTCAATCCGGGGGAGAATCCGGGGCAGGCACGCAGACGGGGGGAAACCTGTCGGAGTCCGGCCAGCAGATACCAATCTGCCGACATGGCGCCCCGAACACGGTGACTCACCGCACAGTCAAAGATTTTGATGAGTACGATTATCAAGGCAGCCGGCATGGCCGCCATGGCCATTTATTCGATTGCCACCCTGACCTTCGCCGACGCCTCAGCCGCCTTTGCATCGCCGCTGATCGCCGACATGATCCAGCCGGTTCCGGTCCAGACCAGCGAAATCGACGATTCCAGTGCTGCTGATGCCACTGTCGAATCCATCGCCGATACGGAAACCGCTCCCCAGGATAGCCAGACTGCCGTTCCGCCGCTCAAGGCAGACAGCCTTATGCAGCTCGTGGCGATGCATGATCTTCCCGCACAGATCGACGAGGAAACCCGCTGCCTTGCCGGCGCGGTCTATTTCGAATCGAAGGGCGAGACGCTCAACGGCCAGCTCGCCGTCGCCAAGGTGGTGATCGCGCGCCGCGATTCGGGGCGCTTTGCCAGCAGCCTGTGCGGCGTGGTCTATCAGCCCAGCCAGTTTTCGTTCGTTCGCGGCGGCAAGATGCCCGCCATCCCGACCTCCAGCCGCAGCTGGGCCGAAGCGGTCGCCATCGCGCAGATCGCGATGCAGGATGCGTGGGAAAGCCCCGTCGAAGGCGCGCTGTTCTTCCATGCCCGCCACGTCTCGCCCGGCTGGCGGATGCAGCGCCTCGCCGCTGTCGACAACCACATCTTCTATCGTTGACCCGGCTGGCTGTCCGCGCAGACAGGCACCGGATCATCATGAGATAGTCCTCGGGTCGCAAAGGACTGAGGCGGGCGCAGCAATGCGTCCGCCTCAACTGTTTCGGGCGAACGAAAAAAAAGGACCGGCGGCTTGGGGGCCACCGGTCCAGTCTCGACTTTACCAAGGGTTGGTAAACGGTTGAAATCAGCTGCCGACGGCGATGCGCTCGCCGGGCTTGAAGCGGTCGCCGGCTTCGGCACGCGCGACCAGGGTGACCATCGCGCGCTGACCGCTGGCGAGAGTCTGTTTGAGGCAGGTCTGGCGGTCCATCTGCTGCTGCAGAGGCGCGCGCTCGGTGAGGCCGCAGACCTTCTGCGATGCGACCTTGAGGCGGGTTTCGAGCTGGGCCACGCCCTGGGCCGTGGTCAGGTCCAGATCGACGAACGGAACCTCGACACTGCGAACCAGGCGTCCGCCCTGCTGGACCGAGGTAACGGGGTTGGCCTGCACAGAGGCGGAAAACAGGATGGCGGTGGCCGTGGCGGCTGCCAGGCTGCGAGAGAAAAGCGATGCGGTTGCGGGGGCGAACATGAGGTGGGGTCCTTTCGAGATGCAAACTGAACTGTGACCGGCCCTGCTGGTTAAGGGGCCCGGCAGGGCCGGTCCTGGTTTGCCGCGGATGCCCGGCCTGGGGAGCATGGGTCATCCGCGACATGATCTGGATAGGCGGATGGCCCAGTCCGGTCGCGGCCCGCTCGACCAAATCGGCGATTGCGTCGCTGAACGACTACAAGCGTCGACGAACGACCGTGCATCGTCGACTAATGTAACAATTGTAAAGAAACTGTCGCCGAATCAGCCCGATCATTTCAGGCTGCCGCTACGGAAAGGCGGTGATCGCAGCGGGGGAGCGCGGAAGGTGGCTCAATCCGGTTCCACGTGGAACCGTCGGTCGATCAGATCAGTCCGGCGAGCGGACTGGACGGATCGGCGTATTTGCGCGTGGCCATGCGACCGGCGAGATACGCATCGCGCCCGGCCTGAACCGCCAGCTTCATCGCACGGGCCATCAGTACAGGATCCTTGGCCTCGGCAATCGCGGTGTTCATCAGCACGCCATCACAGCCCAGTTCCATCGCGATCGCCGCATCCGATGCGGTTCCCACGCCCGCATCGACCAGCACCGGAACCTTGGCGTTCTCGACGATCAGCCGGATGGTGACCCGGTTCTGGATGCCGAGGCCCGATCCGATCGGTGCCCCCAGCGGCATGATCGCCACCGCACCGGCGTCTTCCAGGCGCTTGGCGCCGATCGGATCGTCGACGCAATAGACCATCGGTTTGAAGCCTTCCTTGGCGAGGATCTCGGTCGCGCGCAGTGTTTCGTGCATGTCGGGATACAGCGTCTTGGCTTCGCCCAGCACCTCGAGCTTGACCAGGTCCCAACCGCCCGCCTCGCGCGCCAGTCGCAGCGTGCGGATCGCGTCCTCGCCGGTAAAGCAGCCGGCGGTGTTGGGCAGATAGGTGATCTTTTTCGGATCGATAAAGTCGGTCAGCATCGGCGCGCTCGGGTCCGAAACGTTGACCCGGCGCACTGCGACGGTGACGATCTCGGCACCCGAGGCTTCCACCGCAGCGGCGTTCTGCGCGAAGTCCTTGTATTTGCCGGTGCCGACGATCAGCCGCGAGCGGAAGGTGTGGCCCGCCACGCTCCAGCTATCGTCGCTGGCCGCATGATCGCCGCCGCCGACGAAATGCACGATCTCCAGCCGGTCGCCGTCGCCTACCACGACTTCGGCCAGGGTCGAGCGCGGCACGATCTCCAGATTGCGTTCGACCGCGACCTTGGCAGGATCGAGCCCCAGGCCGGTGACCAGCGCAGCGATGCTTTGCTGGGCCGGAACGCGGCGCGGCTCGCCATTGATATGGACGGTGATGTCGGCGGTGCTGGTTTCGGTGCTGGTCATAGGCCGCAACTCTTGGCGCGGATGGCAGGCAAAGGGCAAGTGCGAATGTTGGTATCCGACTTGCAGCAGCCTCAGTCAGCTCTGGCGTGCGGCGCGGTAGTTGAGCAGATGGGCGACGCTAAGCGCGGCTACCCCTGCGAGCGTGAGCGCATATTCATATACGCTGCCATGCGGCACGGTCATCGCCATCAGCATCGCGGCAATTCCGACCACGCCGATCACCAGCGGCAGGCGTGCCCCGTGCAGCCGGACCCCGTGGCCCAAGGCAAGCGCCGCCATCAACGCAGCGAGCACGAAGCCTGCCTCGTGCACCCAGGGCGCAAGAAATACGCCGCCCAATGAAACGAATCCCGCCACCAGCCAGATGCCTGCGGCGCAGTGCACCATGCACAAGGCCGACAGCGCAATGGCTGCGGAATCGAGCTGGCCGGATTTGGTGATACGAGACAACATGTCCGTCCTCATAGGTGATATAATATCATAGCGCAACGTCGGTTGAGCGCGCGATCGCAAAAACATCCCGATTTGTCGCTCGCAGGCATGTTGGCGCAGCGCAAAAAACACCTTGCAAGCCAGGCAGCGGCGTCCGAAATGCGTGACCATGACCAGCCTCTCCCAAGCCCGTGTTCCCGCAGCACAGTCCGGTGGACGTGCAACCCCGTCGGCGATCGCCAACTGGCTGTATGGCGTGGCGCTGCTGGTGTTCGTCATGGTGGTGGTCGGCGGGATCACCCGGCTGACCGAATCGGGGCTGTCGATCACCGAATGGAATGTCGTCACCGGCATCCTGCCGCCTTTGTCCGAGGCGGCGTGGGTGGCGGAGTTCGAGAAGTACAAGCTGATCCCCGAATATATCGAGGTCAATGCCGGCATGACGCTCGCCGAGTTCAAGACCATCTATTTCTGGGAATATGTCCACCGGTTGCTCGGACGGCTGGTGGGCGTGGCCTTTGCACTGCCATTTGCCTACTTCGCCATCCGTCGCGCCATTCCCAAGGGCTATGGCTGGCGGCTGACCGCCTTGTTCGCGCTGGGCGGGCTGCAGGGCGCAGTGGGCTGGTGGATGGTGGCTTCGGGGCTCTCCGAGCGCACCGATGTCAGCCATTTCCGCCTTGCGGTGCACCTGCTCAACGCGCTGTTCATCATGGCCGGGCTGATCTGGACCGCGCTCGACTTGAAGGCGCTGGCGCGCGACCCCAATGCCCGTCCCGCGCGGATGACGGGCCTGAGCCTGATCGTGATCGCGGTGCTGTTCGTGCAATTGCTGTTCGGGGCCTGGGTGGCGGGACTCAACGCGGGCTATGCCGCCAAGAGCTGGCCGCTGATGAACGGATCGTTCTTTCCGGTCGATGTCGACTGGTCGCAGGGCCTGGTACACGCGCTGACCCATGATCCTTTCCTGCTGCATTTCATCCACCGCTGGTGGGCCTTCATTGCCGTCGGCGCCCTGGTGGTGATGGCGCGCGCGGTGCGCCGTATCGACCGGCGCATCTCGCTGGCGATCCACACTGCATTCGGGGTGCAGGTGCTGCTGGGAATCGCCACGGTGATGACCAGCGTCGACCTGCATCTGGCGGTGCTGCATCAGGCGGTCGGGGCGATCCTGGTCGCGACAACCGCATGGGGCGCGCACCGGCTTGGGCAGACCGCATCGGCGAGCCGACAAGCCGGGGCAGCGGCGGCATGATAGGCGATCTGGCCGGCGAACCATCCGACATCCGGCTGGTCTATTGCCCCTTTGCCGACGAGGAGCAGGCCCGCACGATTGCGCGCACGGTGGTGCGCGAACAACTCGCCGCGTGCGCCAACATCATGGCGCCGGTCCTTTCGGTTTTCCACTGGCAGGGAGAGGTTTCAGAACAGGCCGAGGTTCCGGTGCTGTTCAAGACCGCCCTGCCCCAGTCCAAGGCGCTGGTCGCGCGGATCGTGCATCTGCACAGCTATGAGGAGCCCGCGGTGCTGGTGCTGACGGTGGACTATTGCCCGCCCAGCTTCCGCGCCTGGGTGCTCGCCCAGACTCTGGCGGTCGATTGATGCTTGCGGCGGCGCTGCTGCTGATCGTCCAGCCCGCCTCGAGCGTTCCCTCCCCGCCCGAATCGCCCGCCTGTCCGGCAGGCACCATTTCCTTCGCGCCGCCGCTCGACACTCCGCTCACGCTGATCCGCAGGATCGAACGTCCGCTGGCGAATGGCATCTTCACCCAGACGGTGACCTATGCCGTGACCTTCACACGCTCGGGACGCGGATATCGGATGCGCTGGCAGCAGACTGGACATCAGGTCGATGCCCCGCCCGAGTTGCTTCGACTGCTGTCATTGGAAGGAGAAAGCGCCGCCGATGAGGTTCTCGACTTCACGCTCGATGAGGCAGGCGCGCTGTTGGGCGTGACCGAATCGGCCGATGCACCCGAGCGACTCATGCTTGCGATCGACCGTCTGCGCTCCGATGCTGCGCTGGCAGCGCGATCGGAGCGCGATCGGGTGACAATCACGGCAGTGCTCGATCGGCTGGCGGCGCTACCACCCAGCGAGCGTGCCGGGGTACACATGATCAAGGCATCGCGCCTGCTGATGCTGGCCGGACGCACATGCCGCTCCGGGCAGCTGGAATCATCCGACGGCGGGAGCTTCCGCTTAGGGTCGGTCACGGCTGACACCCTTGGTTTTACAAGCATAAGAGCCGAAACCCTGCCTGATGGTCCGCAGTTTTCCACCAGTACCACCGGAACGTTGTCCTTGCGCACAGGGTTGGTCGAGAGCCAGGATCGGCGCATGACCAGCACGGTCAAGGGAACCAGCCGATTGTTCCGCGAATCGGTCACCTTGAAGCCCCTGACAACCAGGCCGGATTGACGAAGGTATCATCTTACCTCTTTGCAATACCCCCAAAATGCTTGACTAAATGCGCCTCGGTGGTCATTAGCCGCGCTTCGCTCAGACCGCTTAGGTCTGTTCGTTTCATAGAAATGTGTCAGCCGACAGGCGGCGGCCCGATCCGGGCCCGTCCGATCCCCGGCTGATGTTTTGGAAGGTTGAAGGCCATGAAGGCTTTGCTCAAGACCACCAAGTCGATCAAACCGGCGGACGTGGAAAAGAAATGGCATATTATCGATGCCGACGGACTGGTGGTCGGCCGCGTTGCGGTGATCATCGCCAACATCCTGCGCGGCAAGCACAAGCCAAGCTACACCCCCCACGTCGATTGCGGTGACCACGTCATCGTCATCAACGCCGGCAAGGTGGTGCTGACGGGCAACAAGCGCGACAAGAAGGTCTATTACAAGCACACCGGTTATATCGGTGGCATCAAGGAAGTGACCGCAGCCAAGGTGCTCGACGGACGCTTCCCCGAGCGCGTGCTTGAAAAGGCGGTGGAGCGCATGGTTCCCCGTGGTCCTCTGGGCCGCCAGCAGATGCGCAACCTGCATCTCTTTACCGGCACCGAACATCCGCACAATGGCCAGAAGCCTGAAGCGCTCGACGTTGCCTCGCTCAACCGCAAGAACAAGGTGGGTGCATAATGTCTGATACCGTGCAATCCCTGTCCGATCTCAAGGACATCGCCGCCGACGTCGAAACCCCGATCAACCCGGCCCATACCGGCGGTGGCGGCGCGCCCGCTCCGCTGCGCGAGCAGGAACTCGACAAGCAGGGCCGTGCCTATGCCACCGGTCGCCGCAAGGACGCCGTGGCCCGCGTGTGGCTCAAGCCCGGCACCGGCAAGATCATCATCAACAAGCGCGACCAGGAAGTGTATTTCGCACGGCCCACGCTGCGTCTGGTGATCAACCAGGTGTTCGACATCACCGATCGCCGCGGTCAGTATGACGTCATCTGCACCGTCAAAGGTGGTGGTCTTTCGGGCCAGGCCGGCGCCGTCAAGCACGGCATCAGCCAGGCGCTCAGCAAGTACGAGCCCACGCTGCGCAGCGCGGTCAAGTCGGCAGGGTTCCTGACCCGCGACAGCCGCACCGTCGAGCGTAAGAAGTACGGCAAGGCCAAGGCGCGCAAGAGCTTCCAGTTCTCGAAGCGCTGATCGGGTCCTTGCTCCGGGTCCTTCTGGGGTCTGGCGCATACCGGCTTTGAACCACAACGGGGTGATCGCCCCCATGTCGCCGCCCGCAGGGGTGGTTTCATGGGGCAGCGGTCACCCCGATGTGCGTCTGGCGGCCGGAAATACGCACAGCAGTGCTTGCACACCGCCCACGCAGCCGCTAATGGCGTCGTCCTGCCGCGTAGGAGTGTAGCTCAGCTGGTAGAGCGTCGGTCTCCAAAACCGAATGCCGGGGGTTCGAATCCCTCCACTCCTGCCAGCGGCCCTTCCCCCTGCTTTCTGAATCCCCCGTGTTTCTGAATCCCCCGCATTCCTGAATCCCCTTGCCTCTGCGGCTTTGCGCGGCTATGGGGCTGTTCTTCTCCGACAGGGTGCATATATCGTGTTTCAGCCGGGCAGGGCTGGCGGCGATGTGCCTGCAACAGCAGATGCGCCCGGATCAATCGGAAACAGGAAAGTTTTAAGACCATGGCCACCCAGGGTAAGAAGACCAGTCCCGGCGAATTCGTGAACCAGGTGAAAACCGAGGCGTCCAAGGTCGTCTGGCCGAGCCGGCAGGAGACCATCACCACCGCCATCATGGTGTTCATCATGATGACGATCCTCGCCATCTTCTTCCTGGCGGTCGATTCGGTATTCGGTGCGGTCGTCAAATGGCTGCTCACGCTTGCCTGATCCTGGCGCCTGATGTCGGCGCCTGATCGGGGCCGCTTGATTTTGAAAGAGAACTGAATGTCGCGCTGGTACATCATTCACGCTTATTCGGGCTTCGAGAACAAGGTTCGCGATGCGATTCTGGCCGATGCCGAGCGCATGGGCCTGTCGGCGTTGATCGAACAGGTCGAGGTGCCCACCGAAACCGTGACCGAGGTCCGCCGCGGCAAGAAGGTGCAGACCGAACGCAAGTTCTTCCCCGGATATGTGCTCGCCAAGCTGGCGATGACCGACGATGTCTACCACGTCGTCAAGAACACGCCCAAGGTCACCGGTTTCCTGGGCCCCAACGGCAAGCCGCAGGCGATCAGCGACGCCGAGGCCGCGCGCATCCTCAACACCAAGGAAGAAGCCGCCAACGCGCCGCGCCAGCGGATCGACGTCGATTACGAGATCGGCGATTCGGTCAAGGTGCTCGAAGGCCCGTTCGCGAGCTTCAACGGCATCGTCGAGGAACTCGATTTCGACAAGGCCCGCGTCAAGGTCTCGGTCTCGATCTTCGGCCGCGCCACGCCGGTGGATCTCGACTTCGAGCATGTCGAGCTGGCGAAGTAAGGTCGCATAGGAATTTATCCTCTCCCTTTACGGGAGAGGATACGCAGCCTTGGCAGCTTGCTGCCTAGGCGAAGTTGGAGAGGGCTTCGGCGCACCGGTCGTGCTCTTAAGCCCTCTCCCTGCTTCACTTCGTGAAGCTGTCCCTCTCCCGTAAAGGGAGAGGGTTTAGTGCGGGAGACAGGCCTTACGCCTGTTGCTTGACCGCTTAATTTGAGGGGGCCTGCATCCGCTTCCCCCGACAGAATGAAGGAGTGCCATCGTGGCAAAAAAGATTGAAGGCTATATCAAGCTGCAGGTGCCTGCGGGCTCTGCCAACCCCTCCCCGCCGATCGGCCCGGCTCTGGGCCAGCGCGGCGTGAACATCATGGAATTCTGCAAGCAGTTCAACGCTGCGACGCAGGAAGTCGAAAAGGGCACCCCGCTGCCCACCGTGATCACCGTGTTCGGCGATCGCAGCTTCACCTTCGTCACCAAGACGCCCCCTGCCAGCTATCTGATCAAGAAGGCCGCCAACCTCAAGAGCGGCTCGAAGCTGCCCGGCAAGGAAAGCGCCGGAACAATCAAGCGGTCGCAGCTGGCGGAAATCGCCCAGACCAAGATGGCCGATCTCAATGCCAATGACATTGAAGCGGCAACGAAGATTATCGAAGGCTCGGCGACGTCGATGGGCCTTGAAGTGGTGGAGGGCTGAGTATCATGGCAAAACTGACCAAGAAGGCAAAGTCGCTTGCTGAAAAGCTCGACGCCGAAAAGCTGTACACCGTCGAAGACGCGATCAAGACCATCAAGGAACTGGCGACGTCGAAGTTCGACGAAACCATCGAGGTTGCGCTGAACCTGGGCGTTGACCCGCGTCACGCCGACCAGATGGTCCGCGGCGTCGTGTCGCTGCCTTCGGGCACCGGCAAGGACGTTCGCGTGGCCGTGTTCGCACGCGGCGACAAGGCCGAAGCGGCTCTGGCTGCCGGTGCCGAGCGCGTCGGTGCCGAAGACCTGATGGAAGAGATGCAGAACGGCAAGGTCGATTATGACCGCGTCATCGCCACCCCGGACATGATGGGTGTGGTCGGTCGTCTGGGCAAGCTTTTGGGTCCCAAGGGCCTGATGCCGAACCCCAAGCTGGGCACCGTGACCCCGAACGTTGCCGAAGCGGTCAAGGCTGCCAAGGGCGGCCAGGTCGAATTCCGCGTCGAAAAGGCCGGGATCATCCATTCGGGCATCGGCAAGGCG
>JBKBTF010000030.1:0-41909 GCA_046291395.1 Blastomonas sp. | reverse complement strand
GGCGATGCGACGGGCACCCTACAGATCGATCCTGCCAACCCCAATGCCGCCAAGGTCGACATCACCATTCCGGTGTCGAAGGTCACCACCGCCAGTAAAGGCCTGACCGACCATCTGCTGCGCGCGGGCAAGGACGGCGGCCAGCCTGACTTCTTCGGCCCCGCACCCGCCGATGCGCGGTTCGTGTCGACCAGTGTCGCAGCCACCGGCAACACCGCCCAGATCACTGGCAATCTGACGCTCAACGGCGTCACCAAGCCGGTGGTGCTCGACACCGAGTTTTCGGGCGCCGGTGCCAATCCGTTCAACAAGAAGGAAACCGTAGGCTTTCACGCCAAGACCACGATCAAGCGCAGCGATTTCGGCATCGCATATGGGCTGCCAGTGATCAGCGACGAGGTCGAGCTCGACATCAGCGTAGCGTTCGAAAAGAAGTAATCTGCCTGACCCTCCCCGGTGATATGCCGGGGAGGGATCTTCCAACCGCGTATCGGCGGGATGGCCCGCAAAGGTCTTCAGACATAATTGCAACACCACTGACCTGTGACGGCTGGTCGGGATTTATCGCTATTCTACAAGTTCATTGATGAGACTGGAACCGCGAGTGAAGCTGGACATCTTAGCGAGCAAGCGGAACCAGACCTATCTCGCATTTTTGATTTTTGCTGCATTTGGTGTGTGTGTTGATTGGTTTTTTTGGCGGCACACCCTGCCGTCCTTTACGCTGAATGATCTGATCCAGATGGTCGGGACAATTTTCTTTTGCCGTACGTGGCAGGAGTTCGATGCGCGAGATCTTGCCGTCAGTCGAAGCGGTACGAGCAGAATACTGACACTGCTACTGACGCCTGTTGGCCTTGGCGTCTATCTTTTCCAGACACGTCACTGGCTCGCGGCGACCGGCGCTTTTTTCTCATTTTGGCTCGGCTATGTCGTAGCGGTTATTTCGGCATTCTATTTTGTAAATTATGTCTGGGATCCGCTTTTCGGCACCGGGACATGACAGCCGTCCGCTGACACAGAACAGAAGTTTCAAATGCGTGTGCCACTTTTTTGTTGCGCAAATCCGCTCCTTCAAGCAATGACGCTGTCATTATGACCGGATCGGCCCTCCTTCTTGGACTGCGACTTACACGCCCTTAGGCGTGTACCGACCGTGTGCGCCGATGCGGCGCGCCACGCCTAAGGGCTTTTTCATTCGCCAGCCGACAGACGACCGATCACCGGTTGCTCTTGCCGCTGGCCACCCTTATCGCACCAACTTCCAGACAGGGGCGCCCTTCAGCCATGCCGATGCTCACCGATCCTTCACAAAAATACCGATCCTTTCCGCGGGTCGATCTGCCTAACCGGACCTGGCCCGATGCCGTGATCACCACGCCGCCGCGCTGGCTGTCGACCGACATGCGTGACGGCAACCAGGCGCTGATCGATCCGATGGACGGTGCCAAGAAGCAGCGGTTCTTCGACCTGCTGGTCAGGATCGGCCTCAAGGAAATCGAGGTCGGCTTTCCCTCGGCAGGCGAGACCGAATTCAACTTCATCCGCGGGCTGGTCGACGGTAACAAGATTCCCGCCGACGTCACCGTGCAGGTGCTCACCCAGTCGCGCCGCGACCTGATCGAAAAAACCTTCGAAAGCCTCGCCGGCGTCCACCGTGCGATCGTCCATCTGTACAACGCGGTCTCGCCCGCCTGGCGCGAGGTCGTGTTCGGTCTCGACCGCGCAGGCGTCAAGGCGATCGCGGTCGAGGGCGCCAATATCCTCATGGAGCAGGCGGCGAAATATCCGCAAACCGACTGGCACTTCGAATACTCGCCAGAGACCTTCTCCACCGCCGAACTCGATTTCAGCCTTGAGGTCTGCGAGGCGGTGATGGAGGTGCTGCAGCCGACGCCGGACAAGCCGCTGATCCTCAACCTGCCCGCCACGGTCGAGGCCTCGAGCCCCAATATCTATGCCGACCAGATCGAGTGGATGTGCCGCAACATCAGCAAGCGCGACTGCGTGGTGATCAGCCTGCATCCGCACAACGATCGCGGATCGGGGATCGCCGCCGCCGAGCTCGGCCTGATGGCGGGCGCAGACCGGATCGAAGGCTGTCTGTTCGGCAACGGCGAGCGCACCGGAAATGTCGATCTCGTCGCGCTCGGGCTCAACATGTACACGCAGGGCATGCACCCCGGGCTCGACTTCTCGGACATGGACGAGATCGTCAAGACGGTCGAATATTGCAACCAGCTCAAGGTCCCCGAGCGGCAGCCTTATGCCGGCGAACTGGTGTTCACCGCGTTCTCGGGCAGCCATCAGGATGCGATCAAGAAGGGCTTTGCCGCGCAGGAAAAGCGCAACGACCAGTATTGGCAGGTCCCCTATCTGCCGCTCGACCCGGCTGATATCGGGCGTTCCTACGAGGCGGTGATCCGCGTCAACTCGCAGTCGGGCAAGGGCGGCGTCGCATGGGTGCTCGAGCAGGACCAGGGATTGAAGCTGCCCAAAAGGCTGCAGGCCGATTTCAGCAAGACCGTGCAGGCGCTGGCCGACGCAAAGAGCATGGAACTGTCCTCGTCCGATATCTGGCAGGCGTTCCAGACGCGCTATCGGCTCGATGGCCAAGGCAAATACCAGCTGGTCGATTATGAAGAGCGCAAGGCGGGCAACGACCGTCTGTTCGTCGGACGGATCATTGCAGGAGGCCAGGAAATCCCGGTCAGCGGCCGCGGCAACGGGCTGATCTCGGGGGTGGTCGATGCGTTGTCTGCGGCGCTCGGCATCGCGATCGATATCGCCGATTACCGCGAGCACGCGATCGGTGCGGGCTCCAAGGCCCGCGCCGCCGCCTATGTCGAGTGCGCGATCGACGGCCGCTCGCCCTGCTTCGGCGTCGGGGTGGACGAAGATGTCGCGACCGCCTCGATCAAAGCGGTGCTGAGCGCGCTGGAGGGGATTTAAATCCTCCCCGAGCTTGCTCGGGGAGGGGGACCGTTCGCGCAGCGAATGGTGGAGGGGTTCTATGCAACGGTAGCAAGAGCCCCTCCACCATCCTGCGGATGGTCCCCCTCCCCCAGACAAGCTGGGGGAGGATTCAGGGTCACAGAAACTGGCTGGAGCCGTTTTCTTTCAAAACTTAATCGCCTGATTAAGAATGCCTCTGGACACCCCATAAACCTTGGCTAAGGTCGCGAGCATGACCATGCCATCCCCGCTTTGCGACAATCTGCGCCTGCCCGTTATCGGGTCGCCGCTCTTCATCATTTCCGGGCCGGAGCTTGTCATCGCGCAATGCAAGGCGGGTGTGATCGGATCGTTTCCTGCGCTCAACGCACGGCCGCAGGCGCAGCTCGACGAGTGGCTGCACCAGATCACCGAGGAGCTGGCCGAATACAACCGCGCCAACCCCGATGCGCCGGCAGCGCCCTATGCGGTCAACCAGATCGTCCACAAGTCGAACGACCGGCTGGAAGCCGATATCGCCACCTGCGCCAAATGGCAGGTGCCGATGGTGATCACCTCGCTGGGTGCGCGCGAAGACCTGAACAAGGCAGTGCACGACTGGGGCGGCATCACCCTGCACGATGTCATCGACGACCGGTTCGCCCGCAAGGCGATCGAAAAGGGCGCCGACGGCCTGATTCCCGTCGCCGCGGGCGCGGGCGGCCACGCTGGCGTCACATCTCCCTTCGCGCTGATGCAGGAAATCCGCCAGTGGTTCACAGGTCCTGTGGCGCTGTCAGGCTCGATCGCCAGCGGCGCTGCGGTCCTCGCGGCCCAGGCGATGGGCGCGGACTTTGCTTATATTGGCTCGGCCTTCATCGCCACCGCAGAGGCGCGCGCCGACGAGCAATACAAGAACGGCATCGTCGAGGGCAAGGCATCGGATATCGTCTATTCCGACCTGTTCACCGGTGTTTCGGGCAACTATCTGCGCCAGTCGATCGTCAACGCGGGGCTCGATCCCGACAACCTGCCCAAGGGCGACTACAGCACGATGAACTTCGGCTCGGGCGGCAACACCGACGCCAAGGCGTGGCGCGATATCTGGGGCAGCGGCCAGGGGATCGGCGCGGTCGACAAGGTCGACACCGTCGCCGACATGGTGGATCGCCTGACCCGCGAATATCATGCGGCCAAGGAATCGCTGCTGGCGCGATCCCATTACTGATCACGCCCTGGCAAGTCAGCCACGGTTCAGCTTGATCTGCGTCTATTCCAGACTGCTCATCGGCAGCAGATAGGGGGCGTTGTTCATGCGTAGGATCGGTCTGGTCGCACTTGGTCTTGTCATCGGCTTCGGCCCCGCGATAGCCCAGTCCAAACCAGAATTGCCCGCAGAACTCGTGCTTTCCGGCGACAACATCGTCGATGTCACGATCAATGGCGTTGCGCTGAGGCTGGAGGTGCGCCCCGAGGCGGCCGATGCCCCGACGCTCAATCCCGATGTCGCCGCCCGGTTGCAGCTCAAGCCGGGCATGCTGGCCTTTCGCAGCATGGTGGGTTCCGAAAAGGTCAGCGGCAATTCAGCGGTTCAAAAGGTCGACTATGGCGTAGGCGAGAAGAACCAGCGGATCTTCTGGGCCGATCGGGCGTCTTCGACACTCGCCGATGGCACGATCAGCCCGGCCTCCCTGCCGTTCAAGCGGGTCCGTTTCGTGCTGGGGCCTGGAACGTCCGGCGAAAGCGACTACACGCTTCCGCTGGACAATTTCGGCTTTCTCGGGCGGCTGGGTGTGGGGACGACGCTCAACCTGGATGAGGAAAAGGTCCGCTTCCAGTTCAGTCTGCAGCGCGACGAGACGCTGGTGAGCGCGCCGACGGGCAACTGGCTCTCCCGGACACGCGACGGCAAATTCACCGGCCAGCCCAGACAGACGCTGATCTATTACGGGATCATGCGACCGACGCGCGAGATGACCCTGGCGCGGCCGGTGCCGGTCGGCCCCGCCCTGCTGTCAAAGGTCGATGTGCGCTATAGCGATTATGGTGATGCTTCCGGAATCGCCGCCGAGGAAAGCGAGGACGGCGATTCGGACGAAATCGTCGTGGTCGGCAAGAAGCAGAAAAAAGCCGATCTGCGCATTGTCGCCGGGCGACGGTTTCTGCAGGGCTGCTCGGCTCTGGTGTATGACCTACAGGCCCGCGTGATGACGCTGAGTTGCAAGTCGGGCTGACCAGGCTGACTGCGTGCGAACGCTCTAGCGCCCCAACTTCAAATCTCGAGCTGGCTACCCAGTTCGACCACGCGGTTCGAGGGCAGGTTAAAGAACTCCATCGGGCTTGCCGAGTTGCGCAGCATCCAGGCGAATATCTTTTCGCGCCACACCGGCATCCCGGGGCGCTCCGCAGTCAGCAGGGTCTGGCGCGAGAGGAAGAAGCTGGTCTGCAGGATCTCGAACTTGCCGCCGCACAGTTCCTTCACATCCTTGAGCGCCGCAGGAACATCGGTCGACTGCATGAAGCCATAGCGTAGCACCATCCGGTAGAAACCATGGCCCAGGCTCTCGACCTGAAAGCGGTTGGCCTCGGTGACATAGGGCACTTCCATGATCTGCACCGTCAGGATCACGACGCGGTCGTGGATCACCTTGTTGTGCTTCATATTGTGCAGCAGCGCGGTCGGAACGCCGGTGGTCGCCGACGCCATGAAGATCGCGGTGCCCTTGACCCGGGTGGCCGAACCTTGCGCAGACTTGACGAACACCTCGATCGGCAGCGCGCTTTCAATCATCGTCTCGCGCATCAGCTTGCGACCGCGCGCCCAGGTGGTGAGCAGCGTGAAGGTGAACGCCCCGATGACCAGCGGGAACCAGCCGCCGTCGGGAATCTTGGTCGCGTTGGCGAGGAAGTACGCGCCGTCGACAACGAGGAAGGTGACGATGACCGGAACCGCCATCCACAATTTCCATTTCCACATCGCGGTGAACAGCACCGCCATCAGGCAGGTGTCGATCAGCATCGCACCGGTCACCGCGATGCCATAGGCCGCAGCGAGGTTGCTCGAGCTCTGGAAGGTCAGCACCAGCAGGATCACCGCGATCATCAGCACCCAGTTGATCAGCGGAATGTAGATCTGGCCACTTTCCGATGCGCTGGTGTGCTTGATCGATAGGCGAGGGATATAGCCCAGCTGGATCGCCTGATGGGTGATCGAGAACGCACCCGAGATCACCGCCTGGCTGGCGATGAACGTCGCCGCCGTCACCAGCAGCACCAGCGGCAGCCGCAGGATTTCCGGCGCGAGCAGGAAGAAGGGGTTCTTGACCGTCTCGAGCGCCTGATCGGGCTCCAGGCCGATGATCATCGCACCCTGTCCGAAATAGTTGATCAAAAGCGCAGGCATGACAAAGCCGAACCAGGACAGCCGCATGGGGCCGCGGCCGAAATGGCCCATGTCGGAATACAATGCCTCCGCCCCGGTAACGGCCAGCACGACAGAGCCGAGCGCCAGAAACGCGAACCAGCCGTCATTGATGAAGAACCGCACCGCATACCAGGGGTTCAACGCCAGCAAGATTTCGGGGTTGAAGATGATCTGATAGGCGCCCAGCAAAGTGATCGTGATGAAATAGACCACCATGATCGGTGCGAACAACCTTCCGATCTTGGCGGTGCCGCGCGACTGGATGACGAACAGGATGACCAGCAGGGTCAGGGCAATCGGAATTACCAGCGGTTGCAACCCGGGATTGACGACCGTCAATCCTTCCACTGCCGACAGCACCGAAATGGCTGGCGTGATCATGCTGTCGCCATAGAACAGGGCAGTCGCGAACACCCCGAGCAGGATCAGCAGCCAGCCATAGCTGGTGCGGCTGATGCTGCGCGAGATCAGCGCGACCAGCGCCAGGCTGCCGCCTTGCCCCTTGTTGTCGGCGCGCATCAGGAATGTGACATACTGGACGCTGACGACCAATGTCATCGACCAGAAGATCAGGCTGACGACCCCAAAGATATGCTCAGGATCGGGCGTAAGCGGATGGTGCCCTGCAAAAGTTTCGCGGAACGCATAGATTGGGCTGGTGCCGATATCTCCAAACACAATACCGATCGCCCCGAAGGCAAGCACGGCCACCGAACTGCTGTGTGTATCGGCGTTGCCGGCCTGCTGCGCCACCTGATCGCCCGCCGTCGACGCAGCAGATGGCTGAGGGGGCTGTTCTGAAGGAGTATCCGTTATCATCGGGCAGTGTGCAAACGCGTGCAGCCAAGGCAGCCCGCGTTCATCGTCCCCTTTCGCCTATCGCCCAATCGGCAATGGCACGCGGATTAGCATGGGGCATGATGCCGTGCAATATAATCGCGCTTTAGCGATTATTGTTGTGATTCAATAGGTTGTGCCGAAGATGGGGCAGCCGGCATCGATCCCGGCATGCCGGGAGCCGGCGCGCCGCTCTGCTGCGCGATCAAGGCATCGATCCGGGCGAGTCGTGTCGTCAGGTCCTCGCGCCATTCCGCATCCGGCGGAGACCGCTCGAGCAGCTCGGCCCAGATGGCGCGCGCCTGCGGCAATTGGCCCGACGTCGCCAGTGCCAGCCCCAGGAAAAACGGGGGAGCGGGATGGTCCGGCGCCAGGGTCGCGGCCTTTTGGTAGGCGAATTGCGAGGCCGGAGTCAGCAGACCGCCGCTATGCCCGACCAGCGCATTGCCCAGAGCCACCCACAGGTCGGGGTCTTCGGGATGGGTTTCCAGACCCCTGCTGAGCGCGGTAGCAGCGGTGGCGAACTTGCCCTGACGACTTTGCGAGTCTGCGAGCACCAGCCAGGCACGAGCGTCGCCAAAATTGCCGCCCATCTCGTCGCGCTGCTTGGCGAGGTCCTCGTCGAACATGCCCAGTTTCTCTACCGGTTCCTTGGGCGATCCCGCCAGCGACGGCTGGCCCTGCCAGGCATAGCCCGCAATCCCCAGAAACAGCGCCGCGCCGGACAGCTCCCACGCCTTGCGCGGCATCTTGCCCAGCCAGATCATGCCGGCCATGATGGCAACCGCCACCAGCAATACGATCACCCACGCCATCAGTTCTTGTCTCCGGTGGCTCTGGCCCGACCAAAGCGTTTGCGCGCGATGATCGCCGCGAACAACAGCAACACGACCGGCGCTGCGAACAGCGGCCATGTCATCGCCGTGACCTGCGGCTGATAGGACACCCAGTCGCCATAGCGTTCGATCAGCCACGCGCGGATCGCCTCGGGGTCTTCGCCCGCCGCAATGCGGGTGCGCACCTGATGGCGCATGTCGCCGGCCATCGGGGCGTCGGAATCGGCGATCGACTGGCTCTGGCAGGTCAGGCAGCGCAAGGTCATCATCAGATCCTGCGCGGTCTTCTCCTTGGCGGGATCATCGAGCTGTTTATAGGCATAGGGTGCCGGCGGCAGCGAGTCCTGCGCGGCAAGCGGGGCAGCAAGCATCGCCAGCACCATCAGAATGAGGCCACGGATCACTGTGCTTCCTTCAGTTTCTGCAGGATCACGGGCACATGTTCGGGGCGGATGTCGCCGATGTGCTGATAGGTGATCATGCCCTTGCCATCGATGACGAAGGTTTCCGGCACCCCGGACGAGCCCAGATCGAACTGGATCTTGCTGACATCATCCGCGCCGATCCGCGCATAGGGGTTGCCGTTGCGCGCGAGAAACTGCTGCACATCGGAGCTGCGGTCGCGGATGGCGACGCCGTTGATCTCCACCCCGGCATCGGCGAGTTGCTGCAGATAGGGCGCCTCGGCGATGCACGGAACGCACCAGCTGGCGAACACGTTGAGCAGCCGGGGCTTGCCGTCGGTGAAGTCGCTGCGGGCCAGCGCGGGCCGGTCCGGCACAGCCTGGGGCAGATCGAACTGCGGCAGCGGCTTGCCGATCATCTGCGAGGCAATGGTGCGATCGCCCGGCGCGATCAGTCCGGTTGCGAACACGGCAAACAGCACACCGAACAGCGCAAGTGGTGCCCAGATGGCCCAATGCTTCATGATATGTGGCCCGTCATGCCAGCGCTTCTTTGCCTCCGGGCGCGGCAGGGTTCGGGGCAGGCGCGGCGATCGGCTCGAACTCAGGCTCATCCTTGCGGCGGCGATCGCGCGAGGTGCGACCGACCAATGCCAAAATGCCCCCCAGACCGATCATCAGCCCGCCATACCAGATCAAAGGCACGAACGGCTTCCACCACAGGCGAAGCTGCCAGCGGCCATCGTCTCCCTCTTCGCCCAGGACGGCGTAGAGTTGCCCGTTCCAGCGGGTCAGCAAGGCCGCCTCGTTGGTTGCCGTGGGGGGCGACGCAAACATGCGCGATTGCGGATTCAGCACCGTCTGCACGTTGCTGTCGCCATAACGGGCCACCAGGCGCGCCTCGAGCGCGGTCCAGTTTGCGCCTGCGATCGGTCGCACGCCTTGCAGTTCTATGGTCCACGGGCCGACGCTGTGGCTCTGGCCGAATTCGCTCGCCACCAATTTTTCCGTGTTGAACGCGCTTTCCGATGCCATGCCTGCGAGCGCCACTGCGATGCCCAGATGCGCGATCACCATGCCATAGATGTGCGCAGGCGTGCGGCGCAGGTTGCGCTTCCACAACGGCAGCACGCTGGCGATCGCGAGCCCTGCAGCGAAGACCAGACCGAGCAGCGGCAGGATTCCGATATCGCCTGCGAACACCACGACCAGCGCCAGCGCGACAGCGGCGGCCAGCGCAGGCACCGCCATCAGGCTCGTCAGCTTGCGGCCATTGTCCGAGCGCCAGCGCATCAACGGGCCTGCCGCCATGATCACCAGCATCGGGAACACGAAGATCGCGCCGACCGGGTTGAAATAGGGCGGGCCGACCG
The DNA here is from genome assembly GCA_046291395.1 of Blastomonas sp. GTDB lineage: Bacteria > Pseudomonadota > Alphaproteobacteria > Sphingomonadales > Sphingomonadaceae > Blastomonas. The sequence continues at coordinate 32,101 of JBKBTF010000030.1, read as the reverse complement.
AGACCTTGGTACCGAACGCCTCAGTCACCAGCGGATATAGCGTGCCCATCAGCACGATGCCCAGCACGCCGACCAGCAGCACGTTGTTCATCACCAGCGCGCCTTCGCGGCTGAACAGATGGAAGCGCGCGCCCTCGGTCACAGTCGAGGCGCGCAGTCCGAACAAGGCCAGTGCGCCGCCGATATAGATCGCGAGCAGCGCAAGGATGAAGCTGCCACGCTCGGGATCGACCGCGAACGCGTGCACGCTGGTCAGGATGCCAGACCGCACCAGGAAGGTGCCGACCATCGACATCGAGAACGCCACCACCGCCAGCATGACGGTCCATGCTTTCAGCGCGTTGCGGGTCGCCAGCACGCTCACCGAATGGAGCAGGGCGGTTGCGGCGAGCCAGGGCATCAGCGAGGCGTTCTCGACCGGATCCCAGAACCACCAGCCGCCCCAGCCAAGTTCGTAATAGGCCCACCACGATCCTGCGGTGATGCCCAAAGTCAGGAAGATCCACGCGCCCATTACCCAGGGCCGCATCGCGCGGGCAAAGGCAGGGCCGACGTCGCGGGTGATCAGCGCACCGATCGCGAACGAAAACGCGATCGAAAGCCCGACATAGCCTATGTACAGCGTCGGCGGATGGAACGCGAGACCGGGATCCTGCAGCAGCGGGTTGAGACCGTTGCCCTCCACCGGAGCGGGGTTGAGACGCTCGAACGGGTTGGAGGAAAACAGCATGAAAGCATAGAAGCCGAGGCTGACGAACGCCTGCCCAGCGAGCGTCGCGACCATCGTGCGCTCGTTCAGTCGGCGTTCGAGCAACGCCACAAAGGCACCCGCCATGCCCATCACGGTCACCCACAACAGCATCGAGCCTTCGTGATTGCCCCAGGCGCCGGCGATCTTGTAGATGATGGGCTTGAGCGAGTGGCTGTTGGCGGCGACCAGCTTTACCGACAGATCGGTGCGCAGGAACAGCACGATCAACAGCGCGAAGGCGATGGCGACCAGCACCCCCTGCACCACTGCGATCGGGCGCACGGCGGGCAGGAACTCGGCACCCCTGACGGTCAGCGCATAGCTGCCCAGACCAAGTTGCAGCACGGCCAGCGCTGCTGCCAGCCACAACATGGCAAGCGCGATTTCAGCGATCATGGCTGTTGCACCGTGCCTGCGACCTTCTTGACATCGACCTTGGTCATGTCGCGCATTTCGCGCGGCACGTAGTTTTCGTCATGCTTGGCGAGCAGATTGTCCGCGACGAAGAACCCCGCCTTGTCCATCCGGCCTTCGGCGACCACGCCCGATCCTTCGACGAACAGGTCAGGGGTGATGCCGGTGAAGCGCACCGGAACCGTGCCCTTGCCGTCCTCGACAATGAAATCGATCGTCACGCCATCGGCCCGGGTCTTGATAGATCCGGGCTGGACCATGCCGCCCAGACGGATCGCCTGACCAGGCTCGACGCCCTTTTCGGCGATATCGCCCGGGGTATAGAAATAGCTCGCCTGGTCGCGCAGCGCATAAGCCGCGATCAGCCCGGCGGCGATCAGGCCGACAAAGGCGATGCAGATCAGGACGAGGCGCTGGTGTTTGGCTTTTAATGGCGTGGGCATGTGGTGTGGGTCCGGTTCACTTGCGCTTGAGCGCATCCAGCCGCGCTTCTGCGCGCTGCAATGCCATCCAGCAATAGCCGATCAGGCCGATGGTGCCACCGATTCCGAGCGCATAGGACATTATGACATAGGTCCACTGGGTCATGCCGCAGCCAGCCTGCGCATCCGCGCCTCCGTCCGGATATCCGCGAGCAAAGTGCGCATCCGCATCAGGATGATCGCGCCGAAGATCAGGCTGAAGCCGATCACCGCCATGCCCAGCGGCCAGAGAAACGCAGGATCGATCGCCGACTTACCCATGGTGATGCTCGCCGGCTGGTGCAGGCTGTTCCACCAGACCACCGATCGGTTGATGATCGGAACGTTGATCGCGCCGACCAGCCCGAAGATCGCGGCAACGCGCGCGGTACCTGTGCGCCCGGCGGCGGCATCCTTCTGGCTGGCATCGGCAAGCGCGATATAGCCCAGATAGAGGAACAACAGCACCAGCATCGAGGTCAGCCGCCCGTCCCACACCCACCAGGTGCCCCAGGTCGGCCGTGCCCAGATCGATCCGGTGGCGAGGCACAAGGCGCAGAAGAACGCGCCCGGCAAGGCCGAGGCGCGCGCGGCGATCCCGGCGAGCGGGTGTCGCCAGACCAGCTCGACCAGGCTGGCGATGGCGATACTGGTCCAGCCCGCCATGCCCAGCCAGGCGGCTGGAACGTGAATGTAGAGGATGCGCACCGTCTCGCCCATCAGCCGGTCGGCAGGCGCGTTGAACAGGCCCAGGAAAAGACCGATGGCGACCAGGGTTACGCCGGTAACCAGCAGCGCCGGGGTCAGCGGGCGGGCAATCGACAGAAATCGCGTAGGATTGGCAAAACCGTGCATGAGCGAGCGTTGCGTCAGCTTCCCTGCGCCGAGGCATATCGGCGTCGCCCCTTGTTGCCACGATGCAGGCACTGCCTCAAGGGAATTTGCGTGGGGGGAGATGCGATCTTCGGCTGTGCCCACCTCCGCTCAGCCTTCAACCCCGCCCGATCAGCTTCTGCGCCATCGCGTCCGCTACGGCGGCGGGCGACTGGCCGGTGCTGCGGCTTTCCTGCCAGATGCCGGTCAGGCGCTGGGGGATGCCGGTGAGCCGGGCGTGGACTTCGTCCACCTGCGCGGTGCGGCCTTCGGCGAGCGCGAAATACTCGAGCGCGACCGAGATAATACCGCCTGCGTTGATCACATAATCGGGCGCGTACAGGATGTCGCGGTCGACCAGCATATCGGCGTGATGCGGCCGCGCGAGCTGGTTGTTGGCACCACCCGCGACGATCTTGACGTTGAGCTTTTCGATGCTCTCCGAATCGAGGATCGCACCCAGCGCGTTCGGGCTGAACACATCGGCTTCGACCTGCATGATGCGATCGGCCGACACGGTGTCCGCGCCCAGTTCGTCGGCGAGCGCCTGCGCGCGGTCGGCGTTGACATCGGCCAGCGTCAGCTTGGCGCCTTCGCCTGCCAGCAAGCGGGCCAGGCCGCCACCGACGCTGCCTGTGCCCTGCACCGCGATGCGCACGTCCTTGAGCCGATCGGTGCCCAGCTTGAACTGCACCGCGGCCTTGACCCCCAGAAAAATACCCTTGGCAGTGAACGGTCCGGGATCGCCGCCGGCCGAACCTTCCTGCTGCACCGGCAGACCCGAGACGTAGCGGGTGCGCTTGGAGATCGCGACCATATCGGCATCGGACATTCCGATATCCTCGGCGGTCACATAGCGGCCGCCCAGCGCCTCGATGGCATCGCCAAATGCCGCGAGCATCTCGGGCGTCTTGCGGTTATCGGCATCGGCCAGGATCACGGCCTTGCCGCCACCCATCGGCAGGCCGGCCATCGCGTTCTTGTAGCTCATGCCGCGCGACAGGCGCAGCGCATCGGTGATCGCGCGGCCCTTGTCGGCATAATGCCAGAAGCGGGTGCCGCCGCCTGCGGGGCCCAATTTGGTCGAGTGGATGGCAATGATCGCCGAGAGGCCCGAGGCGCGATCGTGCACATATTGCACGGCCTCATGCTCGTCAAAGTCAGGCAGATCCCAATAGCTTTGCACGCGCCCGTCTCCCCCGGCTGGTCATGACGCGGCGGGGGCTGGAAAGCCTCGACATTAGGAGCAGATGGGGCGACCGAGGGGTCTCGAACCCCCGACCTCCGGTACCACAAACCGGCGCTCTAACCAACTGAGCTACGGTCGCCACACACTGCACACGCCACGCGGAGGCGCTCCTTAGGAGCGCGCGGCGGCGATCGTCAAGCAACGATTGAAGGCGCTCGCTATCTTACAAACCATGCCCGCAATGCAAGGGAAAATGCAGGTTACGGGCGCCAGAAATGAAATTAAATTAGGCTGGTCGTCTAGGGCTCGCCCACCCTGCGCGCGATGATGCGTGCCGGAGTCAGCTGCGCGTCGAGCAGGCTGGTCTGCCGCCAGCGGCTTTCGCCCTGCGCGATCACCAGGTCGAGCTCGAACCACCGGGAGACGATCTGCGGCTGCGATTCGATTTCGGGCCCGAAAGTCTGCGATTGCAATGCCAGCGGCCTCCAGAAATCGGCGATCCGCGCATAGCCGAGCGAGGGGCGCTGTTCGATCAGCCGCCGCGCGCGCTCCAGCGTGATCTGGCCCGGCGCCATCATCATGATCAGCGGCGCCTGTTCGGGGAGCAAGGTGTTGACGTTGATCGGCGAGAGAATCGTGTCGGGCAACGCGCAAATCCACGGTTCCAGCGTGGCATAAAGCTGCGGCGTCATGCCGCGCAGCGCCTGCACCTCTCCCTTGTCTCGGAGCAACTGTCCCGCAGTGCGGAAGGGTGCGTCGCCCTGCATGTAGAAGGCGTCCTCCGCCCCGGCCGGCAAGGGCGCCTGATCGGTATCGATCCAGTCGGCCAGCGCATCGGCCAGCGCGAGGCCGTCCTGCGCAGGAACCCCCAGAGCGGTCATCAACCCGGCGAACTGGCCAATGCCGACCGGCCTCGCCGCCAGATTGCCCGGCTTGCCTTCCACCACCGAGTTGAGGTTGAAGCAGTTGCCGCCATCGCGCACCGTGGCGGTGACGGTCGCGCCCGATCCATCGTCGACCGGCAGCACCGTCGGCGCGCCCAGCCAGCCACCGACATTCACCGTGCGCGCAGGCGACTGGTCGAGCCTGCGCTTGATCTCGCGTGCGGCAAAGTTCTCTGCTCCCAGCGCCGCGAACCGGGCGCGGTCGGCGGCCCCGGCATTGCCCGCGAGCCTGACGGCCAGGTTCACCCGGTCGAGAATCAATGTGGTGACAATCGCCATCACCGCGACCAGCAGCAGCACGCTGAGCAACGCGATCCCGCGTTCGGATGGTTTGCCCGTCGCGCTCACCCCCCACCCCCTGCGACCAGGAACTGCAGCACCAAGGGCGCACCGGGATTGCCCGCCTGGGCCAGCGTCAGTTCGACCGCGATCGGCAATTCGTCGGTGCGCTGCGGTCGCCAGTCGGGCTGCCACAATCCCTGCTTGTCGCGAAAACGAAGCTGTGCCGATTCGATCCCCTCGAGAATGGGAACCGGCGCCGAAGTCGCGGCCCCGTCAGCCTTGGGCGCAATGGCGCGGGTCAGTCGCCCGTCATTTAGCGCCCATTCAACCCGCTGCAGGCTCGAGGTTCCCGGCTGCGGATCGATCTGCGGCACCTGCCGAGTGAAGCCCAGCAGCAGCCCGTCACCGCTCATCAGCGCGACCCGGTCGCTGCCGATAGCGTCGCGCGACGGGCGCGGCAACATCAGCGTCATGTCCTGCGCCATGATCGCCGAGAACCGGCGCAGATCGCCCATCTCCTCGAGCCGCACCGCGCTGCGCGCCTCGGCCTCGACGCTCTGCCGCAGCAGGAGAACCGAGGCGCTTGCGATCATGCCGAAGATCAACAGGGCGACCATCATTTCGACAAGGGTGAAGCCTTCGGCCTGCCCTTTAGCGCTTCCCTGGCCGCGTTCCCGAGCGAAGTCGAGGGACGTATGCGCAACGGTCGCGCGCACGTCCCTCGACTTCGCTCGGGACAAACGGGGGTGGGGCGGGTTAGGCTCGATCACAAAACCGGCCTCAGCACGGTCAGCGTCACTTCGGGCCCGGTAGCCTGCTTGACTGCCAGATCGACCTTGAGCATCTCGCCGCCATCGAGCGCCGTCGTCGTACGCCGCCAGGTGAAACTGCGCCCGGCGTTGGTAGCCGATCCTTGCGAATCGCCCAGAGAAGGGGCGATGGGGTCGGTCAGGGTCTCGACCGCGAGATTGCGTACCACGACCTCGCTGTACAACCGGCTGTCGAGCTCGGCAGTCTGCATCAGGCTGGCCCCCTGCAGCTTGATCAGCGCCAGCGCGGCGATGGAAAACACCGCCAGCGCCACCAGCATTTCCAGCAGGCTGAAACCGGCGGATCGGTCATGGTGGCGATGGCGGGATGACATGGGCGATCATTTACCCGCCAAAGCCCCGGCGCGCCAGCCGTTTGCGGGGTTGAATTGCAGTCGCTTTGCTGGCTATTCGGCAGGCACTGCAGGCCTGCGCACGGATGGGGACGATGAGCGACACCAACACCGCCAGCAACCAGTGCAACATAGCTGCGCTGATGCGTGTTCCGGGCATCCAGCGGGTGCCTTCGCAGCGGCTGGAGCTGTTCATCCTGCGCAATTTCCTGACACCGCAGGAATGCGCCGGTTTCATTGCCAAGATCGACACCGACCGTCGCCCCTCGACCATCGCCGACCCAAATGGCGATCATTATTTCCGCACATCGGAAACCTGCGACATGAGCGCGGACGATCCCGAGGTTGTGGCGCTCGACGAAAAATTGAGCGCATTTTCGGGAATCGACCGCCAGTTCGGCGAGACCATGCAGGGCCAGCGTTATGCGGTGGGGCAGGAGTTCAAGGCGCACACCGACTATTTCGAGCCCGGCGGCCAGGATTACGAGCGCTACACAAAAGTCGCGGGCCAGCGGACCTGGACGTTCATGATCTATCTCAACGAGCCGGTGGCGGGCGGCGCGACCCGGTTCAAGACCATCGGCAAGTCGATCCAGCCCGAAACCGGCAAATTGGTCGCGTGGAACAACCGCAGGCCCGATGGATCGCTCAACCCCGCCACCATCCACCACGGCATGAAGGTGCGCGAGGGGACCAAATACGTGATCACGAAATGGTACCGTGAAAAAAGCTGGGGCTGGTGAGCCTCACATCCTATCGCCCCGGGCCAGCGATGCTGGTCACTGCAGCGTTCATCGGCCCTGGAACCGTCACCGCTTGCGCGAGCGCCGGCATCGGTTTTGGTTATGCATTGCTCTGGGCGTTGGTTTTCGCGACCATATCGACGGTCATCCTGCAGAACATGGCGGCGCGGGTCGCGATCGTGACCGGGCAGGGGCTGGCCGAGGCGATCCTGGCAGCAGGGTCCAGCCCGGCGGTGCGCTGGGCGATCGCAGCGCTGATCTTCGCAGCTTTGGGCATCGGCAATTCGGCCTATCAGGCGGGCAATATCAGCGGCACCGGGCTGGGGCTGGCGTTGCTGGGGTTTGGCGATGATGTCGTTGCCCCATCCTTGCGCGCGCTGGGCATCGGCGCGCTAGCGGCGACTTTGGTGGTCATCGGAAAGCCGGCATGGTTGGAAAAGCTGCTGATCGCGCTCGTCCTGGCGATGGCGCTGGCATTTGTCGGCGGACTGCTGGTGATTCAGGTCGACTGGTCCGCGGCGGGGCGCGGGCTTGTCCCTGCCCTGCCCGGCGACAGCCTGTTCACGGCGATTGCGCTGATCGGAACGACCGTGGTGCCCTACAACCTGTTCCTCCATGCCGCATCGGTGCGCGGCCAGTTCGCCGCCGACCGCGAAGGGATTGCTTCAGCCAGCATGGACACCGCGGTGTCTGTCACCTTGGGCGGTCTGCTGTCGATGGCGGTGGTTATCATGGGCGCCGCGACCAGTGCGATGCCGTCTGCCGGAGGCGGGCCGCTGGACGATGTCGCAATGCGTCTGGGGGAGCTGTTCGGAAGCCCTGCCCGGATGGTGTTTGCATTGGGACTGGTGGGCGCGGGGTTCAGTTCGTCGCTCACCGCGCCGCTCGCCACCGGCTATGTGCTCGCCGAGATGCTGGGCCGCCGCGACGACGCCGAGCGGCGCACCCGCATTTTCAAGCGCACCGCGCTGGCGGTGATCGCGATTGGCACCACCTTCGCGGTCTTCTCGGTCAACCCGGTCGAACTGATACTGATCGCGCAGTCCGCCAACGGCCTGCTGCTGCCGATCCTCGCCGCGTTTCTGCTCTGGGTGGCATCGCGCAAGGCGAGCCTGGGCAGATTTGCCAACGGGCCGCTCGCCAATCTGGCCGGCGGGGTCGTGGTGCTGGTGTGCGCCTTGCTTGGGCTGAGGCTGATCCTGCGTGCAGCAGGCGTGTGGCCATGAGCCCGTCGATCGATCTCAATGCCGATCTGGGCGAGGAACCGCAGGAAGAGACGCGCGATATCGCGCTGATGCGGCATATTTCGAGCTGCAATATCGCCTGTGGAGGCCATGCCGGGGACGCTGGCAGCATGACGCGGATGCTGCGTGCCGCGCGTGATGCTGGCGTGGAGGCAGGGGCGCACCCCTCTTATCCTGATCGCGCACGCTTCGGCCGGACATCGCTCGATATGCCGCTTATTGACCTGATCGGCTCGCTTGTCGCTCAGGTCAGCGCGCTGGCCAGCGTCGCGGACACCCTCGCCGTTCCGCTTGCCCACATCAAGCCGCATGGCGCGCTTTACAACGATCTGGCCGATCAACCGGAAATGGCGACCGCGGTGGCGCAAGCGCTGCACAGTGCCTTCCCGCACCTTGCGCTGGTGGGGCTGGCGCATGGCGCGTTCGAGCAGGCCTGCGCCCGCGCGGGTGCCCGCTTTATCGCCGAAGGCTTTGTCGATCGCGGCTATACGCCCACCCGCCGCCTGATCCCGCGCAGCCAGCCGGGCGCACTGATCGCAAGCGACGACGCCCGCGCCGCGCAGGCGCTCGCCATCGCCACCGGTGAGCCGCTGACCGCCAGCGACGGCAGCCTGATCCATGTTATGGCGCGAAGCCTGTGCATTCATTCCGACAGTCCCGGATCGGAACAAACCGCTTTGCGGATCGCCGGGGTGATGGCAAGCAAGGGCATTGCCGTCAGAGCGCCCGGAGAGCTGCCCGATGACCCAGATGTTGCCGATCTATTGCGCTGATGACTGGTTGATGATCCGCTCGCTCGCCCCCGGGAAAGTGGCGACGCTTGCACAGGCTGCACGCGGCCAAGGCTGGGACGACATTGTACCGGGCCTCGACAGTCTCTCGCTGAGCTGGAACCCGGCGGAGCGATCCATCGAAACGGCACGTGGCCAAGCCGAAGCCTTGTTGACGCATGCCGCCGAAGCCGCACCCGAAACGACCCTGCCCCCGATCACTCTGCACATCTGCTATGACGCGGTTTGGGCGCATGATGCCGATATCGTGGCAGAGCTTCTGGGCATGACGACCCGTAATCTTCCGCAATGGCATGCCGCACAGGACTGGCGCGTCGCCATGCTGGGCTTCCAGCCCGGCTTTGGCTATCTGGTGTGCGATGCCGCCATCCCCGACATTCCCAGGCTGGCCGATCCGCGCAGCCAGGTGGCGGCAGGGTCGGTCGGGCTGCTGGGCCAGATTTGCGGTCTGTATCCTCACAAGGGGCCCGGCGGCTGGCCGATCATCGGACGAATCGCCGAAACACTGTTCGATCCACACTCCGCATCGCCTGCGCTGCTGACACCGGGCCAGCAGGTGCGGTTCGAACGGGTCGACACCGAGACCCTTTGCCGGCTGACGGGGGAGGCAGCATGAGCCTCACCGTCATCAAGGCAGGCGTGCAATCGAGCATTCAGGCAGCGCCCTATCGCGGCCTGCGCGGGCTGGCAGTGCCATCGGGCGGCGCTGCCGATGGGCTGAGCCTCGCGCTCGCCAACCGGCTGGTCGGCAGGCCGCACGAGGCAGCGGCGATCGAGATCACATTGGGCCCTGCCGAGTTTCGCGCCGAGCGGGCGATGGCGGTCGCAGTGACCGGCGCGCCCTGTCAGGTCGCGATCAATGGCGAGGATGTCGAGCAGCATGAGACGTTGCACCTGGTAGCTGGCGACACCATCGCCATCGGCCGCGTCTGGGCAGGGTGCCGCATCTATCTGGCGGTGTCCGCGCCGATCGCGGTGACGCCGGTGCTCGGGTCGCAATCCACTCTGATCGCCGCGGGGTTCGGCGGGATCGAGGGCCGTGCGCTGGCAGATGGAGACGTCGTCCCGCTCGCGGACGGCGACGAGACGTTCGCAAAGATCACGACCCCGGCAGAGCTTCAGCCGTTTTTCGGCCATGGCTTCGTGCTGCGTTTCGTCGCGGGACCCGAGTCCGACCGGCTGGCGCTGGGCATGGCGGCATTGTCGCGCAAACGTTGGCGGGTGTCTTCGCGCTCGAGCCGCATGGGTCTGAAGCTGCAGGGCAACGCGATCGACCTCAATTCCGCCCCACCGATCCGCAGCGGCGCGGTGTTCCCCGGCATCATCCAGTGTCCGCCCGATGGCCTTCCCTATCTGATCGGGTGCGAGGGCCAGACCACCGGCGGCTATCCGCGCATCGGCCAGGTGATCCGCGCCGACCGACACCTGATCGGCCAGCTCGCCCCCAATGCGACTATGCTGCTGGTGCCCGTCCAGGGCGAGCAGGCCGAGCAGATCCATGCCGAAAAGCTTGGCCTGTGGGCGGACTGGCTTCCCGGCCTGACGCTGGCCTAGGCCGGGTCAGCCGCCCATCGCCTTGAAGATCATCGGCCCGCCCAGCTCGATCGACTTCACATAAGCGGGGCGGTCGCGCAGCCGCTGCAGATACGCCGCAACCGCCTGACGTCCCTCGAGCATCTGGCTGGCATCGGCGACTTCGAGCAGATACGCCATGTTGATGTCCGCGCCGCTCAGGCGTGCGCCGACCAGGAAATCGCGGCCCTTGACCGCAGCCTCGACATGATCGAGCAGCTTGGTCACCTCGGCGCCCAGGAAGCCGCCCAGCATGGGCCCGAGCCCGCCAAAGCGCGGACCCAGCGCGGTAAGGATGATCGGCATCGCCATCGTCCCTTCGGCAAAATGCAGCCATTCGAGATAGGCAGGGCGGTCCTTGGCGTTGGCGGGTGCCAGCGTGTCGCTGCCGAAGCGTTCGATCAGATATTCGATGATCGCGCCGGACTCGACCATCACATGGCCATCGATAACCACCGTCGGCGCCTTGGACAGAGGGTGCACGTCCTTGAGCTCGGGCGGCGCGCGGAAGGTCTGGGCATCGCGCTGGTGGCGGACCATCTCGTAGGGCGTTCCCATCTCTTCCAGCAACCACAGGATGCGGGTCGAACGCGAATATTCGAGGTGATGCAGCACGATGCTCATGGCATGTCTCTCCGGGTCTGTTCTGTTTTGGCAGAAAATGCTTTGCGGGTCAGTCGGCAAGCACGGTCGTGTCGGCCACCAGTACGGGCGGCGGAGTGGCAGGATCCTTGAACCGCGGGTCCTTGTCCATGGTCATCCAGTCGCTGAACGGGCGGTCATAGACCTGGTCGAAGAATTCGTAAGGAAGCCGGAAGGGCCGGGTCGATCCGCTGTTCCACAGCATCACGATGCCGTTCTGGGTTGCAGGATCGAACCACATCACGGCACGATAGCCATTGACCGCGCCGCCATGGCCGACCAGCCAGTGCCCGTCATAGATATGACTGCGCCAGCCCTGGCCATAGCCGTGGCTGATGATCAGCGAGTCCGGGCCGCTGCGTCCGCCGCGATAGGTGGCGACGCGCGGACGATGCACCTCGGCACGGACCGCGGGCGAGATCACTTCGGGAGCCTGGCCCATCTGAGCCTGCATCCAGCGCGCCAGGTCGACGATGTTCGAGCTGACGCCGGCGGCGGCGGGCACGCGGAAATAGGCATCGGACAGGGTCTGCACCCTGCCGCCGCGATACGGCCGCGCCCAGTTGGCGGCGCCTGTCAGGTTCGCCATCCCCAGTCCTGCGCTGGTCATGCCCAATGGCGCGAACAGCTGCTGGGTGGCAGCCATCTCGTAAGGCATCTTGGTCGCGTTGCCGACGATTTCGCTGAACGCATCATAGGCGACGTTCTGGTAGCTGTGGCAGTCGCCCGGCATGCACTGCTGGGGAACGGTCGAAAGCATGTTGCGGAGCATCGGCGCGGGATCGCCCGATTCCAGCTTGCCGTCATAAGCGTTGCGCGAGAGGCCGAGCCGGTGGGCGAGCAGATCGGGGATCGCCAGACGGTTTTCCGCCCCGCCCGAAAGCTTCAAACTCGTGCCGAAGGAGGACAGCGGAGCAGACAGGCTGAGCTGCCCCTGCTCGGCCAGCTTGTAGGCCAATGTGCCCGCGACGCCCTTGGATACCGAGGCCCAGCGGAACACCGTCTGCGGCGTGACCGGCAGCCCTGCCTCGCGGTCGGCAAAGCCATAGCCGCGGACAAAGGCCAGCCGCCCGTTTTCGACCGTGGCAACCGACAGCCCGACCATCTCGGGGTCGCGCATCATCCGGGTGATCCGCGCGTCGAACGCCGCATAATCGACCTTGCCCTGCCAACGCTCGGGCGTATCGGGCATCAACTGGCTGGCCTGCGCCGCGATGGCCGGCGTGCCGGTGACCACGCCCCCGCCACGCGTGACGTTGAGCCCGATCAGCAGGGCTCCGGCGGCAAGACCGCTGGCGGTCCAGACGACAGGACTGCGCAGCCAGTGCTTCATGCGATCTCCGATTGAAAAAATGCGCCCCGGTCGCAATGCGTTACCCGCAATGTCTCGACCATGTTACATGGTTTGCCCTGTAAAATGCTTAAGAGCAAGCCATGTCGGATTCCATCCGTCGCCAATCATGGGCGGACCACCAGCTCAGGCGCCGCTGCGGTAATCCGCAGTGACGGTCGCGACCGCCGCGATCTCGTCTTCATGGGCCGAATCGCGCCACGTTTCGGCGAGCGCTGCGGTTTCCCATGCCTGCATGTCGGGGTGGCCCAGAATCCGCCCGGCCCAGCCTTTGCCACTGTCGCAGATGTCGAGCGCGAAGCTGCGGATGCGGAAGGCAACCGGTGCAAAGAAAGCGTCCACCGCGGTGAAGTCTGCGCCCGCCAGCCATGGGCCGCCGAACCGGTCCAACCCTTGAGTGAAGAGCTCGGAAATGCGGTCGATGTCGGTCTGCAGGGCCAGCGGGATTTCATGCAGATCCGCCCGCACCCCGACACTCATCGGGCAGATGTTGCGCAGGGGCGAAAAGCCGCTGTGCATTTCCGCCGCCGCGCACCGTGCCCAGGCGCGCGCCGCGGCATCGACAGGCCAGACGCCTGAATGCCGCTCCGCCAGATATTCGGTGATCGCGAGCGAATCCCAGACAATGATGTCGCCATCATGCAGGCAGGGTACCTTGCCATTGGGCGAGAAACCGCGAAATTCAGCCGAGTTGTCCGGTCCGGCAAAGGGCACCAGCCGGTCCTCGAAGTCTATTCCCAACCCGCGCATGAGCAGCCAGGGCCGCAGCGACCAGCTTGAATAATTGCGGTTCGCGGTAAACAGGGTGTAGGCCATGCCATCTGTTATCGCGATGCGGCGCCCCCCGCAATGGCGCAAAAGGCAGCTATTCTCCGGGCGGAATGTCGCGCGCGGTGTCGGGGACGGGGTTGCGCTCCAGATCGGCGATCAATGTCTTCATCTCGTCAATCTCGCGGACTTGTGCGGCGATGATCTTGTCGGCCAGTTCGCGCACGCGCGGGTCGCGGATGTGCGCGCGCCTGCTGGTCAGAATGGCGATCGAATGATGCGGGATCATCGCCTTCATATAGGATACGTCGCTGACAGTCTCCTGGCTGCGCACCAGCCACAGGGCGCCTGCGAACACCAGCATGGCAGCGATGACGATGCCGATATTGGCCTTGCGATTGTCATACATGGACCACATGAAGCCGAGCATGATCGCCGCCATCGCTGCGCCCATCACCAGCGCCATCCAGCTTCGCGTCTGGCTGAAGAAGACATGGTCGAGCGCATAGGTGTTGAGGTACATCAACCCCAGCATGACGACCGTCGAGGTTGCAATCATCGCCGCAAATCGTGCGTAGCCCATTGTCCTTGTCCTGTTGCGTTTCCCAGAAACACCAACGGGCCAGTGCGCGAATCGTTCATCTTCCGGCCGCCAGGACAAGGCTGTCAGCGAGGGCTCTTTCAGGGGAGTGGACGCGCCGTTCGGGCAGTTTTGCCCATATGGCGCATCAGGAACGCGGTGCTGTCGTTCAGCACCGGTCCCTTGCCGCGGAAGGGTTTGGACAGCGCCATGACCACCTCTTCATGGTCGAGTCCCTGATAGTTGATCATCTCCGCCACCGCGCCTTCCTGCTTGAGCCGGGCGGTGAGGTTGATCGCGTTGCGCGGACGCACGGTGGTGTCCTCGCTGCTGGTGATCAGCAGCATTGGCGGCGCATCGGCGCGCGCGAAGGTGATCGGCTGGGTGACTTTCGGCTCAGGATAGGCCGCCATCGCGTCGATCGAGCGCTTGGTGGTGAAGGGATAGAAGTCATACGCGCCGCTCAACCCGACAACCGCCTTGACGATGCCGCGATCGACGCCAGCCGCCTTCAGCCAGCGCGGATCGAGCGCGAGCAGCACCGCTGTGTGTGCGCCTGCCGAGTGTCCGGAAAAGCCGATGCGATCAGAATCGCCCCCGTACCGGGCGATGTTGTCGCGGGTCCAGGCAACCGCGTCGGCACCATCCTCGACAAAGGCGGGGAAGCGTACCTGCGGCACCTTGCGGTAATCGGGCACGACCACGACAAAGCCCTTTCTGGCGAACGCGCGTCCGGCAAAGGCATAATCTGACCGCACACCCTTCGCCCAGCCACCGCCATGCCAGAAGATGAGCACCGGCTGTCTGTCGCCGGTCGTGGCACCATCGGCGCGCCAGACATCGAGCGTCTGGCCGTGTTCGCCGAAGGGAACCGCCTCGGCGACTAGCGCCGCTCCGTTTCCGCCGCCCGACACAGCATCGAGCTGGCTCAGCAGCAGCGGTGGAGAGGTTGTTGCGGCATAGAGCCCGAAGCCGCCGAGCGCGGCTACCACCGCGCCCAGTGCCAGCTTCGTGCCGCGCTTCATGCCTTGGCTCAAGAGATATAGTGCGCCGTCGTCTTGGCCGCGACATCCTCTGCGGTGACGCCCGGCGCCAGTTCGATCAGTTTGAACGGGCTGTCATGGTCAGGGCGCTGGAACACGCACATGTCGGTGATGATCATATCGACCACGTTCTTTCCGGTCAGCGGCAGCGTGCAAGCCGGAATGAACTTGGGATCGCCGTTCTTGGAGGTGTGCTCCATCACCACGATGATCTTCTTGACGCCCGCGACCAGATCCATCGCGCCGCCCATGCCCTTGATCATCTTGCCCGGGATCATCCAGTTGGCGATGTCGCCATTCTCGGCGATCTCCATCGCGCCCAGCACGGTGAGGTCGATATGCCCGCCGCGGATCATGGCGAAGCTGTCCGACGAGCTGAAATAGCTGGAAGATTTCAGCTCGCTGATCGTCTGCTTGCCGGCGTTGATCAGATCCGCGTCCTCCTCGCCG
Organism: Blastomonas sp.; assembly: GCA_046291395.1. Lineage (GTDB taxonomy): Bacteria > Pseudomonadota > Alphaproteobacteria > Sphingomonadales > Sphingomonadaceae > Blastomonas. The sequence goes on along the minus strand of JBKBTF010000030.1, from coordinate 16,841 downwards.
TCGAACGGGAACGGGCCGATGCCGAGCATGCCGTTTTCCGACTGCAGCGTGACCTCGATGCCCTCGGGCACATGGTTCGCGACCAGCGTCGGGATACCGATGCCGAGGTTGACGTAATAGCCGTCCTTCAATTCCTTCGCGGCGCGTGCCGCCATATCGTCACGGGTCCAGGGCATTATGATGCTTCTCCACTCAAGCTGTTCCAGGCTCGCCACGTACCGATGGCGTACACCAGTCCGTAGACGAGGACGATTGCAGACGACCAGCGGAGAAAGGTTTCCGACAGGTCCGGACGTTGAAAGGCGGAAGGGAAAAACAGCACCATTCCGCGTAAAAGGTAAATGGCGCTGATCACGATCAGGCCCGTGCGCAGCAGCGGCAGTCGGGCGATCAATCCGGCGCCCGAAAACGCATAGGCCGCCCAGATCGCCAGCACCGTGGCGATGCCGAGCGTCATGACCGCCGGAACCCAGCTGCCCCGCGCCGCCGCCTGGGCGATCGGCTCGCCGGCGCCGAAGAAGCGATACCAGTCCGGGCCACCGATGATGCAGCCCAGATGGAGCAGCGCGGCAGCAACGCTCAGCCAACCTGCGGCGATCAGCCAGATATTGCCCTGCCACAGATTGCTCACGGCTGGGGTGTCCAATGCGTCTCGGCCGGGAAGATGTCATCGAAACCGCCCCGGATCGACGGACCGTAGACCGGGTTGGCAAAGAGGAACCAGCCATTGCCCCACAGGCTGTCATAGGGTGCTGCCATCGCCATGGCGCGGCGTTGCAGCGGGGGCAGTTCGGGCTTGTTGAAGGCGTTGCGGAAATCGCCGAGCTGGTCCCCCGCGAGCGCGATCACGCACCAGCGCGCAGCGATGGTGGCGCGGCGCATGTCCTTGCTCGATCCGTCGGAATCGTCGCCCATCAGGAACAATGTCTCGCCGTGACGGAAATCGCCAAGACCTGCGGCCTTCAGCGTGTCCTCGCTGCCCTTGGCGTTGGCGGTCGAGCGGTTGGTGTTGGCGATCGGCGTAATCCCGGCAGCGCGCATCGCCGCCATCGCCTCGAGCGCGCCTGGCATCGCCAGCGCCTTGCCGGTGCCGGTCTTTTCCCACTGATCCCATGTGACGGGGTCGAAATCCCTGCCCTGCATCGCGAACCAGCGCATCGATCCGACATTCCAGATCAGGGTCTCATCGGCATCGAACACGGCGGCGAGAGGCTTGTCGCCGCACGGGACAGGCTTGCCGGTCGCCTCGTCGATGATCACGCTGTCGGCGGGCCGTGCCTTGGCCTTGGCCACCGCGTAGCTGGTCAGCGCGCCGAAGGTCTGTCGCGCCGCGATCGCGCCTTCAGCCGAGCCGTAGAGCCATTGCTGGCCCATCGGCACGGCAGGCGCGGCTGCGGGCGCAGGTGCTACGGTCGCGACAGGTTCGCTTTGAACGGTCGAACAGGCCGTGAGTGCAAGAGCAGCGGCCGCCGCGACAAGCTTTCCCCTACCGCTTGCGGGAGGGGTGGCTGAGGCGCAGCCGAAGCCGGGGTGGGCCTGTCCACCGGTGGCGCTCCGGGCCCACCCCGACCCGGGAATCCGGCCCTGCCCCTCCCGCAAGCGGGAGGGGAGAAGGTTGCGAATCATCACGCCGCCACCTTCTCGCGCACGGTCTTGAACTCGATCTTCTTGTCGTACGGCGCGCCGCAGATCAGGCGCTTCACGTAAATGCCGGGCAGGTGGATGCAATCGGGATCGAGGCTGCCGGTCTCGACGATTTCCTCGACCTCGGCGACGCAGATCTTGCCCGCAGTCGCCATCGGCTGATTGAAGTTGCGGGCGGTCTTGCGGAAGATCAGGTTGCCGGACTTGTCGGCCTTCCAGCCCTTGACGATGCACAGATCGGCGTAGATGCCGCGCTCCAGGATATAGGTCTGGCCGTCAAAATCCTTGTGTTCCTTGCCCTCGGCGACCTGAGTGCCGACCCCGGTCTTGGTGTAGAAGCCGGGAATGCCCGCGCCGCCTGCCCGGCAGCGTTCGGCGAGCGTGCCCTGCGGGCAGAACTCGACCTCGAGCTCGCCTGCCAGATACTGGCGTTCGAACTCCTTGTTCTCGCCGACATAGCTCGAGATCATCTTCTTGACCTGGCGCGTGCGCAGCAGCTTGCCAAGCCCCTCGCCGTCGATTCCGGCATTGTTGGAGGCGATCGTCAGGTCCTTGGTCCCGGCATCGCGGATCGCGTCGATCAGCCGCTCGGGAATTCCGCACAGGCCAAAGCCCCCGGCACAGATGTGCATTCCGTCGAACAGAAGACCTTCCAGAGCGGATGCGGCGTCGGGATAGATTTTCTGCATGGCGAGGTGTCTCCCAGAAGTGTGATGACCCGAGCGAAGGATTGATTCGCTCCTCTGCGCGTGCCCTAGCGACACGACGATGCTTTTTCCAGCCGCGCTTGATTTGAATCAATGCTTGTTGCGCGAGGCGCCCACAATGTGGGACCATGACGAACAAGGAGAAGGCACCATGAAATCGATCCTGCTTTATGCCGATAGCGGCGCTGCATTTGAGTCCCGGTTTCAGGCGGCGCTGGACCTTGCCCGAAGTCAGTCAGGGCATATCACCTTTCTCCAGGCGACACCGCTGTCCGGATTCATCGTGATGGACCCGATGGGCGGCAGCTATGTGCCCGCCAGCATGCTCGAACAGCTGCGCGCCGACGAGGATAAATTGCGCACCCTGGTGGAAGCGCGGATGAAAGTGGAGGGACTGCCCTGGGACTGGACCGCCTATGACGGCGATGTCACCCAGGCGGTGATCAGCGCCTCGCGGCTGGCGGACGTAATTGTGCTCTCGCTGGAGAACAAGACCCGCAACGTCCGCCCGCATCCGCTGCTGCAGATCGCCGATGTCGCAGTGGAAACGCGCTGCCCGGTGCTGGCTGTCCCGACCGACACCAAGGCGTTTCACACCAGCGGCAAGATCCTGGTGGCTTGGGATGGCAGTCACGAAGCCGCCAACGCGTTGAAGCTGGCTTTGCCGATGCTGCAACAGGCCGAATCGGTGCATCTGGTAACGATCCTCGAACCCAAAAAGGCTGGCGGCTTCCCGTCAACCGAGGCGAGCGAATATCTCTCGCGGCATGGGGTATGCAGCGAGCTGATCGAACGCGAACGTGGTCTGCTGTCGATCGAGGAAGTGATCGAAAACGTCGCGGCCGAGATCGGCGCGGACCTGCTGGTAATGGGCGCGTTCGGCCACAGCCGCCTGCGCGAGGTGCTGCTGGGCGGCGTGACGCGCTATTTCCTCAAGGATTCCAACATCCCGCTGCTGCTCGCACACTGAGCCCCGGAGGACGGGCGGGCGCGATCAGAAGCGCGCCCGCACCGTGAAGCGGGCATTGATCGGCTCGCCCGTGGTGATGTTGTTATCGTTGTGCGAAGCCGGGAAATAGCGCTCGTCAAACAGGTTTTCGACATTGATCTGCGCGTCGATCTGATCGCTCAGCTTGAAGAAGACAGCGGCATCGACGCGGGTAAAGGCAGGCAGCCGCACGATGTTGGAGATGCTGGCGAACTGGCTGGCCTGATGGAGCACACCCAGGCCAAAGCCCAGCCGGTCATTGACATCGTAGCGGTTCCACAGGCTGGCCATGTGGCGGGGCACCTGTCCGATGGATCGATTGGCGACGGCACCTGCGACGATACGCCCGCGCTCATCCGCGTCGAGATACGAATAGCCCGCGTTGACCTGCCAACCGGGCAGGACCTGACCGGTCAGTTGCGCCTCGAACCCGCGCGTCCGGCTGCCGGTGATCAGCGAGTTGGCGGGATTGGCGGGATCCACCACGACGCCGTTTTCGCGGTCCAGCTGGAACACCGCAGCCGATACGCGCACATTGCCCGCTATGTCCCACTTGGCGCCGAACTCGTAATTGTCGAACGCTTCCGGAGCCAGTGTCGCCTGCGCAGGCGTCAGCGTCAGGAACTGGTCGCCTGATCGCGGCAGGAAGGTCTTGGTGTAGCTGGCATAGATCGACACATGCTCGAGAGGCTTGAAGATCAAACCGAGGCGCGGCGACCATTCGGTATCGGTGCGGCTGAGCTGACGGTTGGCCTGGATGTCGTCGACGTCGATCTCGAACCGGTCGTAGCGCGCACCGAGCACGATATCGAAATGATCGCCGATGCCGATCTGGTCCTGCAGATAAAGCGAATAGAAGGTCACGTCGGACACGGTGTTGCGGTTGTTGACCGGAAAGGTGATCGCGGGGATCACCAGCGGGTCGGTGAAGGCGAAGGTGGCGATATTGGTGCCGCTGGTCGCAAACCGCCCGTTCTGGCGGCTGTTGGCAGAGCGCTGGTCGCCATATTCATAGCCGGCGAGCAGGGTGTGGCTGATCGCGCCAGTCTGGCCGGTCCAGACCAGATTGCCCTGCACGAAGAAATTCTCGCGCTGCGTCGCATCGCGATAGGAATCGAGCGTGACCCGTCCGGCAGCCAGGTTGCTGGCGGCGGCGAACAGGTTGCCATAGGCCTTGTCGAAATCCGCATACTGGACCGTCATGTCGTAACGCAGATTGTCGGTGAAATCGTGCTCGACCCGCCCGCGCAGGATGTGCGCCTGGAGCGTGGTCGTGTTGAGCTGGGGTGATCCAAAGAAGGTGCGGTAAAAGCCGCGCACCGGCCGCGCCGGATTGGCAATCGTACCGCCGGTGGTCGACGGGATACCCCGGTCGACGATGCGGTCGTCGTCGACATACTCATAGGACAGCAAGAGCCGCGTCTTTTCCCCGACCCGAAACCCTGCGGTGGGATTGATGGCGATGCGGTTGCCGCTGAACACGTCGCGATGGTTGTCGAATTCCTCGTACATCGCATTCAGCCGCAGTCCGGCGGAATCGCCCAGCGCCGCGTTGACGTCGCTGGTCAGGGCAAAGGCTCCAAAACTGTCGACAGAGGCCGATCCGCCGTAGAAGGTCTCGCCCAGCACCGGTGTCTTGGTGACGCGGTTGATGACGCCGCCGCCGCCGCCACGGCCGAACAGAAGCGCGTTCGATCCCTTGAGCACTTCCACTCGCTCCAGATTGTAGAGCGGGCGATAATATTGGACGTCATCGCGGATGCCGTCGACGAAGAAATCCGCCGTGGTATCCTGACCGCGGATCGAGATCTGGTCGCGGTGGCCCTCGCCCTGGTTGGATGACACGCCCGGCGTGTAACGCAGCACATCTGCAAGATCCTGCAGCGCCTGATCCTCTATCTGCTCGCGGGTATAGACCGAGATTGCCTGCGGGATGTCGACCAGCGATGTCGGGGTCTTGGCCGCGCGCACGATATCCAGCGCGAGATAACCCTCGCTGCGCCCGGTTACGATGATTTCGCGGCGATCGGCATCGGCGTCAGCATCGGCCTCCGCCATATCGGTCTGTGCAACCGCCGAAGCGGCGGTGTGCACGTTGGACCCGGCAGCAGCAGCGGGGATAACCAGCGTTCCAGCCCACAGAATAGCCAACGTACTGCTGGCATGTGCAAGTGTGGATTTCATGGTCGCCCCCTCAGTAACCGGTCGAATATGCATTCGCTGCCAGCGATTCTCGTTCGCAGCAAATTTCGCCTAATGATAGGCATTCTTAACTGCAACAAAAAACTGACGCGGTGCCGCGCCTGGGAATCGGCCGAGTCAACAGGCTGGAAGTCGATTGCTATTCACACTAGACTTGCGGACCTGGCCGTTCCCTGGCCGCAAGGATCACGCCCGTAATGCTCAAATTCCTGAAATGGCTGCTTATCCTGCTGGTCATTGCGATCATTGGCATCGGTATCTGGGGCTATGCCCCTGATATCGAGCCCAGCGAACTGCAGGCGCAATATGGCCAGCCGCCATCGCAGTTCATCGAACTGCCCAATGGCCAGAGCGTGCATGTGCGCGACGAAGGTCCGCGCAACGCGCCTGCGATCTTGCTGATCCACGGCTCCAACGCATCGCTGCACACCTGGCAGGGCTGGGTCGAAGCGCTCAGGCAGGATTATCGTGTCGTGCGCTATGATCAGCCGGGCCATGGCCTGACGGGCGCGCAGGTCAAGGGCGATTACAGCACCGAGGCGTTCCGCGATACCGGCGCTGCGGTGATGAACAAGCTGGGCATCGACCGCTATGTCGTCGCAGGCAATTCGATGGGGGGCTGGGTTGCGTGGAACATCGCGCTCGCTTATCCCAAACGGGTCACCGGGCTGGCGCTGATCGATGCCTCGGGCGCTCCCGAGGCCAAGCCCACCAAACTCCCGATCGGCTTCCGCCTCGCCCAAAGCGCTGCAGTGCGGCCGATCCTCAAGGTGTTCACCCCGCGGGTGATCATCAAGCAGAGCCTTGAGCAGAGCGTCGGCGACCCAGCGACGATCACGCCCGAGATGGTCGACCTCTACTGGAAGCTGCTGCGCCATCCCGGCAACCGCGAGGCGACCGTGGCGCGCGGCGATTTCCCCCGCAAACCGGCCAATGCGCTGGAATTTGCCGGTCTCACCATGCCCTCGCTGATCATGTGGGGGAAGAAGGACACGCTGATTCCGCTGGCCAATGCCACCTGGTTCGCGCGCCAGTTGCCCAATGAAACCGTCGTCGTGTATGATGATCTCGGCCATATCCCGATGGAGGAAGACCCGGTGCGCACCGTCGCGGATTTCCGGGGATGGCTGGAGAAAACCGGACTCAACCTGCCTGAAACAGCGGTGACACAATCCAACCCTAATGAAGGGCTCGCCCCCGCCGAACCAGCAACAGCACCCGGGGGCTGACATGGGGACCCGGATGCACAGCATTGCCGTCTACAATCTCAAGGGCGGCGTGGGCAAGACCACCAGCGCGGTAAACCTGGCGTGGTGCTCTGCGGTACTGTCGTCGCGTCGAACCTTGCTGTGGGACCTTGATCCCCAGGGCGCAGCGAGCCATCTGATCGGCGACGATCGCTCGGCGAAGGACGAGGCAAGGTCGATTTTCGCGCGCAATGTGGCAGCGGAGAAGCTGGTGCGGCCCTCGCGGATTCCTGGATTGGACCTGCTGGCCGCCGACCATTCGCTGCGCGGGCTCGACCGGCTGTTGTTCGAGATCGGCAAGGCCAAAAGACTGAAGAAGCTGCTCGATGGCCTGGGCAAGACCTATGACCGGATCATCCTCGATTGCCCGCCGGGGCTGAGCGAGACATCCGACCAGGTGCTGCGCGCAGCCGATCTGGTGATCGTGCCGATCATTCCCTCACCGCTGTCGCAGCGCGCCTTTGTCGAGGTGCAGGCCTATCTCGACGGCAAATCGGGCAAGCATGCGCCGATGCTGCCGGTGTTCGTGATGGTCGATCGCAGGCGCGCGCTGCACAAGCAGGCGCTGGAGCGATACCCCGACTGGCCGGTCATCCCGATGGCGAGTGCGGTCGAACGCATGGCCGAGGAGCGCTTGCCGGTGGGAGCGTTCGACCCCAAAGGCCCAGCATCCTTGGCCTATGCGAAATTGTGGCAGGGGATAGAGCGCAAGCTCGCCGGTCAGAACGGCAGCGGGTAGCGTGCCACGATCAGTGCCGAAGCGCAGCCGGACACGATGACGAACCGCAAGATGGCATGCCAAGCGACATCATCGGTCGATCGGGCAGAAAGGGCGCGGGCTTTGTCCATCGCAACACGATGCGCGCCAAGGGCCTAAGAAATGATTAACGCCCGGGGTCGCTCAACGGATTAACCGGATGTCCACTCCGATATCGAGCCCCTCCCATTGCCGGTCGGCGGTCAGGACCGAAAGCTTTTCATGCTGCCCCAGTGCCAGACAGCTACGATCGCCCAGCGACAATCCACGATGACGGGTGAGCGGACGTAAACCGGCAGCCCCCTTGGCAAGCTGGTGATCCAACGGAATCATCAAGAGATTCAAGCCTGAAAATGCTGCATCGGCTTCGTCGATTGTCAAGCCAGCCTCCACCAGGCGGGTCAGCACTTCGATCACGTTGACGGCGCTCACCACGCCGCTCTGCAGATTTGCAATGACGACATCGCCCCCGGGCTCATCAAGCATAAGGGCAAGGACGGCAGAGGTATCGAAAACCACCATCGCTATTCGCGGTCGGCTTCAGCGCGCCTTTCAGCGATAAAGTCATCGACGGTGAAAGGGATTTTAATTTTGGCCCTGACTGAGCGCTGGATATCCCGAACGACATCGATATGCGATCGCATTATAAAGGTGCCATCGTCGCGCTTTTCAAACACTATGCGATCGCCATCCACCACGCCGAGCTGTTTTCAGACGTCCGCTGGTATGACGATTTTGCCACCTTTTACAATTTTTGCCGAATGGGTCATTTTAGCCTCCAGAGCTTACAGCATACCATCCGACCCGATGCTCAACAATGACCCATTCAAGGAAAGCGACCTAGTCCTTCGCCAGCGCCTCAAGCGCCTCGCCCTCGATCCGCCATGGCTCCCAGCCGACAGCGTGGTGCGCGCCGATGTGGCGATAGAAGTCCTTCGCCTTGGCGTTCCAGTCGAGCACCGCCCAGTCCATCCGCGCGCAACCCCGCGCCTTGGCCTCGCGCGCCAGCGTGGAGAGCAACGCCCGCCCGGTGCCGGTGCCGCGCGCGGTATCGGCGACGAACAGGTCTTCGAGATACAAAGACGGTGCGCCGGTCCAGGTCGAATAGGTCAGGAACCACAAGGCGAGCCCGACAACCTGCCCGTCGAGCTCTGCCAGATGCGCGAACACCTGCGGGTTTTCGCCGAACAGCGTCGCTTCGAGCGATTCCTCGGTCGCCTTCACCGCATCGGGCTCGCGCTCGTACACAGCCAGCGCGATGACCATGCGCAGGATATCAGCCTCGTCGCCGGGCCGAGCGGGGCGGATTGTCACTGTCATGGGCTCTGTCTGCCTTATTCCGCAGCCACTGCCTCGGCATTGCCCGCATCGCTGGTTTCAGCCTCGATCTCGGCGGCCTTGGCTTCGACCAGCCGGACGATGTGATCGACCATGCCCTCGTCCTCGACCGTATGGTCGGTGATGCCCGACAGATACACCATGTGCTTGCCCTTGCCGCCGCCGGTCAGGCCGATATCGGTCTCGCGCGCCTCGCCAGGGCCGTTGACGACACAGCCCAGCACCGAGAGCGACAGCGGCGTGTTGATGTGCTGCAGGCGCTCCTCGAGCTTCTGAACGGTGCGGATGACATCGAAGCCCTGCCGCGCGCAGCTTGGGCAGCTGACGATGCGCACGCCGCGGGTGCGGATGCCCAGGGACTTGAGTATCTCGTAGCCAACGCGCACCTCTTCCTCGGGCTCGGCCGAAAGCGACACGCGGATGGTATCGCCAATACCCGCCCAGAGCAGGTTGCCGATGCCGATGGCGCTCTTGACCGTGCCACCGATCAGCCCGCCCGCCTCGGTAATGCCGAGGTGCAGCGGGCAATCGACCGCGTCGGCGAGCTGCTGATAGGCCGCGACCGCGAGGAACACGTCGCTCGCCTTCACCGCCACCTTGAACTCGTGGAAATCATGATCCTGCAGCAGCTTGATATGGTCGAGCGCGCTTTCGACCAAAGCCTCGGGGCAAGGCTCGCCATATTTTTCGAGCAGGTCCTTCTCGAGGCTGCCGGCATTGACGCCGATGCGGATCGCACAGCCATTGGCCTTGGCGGCGTTGACGACTTCACGCACGCGGTCGGACGAGCCGATATTGCCGGGATTGATGCGCAGGCACGCCGCGCCAGCATCGGCGGCTTCCAAAGCGCGCTTGTAGTGAAAATGGATGTCGGCGACGATCGGCACCTTGGCGGCGCGGGTGATCTGGCGCATCGCCGCGGTGGATTCGACATCGGGGCACGAGACGCGGATGATATCCACGCCCGCTTCCTCGCAGCGGCGGATCTGGTCGATCGTGGCGCGCGCATCCGAGGTCAGCGTGTTGGTCATCGTCTGCACGGTCACCGGCGCGTCTCCGCCCACCGGCACGTTGCCCACCATGATCTGGCGGCACTTGCGCCGATCGATATCCCGCCAGGGACGCAGAGAAGGGTTGTGGGCCGACATAAATTGCTCTCCAAGGGTGTGGCACCGCTATAATCGCTTCGATGCGCTTTGGCGAGAGACCAGGGGAAGGGGATCGGCATGAAGACGATGATGAAGCTGGCGCTGGCAACGAGCCTGATCGCCATGGCCGGAACCACCGCCCTGCCTGCCCAGGCGCAGGCCCAGAGTTCCGCCCCCCAGCGCAGCGCCCATGAACAGGCAGCACGCGAGCTGTATCGCAACATCATCGGCTTTCGCACCGCGCGCGGGCATAAGCAGGTGCCCGCAATGGTGGCGTACCTGAAGGGCGAGTTCGCCAAGGCCGGCTTTGCCGAGGCCGATATCTCGGTCACCGATTACGACAGTGCGGGCGAGCCGACCCAGGGGCTGGTTGTGCGCTATGCCGCAAAGGGCAAACCCAAGGCAGGGCCGGTCGTGCTGCTGGGTCATATGGATGTGGTCGAAGCCCTGCCCGAGGACTGGGAGCGCCCTCCGTTCACGCTGACCGAGGAGGATGGCTATTTCTTCGGGCGCGGCACCCTCGACAACAAATACGGCATCGCCAGCCTTTCGCACAATTTTATTCGGCTCAAGCAGGAAGGCTGGGCGCCCAGCCGCGATCTCTACCTCGTCTTTTCGGGTGACGAGGAAACCGGGATGATCAGCACCCGGGCGCAGGCCAAGATGGTTGCCGAAACGATCAAGCCCGCGCTCGTGCTCAACGGCGATGCCGGGGGCATCCGGCTGACTGAGGACTACAAGCCGATCCTGTTCGGCGTGCAGGCAGCCGAAAAGACGTTCGCGACCTTCGAGCTCACCGTCAGCAACCCGGGCGGCCATTCCTCGCGCCCGCGCAAGGACAATGCGATCTACGAACTTGCCACGGCGCTCAAGGCGATCGAGGCCTATCGCTTCCCGGTACGTGACAATGCGATCACGCGGGGATCCTTTGCCGAAATGGGCAAGATCACCCCCGGCCCGCTGGGCGAGGCGATGCTGGCCTTTGCGCGCAATCCGGCGGACGAGGCGGCGCGTACGACATTGCTCGCCTCACCCACCACCGCGAACCTGCTCTCGACCACCTGTGTCGCGACGATGCTAAAGGGTGGCCATGCCGAAAACGCGCTGCCGCAATCGGCGAGCGCGACGGTCAACTGCCGCATCTTCCCCGGCGAGGGTGGCGCGGCGGCGACCGAGGCGACTCTGAAAAAGGTCGTCGCCAACGACAAGGTCAGCTTCAAGCTGGTCACCGATGTGGTCGAGGCGCCTGCATCGACGCTGACTCCCGAAGTGCTGGCGGCGGTCAAGGCGGGTGTGCATGCGCGCTTCCCGGGGATGATCATCGCGCCTTACATGGAGTCGGGCGGTACCGACGGGATGCACTATCGTGCCCTGGGGATGAACACGGTGGCGATCAGTGGAGCGGCGATGCGCGATGCCGACATGTTCGCCCACGGCCTCAACGAACGCATCCGGGTCGAGGATTTCTACGCCGGGCTGGACCACTGGTATCTGATCCTGAAACACCTGGCGAAGTAACCCGGGACGAAAGGATCAAGGCGCGGTCTGGAAGGGCTTGGCTTCAGCCAGGATCAGCGCGAACCAGTCATCGGGGTCGGTCCATTCGTGGCACGTCGTCCAGCCACCTGCCCGCAGCAGCAGCCGTGCATCGCGGGGGCCGTATTTATGGCTGTTTTCAGTGTGGATCGTTTCACCTTCGCGCATGCTGAAGCGTTCGCCGAGCACTTCGAAGCTGACGTCCGCCTGGGCCTCCAGATGCATCTCGATCCGCGCATAGCTATCGTTCCAGCGCGCGACGTGGGCAAACTGTTCGACGGGAATATCGCCATCGAGCTCGCGGTTGATCCGGCGCAGCAGATTGAGGTTGAACTCGGCGGTGACACCCTGCGCATCGTCATAGGCTGGGATGAGAATATCGGGCGACTTGATGCGATCCATGCCGATCAGCAGCATCGCCCCCTCGCCCAGCGTCTCGCGCATCGAGCGCAGCAGGTCGACCGAAGTGCGCGCGATCATGTTGCCGATGGTCGATCCGGGAAAGAAACCCAGCTTGGGCACGGTCGCAACCGCCTCTGGCAGTTTGAGCGGGCGCATGAAATCGCCCTCCAGTGGGTGCACCTGCAGATGAGGGAAATCGGCCGCGAGCGCGGACGCGGAGTCTCGCAGGAAATCGCCCGAAATATCGATGGGAACGTAATGCTCGCCCTGGACTGCGCGCAGCAGATGCGGGGTCTTGACCGAGGAGCCCGATCCGAATTCCACCACTGCGCGGCCGGCACCGCCATGCGCGGCGACCTCGCCGCAATAGCGTTCGAGCAACGCGGTCTCGGTGCGGGTGGGATAATATTCGGGCAGGTCGGTGATCGCCTCGAACAGCTCCGAACCCGCCAGATCGTACAGCCAGCGCGCCGGGATCGCGCGGCGAGTGCTGCGGAAACAGGCAAGCACATCCGCGCGGAAGACAGGGTCGGCCGCGGGAGCAAAACTGGTGGACGGTGCTTGAAGGGCCTGGGCACTGCTGGACACGGGATTGCTCTCCTGAAAGTCGGTTAGAGGTCCCTGGCCACCCTGAGGCCGGTGAACTGCCAACGCTGGTGGGGATAGAAGAAGTTGCGATAGCAGGGACGCACGGAGCCGCGCGGGGTTGCACAGCTGCCTCCGCGCAGCACGAACTGCCCCGACATGAACTTTCCGTTATACTCGCCAACCGCCCCTGCTGCCGGTTTGAACCCGGGATAGGGGCGATAGGCGCTGCCAGTCCACTGCCAGACATTGCCGAACAGCGCAGATGCCGCGCCGGCGTGCGGACGAACCGGACCTGCGGCGTCGAGCTGGTTGCCGCCGCGGGGATCGTGCGCTCCAGCGATCGCCTCCCACTCCGCCTCGGTCGGCAGGCGTGCGCCCGCCCAGGCGGCGTAGGCATCGGCCTCATACAGGCTGATATGGCAGACCGGCGCTCCTGGATCGACGCTGCGCAGGCCATCGAGCCCGAACTGTTGCCAGTGCCCGTCCGCGTCGCGCTGCCAGTACAGCGGCGCCTCGATCGCTTCCGCCTGCACCCAGGCCCAGCCATCGGCCAGCCAATGGCGCGACTGCGCATAGCCGCCATCGGCAATGAAGGCCGCCCATTCACCATTGGTCACCGGGCGACTGGCGAGCGCATAAGGCGTCAGTAGCACGGCATGGCGCGGGCCTTCGCAATCGAAGCCGAAGCCTGCGCCCTGGTGTCCGATCTCGACCTGCCCGACCGGACCTTCGATCCACTCCAGCGGCTGGCTTTCCACCATCGGCAAAGGCTCTGCCGGCCAGATCGCGGGGAACAGCGGGTTCTGCGCGAACAAATGCAGGATATCGGTCAGCAAGAGCTCCTGGTGCTGCTGCTCGTGGTTCAGACCCAGTTCGACCAGTGCCAGCACTTCGTTACTCAGGCCGGACATTGCCTCGAGCATCGCCGCATCGACATGTGCGCGATAGGCGCGGATCGAATCGAGCGAGGGCCGGGTCAGCAGACCGCGATGCGGCCGCGCATGGCGCGCGCCTTCGGCCTCGTAATAGCTGTTGAACAGGAAGTGGAAGTCCGGATCGAAGGCTTCGTATCCGGATACGTGATCGCGCAGCACGAAGGTTTCGAAGAACCAGCTGGTGTGCGCCAGATGCCATTTGGCGGGCGAGGCATCGTCCATCGACTGGACGGTGGCGTCGGCGTCGGAGAGAGGATCGACAAGCGCCAGGGTGAGTGCGCGGACATGGGTGAAGAGGTCGGCCAATGCCGTGGGGGTTGCCTTATGAGAAAGGGCGGTGGCGCTCATGGTCGTCATGTCTTCCCCGTGCGATTTTGGTCTAGATCACCGATTGCCACTGTCCGGCGCACGCCGGAATCCACAGATGAGGTAGCACAACCGGAGCCCTGCCCCCGGCGTTCGCGGGGGTGACAAAAGAACTACCGCGAGGCGCCGGGCACCCAGAGCGGATCGTCGCCATTGTTGATCCGGCGCGCGAGGACGAACAGGAAGTCCGACAGCCGGTTCACGTAGATACGCGCTGAAGGGTTGATCGATCCGTCGTGCGACGCCGCCACCAGGGTGCGTTCGGCACGACGCGCAATGGCGCGGGCAAGATGCACCGCAGCCGCACCGGGGCTGCCGCCGGGCAGGATAAAGCTGCGCAGTGGCGGCAAGGCGTCGTTGACCGCATCGATCCGCTGCTCGAGCCAGTCGACTTGGCTGGGCACGATCCGCAGCACCATTTCTGATGGGGTGAAATCCTCGCCCGGGGTCGCGATATCCGCGCCCAGATCGAACAGGTCGTTCTGCACGCGGACCAGATCGGGGGTGAAATCGCTGTTCCCCAACGCGACGACTGCAAGGCCCAGCGCGCTGTTCAGTTCATCGATGTCGCCGATCGCGGCCATCCGCGCGCAGTCCTTGGCGACGCGCGAGCCATCGACCAGGCCGGACGTGCCGTCATCGCCGGTGCGGGTGTAGATCTTGTTGAGCTTGACCATCAGCTGTCCCCCAAGCCCCTAAGGCTCAGCGGTTGACCAGCATGAGCACCGCGACGGCAACGATCGCCATCGCCTGATATTTGACGCGGGCGAACATCATCTTGTTCTGCATCTGGTGGCTGCGGCCGACCCCGGGCGAATTGAGGTCCTCCTCGGTCATCTGGATGAAGGAAACGAGGCCGCGCACGAGGCTGACCAGGACCATGACTGCCAGAGCGACAATCGCAAGGATGATGATGACGTTCATGCTGAGGTATATGAGGCGTGCACCCATGAAATGCCAGACGGAAGGTGATTATTTCTCAAATTATCGAGCAGCGCTGGCCCGTCCTCTGCGGCGTTGCGCAATACCGTGAGTGCGGCCGCGCCCTCGCTCTTGGCGAGCTTGCGGCCATCGGGCCCGGCGAGCAGGTCGTGGTGGAGATGTTGCGGCACGGGAAGATCCAGGAGCGCCTGCAGCAGCCGGTGGACATGGGTGGCATCGAACAGGTCCGCGCCCCGCACCACATGGCTGATCTGCTGGTACGCATCGTCCAATGTCACCGCGAGATGATAGCTGGCAGGCGCATCCTTGCGCGCCAGCACGACATCGCCGAACAGTTCGGGCCGGGCGGGCTGATCGCCGGCTTCGAGATCGTGCCAGACGAGCGGGCCGACCTCGGCGATCGCGCGCGTCATGTCCAGCCGCCAGCAGTGCGGTTCTCGCACCATCCGGCGCTCACGGTCCTGGGCACTCAGCGATCGGCAGGTGCCAGGATAGACCAGCCCATCGGGCCCCGGCTGCGCCCCGGCGGCGGCGATCTGGCTGCGGGTGCAGAAGCACGGGTAGACCAGCCCGCGCGCCTTCAGCAGCGTTAGCGCCGCGTCATAGGCCGCCAGCCGCGAGGACTGGAACAGCACCGCGCCATCCCAGTGCAGCCCCAGCCAGCCCAGATCCGCGAAGATCGCTTCGACCAGCTCGGGGCGCGAGCGCACCCCATCGATATCCTCGATCCGCAGCAGGAATTCACCACCGAGATCGCGCGCCAGATCATGCGCGCGCATCGCCGCATAGGCATGGCCCAGGTGCAGCGCGCCGTTGGGGCTGGGCGCAAAGCGGGTGCGGACCGGTCCCTGCCCGGTCACCTCGCTGGCGCCTGCTTGACTGCCATCTTTACCTTGGGTGTAATGTGACAACTTATCACCATATATTGTGGCAACATGCTCTTGACCTGTGCAGCAACGTCATGCTGATTAACCCTAAATTTCGTTACCGCAATTTTGTCATGGGGCTGTCACGCAACAGGGTTTATAGGAAGCGCGCTTTTTTCAAAAGCACTGTGGACGAATGGGAGAGGGTTTGAGCCGACCATGTTTCATCCCGACTTGATCGAACGGGCCATTCGCGACCCGCACCCTGACTTTATCCGCCACCCGGATAGCTGCCCCGCCCTCGTTCTCAACGCCGATTACACCCCCTTGAGCTATTATCCGCTCAGCCTGTGGCCGTGGCAGACCGCGATCAAGGCGATCTTCCTCGACCGGGTCGATGTCATCGAGACCTATGAGCGCGAGGTGCATTCGCCGACGGTCCAGATGAAGATCCCGTCGGTGATCGCATTGAAGCAATATGTGAAGCCGTCCGAATATCCCGCCTTCACCCGCTTCAACCTGTTCCTGCGCGACCGCTTCCACTGCCAGTATTGCGGATCCCCGCACCAATTGACCTTCGACCACGTCGTCCCGCGCCGCCTGGGCGGCAAGACCACCTGGCAGAACGTCGCCACCGCGTGTGCACCCTGCAACATGCGCAAGGGCGGTCGCACGCCCGCGCAGGCGAACATGCGCCTGATGGTCCCCCCGATCCGCCCGACCAGCTGGCAGCTGCAGGAACGCGGACGAGCTTTCCCGCCGAACTATCTGCACGATAGCTGGCACGACTGGCTGTATTGGGATGTCGAGCTGGAGGCTTGAGGGGGGGCAGGTCGCCCTTTATTTATTCATATTGGGTCGGGAGCGGTCATCCGAACGAAGAAAGCCGCTCGCTCAGATATCGAATCTTTGCCCCGCCCGGTACTGATGCTGCTATTCGTTCTGCGAGGCTTTCGCCCTCTGCGTTGAGCCGCGTCAGGTCGCTAGCCGCTTTCGTTGCTGCCCACACCGCGCTAGCCATCTGCTCATTCCAAGCCAGTATTTCCGCGACTAGCTCTGCAGGAAGCGGCACTGGCATGGTAGCGTCAGGCAACTCGTTTTCCTCCCATAGTGGTCGATCACCGACCGGATCGCACCCCAGCACCAAATACTTCATCGAATACCTCCGCTTACCA
>JBKBTF010000029.1:0-42977 GCA_046291395.1 Blastomonas sp. | reverse complement strand
TGTTGAGACGGGTCTTGATGCTGGAGTCGATCATCTGGCTGCCCATGCGGACAATCAGGCCGCCCAGGATGGACGGATCGACCTTGGCGGTGATCTTGATGCTGTGACCGGCGCGGTCCTTGAGCTGCTTGCGGATTTCGTCGATCTGCGTTTCCGACAGCGGAAAGGCCGATGTGACTTCGGCGGTCACTTCACCCCGGTGCGCGGCGACCAGGGTGTCGAACGCGGCGAGGATGTTGGACAACTGGCCCAGGCGGCGGTTGTGGGCGAGCACGCCCAGCAGGTTGCCGGTCATGGTGTCGAGCTTCAGCGTGGTGCTCAACGCCTCGACCACCTTTTCGGCTGCGCCGCGGCTGATCGTCTGGCTCTTGGTCATCGCCATGAAATCGGGCGATTCGTTGAGCGCGGCGCGCAGCGTGGCGACGCTCGCCTCGACTTCGGAAAGCTGCTTGTCGTCGCGGGCCAGCGAAAAAAGGGCAGAGGCATAACGCCCCGCCAGACTGGCCTGTATCCCGCCGGAAATGTCCACGCGAATGCTTTCCCTTGCCGTGATGTTTATTGCTGCAGGCTTAGATGGAACGCCTCGGCCTCCCCACCTGTCGGCGCGGCGGTTAGCACTCATCATGCTGCATTGCAAGACAGGGGTAAACATCGCGCGCCAAAGCGTGCGGGCGCTGAAATCCGGCGGTTTGCGCCATTACCGTGAAAACTTTTGTTTACCAAATCTTGGGACCATTGGGGCACTTTGCAGCGAGCGGGGCCCGATCACGGGCGCCGGATGGAATCGCTTTACCCTATGTCGAAAATTGCCCTCAAGCGGATGGAGCTTCTCGCGCGCTTGGCCAGATTGAGCGTGCACGCCAAGGTGCGGTTGGGCCTGACGGTGATGCTCGGGCTGCTGGCGCTGCTGGCGGCCGGCGCCATCGGGGTGGTGGCGATGACGCAATATACCACCGGGCACCTGCTTTCGGGGCGAATTCAGCCCACGGTCCGGCTTCAGGCGGTGATCGACGGCTACCGGGAATCGCTGTCAGTCTCCTACAAGGTTAAATCGGGCGTCATGCCACCCGAAAGCGGGTTGAGCGCGCTCGACGCGATGGAGCGCAAGGTCAACCGCAACTGGGACCGACTGGAGGCCAGCGAATTTTCCATCGAGTTTCCGCAGCTGATGGCCGAATTGCGGCGCAACCGCGAGACCGCCGATACCGCCAAGACCAAGCTGCGCGTGTTGCTCGAGGACGACGCCATCGATCAGATGGACTATTTCATCTCGAACGATCTGCACCGCGGGCTCGATCCGATGCTGGTCACCAGCCAGAACGCGATCGATGCGATGCGGCAGCGCGCGGTGGTCCAGCTTGCGCTCCTGCGCAATGTCTACATTGCGGCCATGGCGTTCTCGGCCCTGCTGATGCTGCTCGGAGGATTGTTCGTCCACTGGTGCGTGCGATACACCAACCGCGACTTCCTGGTCCCACTGTCGGCGCTGGGCCAATATGCGCTGCCGGAAAACCGCGACGCCGTGGCGATCAAGGGCCTCGGCCTGCGCCGCCTTGACGAGATCGGCGCGATTGCCCGCGCCATTCACCGCTCGCACGCCAAGGCCGATCGCGCGCTCAAGGCCGAGAAGGACCGCCAGGCCGCGCAATTGCAGCTCCAGCGCGAGCAGATCGACCGCCAGCAGGAGCGGGCCCGTCGCGCGATCGAGCTCGACCGGCTGTTCGCCAGCCATGAGGCACGATTATCCGAGCTTTCCGACAATCTGGCCCAGGCGGCGCAGGGAATGCGCGAGGGTGCCCAGATGATGAAGCGCAATGCCGGACAGGCGCAGGACTATAGCGCGTTCATCGCCGACAACGCGAATCAGGCGGTGCAATCGATGCAGAAAATCGATACTCACGGCCGGCGACTGCAGCACACCGGTGGCGAGGTGCGCGAACTGGTCGCCGACAGCACCCGCAACATCTATGACGCGCACACCGCCAGCCGGTCGAGCCGCGATACCGCCGACCAGCTGCAGGCCGTGGCGGGCGAGATCTCCGATATCCTTTCGCTGATCACGCATATCGCCAAGCAGACCAACCTGCTCGCGCTCAACGCCACGATCGAGGCGGCGCGCGCGGGCGAGGCCGGGCGGGGCTTTGCGGTAGTGGCGCAGGAGGTCAAGAATCTCGCCAACCAGACCCAGCACGCCGCAGCTTCGGTGGAACAGCGGCTGGGCAGCATCGCCAGCATGACCCGCCAGGTCTCGGGCGCGATCGTCTCGGTCGATGGCCATGTCGATACCGTTCGCAAGAATGCCGACAGCATCGATCAGGCGGTGTCCGACCAGCACCGCGCCAGTAGCGATATCCTCGATGCGATCCGCCTGGTGCTGAGCGGTAGCCAGCAGGTGCTGTCACAGATGACCGAGCTCAAGGAAAAATCCGCGCGCGCCAACCTGTCCGCCGACTCGCTCAGCCAGACCGCCGAGGATGTCGCGCGCCAGTCGCAGGAACTGCGCACCCAGATGCAGCAGCTCGCCCACGCCGTGCGATCGGCCTGACCCGCTCCGGCTTTGACCGCATGATCCGGGACGCGGGGCAGGGTTGGGGGTGATAGGCAATGGGCACACCCAAGCTGGGAGATGCCCGATGACCTATGCAATAGCCGGCCTTGCGCCAGACCCCTTTCGCGCACTGTTCACGCTGTCAGACACCGATCTGGCGGCACGCAATGCCCTTCGGCTGACAGCCACGACCCATCCGGGTTATCCGTGCCGGATCAGCCTTGAAGATGCTGCTGTGGGCGAGACGGTGATCCTGATCCACCATGTCAGCCACGATGCACCCACGCCGTTTCGCAGTGCCTATGCCATCTATGTGCGGGATGTTGCCGAGGCGCCGGTGCATCGTGACAGCCTGCCTCCGGTGATGCAAAAGCGGACGATGGGGCTGCGTGGATTCGATGATGGCGGGATGCTGCGCGATGCACGGCTCGCCGGACCGGGCGAGGCGGATGCTGCGATACGGGCGCTGTTCGATAATCCCGCGATCGCCTATATCCACGCCCATAACGCTGCGCACGGGTGCTTCCTCGCGAAGATCGACAGGGCATGACAATGGACACGATGATCGATGATCGCACCGCCTGGGACGCGGTGCAGCGGCGTGACCGCAGCTTTGATGGCCGCTTCGTCACCGGCGTGCTGACCACGGGCATCTATTGCCGGCCGTCCTGCGCCGCGCGGCACCCGGCGCGGGGCAATGTGCGCTTCTTTGCCGACGGCGCGGCGGCGCGCGCGGCGGGGCTGGGCGCGCGCCCGCGGGGTGTGCCCGACGATGTCGCGCGCGACGAGACAGCGGTGCTGGCGGCGATCGCCGCGATCCGATCGAGCGAGGAGCCGCTGGCGCTGGCGGCACTGGCCTCAGGCTGTGGCTATTCGCCCGCGCACTTCCAGCGGCTGTTCACCCGGCATACCGGCCTGTCGCCCGCAGCCTATGCCCGCGCGCTGCGCCAGGAACGGGCGCGCGAGGCGCTCAGCAGCGAACCGCGCGTGGTCGACGCGATCTACCAGGCGGGTTTCAGCGCGCCGTCGCGCTTTTATGGATCGATGAAAGGACGGATCGGCATGGATCCTTCGGTGTGGAAGAACGGCGGTTCGGGGGTGGATATCCACTGGACCCAAAGCGAAACCAGCCTGGGGCTGATGCTGGTCGCGTGGACCGGCAAGGGGGTGTGCCGCCTGTCGTTCGATGAGGGTCCCGAGGCGCTTGGCATGCGGTTCCCCGCAGCCCGCCTGCACCGTGCGGGCGGCGAGGCAGCCAGCCTTGTCGCCGATGTCATCGCCCAGGTCGAAACACCTGCGACAGCGGCCGCGATCCCGCTCGATGTGCGCGGCACGGCGTTCCAGGAGGCGGTGTGGCAGGCGCTGTCGGATATTCCTGCGGGCGAGACCCGCAGCTATGCGCAGATCGCCGCCAGCATCGGCAGCCCCAAGGCGGTGCGCGCGGTCGGCTCTGCTTGCGGCGCCAATCCCGTCGCGGTGCTCATTCCCTGCCACCGCGCGCTACGCACCGATGGCACGCTGGGTGGCTATGCCTATGGGCTGCCGATCAAGACCGAGTTGCTCAAGCGCGAATCCGACTGAGCCGCGCGCGCTACTGCGGCTGGGCTTTGCGGGTGCAGCTATAGACCAGGATCTCGTTGGGCTGCGCGGGCAGCGACTGGCGCAGCGCCTTTTGCATATCCTCCAGATCGGCCATGGCATCGGCATCGGTGGTGCAGGTGCTGTTCGAATAGCGTCCGCGGATCTTGCGGGCATTCTGCATCGCCGCGAGGCCGAGCTGGAAGTTTTCGGTGCGGAACTCGCGCGTTTCGGGATCGAAGCGGTTGATCGAGACCGTCTGGTCCTCATTGGGCACGAAGATGCGGGTCCAGCCATCGATATCGCGGCCATATTGGGTGCGGTCGTTGACACAGCCATTGGCGGTCCAGCCGATCTCGACCGGCTGCGGGCTCGTACCGGTGATGCGGCTGCGCTCGGGGATGATGCCGCAGACATATACTCCGGTAGCAGAGCCCTGCGCGACATCGGCCTTGCCCTCCGTGGCATTCAGCGCCGCGACCGCCATGTCCTCGGCGCCATCGAAGCCGGGGCGCAGCAAAAAGCCCAGAACGGCGGTCAACGCCAGAGCGCCGGTGGCGATGGCGGCATATTTGCGCCGATCGATGTCGCCGCGCTCGTGCATCAGGAAGGTCGCCCCGCCCGCCATGCCCGCGAGCACCAGCATCAGCGCGGCGAAGAAGATATGGTTTTCGCGCGCGACCAGAATTTCGTGTTCAGCCTCGCGTAGCGCCGTGGCTTCCAGATCGCGGCGTTCGACCGATTCGGCGAGCTGGCGCTGCCGGGCGGTTTCGGCCGCCTGCGCCGAGCGCGCACGCTCTTCGGCGGACAGTTCGGCGACCGACCGGCAAGGCGTATCGGCCAGCCGATATGCGACCTTGGCCGAACGCAGGAAGCCGAACAGTTCGCGGTTCGATACGGCAAAGCCATATTCGGCGTCGTTGCCGTCCGAGAGCGAGCCGAAGCTGTTGACCCCGGCGACGCGGCCGCACAGATCGACCAGAGGCCCGCCGCTGTTGCCCTTGGCGAGCGCGGCGGTGTGCAGGATGGTGTCGAAATCGCGCGTGGTGCGCCCGCCCGAAATCACGCCGGGGGTCTTGACCGGCGCCATCGGGGCCACGGTCTCGCGCGCATCCAGCCCCTGTGCGCGGTCCACCGCGGCAGGATATCCGATCGCCATCACCTGCGCGCCGTCCTCCAGCGGGGTGGCGATCAAGGCGAGGCTGGGCAGGCGACCCTTCTCGACCTCGATCAGCGCCAGGTCGTTGCGCACCGACAGTGCGACAATCCTGCCGCCATATGTGGTCGAGCCTTCCGACGGGATGATGCCGATGCGGATGGTGCTGTCCTCGCGCATCGGCGCGACCAGATGCGCGTTGGTGACGATCTTGTTGGGCGCGACGGCAAAGCCGCTGCCATGGCCGACATAGAAGGTCTCGCCATCCTCTTCCGCCACCAGCACGACACGCACCACCGACCGGCTCGCGGCCTGGATATCACTGGGGTCGGCGGCGAGCGGCGTGGCCAGCAGGGCGGTGCACGCGGCGATCATCAGGGCGAAAAGGCGCATCGGGGTCATGGGGCCCATCTCATAACGCTGGCGTCACACAAAGCTATAGGGATCGACATCGACCGCCACCCGAACGCCATGCGGCCAGCGGATCGGATCGAGCCATTGCCGGATGATCCGCTGCATCTCGACATTGCGCCGGGCATGGACGAGCAGCCGGAACCGGTGCCGCCCGCGCAGCAGCGACAGCGGCGCGGGCGCGGGGCCATAGACCGCAAAACCGTCGAGCTCGGGCGCGCTGGCGCCTGTCTGCCGCGCCGCATCGCGCGCCTCGTCATGGTCTTCGGACGAGATGATGATCGCCGCCAGCCGCCCGAACGGCGGCACATTGGCATCGCGCCGCGCCTGGGTTTCGGCGGCATAGAATGCCTCGCGGTCGCCCTGCACCAGCGCGTCGATCACCGGGGCGTCGGGGTGGCGGGTCTGCAGGAAGACCTCGCCCGGCTTGGCGGCACGCCCTGCGCGGCCAGAGACCTGCGCGATCTGCTGGAATGTGCGCTCGCCCGCGCGCAGATCGCCGCCCTCCAGCCCGATATCGGCATCGATCACGCCGACCAGCGTGAGGTCCGGAAAGTGATAGCCCTTGGTGACGAGCTGCGTGCCGATGATGATGTCGATCGCCCGCGCCTCGACCGCCGCAACGAATTCCGCCGCTTTCTCTGGCGACCAGATCGTGTCCGAGGTCACGATCGCGCGGCGCGCCTCGGGGAACAGGGCCGCGACCTCGTCGGCGATACGCTCGACGCCGGGTCCGCAGGCGACCAGGCAGTCGCTCTCGCCGCATTCGGGGCAGGCGCTGGGCGAGGGTTCGGCGTGACCGCAATGGTGGCAGGCGAGCCGGCCCGACAGCCGGTGATCGACCATCCAGGCGCTGCAATTGGGGCATTTGAACCGGTGGCCGCAGTTGCGGCACAAGGTCAGCGGCGCATAGCCGCGCCGGTTGAGGAACAGCAGGGTCTGCTCGCCGCGCTCGAGCCGTTCGCGCATCGCCTCGAGCAGAGGCGGCGCGATCCACTGGCCGCGCGGCGGCGGGTCCTCGGTGAGGTCGATCAGCCTGATCGTCGGCAGTTGCGCGCCGCCATAACGGTGGGTGAGGGTGAGCGCTTCATAGCGACCCGCCTCGGCCATCACCCGGCTTTCCAGCGCAGGGGTGGCGCTCGACAGCACCACCGGGCACCCCTCGAACTGGCCGCGCATCACCGCGACATCGCGCGCGTTATAGCGCACGCCGTCCTCCTGCTTGAAGCTGGTCTCATGCGCCTCGTCGACGATGATCACGCCAAGGTCGGCATAAGGCAGGAACAAGGCCGAGCGCGCGCCGACGATGATCCGCGCGTCGCCGGTGATGATCGCGTTCCACGCCCGCCGCCGCTCGGTCTGCTTGAGCCCCGAGTGCCAGGCCACCGGGGTGGCGCCGAAGCGCTTCTCGATCCTGGTGAGGAACGGCTGGGTCAGCGCGATCTCGGGGAGCAACAGCAGCGTCTGCTTGTCCTGCCGCAGCGCCTGCGCCACCGCCTCGAAATAGACCTCGGTCTTGCCCGATCCGGTCACCCCGTCGAGCAGGAACGGGGTCGGCTCGGATGCGGCGACCGCCTGCGCCAGCCGGGTAGCGGCTTCGCCTTGTTCGTCGTTGAGGGCAGGGGTGATGTGATCGGGGTCGGGGCGCGGATAGGGGCGGTCGACGGGCACCTCGACCGGTTCGAACGCGCCCGATTGCACCAGCGAGCGGATCACCCCGTCGGAGACGCCCGCCTGCGCTGCCAGTTCGCGCACCGTCGCCTGCGACCCGACCAGCCTGTCATACACCTGCTGGCGTTGCGGGGTCATGCGGGAAGGGGGCGTTCCGGTGAGCCGATATTCGGTGATCGCGCGGCCCGGCCCGAGCAGCGACCCGCTGGGCAGCGCCATGCGCGCGACCGCGGCCGGCGGCGCGAGATAATAATCGGCGGTCCAGTCGATCAGCCGGCGCAGGGGCGCAGACAGCGGCGGCATGGCGTGCCGGGCGGCGACTGGGCGCAACCGGCTGGCGTCGACCTCTGACGCATCGAGCGCGCCTGCATCCCAAACGATCCCGTCGATCCGCCGCGGCCCGAGCGGTACCTGCACCACCGATCCGGTTGGCAGGTCCATGCCCGCAGGGATGCTGTAATCGAACGGGCCGACAGCAGCGTTGAGCAGGAGGACACGGACGCGATTCATGATGGGGCCTGCATAGGCGGTGGGAGCGGGCGCGTATAGCGCGACCCAAATTTCTCCACTCCCGCCTGCGGGAGGGGTGTCTGAGCCGAAGGCGAAGACGGGGTGGGCCTGACTACCCGTGGTGCTCCCAGCCCACCCCGGTCCGGCAAGCCGGACCTGCCCCTCCCGCAAGCGGGAGGGGAGAGGACGTCCCTTATTGGGTTAACCCCACCTGCCGCCCGCGCTATAGCGGCCTCACGAATCGCACCCCCACCCGCCATCCGGAGCCACGCCCATGAAGTTCTTCGTCGATACCGCAGACACCGCCGAAATCGCCGATCTGGCCGAGGGCGGACTGCTCGATGGCGTCACCACCAACCCGTCGCTGATCGCCAAGTCGGGCCGCGATTTTCTGGAGGTGACCAAGGAAATCTGCGCGCTGGTCGAAGGGCCGGTGTCGGCCGAAGTCGTGGCGCTCGACCACGCAACGATGATGAAGGAGGCCGAAATCCTGCGCAAGATCGCCGACAATGTCGCGATCAAGGTGCCGCTGACGCTCGACGGCCTCAAGACCTGCAAGAAGCTCACCGACGACGGCACCATGGTCAACGTGACCTTGTGCTTCTCGGCCAACCAGGCGCTGCTCGCCGCCAAGGCCGGCGCGACCTTTGTCTCGCCCTTTGTCGGACGGCACGACGACAACGGCTTCGACGGCATGGCGCTGATCGAAGACATCCGGCTGATCTATGACAATTACGCGTTCGAGACCGAAATCCTCGTCGCCTCGGTTCGTCACCCGATCCATGTGCTCGAATCCGCGCGCATCGGCGCCGATGTCGCCACCATGCCGCCGTCTGTGATCCGCAGCCTGTTCAAGCACGTGCTGACCGACAAGGGCATCGAAGGGTTCATGGCCGACTGGGCCAAGACCGGCCAATCGATCGGCTGACGCTGAGGCACCGTGCGAGGTGGCCTTAAGTCAGGCCGCCTTGGCGGAGCTGTAGCTCGCGAGATATTCGATCAGCGCCTCGTACGGCATCGGCCGTCCGATCAGATAGCCCTGTGCCTTGTCGCAGCCCATCTGGGCGAGAAGATGCAGCGTCTCGCTGTCCTCGACACCCTCGGCGACCACTTCCTCGCCCAGCGAATGGGCCAGTTCGATCGTCGAGTTGACCATGATCCGGTCGGAGCGGCTGGTGACCAGCATCTTGACGAAGCTGCGGTCGATCTTGAGTTCGGTCGCCGGACAGCGCTTGAGGTAATCGAGCGTCGAAAAACCGGTGCCGTAATCGTCGATCGAAAGCTGCAGGCCCAGGCTGCGCAGGTCGCGCAGTTCCTGCATCGCCGCCTCGGCACTCGACATCGCTGCGGTTTCGGTGATCTCCAGGATCAGCCGGTCGGCAGGCAGGCCATGGCGGCGCAGCGTCTGGATGACCATCGGCTTGAGATTGGCGTGGCCGATCAGCCGGGGTGACAGGTTGACCGCCATGTCGAAGCGCTGGCCGTTGGCGTTGAGCTTGGCCGCGACCTGGACCGCGCGGTTGAGCACGTGATCGGTCAGCTTCTCGATGCGGTCGTGACGCTCGGCGGCGGTGATGAATTCCTCCGGGTTGATCGGCCCCTTTTCAGGATGCGTCCAGCGCACCAGCGCCTCGGCGCCGCAGATCTCGCCGGACAGCAGGTCAAGCTTGGGCTGGAACGCCACCCAGACCTCGCCGTTGTCGATCGCCGCGTCGAGCTCGCCCAGCATCGAGACGCGCCATTCGGTCGCCTCGAGCTTGGTCGGGTCGTAGACGCGCCAGTGCTCGCCGGCGTTCTGCGCTTCCTGGCAGGCGAGCAGCGCGCTCGACATGCGGCTCTGGATGGTACGGCCGGGATCGGCATCGACACCAAAGGCGATGCTGAGATCGATCAGGCGGCCCGAGACGTTTGCCGGGCTGCGGAAGATGGCGCTGAGACCGGCGAGCTGATCGCCGACATTGTTGATGCTCGCGGCCGGCATCAGCCACATGAAGATGCCCTCGTCTCCCTGATAGACCTTGCACCCGCCGTTGCCGAGGGTCAGCCGCATGACGATCTGGTCGACCAGCTCCTTTTCGGCAGCAGAGGGCAATGCGGTGGCGGCTTCGGCGTAATTGTGGATGCGCGCGGCGACCAGGCCTTCGTGGCTGGCCTGTCCGGCGGCGCGCAGCGCGTTGAGGTTGGGCTGGCCGGAAACCTCGTTGACCATGCCGCGCTCGTCGAAGGTCTGCCGGTGCAGTTTCCAGGCATAATGCCCCATCGCACCCAGCATGAGCATCAACGCGGGCATGATGTCGGTGTAATAACCCAGGCTCTCCAGCAGCAAGGGCAGCCCGATCGCGCACACGGGCAGCAGCACGAACATGCCGAGCACCAGCGGCGTGCGCGAAACCCGCAGCATCAGGGCGCACGTGACGAAGGCGACCAGGAACGGCACCCACCAGCCATAAGTGGTCGGCGCGCCACCTATAAGGGTTTCGGCGGCGAGGGCGGTGACGAACACGCTCGCCGACGGCCCATGGCCCGGCACCGCATAGCGGTTGCCGATACCGGTGGCATTGGTGCCGATGATAACGTCGCGCCCGCGCAATTGATCAAGACTGGCCGCGTTTTCGAGCACATTGGCTGCGCTGAAATAGGGCACAGAGCGCATACGGATGGAGTAATCGATCGGGAAGGATTTGCCCTCGCTGTTCGTGGCACCGGTGATAGCCGATGCGATAGACGGAATGGTCCTGTCGCCCACGGTGTTGCTGTAGGGCATGTGCCAGGCGACATTGAAGCCGTTGGTGCGGATATTGGTGTTCACCAGCCCGGCAACCGAGCGCAGGACCGGCAGCGGCAAGGCCTGCTCATCGTTGTGGCTTGCGGCGTCCGGCGCAAAATTGGCGGCGATGTGCACATGGCCATTCATGGCCTTCATCGCGCTGACCAGCCGGGGCAGGCCAGGGTCGGTTTCCGATATATTGAGGGGAAAATCAAAGAAGATGCGGCGGACACCCGACTGCGACAGACGGTCGATCATCTCGGCATAGCGCTCGGCCGGCCAGGGCCAGTCGCCTGCCTGCTGTTGCGCGAGGCTGTCGACCCCGACCACGGCTACCTGGCCGCTGGCGTTGTGATCGCGGGCCTTGTTGCGGATCGCGCGGAACATGTCGTCCACAGGGGCTGCAAATTCGGCCAGCCCGAACAGCAAAGCGGATACGACCGCCCAGATGAGCAAAATGCGCATCGGTCGTGCCGGTTTCCTGCTGCTACGAGTGGCGACTGGTTGCATGTGGTTACTTCCTCGTAAACCGTATTACCGCGCACAAGGTTACCAAACTGCAAATTTCCCCCGTATCGAGGATATCCGCGACGTGACGAATGCCGATCATCCCGTCGCTTCCCCTGGCAGTGCTCAACCCAGCTCGGTGGCCGGCTGTCGAATAGGCCGCCCAGTTTTACCGGCATGATATTATTGCGTTTTTCTCTCCCTCGATGCTGTGCGGATGGCTCTTATAGGCCTTTGCAGCGGATCATGATCCGGCAATGCAGTCCCGATTTGGCACACGGGCGACATACGATTAATCGATCGATTACCGACGTTAGCCGCAGAAAGCCTAACCAGGCCTTGGCGAAGCCGGTTGGTCCCCATGGTTAACGTGTAAAGGATGATCGGCGAAGCAGGCTCAGCCTGAAGCGGTCAGGAGCCGGGCTGCCGGATCCACTGGCCGCTGTTGCGGTATTCGGGGCGGACCTGGCTGTTGCCGGGCAGGTTGGAGCCGCGGAACACTGCATCGCCTCCCCGCTCGGCCACATCCGGGGCATAAGCGGGCGACTGCCCACCTAGCATGGCCGGCACTGCCGCATGGGCGACGCGGCCCAGCCGCTGCGCCTCGAGCGAGGCCACGTGTTCGGATTCGGCCTTCAGCCGTGCCGCTTCATAGGCCTTGACCAGCACCAGCGGATCGAGCGGGTCGGCGCCCGCGGTCTGGAGCAGGGCGGAGCGCGGCTTGGGACCGGGGAAGGGCTCGGAACCCAGATGGGCCCGGACGAAGGCCGCGCCGCGTCCCGCCGCGCCCTTCCAGCGATAGAAACGATGCGCGCCAATCGTCCCGATGAAATCGAGGCTCGGCGCCCAGTACGGGGAGACCTCTGTAGTGTGGTAATGCGTGGCGGTGCCGACCGGACGGTAGACATAGCCTGCCAGCGCGCGTTCGGCGACGCGCCTTGCGCGGGCCCAATAGACCGCGCTGGGCGCGCGCGCCATCGCGCCGTCGCAGCTGAACGAGAACTGGCAGCCGCTGATCCGTTCGGACCCCTGATAGACCACCCCGCAAACGGTGTCGGGATAGCTCGGGTGCATCATCCGGTTGAGCACGACCTGCGCCACCGCCTGCTGACCGGCATCGGGCTCCATCGCGGCCTCGTAATAGATCGCGGCAGTCAGGCACTGCAGCGCGCGGGCCTGATCCATGGGCGATCCGCGCGCCACCACGCCGCGCACGACATCGCTGCCAGCTGGCGGGGTTCCGATTTCATCGGTGAACACTGCGGGCGAGGGCTGGATCAGAGATCCCGCATCATCCAGAAAATAGAAGGCAGAGCCGGGGAAATTCTCGCCTGCGCGCTCGAAAGCCAGGCCTTCGCGCGGCTGGTAACGCTGCGTGGCCGGCGCGTCGTCGCCACGCTGCGCGCGCACGATCTGCGAGGCGCCAAGCGACAGCAGCAGCGCCAGCAGCAGCCACGCCGTCCATTCGCGCAAGCCCATCGCAGCGCGGGGTCGCTTCAATGTGGGGGCGAGGCGAAGCATGGGCGGGAGACGAATCCTGAGGCTTGAGGCAGGCGAGCAGCGCTATGCTGGCGACCTAGCGCAATTCGGTTACCAAATCTGCGCTCTTTTTGCGTTGTCTCGTGGCGGGACAGGTGAAGTGACAGGAATTAACACCCTGCAAATACTGGAAAAACCCTCAGCACGGGGTCAATAGCGGACCAGGCCGTAAGACAAGGTGAGCGCCTGGGGCAACATCCCCAGCTTGACCAGCCGCCCTGCGGTCCGCCAGAAGCCCTGCTTGGTGCCGCCCTCGCGCAGATGCGCCTGCATCAGCTCAAGCCCGCCACCGGCCAGTGCATCGCGCGAATATTTGATGCTGTCGATCACTTCCAGCCGCATCCGCGCACCAACCCCGGAGGTTCCCAGCAACGCATCGATGGTGTCGAGCGAGGGCAGGCTATCTGCGCCCTCGAATGGATCGGAACGGCCGGCCCGGCGCTCGCGCGCGGCATAGCGCGCACAGGCTGCCCCGATAGCCTGCACCAGAATATGCTTTTCGCTGACCTGGTCGGGCGACCGGCGATAGAGGAACAAGCGGTCGGGCAGATTCCGCATCTCGTGGCGCTCGCTGACGCGCAGCCACAGGTCATAATCCTCGCAATGGCGGAAAGCCGCGCGATAGCCACCCACCGCCCGGATGACATCCCGCCGCATCATCACCGAGGGATGGCACATCGCACTCGCCACTATCAGCCGGTCTCGGATTTCCGCCGAAGTTTCGGGGTGCAGATCGCTGCAGGGAAAATACGCGCCGTCCGCGTCGAGCTCGTCGGTGTTGGTGCCCAGCACCGCGAGCTGCGGATGTGCGGTCATTTCTGCAAGCTGCACCGCAAAGCGTTCGGGCCGCGAGACGTCATCGCCGTCCATCCGCGCAACCAGCGGCGCCCGCGCTTCGTCGAGCAGCAGGTTCAGGCTGGCGATCAGGCCACGATTGGGCTGGTGGATCACGCGGATGCGGCTGTCCTGTGCAGCATAGCGGTCGAGGATCGAGGCCGAGGCATCGCGCGATCCGTCGTTGACGATCAGGAACTCGAATCGGCCTTCGGTCTGGCCCAGAATGCTCTGGATGGCCTCGGCAACATAACGCTCGCCATTATAGACGCTCATCAGCACGGAAATGACGGGCATATCGGTCATGGTCATGGCATCGGTACTTGGCGGTCCATTGTTGGCTGGCGCCTGAATAGCGACAAACCGGAAACGTGCAAAACCGGTTAACCTAGATTTTTCTCGAGCTGCGCCACGCGGTGGCGGACGAGCCAGTAGGCACCCAAGCCAAACAGCACCCCCCCGATCGCCTGTCCGATGAGGACGCCGGGCGCGCCGCCCACCGCGCTGCCGACGATGGCGAAGGGCAGCACGCCCAGCGTGTTGCGCCCCCAATTGGTCCAACTCGACCAGTTGGCACGATCAAGGTTGTTGAAACTGGCGTTCGAAATGAACAACAGACCGTTGAAGAAGAACAACGGCACCACGATCCAGGCGAAAGCGTGGATCAGGTCCATGCCGCCTGCGGGCAGGTCGAACACCGCGCCGATGGCATCGCTGGCCAGGATCAGCGCCGGCCAGATCAGCAGCGTGAACCCGGCAGCGAACAGCACCGCGCGATCGATCGTCCCGCGCACCCGGTCAAGCTGGCCAGCGCCATAATTCTGGCCGATGATCGGACCGATCGAACCGGAAAGGGAAAACAGCAGGCAGAACGCCAGCGGGATGATCCGCCCGATCACCGCATAGCTCGCCACCGATGCCTCACCGTAATCGGCGATGAGGCGGAAGGCGATGATCCCGCCCACGGGGGTAGCCAGGTTGGTGAGCACGGCGGGCACCATGATCTTGCGGATATCGAACAGATTGGCGGTAAAGCTGGCGCGGGTGGGGATGGCAAAGCCGCCATAATGCCGCAGGATCGGCACGATGCCGGTCACCGCCATCAGCAGGATGGAGATCACCGTCGCCCAGGCGGCGCCGACAAAACCCCAACCCAGGCCGAACATCAGCAGTGGATCGAAGATCGCATTGCCCGCCGCCATCGCCAGCGTGGTGTTCATCGCCCGGCGCGCATCGCCATAGGCGCGCAGCAGGCCGGAGCAGACCATGCCCATGACCGTGATCGGTCCGAACGGTGCGACGATGCGGATATAGCTGACCGCGGCGTCCTTGGCCTTGCCGCTCGCCCCCATCAAGTCCAGCCATTGCGGCGCGAAGACCCAGAACACCAGGGCAATCACCGCCGCCATCGCGACGCCCAGTATCAGCACCTCGCCCAGCAACGCTCGCGTGGTCTCGCTGCGGCCCATGCCGATGCGCCGCGCCGCCAGCGCGCTGATGGTGATCATCAGGCCGATGTTGAGCGAGGAGTTGAGGAACAGCAGCGTGCTGGCAAAGCCGATGCCCGCGGTCAGCGACGGGTCGCCAAGCTGCGAGATGAAGAACAGGTCGGCGAAATCGACCAGGAACAGCGCCAGCAGGCCGATGCTGGAGGTGAGCGTCATCACCGTGACATGCCGCATCAGGCTGCCGGCGAGGAACTTGCCGGTGCCGATGGCGCGCGGGGCGGGGACCGCCTGCTGGCCGGCAGAACTTCCGCCAGCGGCCTCGGAAGGGGACAGATCGGCGGGCGTTGCGGCGGATTCTGAAATGGCTGATTGTCCGGTTGCGACGATGGCGCAGAATAGCGCCATGCATTCAATGCATATAGGCAATTGCCGCCGATGCAAAAGCCCGTTTCGGTTCGCAACCGGACATCAGCGCCGGTCAAATCGGCAATCAGGTAGCGCTGCGCGCGATCCAGTCATCCACCCGGCGTTCCAGGATCGACAGTGGCTGCGAGCCCGAAGCGATCAGCAGGTCATGAAAGCCCTTGATGTCGAACCGGCTGCCCAGCTTCTGCTCGGCGCGCTGGCGCAGCTCGACGATCTTGAGCATGCCCATCTTGTAGCCGGTCGCCTGGCCCGGCAGCGTGATGTAGCGGCGGATTTCCGAACGCGAACGCTCGATCGGCTGGCGGCCGGTGGTGTTCATGTACGCGACCGCCTCGTCCTCGGTCCAGCCCATCGCGTGGAGGCCGGTATCGACCACCAGCCGCGCGGCGCGGAACAGTTCGGCATCCAGCCGCAGGAAATCGGCAGCGATATCGGGGAAGGCGTTCATTTCCTTGCACAACGCCTCGGCATAGAGCGCCCAGCCTTCGCCGAACGCGACATAGCCGGTAACAGCGCGGAACTTGGGCCCGCTGGTCTGGCGCACCTGGATATCGCCCTGCATGTTGTGGCCGGGCACCGCCTCGTGGCACATCAATGTGTACATGGCGGCAGGGTCCGGCACGGTGCCGACCAGATGGACATAGGTGCGCGCAGGACGCGATCCGTCCGGGCTGGGCGCAGACGCATGCGCTGCGCCGCCGGCAACTTCCGAAAACGCGGGCTCGCGCACCACCTCGATGCCGTATTTGGGCAGCGAATTGAAATAGGGCTCAAGCAGCGAGCGGGTGTGCGCGACAAAGGCATTTGCGGTCGTCAGATATTCGG
This sequence comes from Blastomonas sp., assembly GCA_046291395.1. Taxonomy (GTDB): domain Bacteria; phylum Pseudomonadota; class Alphaproteobacteria; order Sphingomonadales; family Sphingomonadaceae; genus Blastomonas. The sequence goes on along the minus strand of JBKBTF010000029.1, from coordinate 26,757 downwards.
TCCGCGCCGCATCGTCATAGGGCCGCGGCGGGTTGAGGCGGGCGCGCTCGGCATAATAGGCACTGCGGTCGGCGAACCCGGCCTGCTTTGCCAGCGCGTCCTGCTCCGCCTCGATCCGCGCGACTTCCGAGCGGCCGATGGCGTGGATCTGCTCGGCGGTATAATCGCTCGTCGTGTTGAGCTTGAGCTCATTGGCGTAATAGGCCGCGCCATCGGGCAGGGTGAGCGCGCCGACCTTGCCGCTGGGGGCGTTTGGCAGGCTCGTCTTTGCCCAGGCGATCACCCGGCCATAGGCGGGCTTCAGATCGTCGATCGCAGTGCGCGCCTCGGCCAGCATCGCATCGGCCTGCGCCCGGGGCAGCTTGCCGCCGGCGACCAAAGCCTCGGTCTTGGCCTTGACATCGGCCCATAGCGCAGCATCCGGTCCGGCGCCGAACGGCGCGCCGCTGGTCAGTTTCTCGCTGCCCGCGATGATGGTCTCGATCTGGAATCTTGGCGCGCGGATCCCCGCCGCCTCGCTCGCTTGGGTCCGAGCGATCGCGACATCGAGCACCGCAGGAATGCCGCGCAGCCGGGCGATGTAGTTGGCAAGGTCGGTGGCGTCGGCGACGCTGTGGGTGTTGATCAGGAAATCAGGTAGCTGGCTGTGCGCCGAATAGAGCCGCGAATAGAAAGGCGGGCGGTAGACGCGATTGGCCTCCTGCATCTCGGCGCGCTCTGCCTCTAGTTCCCAGATGTCGTAATTGACCTGCGCCTCGGGTGAAAGCTTCGCGCGGTCGAACTGCGCCTTCATCCGCGCAACGCTGTCCTTGCGCCAGGCGAGCTGCGCTCTGGCTGCCGCATCGCCGATATCGTTCCACTGGTCGCCGCCCTGCTTGCGGCCCAGCCGGGTGGCGAGCTGCGGCTGCAGCATGATCCACTGCTCGAACTCCGCATCCAGAAACGCAGTCAGCGCCGCGTCCTGATTGGCTTCGGCAGGCTGCGCGGCAACGGCCGGTGCAAGTGCGATCGGGCCGGGTACGGCCAGCGCAATGGCAAGCGCGGATACGGCAAAGCGGATGGATTGGTGCATGATGGTCCCCGTGGTTAGGCGGCGACCATAAGAGCCTGATTACAATGCGGGCAAGTGCAGACTCGCGCGATGCGACGGTTTGAGGGATCGCGTGGTAGCCGGGCGCGTCCCGCCCCGAAGAAAGCCCGCCGGTCAGTCGAGGGGGTTTGCGCCCATGACGTTACGAGACCGTCGTTCGCTGGCCAGATAAGGTCGGCGAGCGGGAAACCCGACACTTTGGGGCATGGTGGCGTGAACGCGGGGATTTGATGATCCGACCCGTGTTACCAAGACTGGACCGGAACTCGCCTTATGACAGTAGGATATTCGTAAACCTTGCTGCCACCCTCGTCCAAAATTTCGATCCGTAAGCTTCGGTCTGCCTGTATCGCGCGTCTAGCCAAATCCTGGGCATCTGCGAGGCTGCCGCCCCAGCATTCCGAGCCATCTACGTGATCTCCCCGAATGTATATGATGGTAATGATGGCTTTTTTCCCAGTTCTCGGTCGTCGAGTTTGCGACAGCACACCAGACCCACGTCATGCTGTCTGCATCAGCAGTAGGAACCAACGGGGACGAGTTTGGTTGCCACGCAGGGCCGCTACCCTGGTTCTGGGCGGCGGCCTCAAGCCGTTATGCATTGTCCTGCAGCGCAGCCGATGGGCGATGCTGTCGCCATGCGCAGAATCGCGATTTACGCTGCGCCCGCCACAGCCAAAACCCGCTTGCGGTTCTGGCTGGCGATGGAAAGCGACCTGGGGCAACATGGGAACGAGCGCGTTCGAGGCACATGTGAGCTGAAAGGTTACCCTCACGGTTACCCAAAGAGAAGCCAGCAGGTTCGATTAACCCCGGCCGCCTCGCAAAACATTGTTTTTATTGAAATGGTGAGCCCTGCTGGGTTCGAACCCCATGCACTCTAAGCACTTGTGCCGCGTAAGTTTCTTATATATCGCGATTTTCTTCGTCGAGGTGTGATACATCTCTGTGATACAAAGAGGTGCGCCACATGGCCAACGCGATCAAGTATGTCACGAAGCGTGATGGGGTCTACCAGTATCAGCGTCGCGTGCCACAAGAGGTTCTGGATCGGCCGGCGGCATACGAAGCGTTGTTCGGCGGCAGACCATTGTTCCGACGCTCGCTTCGCACGAAGGACCAGGCCGCAGCCTTGATCGCCACGCACGAAGTCGAAATCGAATTCGACCGGCGCGTCCATCAGGCGCTCGGCAAGGCGCTGTTGGCAGCACCGCAACGACGACTGACGCCAAACCTGCTACAAGCCATCCGAGCCGAACAGAATACCTTCGTCACGAGGCCGTATCGGCAGCACCTTGTGCATAGTGAGCAGGACACGGCGCACCATGCCGAGCTCGAACGCATGTTCGAGCAGTTCGAGATGGATGCCGAAGACATCCGGCGTGTCCTGATCGACATGCAGCCCACCGATGACCCTCGCCTCGATGCAGCGGCGATTGCCGATCGGATCATCGAACATGAAGGCATCAGCGCACCGACGGGCAGCCCCGAGCGGTCTTTCATCATCAAGGCTGTTCGAGAAGGGCTTCTCGACGGCTACCGCGAAATCGGCGAATTGATGAGCGGCAAGAAGTCGGTCTTGCCAGCAGTGAACGCGGTGAAGCGGACGAAGCAGCCGCGGCTCTCCGAGATCGTCATGAAGCACGTCGCCGTCATCCCGAGCCGTCGCACCAGGGGCGAGATCCAGACGTCACTTCGAGACTTTGTTGCTCATGTCGGCGACCTTCCGATTGATGAGATTACCCAAGCGCACGTCAGGAGCTTCTGTGATCATCAAGGCGCGAAGACCGTGGGGGGGCGGACGCGGAACAGCATTGCCCGGCCAATGTCGAGCGCGAACCTCAAGAAGAAGGTCGGACTCCTCCGTGCTGCGGTGAATCGCTTTGGCGCGCAGTCCGGCTTTGAGGGAGTGAACCCTTTCGCGGGCATCAAGGTGGCGGTATTCACTACGCCGCAGTCTGCCAAGGTCATGCCGGACAAGCGACCGTTCGAGCTCGAGGAGCTCAACCGGGTCTTCGCATATCCGTGGTTCACCGGTTGCGCCTCGGCTAAGCGGATACACAGCCCTGGCGACCACCGGCTGACCGGCATGCACTATTGGGCTCCTGTGGTGGCGTTGCTGACTGGATGTCGCGCTGGCGAGCTTGGCGGCTTGATGGTCGACGAGGTGCGTCTGGACGATCGTTTCCCGCACATCATCATCCGGGACAACAAATTCAGGACCACAAAGAAGCACTATCAGCGCAAGATCCCGATTCTCGACCAACTGGTCGAGCTCGGCTTCATTGATTTTGTCGAGCGGGCGCGGTCGAAGGGACACGAACGTCTTTTCGACGACTGGATTGCTCCGGGGGGCAACGCTCACGCCGATGATCCAGCCTGGTCAAACTCGGCGGTGATCCGGTCTTTCAATCAGACCCTTGTGCCCAAAGCGCTCGATGGCCTGCTTATGCCAGGGGCGCGGCGGGCCGTCACGTTCCATAGCTTCAGAGGTGCGTTCAAGACCCTGTTGACGCTGCAACGATACGGCATCCAGCAGAACTACGTTCATGAAGTCGTGGGGCACGAGAAGTTTCATCTCGATGCACGCTACATCGGTGAAATACCCTTGGCGGAGACTTATCCGGCGGTCAGGGCATGTCGTTACGAAGGTTTGACGATACCTGCACTGCCCCGACAGTAGGCGCGTCCGTCAATGCTGGTCCCTGTCTGTCGCAACTAGCAATTAGTCTTCTTTCGAAACGTTCTCATCGCTTGCCTTGTCCGTGGTAGTCGAAGCTAATCGGACACGCCAAGCTTCCACGCCCCTGGCCAATGCTTTCACTCGCGCTGCCTCATCTAGTGTGAGGCTCGATAGGTCGGGAAGTGGTGTGCATGCGTGGAAAAGGTCATCGACATCATAAAGGCTTTCATCTGGCCGCTCTGACATGCCGTATTCACGGCCCCTGCTAGACCTCGAGTATCCTAGCAGGCCGTGGGCAATCTTGGCCAGATAAGCGGCGCCGGATCGGGCCGTGTCGGAAAGCCATGCTCGCGGCGCTTCATGGCCAGCGTGAAGCGCCCAGACGCGCGCGATGTCGTAATAGGCTGGCTCGTCGCTGAGCGTGCCTTCGGCCCTTGCGTTCTCTATCCTGCTCATCACTATGGCTCCCAGCTCGTTCAGTTCGTCTGGGGTGACCAAATTCGTTAGGTCATTATCGATCCTTGGCAAAGCGCCATTCGACCGAGCTAAGTCTACGTGGAGCGCCGAAAGCGCAGCAAGCGGGGGATCAGAAGCGTATAGGGCCGTAAGATGCCTGACACGGTCGTCGTGGCTCCATTGCTTCAAGATGTCCGACATTAAGAAATGACGGTGCATCCTGGGTGTCAACAGATCGCCATTCCAGGGGGCAGTTGCTATTTCGTCGGCTAAGCGGAGAAGCACAAGCAATAAATCTGGCGTTGCTTTTGCCCCGTGGTCGAGCCTGCTGCTAAGCTCGGTAAGCATCTCTGCTACAAGGGTGTTTCCCATCTCATCGCGCCCGTCGAGCGCTGACCGAAAGATAGCTCCGAGGCGTTCATGGTCATCGAAAGACGCCACGGCATCGTCGATGAGGCGCTTTGGAAGTGCCATCGCCCCTGGATTCAAGCTGAAGTAGGCGTCATAGCCAGGCGCTGTGGCTATGCCCCGGCGCACGCGAACGCTGTGCCATGTCTCGCCCGCCATCGCGAACTTCTTTTGTTTGAATATGTCGGACCGGTTGGGGAAAAGCTTGACCATGAGGGCAACCGCATCCGCGCGGGCGCCTATGGACTGGTGTGCGAAACCGGCGGCCAGGATCGATTTTTCTTCATCGCTGGAGGGCATTGTATTTTCGATGAGGGTCTCGCGGTTATCTCGGATCCATTCAAAAAGGGCACGGTCATTCAGGCGAAGGCCTTCCATGCAAACCAGGTCGTCTGGATCGATCTCGCCCGCGAGCGCTGCCCATGCGAAGCTGAGACAGTTTGCAAGCCGCACAACATCGCGGGGTTGCCGTATCCAGCGGCTAACACCGGCGCGCGTCAGGGCATATCGCCGGTCAGAAGGTTCGTCATCAAGGTCGAGGAAGTATAAGGCTTCACTTAACATAGATAACAGTGCCGCCCGCGACGGGGGAGGAAGCTCTACCTCGTGCTGGACAATCTTCTCGGCGAAGGCTCCAGATCGAGGGTCAGGGTCAATTGTTTTGAGTGCTCCCCATACGACGCTTCGATCGTAGGAGAGTAGATAGATCACATTCGGGAGCTTTCCCAGCGTCTTCACCATGGTCATCAGGTCTCGGATTTCGTCCGAAGTTAGCCGTTCGATGTCATCGACAATGACCACGATACGTTTGTCGATCTCCTTCAGCCGCTTCACCAGAGTGTTGTAGCTCGCCTGTAGAGATGGCTCCTCTAGCCATTTGCTGGCCGCCGACGCTATTGCCTTTTTGCCCACCGAGCCGGCGAATGTCGTAACCCCGCCGCCAATTGCATCCGCGATCACACCGACTTTTGCGATCGCATCTATCACATCGTCAGCGCCGCCTCGGATAGCGCGCAAAGCACCTTTTCCCAACCTCTTGGTCTGTGTTCCTAATGTTGCTGGCAGTTGTTCGGCCAGTAGCTTCATGAAAGCACCTGTTAAATCTTGGTGCCCCGATATGATCCATGGCTCAAAGCGGACTACTAGGGGCCCTTGGTCACCGTCGTCCGTTGCTACCTTCAGCCCTCGCTCCACGAAATTCAGGATAGTCGATTTTCCTGATCCCCACGGGCCATGGAGCCCGATGACGTAACCATGTGGTGCGCTAAGTGATGTTAAGGCACGGACCAGTCTTTCCGCAAAGATGGCATGACCGAGTTTATCTAATTCAGGATCTGCCTTGGGGGCATCATCGAAGAACAGGTTCTCACCAGGGGATTGGGCCATTCTGCACAGTAGCCCGATCTCGAATCTCGGTCGAGAGGGTGTTCGCCTTACACCGGTAGCGGCGTCGGCATCATGCTTTCGATCCAGTGACCAGATCGTAAACGCGACGCGCAAAGCCCGCTCTGGCTAAGCGGTTTGTGATGGGCCCGCGCTTTGTGATCGTTACGATGCACTCGTAATGAACCGGCAGCATGGGATCACGCTGCGCACTACCGAGCCAATGTGGCTCGGCTGATTCCGAGGTGCTCCATTGTCGCCGCGATCGTAGCGCCGTGTTCACGCCTCCACGCTGCAACCTAGGCCGCATCAGCGCCCTACGCGAGACCGTGCGCCACGTCGATCAACCGCTAAACGGTTGCCGTCATCGCAAGAACGATAACATAATCATCTGCGCTCTCGGCATCGGCGACGGCTTTCGAAAGGTCGTTGATGTCATGGCCGCCATCGAAGTCGATCCGTAGCAACGCGACCCCTTGCAGATTTGCAGCCTGGAGGCGCGACCATCTTAGCGGCGTTGTGCGGTGCGGCGCGCATGTCATTACTGCTCGTGGCCAGCAGCGCCGCAGGGTAGTGGTCTCTGACGGCAGCTGGCCGGCTCTCACAGCCTCGCACCGCTGGCCTCGTGGGTTGTCGTATGCCAAGACCGACCCATCCGTTTTGGTCTCGTTGTCGCTAAAGACAGAAATTCTTTCTCCGACCCCTTCTCTGATGTTGAATTTAGTTTAATGTTGCCTTGAAAGCGGTCACATGCTTATTTCAGGGTTTAACAATTAAGGGCAAGGGGGCGATGACGAGATGTATACCAGTGGAGGGACCATTAAGGACGCGCTCGATGCGATACACAGGCACGACTATGTCTTGCCAGCCATTCAGCGCGAGTTCGTGTGGAAACCTCAACAGATCGAGAGGCTGTTTGACAGCTTGATGCAGAAATACCCTTTCGGAACGTTCCTTTTCTGGCAGGTGGAGCCGCAAACTGCGGCCTCGTTTCAATTTTACGATTTCATGCGCGAGTATCACGAACGCGACGCGGCGCACTGTGCCCCGCTCGGCGCGCAGCCAGGTCATCCAGTGACCGCAGTGCTTGATGGTCAGCAGCGGCTCACCGCACTCAACATCGGATTTCGCGGGTCGATGGCCACGAGAACGCGCGGCGGCTGGTGGGCGAATGACGCCTCGTTTCCGAAGCGCAGGCTATGCCTCGACCTGATCGCCGCGCGCGATCCCGATGAGGACGGTGCCGTTTATCGGTTCCGGTTCATGACGAAGGCTCAGCGCGAGGCGGCGACCGACGCCGTGTGGTATCCCGTCCACAAGATCGTGAATGTAGAAGACAACACTGGCTTGCACGAGATCGTCGAAGGCTTCGAACTAAACAAGGAACAGCGCAAACTCGCATTTAACGCAATCGCGCGCCTCCACAGCGTTTACCACAGCGACCAACTGATCAACGCCTATTCCGAGCGGTCGCAGGATATCGAGCGCGTCCTCAACATCTTCATCCGACTTAATTCGGGTGGAACGGTCCTATCCTATTCGGACCTGCTGCTATCGATCGCGGTGGCGCAGTGGAAGCAGCTCGACGCTCGGGCGACGATCCATGAGCTCGTCGACAGCCTGAACGCAACGGGCCGGCGCTTCGCGTTCAGCCAGGATTTCGTGCTGAAGGCCGGGCTCATGCTAACTGACATCGCCAGCGTCGGCTTCAAAGTCGAAAATTTCACCGCCGACAATATGGCCAAGCTCGAAATCGGATGGCCCAAAATCGAAGCAGCGCTGCGCCAGACCGTCGCGCTCGTGGACCGATTCGGCCTATCCGGGCAGACTCTGCGCGCCGACAGCGCGCTGCTGCCGATTGCCTATTATCTCCACCTGCGCTCGTTACCCGACGCCTATTTGACGCACTCGTCTTACGCCCCCGATCGCGAGGCGGTGCGCGGCTGGCTGGTGCGTTCGTTGCTCAAGTCGTCGGGCATTTGGGGCAGTGGGCTGGACGTGCTGCTGACAGCACTGCGCGAGCTCATTCGCACGCATGGTGCAAACGGCTTCCCGGCGGCCGAGCTTGAGCGCGAGATGGAGCGGCGTGGCAAATCGCTACGCTTCGAGGATGCTGAGATCGACGATTTGCTGCACTTGAGCTATGGCGACCGGCGAATGGTCCCGCTGCTCTCGCTGCTCTTTCCTTTCGTCGACCTCGCCCACGAAATGCACGTCGACCATGTCTTCCCACGTTCGCGCTTCACCGCAAAGAGGTTGGCGAAGCTCGGAGTCGGCGAGGAGTCGGCAGAATGGATGATCGAGCATGTCGACGCGCTGCCCAACCTTCAGCTACTCGAAGGCACGGCCAACCAAGAGAAGCTGGCGACGCTACCTGCGGCGTGGTTGGCGAAGACTAAGCCCGACTCCGCGACTCAAGCCGACTACCGCGACCGCCACTTGCTCGGCACAGTGCCCGATGAGATGATGGACTTCGAGGCGTTTTTCACCGCGCGACGCGAGGCAATGCGTGGGCGGCTGAAGGCGCTGCTCGGTGCAAGCTAGTCGGTAAAACGCATGTGAACAGACGCTGTCCGGTGTCCTAAGGAAAGCCTAGAGCTTATACGCGACGACGGTAGCTATCCTTATGCGCCCCGATGGCCGGACAATCGACAAACCACCCAACAAAGGTCATTTGTTTTCGGTCGCGTCGTCTTCGAAACCGGTCGTGGGGAAGGATCATGCTGCGCAGTAGCGAGCCACTGTGGCTCGGCTGATCCCGAAATGCTCCATGGTCGCTGCGATCGTCGCGCCGCGTTCACGCCTCCACGCCGCGACCTGGGCGGCATCAGCAGCCTTTGGGCGGCCGAGGCTGGCTTTACCCTTGTGGGTGCGTCCAGTGGCCTCGAGGGCCGCCCTGGCGGCAGCTCGACCGCTGTCACACCGCTCCTTGATGCGCATGCGCTCCATGTCGGCGATCTGCGCCAGCACTGCGACAATGAGCTCGCCAACACCGCGACCGATCGGGCCGAGCCCATGGACGTCGAGCGTGACGCCCATATCCAGCAGTCTGCGGACCATGGCCTGGACGTCGAGAGCATCGCGGCCGAGCCTATCGAGCGCGTAGACGTGGATTGTGTCGCCTTCTCGGACATACGCCAGTAGCTTTGCAAACGCCGGGCGGGTCGCGGCAGGTGTCGCACCGCTGACACCATCATCCACGAATTCCTTGTCGAACTGGCCGCCCAACGCTTGGCGTTGTGCCTCGACGCTCTGATCGCCTGTGCTGACTCGATAATATGCGATGCGGCTCATGACTTTCCTTGCTTCCATCTCAAAAGATAAATCGTATTATCGAGACGGTATCACAAGTCAATACGGTATCTTTTGAGCCGTCGCGGTGATGCTCTCAAGGGGGTCTTTCAAGTTACAACTTATGAGACGTTGTCGCAGGGCGTAGCCCGGTGGATGGCATACACTCTGCGTATCTGCCTGATAGGCGCTACCCGGATACGGACGTCCGGTGCTTCCTAGGACTTCATACTCCGGCGGGCCATGAGCGACGTCCGGTATGCAGCCCATGCCGGATGTCTAGCTCCCGACTTCAGCCGATCGTGACGATGGGCAGCGACTCATTGACAAGAGTGTTCTATTTTTGTTCTGATCGGTTGATGCGAGCTAGATGCGCCAATGAACACCAATGACACCATCACCACTGTCGCCATGCGCACTCTCGAGGACGTTGTGGCGCAGGTCCAGTGCGGCGCCGTTCAGCGGACATGGGGCCATCGTCTCGCACTAAGCTGGCTTGTGCGTTGTGGCGTGGCTGCGGACTGGCAATGCACGAGGTTCTGGGTAACACTCGAGGACCAGTTCGAGTGGGCATATACCGAGCATGGCGGCAACGAGTTGCGCATCTCCATTCTGATGGGCTTGCTCGACACCTGGTATCTCGGGCTACGCCGAGACCGGCCCTCGCTTCAGCAACGGGCCAGATGGGCACGTTGCTATGCCCCTGACATTGACATGGACAGCGGCACACCGCAGCTTCCCTGCATGTGCAACCGATACCAGCCCGGCGAACGAAAGCGTGTCGAGGACCATTTTTCAGCAAAGGCTCTACGTGAATTCAATGAGGGACCATCGACGGTGCACCCGAAAGAGCCCGGCTGGGTGGTGCGGCAGCAGGACGGCAAGATGGTGCTGGAACAGATGACTTGGGGCTTCCCGGTGGTGCTCCGTGGCAAGAAGGGTCAGCCGCTCAAACCCAAGCCGGTGAACAACGCGCGCTTCGACAAGCTGGGTGCCTTCTGGAAGCGTTGGGCTTCGCAACCCGAGCACCGGTGTCTCATACCGGCTGCGAGATATGCCGAGGCTGTCGGAACGCCGGGCAAGATGACGGAGACCTGGTTGTCGGTGAACGACACGCCGATCTTTGCCTGGGCTGGCCTATGGCGCTCATCGGATGAATGGGGCCAGGTATTCACCGGTGTCATGACCGAGAACGCGCCTGAGCTTGAGCACATACATGATCGATCTCCGGTGATCCTAACACCCGACCAGTGGCAGACTTGGCTAACCGCTCCGCTGGACGAACTATCCCGGTTCGACCGGCCGTTCCCGGCAGAGGCGGTGCGCGTCGAGGCGACCAAAGAGCTATGGGCTCGTCGGTAGGCGAGGTCGTTCCCCCTCAGTTTCCGCCGGCGAACAGGTGGGGTTGCAATTCGGTCTCGTGCTGTTCCAGCCACGTGCGTGCGGATGCACTCTGCGGCATCAGTGTTCCAAGATATGTCCAGAACTCTGGACCGTGGGTCCGAACGCGCAAATGCGCCAGTTCATGAGCGACGACGTATTCGAGCACCTTTTTTGGAGCGAAGATCAGGTTCCAGTTAATTAGCAGGTTGCCCTGCGGGCCACACGAGCCCCAACCGTGTGCCATATCCGCCACTCGGACCGACCGCGGCACGAGCCCGAAGCGCTTCGCGTAATCACCGGCGATTTCATGCACATCAAAGCGCACACGCCGTTTGAGCCAGTGCTTGAGCTCGCTGGCAACCAGTTGATCAGAATCCTCTCTTGTCCAGTGGGGCAGATCGACGATGAAGCCGTTGCGATAGGTTACGGTAGCCCGGTCAGCATCTGTCCGTCGCACCGTGAGCGGCATCTTGCGCCCACGGTAGGGGATCTTCGACCCGGTCATGAACCGGGGCACAGCATGTCGGTTGGCTGTGATCCTCTCCATCTCCCGCACGGTATTGAATACCCACTGGCGCTTGCGCTCAAGAAACCCCGCGATGTCGTCATCGTCGTCACTTGTCAGCGCGAGCACCTCGACGCTCCCTGGCGTCACGGTGATCCTGCGTTCGGATGCTGTAGCTGACCGGCGCAGCTCGTAGAAAATCTCTTTGCGGCCTATCTGGAGCGTCGGCATCAGTTGCCATCCCCGTAGGCGTGGACGGCGAACTCCTCAACCTTCTCCCGGATAGCCTTCGTTTCGCCGACGCCGTGCTCGGTCAGGATGCGGCGGACCTGTTGGCGCAGCGACCGGAGGTAGGCTTCCATGTGGGCGAAGGCGGGCTGGGTCGAAGCGGCGTCAGCGTAGATCGCGCCGATGGCTATGGCTACAGCCTGCAAAATCTCATGCGCGGTGTCCGGGGTAATGGCTTCCATGATGCGCAGAATAGAGAAGGCGTTTTCGTCCATGCCAAGGTCGGCGTGCGCGCCTTGTTCGGCCTGAATGTCGCCGGTCAGGCCCTCGAAGTCGGCCAAGCCATCGGCGGCGGCAACCTGCCCGGCTTCAAAGCGGCGGATGATCTCCAGCACACGTTCGGAGAACCGGCCATATTGCGCTGGGTTCTTGTCCACCAGTTCACGAGTGACGCGGCGAAGCTCGGCGGACTTACGCACGAACGCCTCCTGCAACTCGGCCTCGGATTTGTCGTCAACGTCGAAGTCGTCGGCGAAGTTGGGATCGGTAATGTTGCGGAGCCGGATTGTCGTGGAAAGGCCGGTGACGTGGACGTGCTCCTCCAGCATGTCCCTGATCTTGCCACTATAGCTGCGGTGGTCGAGGCTCTCATCCTTGGCGATGGCCTGTGTCGCTAGGCGCAGGAACGCCGCTGCCCATTTCACCTCGGCGGTGAAGTCCAGGATGGCGGGATCGGGTGACAGGTCAGCATAGACCTTGATGAACGTCCGGGTCAGACGCTGGAGGTCGAACCATTCATCCTCGCGCCCATCTGCGGCGATGGCAGCGGCGGCATAGGCGGCGGCTTTCTCATCCATGCCCTCCAGCCCCATGGCGCGCTTCTGCGCCCGGTAGCGGGCATGGGCTTCCTTGAGGTCGTTTCGCAGCACTGCAATGTCGCGCAGCGCGTTCTCGACATCATCGGCGCGGTAGGATTTGAGCGCCTCATCCAGATGGTTGGTGACGCCGATGTAGTCCACAATCCGGCCATTGGGCTTGGCGATCTCGCCGCCGTTGGGCAGCTTGATCGAACAGGTGCGGTTAGTCCGGGCGATGGCTTGGAGCAGGTTGTGCTCTTTGAGCGGCTTGTCGAGATACATGACGTGCTCAATAGGCGCGTCGAACCCTGTCAGCAGTTTGTCGCACACGATCAGGAAACTGGGTTCCTGCCCGTATGCCTTGAACCCCTTCTTGGCGTCTTTTTCCCCGTCGGCATCGAGATAGAACGCCTCCAGCCCGTCGCGGAGCGCCTGAACGTCGGCGTTCTCGCTGGGCTTGTTGTCCTCTTGGCTCTTGGAGAACACGCAGGCGATCATCGCGTCGGCATGCGCCTGCGCCGCCTCGGCATCCATGCCGCCCTTGACCAGATCGGCGGCGATCACGCCGGACAGCGCGGCGCGGTAGAGCACGATGGCCTCGCGATCCACGACCACAATCTGCGCCTTGAAGCCGTCCGGCTGGCACACTTGCTTGAAGTGTTCCCAAATGTCGCGGGCGATCAGCCGGATGCGTTCGGGATGCTTGGCGATGGTGGCCAGCGTCAGCCCCTTACGCTTCAGTTCCTCGCGTTTGTCGTCCGGGAGATCGACAAACCAGCGGTCGAACAGAATGTCGATCTCCGCCTCGTTGATCGACCAGTCGGCCTTGCGGCCTTCATAGAGGATCGGCACGGTCGCACCGTCGCGCACGGCGTCGTCGATGCCGTATTTGTCGAGGTAGCCTTCACCCGTGACGCTGAACCGGGCGTAGGTGTCCTTGTCGGTCGATTTGATCGGGGTGCCGGTGAAGCCATAGAAATGAGCATCGGGCAATGTCGCTTGCAGGAACGCGCCCAAGTCCTTCTCCTGCGTGCGGTGGCACTCGTCCACCAGCACGATCCAGTTCCCGGAGTTGGGGATCGGCTCTTTCGATCCGGCAAACTTGAAGATGGTGGACAGCAGTATCTGGCCATTGCCGCCCCGGTTTACCGCATCACGCAACGCCGCCACTGATTCGCATTGCGCCGGGTTGGGTAGACCGCAGGCAACGAACGTCTTGCTGATTTGGTCGTCGAGGTCGATCCGGTCGGTCAGCACGAGGATGTTGGGGTTGGCCAGCGTTGGCGCGTCCAGCGTCAGGTGGGTTTTCAGCTTCAGGGCCAGGAACACCATGGTCAGGCTCTTGCCGCTGCCCTGCGTGTGCCAGATCAGGCCCTTGCGGTGCTCGCCCGTTGCAACCCGTTGCACCGCTTTGTTGACGGCTCGGAACTGTTGGTAGCGGCAGATTTTCTTGATCTTCCGGCCGGTTTCCGGGTCGATCTCGAACACGATGAAGTGTGCCAGCATGTCCAGCAAGCGCGACGGTTCGCACAGGCACCACAGGTCTTTGGCGAGATCGTCAGGGAAGTCGTCGCGGGTGTGCGGCCATGCGTCTGGCCACGGCGCATAGAACTGCAAGTGGGAGCCGGTCGCGCCATACTCGGTCTTCATCCCATCGGTCAGGATATTGAAGGCGTTGGGGTAGAACAGGCGCGGGATGTCGCGCTCATACTGCTTGATCTGCTCAAACGCCTCATCGCCGGTCGCGGTGCCTTTCAGCGGCGACTTGGCCTCGATCACCACCATCGGGATGCCGTTTATGAACAGGATGATGTCGGGGATGCGCGGGCGCGGGGCGGCGACGCGCAACTGGCGCACGACGTGGAAGGTATTGTTTGTGGGCGTCTTGAAATCGATCAGGGCGATGGGCCGGTCGCGGTTTTCGCCGGTCAGGCGGCGCGAGTAGCCGCCGCGCAACTTGCGCTGCCATTCCTCATTGTCGGACAGGGTGGCAAGGTCGTTATAGACCGCCTCGGCATCACCCGCGCCGATGCCGTTGAGCGCCTGCAACGCCGCGATCAGCACCGGCTTGAGGATGACGCGGTTCTCTTCCACCCGCATCGCCAGTGCCACATCGGGTGCGATTGGCTGGTAGCCAAGCGCCGCCAGCACTTCCATCGCGGGCTTCTCAGCGAGGCGATACTCGCTCATGCGGGCACTCGGATTTGGCCGGAAAGGAGCGCCGACATTAAAGCGGTTTTCGTTGATTTCAGGGTGGCAAGTTGGGCTTCTTCAATCCGCACAGACTGCCAAGCAGCATCCAGAACTTCGATGATCCGATCTTGTCGGGTAAGGCTCGGCAGCGGCATCTTCAACTTCTTCATTTCGCCAACGTTGAAATGCTGTTGCGCCAGACCGCCTTGCATGGCCGCGATCTGCAGGCGGGCGGTATTGGAGTTGATGAAGTAGGCGGCGAAATAGGGCCGCAATACCGGCTTTGGCCGGGAAAAGATGATGTCGATGCAGTTAAGTGGCGATGGAGCGTCATCAGCAATGACAGCCGTCTTTCCCGGCTCGCCCGTGCGGATTGTCACTACGTCGCCCGCCCGCAATGCTGACTTGCGGTTGATCTCGTGGCCGTCGTGCGAAAGTTGAACGGGTGCGGAATAATCAATGGCGTTCCGTTTGATGTTAGTGGAACGCAACGCAGGCACGCCACCGTCGTCAACGTAGTAGGAGGCGGGCTTGACGACGATGCCGACCTGCACGGTCTCGCAAGCATCGCCGTAGGCAAAAAGGTCACCGTCGCAATCTGCGATCTCTCGGGCAAACAGTTCATCAGCCAGGTCATCTGCAACCTGCCGCAGGTGGGAGCACAAAGCAGATTGGGCCGCCACCGCCTCATCTACCGACCTGAGCACCTCGGCGATCCGCCGCTGGTCCTCGAGCTTGGGAAGCGCAATTTCCAAGGGCGACAGCGCACCGATTGTCAGCATCGGCACAGCCTGCTGGGAAGCGATGCCGAGAATGTCCGCTGCGCAAAGCGCGTGGTGCAGATACTCACTGTCTACGACTGCGCGATCCGGTTGCACCGCGATTGTCGTCTGCGTGCAGGTGAACGCATCGAAGTTCGGGCGGCGCGGGAAGCCGATTGAACCTCTCGCACCAATCACGATGTCACCTCGACGAAGGCGGCGGCGATTGTTGCTAGTGTAGCCCCAAGGGCCTTTGTCGGTGTTAGCGGAGAACACGGGTATCCCATCCCCCGTCAGGTTCTTCGACAGTAACGTCTCTCCCATCGACAGATCGGCAATGTCGCTAAGCTCGACAGTTCTCCAGTCACTCGACATAGCCGAGCCTCTGCAGATGGCCAAACATCACCGCCTCGGCATCATTGCGACGGGAGATCAGGTCTTGCAGCTTGGCCACCTCTGCCGCGACATCGACGGCCTCGGCATCCGCGCCGGTCTGCACATAGCGGCTGATATTGAGGTTGTGGCCGTTGGCGGCGATCTCGGCCACCGGAACCACGCGGGCCAGCTTGTCGATGTCGGCAAAGCCATGCACCGCGTTGGCCAGCACCTTCACATGTTCGTCAGTCAGGAAGTTCTGCGCCTTGCCGGGCTCGTAGGTGGCATCGCCGTTGACGATCAACACCTTGGCGCGCCGGTCGGCGGGCCTCTTCTTCCGGCAGATCAGCAGGGCGGCAGGGATGCCCGCTCCGTAGAACAGATTGGACGCAAGGCCGACAACCGCCTCGATCACGTCAGCGGCCAACATGGCCTCCCTGATGCGCCCCTCGGCCCCGCCACGGAACAACACGCCATGCGGCACCACCACCGCCAGCATCCCATCATCCTTAAGGCTGGCAAGCATATGCTGGACGAAGGCAAGGTCGCCATAGCCCTTGGGCGGGCAGCCATAGTCATCGCGCCCGAACGGGTCGCCGTTCTGCCACACGTCGTAGCCCCACACCTTCTCCGAGAACGGCGGGTTGGCCAACACCCGGTCATAGGCCCCGACACCTTCGACAAACTCGCGGGCCTTGGGGTCATACCGCTTGGGTGACAGGATCGTATCGCCCTTGGCGATAAAGGCGTCGTCCACATCGTGCAGGAACAGGTTGATCTCGGCGATGCCCCACGTGGCAAAGTTCTTCTCCTGCCCATAAAGCGACAGACTGCGCGCATTCTCGCCGCGATCTTTCAGATACTGCACCGCCTCCAGCAACATGCCCGCCGATCCGCAGGTGGGATCATAGACTGACATGCCGGGGCGCGGGTCGATGATTTCAACCATCAGCCGGACGATGGAACGCGGGGTGTAGAACTCACCGCCCTTCTTGCCCGCGCCTTCCGCGAACATCTTGATGAGGTAGAGGTAGGCATCGCCCAGCATGTCGGCTGGCGCATCGGCATTGCGCAGGCGGTGCTTCTCGAAATGGGTCAGCAGCTTTTCCAGCAGGGCGTCGGAAAAGCGATCCTGATTGGCAAAGTCCACCGAGTTGAACACGCCGCGCAACCGCAGGTTGGCATCTTCAATGGCAGCCAGCGCGTTGTTCAGGCGCTGGCCGATCTGCGTGGACTGCTGACGCATGGCATCCCAGCGATGCTCGGTGGGAATATGGAAGCGGTGCTCGTCCGGGTCAGCCGCTTCCTCGCGGTCGCCGGTCTCGGCCAGCAACGCCTCGAACTCCTCATCCCACACATCGCACAGCCGCTTGTAGAACAGCAGGCCGAAGATATACTGCTTGTAGTCCCCGGCATCGACGGTGCCGCGCAGAATGTCCGCGGCGCCCCAGAGGTGCCGTTCGAGTTCTTGTTGCGTCAGTATCGCCATTAGGTCCCTGGGTTGTTTTTGTGCGCGCCGGATGGAGATGCGTAGGGGTTGGTGGCGGCGACAGTAAGCGGAGACATGGCAAGGATCAACGTGCCAGTTTCGGACATACGAACTCCGCGAGGGTGCCATCGCGGTCTGCCCGCACCAGAGCTTTCATGAACTTGTGCAGGTCTTCGGCACTGCGGATGAACGCATCGAGGCGACGGTCCGTCTCTGCTTCCTTTTCGATGCGATGCGCGAGCTGTTTGGCATCGATCTCGGCATTGAGCTTGTCGATGTGCTTATGCACCAGCCGTCCTTTCACAGCCCCGGCCGCTTTCAGGTGTCGATAGACGACGTTCCGTTCAACGCCGAAGCGCCGCGCGATCATTGCCCCGTTCATGACACCCGTTTCGTAGAGGATGACGGCCTCTTCCGTTTGGGCTGGCGTGAGGCGCTTGCGGGGCGCTGATGTCGGGATATTCTGCATCTGCAATGATAGCATGTTTTGGGGTTCGGGTGCGACCACGATCCGGCAGATCGGTGCGCTCACACGGTTGAATAATCAATCAGCGCAGAAAACTGCCTTTCCTGATTCTGACCGGATACCGGCCATCCGCGGGCGAGCCCGGTGTATGGCAAAACCGTAGGGCCGCGCGACCATCAACTATCGTCGCGGATCGACGGTGTCTGTGTTTCTCTCTGTCGCACGCACAACAGAACGCCCAGCGGCAAGGCGCACCAAGGGCACCGCAACCCTTGATGCTCCCTCTTGGGCGCTACCAGCCCTTCTGAGCGCCCTCAGGGGATGCCAGCTCCCAACCGATGTCTGCCCGGTAACGATGCGCCACGCAGGGTCCCTTGCATCGCGTGAGAGCTTCCTCGACATGGGTGCGACCGACGCTTGAGAGGGCCTTGCCCCAGCCGGGCTCGATCGACAGACCGACCTCATCGATCCCATGCTTGGCCCGCCAGCGCATGAGCACGCCGATCGCCTCGGACAGCTGGGTGGCGAGGACGATCACCGGAGGGTGTGACCGGCTTGTCATGCGGTATGTGCGGTAGACGCCATCGCCGCGCCTGCCACCGGGAAAGCCGACGACGCTCATGCCGATGCCGGTTCGAAGAGCATCGACCCGTCCAGCTGGTGCACGATCACGCCGGCGACGTCGCCAGGCTCGACAGTCTTAACCGTGAAGTTGTCCTTGATTTCGGGAGGCGCTCCGCGGCCGATTGAGAACCTGCCTGGCGCGTCACCCGACCTTGCAATCCAGAACGTCACATAGACCGCTGATGCGTGGTCCATGTCCCTGGCAGCAACACACAACACCTCACCGGTGCTGTCGTTGCGAACGTTAAAAAGCTTCATGTCATTCACCTCGTTGTTGTTAACAATCGTGGTGTGACATGACCCCGCTTGGCATGCGGGTGGGAAATGCGTGGGATCGCGCGCGTTGCAATCGAATTGTTCAGGCGCTCTCGTGGTTGTGAGATCAGCGGTGGCAGTGTTGTCGTCCAGGCCCGGCTTGATTACCGTGCGTGATCCGCGCTGCGCTCGCGCGGTCAGTGGATTTTTAAGAGCCCGGTGCTCGTGGAGGACCTACCGAAATGACCAAGCATCAAGGAAGCTGCCATTGCGGACGGATACGGCTCGTCCTGCACGACACCCCATCAGAGGCAGCTGAGTGCAACTGCTCGGTCTGCCAGCGCACCGCTGGCCTTTGGCACTATTGTTCGCCCGATGCTGTAACCGTGGAGGGCGAAGGGGTCTCCTATCAGCGGGGAGACTGCACACTGGACCTATGGCATTGCCCGGCTTGCGGTTGCACGACACACTGGACGCCCACTGATACCACCTATCCGCGCATGGGGGTCAATCTGCGAATGTTCGACCCTGCGGTTTGGCATGACCTGCCGCGTCGGCTCATCGATGGCGCAAGCTTCTGACGCACGCTCGTTGGTTACTGCCAGCCATTGATCATCACTTCACCCGCGAGGCATCGCGCGCGTCGGCAATGACGCCCCATCAGGGGACAAGATAAGTGTGACGGGTGATATTCGCGCTGGTGATGACCAACCTCACTGCCCATTAGTTTCGATGTGCGCTCAGTTCGCTCCTAGCGCTGTGGGTGACATTGGGAAATCAGACGCTTTCGTTCCGCCCACTAATCCCATGCCAAAAGTCGCGCGTGGCATCGACAATCGAACGAGACATGGTCAGGCGGCGCTTTGTGAGTCGGTCATCATGCTTGCGGACGCTCTTGAGCAGATAGTTCACATACCGGGGGCCAGCCTTGGTATAGATGGCACCGTGTCGCGCTCGCCTGGTCACCGGGTGCCCTCGTATGCCCTGACCAGCCGCTCTCATGGCAGCAGCGATAATCCGGTCGCCGTCCCCAGGGTTATCGATTATCGCGCAGCCATGGATGTGAAGAATGGTGGGAGCTTTGCTCAGCTTGCTCCATCCTTCCACCACGAAGACGTGTTCTAAACCTGGACGGATGACCGCAAGCTCTTTGCGCAAGCGGTCCCTGATCTCGGCACGCACGTCCTTCTCCTCGGATACCCATTTAACTTCCAGCTTCGGATGGATGTGGATGTTGAAGGTCTGCAAGGACCATTCGTCCATGAGCATGACGGCGAGCTGGACCTTCAGCCACAGGCTTAAATCGTTCCAGTGGGGCCAAGAACGCTTATTTTTTTGCTTTCGTAGAGGGAAGGGGGCCAACCCCTTGTTGAACTTCGAATTCGGCCCCGCAACTCCCAGGTAGACTGATAGCGGTTCGATGGGCACGTTTAGGGTGTTGTGCCAGCTTATCCCGCGTGCCCTCGAGCGCCGCAGATTTCGGTAGATTTCGACGTCGCGCCGCAGGTTGCGAGCCTTGCGACGGTGAGGGGGTAAATTTCCACTTTTTCGACGGGATTTCATGGCTTCACAGTGCAGGGTGCGCGATGTCGGGCGGGCCGATTAGCACCGCAGACTGGTTGATGCCATCCCCATGACGAGCGCATCGCCTGGTTCGCGCTCAGCTCACCGCAAATAGGACATAGCGACCGGCTGTCCGCCTTCGACTACACGGCCATTGATGATCGGGACGAAGGCGGCTGCTTTGACATGTCGCGGCAGTCGTGAATCGTTACGCGGAGGGCCGGCTCGTCAAACGACCGAGAGAGTTGCGGTGCCCAGCGCCGCCCTGTTGGCATTGCCGGCGTCTTTACGGGTGACGCATGTTCCGCGCGAACGGCGATGTGCGTCATCCGTTCAGGTCGCAAGCGCTCAGGTGTGATACAATGGTGCGATACAATGCGCCCAGATTACCCTTAAGTGCTTGATTTTATTAGTATGGTGAGCCCTGCTGGGTTCGAACCAGCGACCTACTGATTAAAAGTCAGTTGCTCTACCGACTGAGCTAAGGGCCCGTAAGGGGTGACGCGCAAATAGGCATCATCGGTTGTCGACCGCGGCGTGCCCCGGTGCGGCGTCTCCCCTAGTCGGGCTGCCGGGACGGGTCAAGCCCGCGCGAGCCGGTGCAGCAACTGGGCGATGCTGTGCCCGGTGACGGGATCGCGCAGGTGCGGCGCGATGATCGCCGCAGGGTGCAGCACGAAGCGGCGTTCGCGAAAGGCCAGATGCGGGATGATCAGCGCCGGGCGCCTGGAATGCCAGGTGCCGCCCGACCACCAGATGATGTCGAGATCGAGCGTGCGCGCCGACCAGCGCTGGCCGCGCCGGGCGCCGAAGCTAGCCTCCAGCGACTTGAGCAAGGCCAGCAAAGCGTCGGGGGCACGGGCGGTGCGGATCAGCGCCGCGCTGTTGGCATAGAGCCGTTGCGACGGGCCGACCGGGCGAGTGCGGATCGCAGGCGCGAGCGCAAGGATATCGACATCATGCGCCGCCAGCGCCGCCATCGCCACGTCCAGCACCCGCTCGGGCGGGCCGATGCGGTGATGCCGCCGGTTCGATCCCAGCGCGATCAGATAGGTGGCATGGGTTGTCTCACGCATGCCCAGCACCTAGCTGGTACAGGTGATCAACGTAAGCCCGATTCCGGATACCGAGCCGCCGCGCGATTGTCCCTTGTGCCCCCGATTGGTGGCGCTGCGTGAGGCGTGCCGCGCCGAATACCCCGACTGGTGGAACGGCCCGGTTGCAGCCTTTGGCGATCCAGAAGCGTGGCTGGGGATCGTCGGTCTGGCGCCGGGCAAGCACGGCGCCAACCGCACCGGGCGGCCGTTCACCGGCGATTATGCGGGCGACCTTTTGTTTGCGACGTTGGCGAAATTCGGGCTGAGCAATGACTGCTATGACAGCCGGCTCGACGACGGCCTGGCGCTTACCGGCGCGGTCATCATCAACTCGGTCAAATGCCTGCCGCCGCAGAACAAGCCGACGCCGCAGGAGATCAACACTTGCCGCCGGTTCTTGACCGCGCAGATCGCCGCCTTGCCCCGGCTGCGCGTGTTCGTGGCTCTGGGCCGCATCGCGCACGACAGCTTCCTGCGCCACTGGGGCCTGCGCCTTGCCGACCACCCCTTCGGCCACGCCGCCGTGCACGATCTTGCCGAGGGCAGGGTGCTGATCGACAGCTATCACTGCAGCCGGTACAACACCAACACCGGACGGCTGACCGCAGAGATGTTCGAGCGAGTGTTCGAGATCGCCTGCGCCCTGCGTGACGACAGCGTAGCGTGATCCGCCCTGGGTCCCGGATCAGGTCCGGGATGACGGGGGTTATACGTCCTGCGCCAGCCGCCCATAAAGCTCGGGCCTGCGGTCGCGGAAGAAGCCCATTCCGGCGCGGTGCATGCGGGCGAGGTCGAGGTCGAGCGTCGCGACCAGCACGCCGGTTTCCTCCGCGCCATATTCGAGCACCTTGTCGCCCCATTGGTTGGTGATAAAGCTGTGACCGTAGAAGCTCTGGTCGCCTTCCTGGCCGATGCGGTTGCTGGCGATCACCGGCATGCAGTTGGAGACCGCGTGGCCCTGCATCGCGCGCTGCCACATGCGGCTGGTGTCGAGACTGCTGTCATAGGGTTCCGAGCCGATCGCGGTGGGGTAGAACAGCAGTTCCGCCCCCATCAGCGCCATCGCGCGCGCGCATTCGGGATACCATTGGTCCCAGCAGATGCCGACGCCGATCCGCGTGCCGCACACGTCCCACACCTTGAACCCGGTGTTGCCCGGGCGGAAATAGTATTTTTCTTCATAGCCCGGACCGTCGGGGATATGGCTCTTGCGATACACGCCCATGATCTCGCCTTCGGGGTTGATCATCGCCAGCGAGTTGTAGTGGTGTGGCCCGTCGCGCTCGAAGAAGCTGGTGGGGATCGCGACCTTGAGCTGGCGCGCGAGCCTGGCCATCGCGCGCACGCTCGGGTGCTCGGCCGTGGGGCGGGCAGAGGCGAACAGCGCCTCGTCCTCGACCCGGCAGAAATACGGCCCCTCGAACAGCTCGGGGGGCAGGATGATCTGCGCCCCCTTGTCGGCTGCATGGGCGACCAAATCCGTCACCGCCTCGATATTTTCGGCTTCGCTCGCGCCCAGCGCAAGCTGCAAGGCGGCGACGGTAATCTCGGTCATCAGTTCAGGCTTACTTCTTCTTGAACAGCAAGGTCATGCGGTCGGATTCGCCGATCGCGGCGTATTTGGCCTTGTCCTGATCCTTCAGCGCATAATTGGGCGGGAGCGTCCATACGCCCTGCGCGTGATCGGCCGGATCCTTGGGATTGGCGTTGATCTCGCTCTTGCCCGCCAGCACGAAGCCGTGCTTTTCGAACGTCGCGATCACGTCGGCCTCTTTCAGATAGCCCTTGGAGCCATCGACATACTCGGCGGGCGCATCGGCCTTGGCGCGGTGCTGGACCACGCCGACCATGCCGTCCGGCGCAAGCGAAGCGTGGATCGCGTCAAGCTCGCTGCCCAGGATGCCCGAACGTTGCAGATTGTGCAGCATGCGGAAGATCAGCACGCGATCGATCTTGCCCTGCATCTCGGCGGGCACAGCGTTGGCGACATAGGCATGGATCTTGTCCGCAGCGATACCGGTCGCCTTGGCCGCGCGCTCGGGATAGGCGGTGGGGTATGCCGCCATCTGCGCCTTGCGCTCCGCGCTCAGCGACGGGCTGCTCGGCGAAACGCCCAGCGCGACATATTTCCCGCTGGTTGCTGTCAGCGGTGCCAGGATCTTGCTGTACCAACCGGCATCGGCAGCATATTCGGCGATCACCATGTCGGGCTTCACCTGGAAGAATTCGAGCGTCTGCTTGGGGTGGCGATACTGGTCGCGCGCCTTGTCGTCGCCGCGCAGATCGGCGGCGATGGCGGCATCGATGGCCGACGCACTCGCAGCGTCGGTGGTCTGGGCAGCAAAGCCCGGCTGGGCGATGGCGAGGCAGGGCAGGGCGGTGCCCGCAATCAGGGCAGGGATGATCAAATGGCGCATGGGGCAATCCTCTTTTAGGCTCTGGGGAATATAGGCAGTAACCTGACCGGCGCTATACCCCGCTGCGCCAAGACGATCAATCAGGCAGCAGGCCGCAGTGCAACAGCGGGCATCTGCTGGCTCGCACAGTGGAAGCTGCCCCCACCCGCGAGCACCGCATCGGCGCGCAGGCCGATCGTCTTGCGACCGGGGAAGCAGGCGGCAATCGCCTCGACCGCGCGCTGGTCGGACGCGGTGCCATAGGTCGGCACGATCACCGCGTGGGTGGTGATCGCGAAGTTCATGTGGCTCGCAGGCTGGACCTTCATCTGCCCTTCGGCATCGACGCGCTCGACCAGACCGGGCGAGGGGATGGGGATAACCTTGACCCCGAAGACTTCGGCGCGCGCCCTGGCGTTGGCATAGATCGCGGCATTGGGGTCGTCCTCGCCTGCCGCGACCGGCAGCGCCAGCGTTCCCGGCGCGACGAACCGCGCGAGGTTGTCGACATGGCCGTCGGTGTGATCGTTGAGCAGCCCGTCCCCCAGCCACAGCAGCCGCTCGATGCCAAGGTCCAGGCGCAACCGATGCTCGATCTGCTCGCGCGAGAGATTCGGGTTGCGGTTGGGGTTGAGCAGGCACTGCTCGGTGGTGACGCCAAGTCCGGTGCCATCGACATCGATCGCGCCGCCCTCGAGCACCCAGTCGGCGAGCGACTGGGCAAGGCCTGCCTCTTCCGCCAGCGCACCGCCGATCTCGGTATCGCCGGGCATCACATATTTGCCGCCCCAGCCGTTGAAGCCGAACCGGCGGGCATGCAGGGTACCTGCGTCGTCGCTGACGACCAGCGGCCCGGTATCGCGCAGCCAGATATCTCCGTAGCGGTGGATGCGTATGTCCACAGCGTCGCCCGCCATCTCGCGCGCCAGCGCGGCACAGGCTTCGTCCGGGCACACCAGCCGCGCCGGCTGCCCGCTTTCGGCAACTGTGCGCCCGAACGCCGCGATCTCTGCCTGGGCAGCGGCCAGAAATCCCTGCCACTCATCGGCCAGATGCGGAAATCCGATCCACAGCCAGGACTGCGGCGACCATTCGGGGGGCATCATATAATTTGACATATTATATATTTTATCTCATTTTCAGTTGGCAATTACTGGAGGAACGACATGGGAAAATATGAGCCATTGTCCGAATTTCTGCAGCATACCCAGGCCGATACCTGGCATGCGAGCTTCAGCGACCTGGAAGGGCTGTTGGGGTTTAGCCTGCCACCCAGCGCTTACAAATATCCTGAATGGTGGGCCAATGAAAAAGACGGCGGGCGAGGACAGAAATTGAGCTGGTCCGCGGTGGGCTGGCGTACCGCCAATGTGGATATCGCAGCGCGCAAGGTCACCTTCGAGAGAGATCGTCGTCCTTCCGCAAGGCCGTCCCCGCCCCCGAGCGCAAGGACGCCGCGCCGGTCGTCTCACGACACGCTGTTCGAGCGTGCGCGGCAGTTGACCGGCATTGCCGACCGGGACGAGCTTGTTGGCCTGGCGCTCGAGCAGTTGATCGCGTCGCTCGCGGCATCGCGCCTGGCGGGCAGGGGAGGGACCATGCCCGGCCTCGAGCTTCCCGCCCGCGAAAGACCCGCGACTTGATTGCGGTCGACACTTCGATCTGGGTTGATCATTTCCGCAGCCGGAGCGATGCGCTGACCGCGCTGTTGATCGGCGGTCACGTGTTGCAGCACCCCTTTGTCACGGGCGAACTCGCGATGGGATCGTTGCGCGACTGGCAGGACACCATTGATGATCTCAACGCCTTGCCCAGGCTGGCCGTTGTGGGTGACGAAGATCTTTACGGCTTCATCGCGCAAAACCGGCTGGCCGGCAGCGGCGTCGGATTTGTCGACGTGCACCTGATGGCGGCAGCGCAGAGCGCAGGCGCGCGCATCTGGACGCGGGGCGCCCGGATGGCGGCGCACGGCACTGCACTCGGCAGGGCCGGCGTGCCCAAGTTCGACGCGGTTGGTGCCCGCGCGGCGGGCGTCGCGGGTGGCGCGGAATTCGTCGCCTTCGTTCCAGTTGGGCCAGCTTGTCGACATCGCAAGCGAACGGCCGATCCGGTAATACAGCGACAGGTCCGCCATCACCCCCGACCAGTTCCAGTTCGGATTGTATTCGTCCTTGGGGCTGTGATAGCGGTTGGCCGAATAGTCCTGCGACGCCGCCGCGCCTGCCGCGGTGCCGCCCTCGATCAGGTCTTCGCCGCCATCGATATACAGCATCGGAACGCCCTGCTTGGCCAGGCTGAAATGATCCGAGCGGTAATAATAGCCGTTCTGCGGCATCGGATCGGCGGTCGCGACGCGGTTGGCCGAGACGAGGGCGGCATCGAGATAATCTTCGAGCTGGGACTTGCCCTTGCCGACGACAGTGACATTGCGCGCGGGCCCGGCCACCAGAAACGCGTCCATGTTGATGCCGCCGACGGTCTTAGCCAGCGGGTAGACGGGGTTCTGGCCATAATAAGCCGATCCCAGCAGCCCCGATTCCTCTGCTGTCACCGCCAGGAACACCACGCTGCGATCGGGTGCGCCTGCCTTGGCGAATGTTTCGGCGAGTGCCACCAGCGCCGCGGTGCCGGTCGCGTTGTCGACCGCGCCGTTGCAGATGTCGTCACCATCGGGTGCAGGCTTGCAGCGCCCCAGGTGATCCCAGTGCGCGGTATAGAGCACATATTCATCCGGCCGCTTGGCGCCGGGCAGGATACCGATGATGTTGTTGGAGATCGTCGTCGCGATCGTGTTGGCAAACGACACCGAAGCCTTGAGCCCCAGCGGCACCGGCTTGAAGCCCTTGGCCATGGCGGCCTGGCTCAGTGCGGCAAAATCCTTGCCCGCGCTCGCGAAAAGCTTCTCGGCGGCGGACTTCTGGATCCAGCCATTGGCCCGGGTCTGGCTTGCGCCCTTGTCGGCGCTCTGCGCGAAGAACTGCGGTCCGGTCCAGCTCGACTCGACCACGCCCCAGCCATAAGCGGCGGGAACGGTATCGTGCACGATCAGCGCCGCGGCCGCGCCCTGGCGGGCGGCTTCCTCGTATTTGTAGGTCCAGCGGCCATAATAGGTCATAGCCTTGCCGCCGAATTCGCCGGTCAGGTCGGCGCTGGAATAATCGGGGTCGTTGACCAGGATGACCACCGTCTTGCCCTTGACGTCGAGCCCGGCATAGTCGTTCCAGCCCTTTTCAGGCGCGTTGATGCCATAGCCG
>JBKBTF010000097.1:2789-6633 GCA_046291395.1 Blastomonas sp. | reverse complement strand
CCGCAACAGCATCCGTCTGAATTCGAACGACCCGATCTTCCCCGAGCAGCGGCTCGACGGGCGGCAGCGGGTGCAGGGTATCTCGTTCGGCGCATCGGGCAACATTACCGAAAACTGGACGATTTCCGCCAATTACATGTATCTCGAGTCCGAGGTTCTGCGCGGCGTTTCCGACTTCTGCCTGGCCAATCCAGGGGCGCTTAACTGCGGCAACAGCGCGGCTTTCCCGGATCCGAGCCGGGGGTCGCAACTGCAGAACACGCCGCGTCATTCGGGCAGCGTATTCACCAGCTATCGCTTCGATTTCGGGCTCGAGTTGGGTTATGGGCTCAACTATCAAGGCAAGTTCCTGCTCAACTTCCCGACCGTCGCTCAGCTCTCGACGAACACTTACACACCCTATTTCGTGCCGAGCTATACCATCCACCGCTTCATGGCGTCCTATCCGATCACTGATCGCCTCATGGGGCAGGTCAACGTCCAGAATTTCACCAACGAGAAATATGTGACGACGGTGCGCAACCAACTGGGCGGAAGCTGGGCGCAGCCTGGGCCGACGCGCCAGGCGGTGTTCAGTCTCAGCTACAGCTTCTGACGCCAATGGCTGGGCAGCGGCGGTCCAAACAATCGCTGCCCTGCCTGCCAACCTTTGAAGGCAGACCGCAATGGGACTGGCGCTTGCCCTGTAAATCAGATATTGCGAGTCAGTTGCATGATTACGGTAGCAAACAGGAATGGGCAGTCTGATGCTGGAAGCCGATAGTTTCTCGTCAATGACGCCATCCGGGCCGTGTTCGATGCCTTTGGGCTGGGCGGAGCCTTTGGCGGCCCAGTCCCGGACGACCTCTGATACGTCCTATGTCAGTGCCGGGCGTTATGGTGAGGGTCGCAAGGCACGCATGCCTGCGATCCTGATCGCGATTGCTGTGCACGTATTGGTTGGAGCCGCGCTTGCAAGCATGGGCTACCATGTGGTCCGTCACAGGGCCGAGAGCCTGGTTGCGGTCAATCTTGCTTCGCCGCCGCCGCCCGATCCGTCCAAGCCTGCCCCGCCAGAAAGCCAGACGCTGCAAACCAGCGTCCAGCCCGCGACGGTGACCATTGCCTCGCCGATCCCTCGCCCGGTCATCGCGATGGTGCCGACCTCGTCGCCGCAGGTGCCCGTTGCCGCCATCGCCGCTCCGCCAGCGCCGGTCGCGTCGCCGCCACCCGCACCGCCTTCGGCCCCGAGCATGGTAGCGGCAGATGCGCTCGGAACGCGGATGATTTCGGGCAGCCCGCCGCGCTATCCGGTCGAAAGCCGTCGCAAGAAGGAGCAGGGCACGGTCGAGCTGGCGCTGGTGCTCGGCCTGGATGGCCGGGTCGAAACCATTTCCGTCGCTGGCAGCAGCGGTTTTGCGCGGCTCGATCAAGCCGCGCTGGATGCGGTGCGGCGCTGGCGCTGGGCCCCGACCCTGCGCGATGGCGTTCCGGTGAAGGTGCGCGGCACGGTCGAAATTCCTTTCGTTCTCAGCAATGTGTGAGTCCCAATTATGCTGCTCCCTTTCACCGGCCTTCTGTCGCAGGACGAAGTCATCCGACTGCGCGCGCTGATCGAGCAGGCCGATTGGGTCGATGGCAATGTCACCAGCGGGCACCAGGCGCGGCTTGTGAAAGACAATCTGCAATTGCCCGAGAATTGCGCCGCGGCGCAGCAGGGTGGGCAGATCGTGCTCGCGGCACTGGCCCGCAATCCGGCCTTCATTGCCGCCGCGCTGCCGGTCAGAATCTACCCGCCGATGTTCAACAGCTATGCGGGTGGCCAGGCGCTGGGGCTCCATGTCGACAATGCGGTCCGCCCCATGCCTCAGGGCGGTGTCAGCGTACGCTGCGACCTCTCCATGACAGTGTTTCTGGAAGATCCAGCGAACTATGACGGCGGCGAATTGACGATAGAGACGGCCTTTGGCGCGCAACGGGTCAAGCTCGGCGCGGGCGATGCGGTGCTTTACCCGGCAGGTTCGCTGCACCGGGTCGAGCCGGTAACGCGCGGGCGAAGACTCGCGAGCTTCTTCTGGATTCAATCGATGGTGCGCGATGAAGGCGCGCGCAGCACGCTGTTCGATCTCGACCAGTCCGTGCAGCAGCTTTCTGGCGAATTGGGCGAGGGGCATGCCGCGCTGGTCCGGCTGACCGGCATCTACCACAATCTCCTGCGCCGCTGGACCGACGGCTGACGGGTCGGCTCGGCTGACGTGCATGGCGCGTTGCAATTCAAATGAAACCCCCTTGACGATAAGATGATATACTATATCACGCGCTCTCATCGTGCCGCGCCTGTTGAGCAGCGGCACGTCTTTGGGGGATCGCAGGACGATGTCACGCTACGCAATTGGAGTTGTTTCGATTCTGCTGTCGGGGGCCGCGCTGGTGCCCGGCCAGGCATGGGCGAATGATGGCGATGCCGCCGAGGCGGAGGCTGCCGACAACATCATCGTCACCGGCCAGCGCCAGGCCTATCGCGGCGATTTCACGCTGCGCGAAACGCCCCAGGCAATTACCCAGATTGGCCAGGAGCAGATCGACGCGAACAACCTGACTCGGCTCGCCGACGCGCTCGACCTTGCGGCCTCGGTGGCTCGGCAGAACAATTTCGGTGGCCTTTGGGATGCTTATGCCGTGCGCGGCTTTGCCGGGGACGAGAATCTTCCCTCGGGCTATCTCGTCAACGGCTTTAACGGCGGGCGCGGGTTCGGCGGAACGCGCGATGTTGCGGGCGTCGAGCGGATCGAGGTGCTCAAGGGACCCAATGCCGCCTTGTTTGGCCGCGGCGAACCGGGCGGCACCGTCAACATCGTCACCAAGCGCGCCGACTTCGACACGCGCGGGCGGATCAATATCCTCACAGGTAGCTTCGATCGTCGCCGCGCCGATGCCGATATCAATCTGGCCGCAGGCGACGTGGCTGCCATCCGCTTGATCGGCTTTTACGAAGATTCGGACAGTTTCCGCCGCTCGGTGAATTCGGAGCGGTTCGGCTTTCTTCCTTCGATCGTTTTCAAGCTCGGCGAGCGGACCACGATCAGTTACGATCTCGAACTGACCCGTCAGGAAGCCGATTTTGATCGCGGCACGGTGGCGATCGGCGGCGTGCTGGGCCGGGTATCGCGCCGCGACTTTTTCGGCGAACCCGGCGATGGCCCTACCGAGGCGGACGCCACCGGCCATCAGGTTCAACTCGACCACAGGTTCGACGATAACTGGAGCCTGCTCGTCGGCACCCAATATCGCGAAACCCGGCTTGAGGGCTTTTCGTCTGATGCCGAACTGGCCACCGCACGCCAGCGGCTGCTGCGGGACGGACAATCGCTCTCGCGCCAGCGTCGCTTCCGGCTCTATGAAGGCGAGCATTTCGTCGTCCGCGGCGAGCTGGCGGGGCGCTTCAACACCGCCAGCCTTACCCATCGCGTACTGATGGGCGTCGATTATGACGAGTTCGACAATGGCCAGCTTTTCCTGCGGTTCCGCCCGCCGGTTATCGGTGCAGCAACGACGGCCCAGGCGACCAACGACATCAATGTGTTCGATCCGGTCAACGGCCGCTTTCCGCTGCCGACGCCAGGGCCACAAACCAACAGGCTCGATCAGCAGCGTGCGGTCGGGGCCTATTTGCAGGACCAGATCACGCTCAGCGGAGCCCTGCAGATCAGGCTGGGCGTGCGCTATGACGATATCACGGTCGAAAGCCTCAACCGCGCCAATAATGCTGCAGCCAGTCGCAGCTACAGCAGGTTCAGCCCGCAGGCCGGGATCGTCTATACTGCATCGCCAGCCGTCTCCTTCTACGCGGCCTATGGCGAGGGCT
>JBKBTF010000097.1:0-2779 GCA_046291395.1 Blastomonas sp. | reverse complement strand
GGCTTCCGCGCCAATCTGGGGGCGACGGCGGCGGGGACCCTGTTTGATCCTGAAACCAGCAAGTCGGCAGAAATCGGCGCAAAATTCGGTCTGTTCGAGGATGCGCTGCAGGGCACGGTCTCGCTGTTCACCCTGTCCAAATCCAACGTGCTGGCGGCGGACCCAGCCAACCCCGGCTTCTCGCTGCCCATCGGCAAGGCACGCAGCCGGGGGCTTGAAGTCGATCTGATGGGCAAGCTGCCCGGCGATATCGAAGTGTGGTTTTCCTATGCCTATGTCGATGCCGAAGAGCGCGAGGACGTTGCCGATCTCAATTTCGGCCTGCCGATCCGGCGCGGTGACCGGCTCATCAACATCCCCCGCCACACGCTGAGCCTCCAGGCGTCGCGCGGCTTCGCTATCGGCGATACCAGGCTGACCCTGGGCGGCGGCGTCCAGCATGTCGGCGCGCGCCTGGGCGAAACGGGGACAGCGTTCGAACTGCCTGATTACACGCTGGTTCGCCTGTTCGCCGCGTGGAAGGTGCGTAAAAATGTGGAAATTTTCGCCGATGTGACCAATTTGTATGATACAGTATATTATACCAACAGCTTTGCGCAGCTCTGGGTGCAGCCGGGCAGCCCGCGCGCAGCATCGGTGGCGCTGAGATTGTCGTTCTAAAGGGTCCTTCGAATGTCTAACCCGGTTCTGGTGATCGATCAGCTTGTCGTCGAGCGCGGTGGCAAACGTATCGTCGATGGTCTGTCGCTGACGCTCGCGGCAGGCGAGATCTACGCGCTGCTCGGCGGCAATGGCGCAGGTAAATCGACAACGCTGTTCGCGATTCTGGGCTTTCTCGCGCCGGCGGGTGGCGTTCTGACCATAGGTGGGCAGGACCCGTCCGAGGCGCTCGATGAGGTGCGCGCGCAGATCGCCTATCTACCGGAAAACGTGGCGCTCTACGATCATCTGAGCGCGCGCGAGAATGTCGATTACCTTCTCAAGATTGCCGATTGCCGCCGGAAGGATGCCGAGATCGAAGCCGCCTTTCAGTCGGTCGGGCTGGCCGCTAGTGCGTGGGACCAGCGCGCAGGCAGCTTTTCGAAAGGCATGCGGCAGAAGACTGCGATTGCTCTTGCCATGTTGCGCGATACGCCGCTGCTGCTGCTCGACGAGCCGACATCGGGGCTCGACCCTGCAGCTTCGGCGGACTTTCATTCGCTGCTGGAGACGCTGGCGGCACGCGGTGTTGCGGTGTTGATGGTGACGCACGACCTGCTTGGCGCGGCGGATACGGCGGACCGGATCGGGCTGATCTCGGGCGGCAAGATAGCGAGCGAATGGGCCGCGCAGTCCAGTGAGCCTCGCTTCGACCTCAACGCCCTGCACGGCGGCTTTGCGAGGGTGCGGTGAGCCAGGCACTGACCATTGCGGGGGCGGAACTGCGCCTGATGCTGCGGTCCCGGCTTGCGCTGGTCGGCATCGCCACGCTTCTGCTGCTTTCGGCGATCGCGGCGGTGACCTCAGCGACGCAGATGGCAGCGGCTGCGAAAATTCGCGCCGACGCACAGGCTGCCGCCGACGCGCAGTTCAAGGCGCAGCCTGATCGGCACCCGCATCGCATGGTGCATTATGGCACCTATGCGCTGCGCCCGGTCGGGCCGCTCGCCGCGTTCGACCCTGGCGTCGATGCGTTTACCGGCACGCTGCTGTTCCTCGAGGGCCATCGCCAGAACAGCGCCACTTTCGGCGCGGCGCGCGAGTCTTCTGATCTGGTGCGGTTCGGCCAGTTGACCCCGGCCTTCGTCCTGCAGACGCTCGCGCCTTTGCTCCTGGTTTTTCTCGGCTTTGCCTCGATTGCCCGAGAGCGCGAGCGAGGCAGCCTGCGCGCGCTTGCGGCCCATGGGGCAGGAGCCTGGGCAATTCTGACAGGCAAAGCAATCGCGCTCGGCGTTGCGGCGGTGCTTGCCATTCTGCCCGCTTTTGCCGCGCTCGGATGGGCGGCGGTGCAGCAGCCGGGCGAAGCGGGCATCGCGCTGCTGACCGCCCTTTCCTATAGCGGCTATCTGCTCGTCTGGGTGCTGGTCATCACCGCCATCTCTGCATTGGCGGGCAGTACCCAGGGCGCGCTTGTCTCGCTGATCGCAGTCTGGGCGATCGTCATCGTATTGATCCCGCGCGCCGCCGCTGCCTGGTTCGGTGTCGCGGAGCCGTTGCCCAGCCGGGTCGACACCGAATTCGCCATTGCCGCCGATCTGCGGCGCATCGGCGACAGCCATAATCCCAACGACCCGCATTTTGCAGAATTCAAGGCAAAATTGCTCAAACGCTATGGCGTGACGAAGGTCGAGGATCTGCCGTTCAACTATCGCGGAGTGCTGGCGCAGGAAGGCGAGCGGCTGACGTCGCAGCTGTTCAAGCAATATGCCGCGCGCGCCGCCACGATCCAGAATGCGCAGGTCGATCGGTTGACCGCGCTCGGCATCATCAGCCCTGCGCTGGCGGCACGGCGTGCCTCGATGACCGGGGCGGCCACCGATCTCGGCACGCATCTGGCGTTTCTCGCCGCCGCCGAAGCCTATCGCTATGACATGGTGCAAAAGCTGAACGGCCTGCAGGCGAGCGCTGTTGCCAGCGCCGATGATGCTGCGCGCAGCAAGGACCCGATCGCCGACCGGCGCACCCGCATTTCTGCCGATTTCTGGAAGTCGATCCCCGATTTCGACTTTGCCGCGCCGAGCCCTGAGGAGCGTGCAAGCGCGATGGCGATGCCGCTCGCGGTGCTTGGCCTGTGGGTCGC
>JBKBTF010000028.1:0-43734 GCA_046291395.1 Blastomonas sp. | reverse complement strand
GCCGATGCTGCATTCCGCAAGGCACTCGCCGAAGAAGGCCCAGAGGCATTCCTCGACGACCGATAAGGAGCCTCACCGCGTCATGCCGTGGCCTTCACCGGATGGATACCGTTCAAGAGGAGGAAATGGCTAAGGTGTCTCTTATCTCAACGGTTGAGGCGCTGGAGGAAGCCGAAGACAATTTTGATCCTCTTACTTATAAAGTCCTCTTCGCGATTGCTGCCGGTTATGAGGATGATGAGGAAATCAAGACCTTGGTCGGAATCGATCGAGAAATGGAAGCGGAACCACAGGCGCCTCCGGGCAATCTGACCTTCGGTCAAATGATTGAGACAGAGCAGAGCCGTCAGACTATCTTTATCCCCGACGACGAGGCCGAACTACGTCGTGTCTTCGAAGAGGGGCTGGAGGGATGGCGCGTTTTTCTGCATCCTGAACAGCGTAAAGTCGCTTATCGAGACTATGAAGGTCCAGCTTTGGTGAGGGGCGGAGCCGGGACCGGAAAAACGGTCGTCGCAATGCACCGAGCGAAGCATCTGGCGGATCAGATTGCAAAAGATCAAACCCGGTCAGGCGAGCGAGTTCTCCTCACGACTTTCACTACCAGCCTCGCGCACGACATTGAAGAGAATTTGAAAACGCTCTGCCCGGAGCACCTCCATGCACGCCCACCTCGGATCGAAATTGTTAATCTCGACCGCTGGGTTTCGCAGTTCTTGAAACAGAAGAGTTTCGGACGCGAAGTTGCATTTTTCGGGGAGGCACGTGATCGTCTGGATCAGATTTGGCGAGATGTATTCGATGATCACGATCTACCGAAGGGGCTATCGGAAGCGTTCGTTAGGGCGGAGTGGGCGCAAATTGTTCAGGCGCAGGGACTGACCGACCAGGAGAGCTACCTTAAGGTATCTCGGACGGGACGCGGCACCCCGCTCTATAGAAGGAAGCGAGC
Source organism: Blastomonas sp. (assembly GCA_046291395.1). GTDB lineage: Bacteria > Pseudomonadota > Alphaproteobacteria > Sphingomonadales > Sphingomonadaceae > Blastomonas. The sequence continues at coordinate 42,782 of JBKBTF010000028.1, read as the reverse complement.
CGCCCTGTGGAACGTTTTCGCCGATTACCGGGCTAGGCTGATCAGCAAACGCCTTGCAGAACCGGATGATGCTTATCGGGAGGCGACTAATATCTTGTTAGCCGAGGCGCCAAACCAGCAATATGCGGCGGTAATCGTTGATGAGGCACAAGACATGGGGGAACAAGCATTTCGGTTGATCCGAGCAATTGTTCCCGCGAACTTTGCTGAAGACAAGAATTCGTTATTCATCGTGGGCGACGCTCACCAGCGCATCTACGGGCGGCGAGCTTCAATGTCTGCCAGCGGGATCAATGTTCGAGGGCGGTCGAAACGGCTCCGTTTGAACTACCGGACGACACACGAAATAAGGGCGTGGGCTGTCTCCATACTTGAGGGCGTGAGTGTTGATGACCTTGACGATGGGAAGGACACCTTGCGCGGCTACATAAGCGTCATGCGAGGAGCTTCTCCGGATTTGGTCGAATGTCGCTCGGAGGCTGAAGAGTTGGATGGATTGGTGGCATGGGTTAAGGCGCTGCCTGTCAATCAGATCCGGCTCGCCGAAATTGCGGTCCTTTGCGCACGTCATGCTGACGTCGATCGGGTTCAGAACACGCTGCGCGCTTCTGGGATCGAAACTGTTACCCTTCAATCTGGCGCTGACAACCGTTCGGTTCCAGGGGTCAGGATTACCACAATGCACCGGGCCAAGGGGCTGGAATTTTTTGCGGTTGCAATTCCCTTTTTGTCCGAGGCGTCATTCCCCTCCCCCGGCGCTCTCAGAAGCGCGGTCGATGCTGCGGACCGTGATCACATAGTTACTCGGTATCGCTCGCTTCTGCACGTCGCTGCTACTCGAGCTAAGACGGCACTGCGGATATCTTGGTCTGGTCGACCGACAAATCTCTTTAATTCACCTTGAGGTGCTAATTGATCGAAATCGTCAAAAGATAATTGCTGAGTAAAAACTATCAATGTCATGCCTTACTTCTAAAATTTGACTTGCGGTGAGACGGTGGCAAAAGAATTTTCTTAGAGGTAGGAGCCAAAAATAAACTGAACGATCCTTTAGTGCTTTAAAGGTCATAATCTGTTCACACCTAGTTAAAACACGGGAACGTCTTTAGCCGGGGGTAATGGTAAGCTCTGACATCAGTGTGTCCGGTATCGGCCAGATCTAACAGGGCATGACATTAAGTGCACTGCTGTCATCGAACGGGGCCCGTCACTGACTAGGGCCCCGCTTTAACGTTGCAGTTGCGCACCTTGGCGCAGACGGGCCCGCGTGCCGGGTCGAGGTTGGCAGCTTTAGTCTTCGACGAGCAACGATGAGCTGGCTTTTCTCCCATATGGAAATTCCAGCGCTCGGCGATTGCCGGGTGCAGGAATCTCACACGCTGCATTGGGCGGAGCTGACCGTGTAGCGATCGGGTCTCATGCGGCAGGTCCTTTCACTTTCGGACGAGCCCACAAATCCGACGTCACCTCGACCTTGACTGCGTCGGCCGGGAAGGGTTGGTCGAACTGATAAAGATCTGGTAGCGGCGCGGTTAGCCATGTTTGCCACTGATCTGGCCGCAGAATCACCGGCGACCGATCATGGATGTGCTCGAGCTCGGGCGCATTGCCTGTCATCACGCCGGTGTAGCAGTCGCCCCATTCATCCGAGGACCGCCACAGCCCAGCCCAGGCGAACAGTGGAGCGTCCTTGAGCGATAGCCAGGTTTCGGTCATCCGTCCTGGGGTGCCGACGGCTTCCGCATAGCGCGTCGTGGGGATCAAGCACCGATGCTCAGGCTGCGACGCCCAGCGTTTCCAAAACGCACCAAGCTTGTCGAACCGCGCGTTATTGACTGGCTTGGGCTTGAGAGGTTGACCCTGCTTGCCGCGAAGCACAACCGGGAACCCCCAAGTCATCTGCTCCAATACCATTTGCCCGTCTCGTTGCCGCACCACCCAACTTGGCTCCTTTGGATGCACTGTCGGCGGACCCTCGTTATACTCCCGCAGCAGCTTCGCGTTGAAATGATCTTCGATCCGTTGGCGCTCGCCGGGCTGATACCGATTACACATACACGGAAGCTGCGGCGTGCCGGACCCTATGTCAATGTCACCAGAGTAGCGACGCGCCCACCGCGCTCGCAGTTGCAGGCTTGGCCGGTCTACCCGCATCATTAGATGCCAGTTGTCGAGCAGGCCCATCAGCGTGTTGATCCGATGCTGCTGGCCGCTGTCTGATGTGCAAGCCCAATCGTTGGAATCCGTTAGCGCATCCCAGAACGCATTGGCCTGCCACTGTTTTGCCGTGCGAGCGTGAACCAACCAGTGCAGCGCCAGCCGCTGCCCCCAAGTTCGTTCAACCTCGCCAACCTGAGCCTGTGCAACTGCATCCTCGAGCGTGCGCAGCGCGATCAGCGCAATTTCCTGTCTGGTCGGTGGAGGGTCATCGATTCGCATCGGACTGCTTAGAACATATCAGGAACAATCTCTGCAATGCTGTCGGCCTTCAGGTTCGCATCGGTTGCTACGCTCATCGACCTGTCGCCGCTCCCATGAAGGCACATGCATCTGATTCCAGGAGAAAAACTGGCCGTGGGCGGCCTGAGTGACTGAGTTGAAGAGGGGAAAAATTCTTCTCGTTCTCAGTCGCTGAAGGAGAATATCTATGACAGACATACCCAGTCACGACGTCGATGACGACGACACCTGGAGGTTCGATCCAGATCGTGCGAACCTCAAGATCCTGCGTGAACTCGGCCAGATCGGCCACTTTGTCCGCAATAAAGTGGCGGTTGAACCCATCCGGCAGATCGCCCTGTTGGATACTGAGACGACCGGTACAGACCCGCAGGTCGATCAGATCATCGACCTGGCTTACGTCATTCTCGCGATCGACGACGAGGATGATATTGTCGGCATTGTCTGCGCCGAGCAGGCCCTATGTGATCCAATGATGCCAATCCCGCCGCGGGTCTCGCTGCTGACCGGCCTGACGGATGAAATGGTTGCCGGCAAGGCAATCGATCTGGACCGTGTCGAGTGGGATTTTGCGAGCGTGGATGCGTTCATCGCGCATAACGCGTCGTTTGATCTCAGCTTCGTCCGGCAGCTGCTGCCGACAACGCAGAACGCCGCTTGGGCCTGTAGCCTCAAGGATTTCGACTGGCTCGGTGACGCTGGCCTTGGCGGCAAAGCGCTGGGCCATTTGCTCATGGAGATCGGCTTCTTCCATTCCGGCCACAGGGCGATGGCGGACGTCGTCGCACTCTTGCACATCCTGTCATTTCGCCTTGCGGACGGCCGCACCGTGCTGAGCGCGCTACTGGCCAACGCCGAGGAAGATACGGTCAAGGTCGAAGCGGTTGGCGCACCATATTCTGCCCGGCTTCGGCTCAAGGCGCGTGGCTACCGCTGGGATCCGAAAGCAAAGGTCTGGTGGACCGAGGTCGCCGAGCACGACGTCGATGACGAAGAGCTCTGGCTTGGTAGGGAGGTGATGCCCAACGGCCCGTCCCCTCGGCTGACACGCGTGACCTGGCGCGAACGACATCGCTGAAACCAGAGGGCGTGCCGGTGCCCAGCAGCACGTCCAAACCCTTCAAATCAATTGAAATGAGCACCCTGAGAGTGGGGAAAAATGCTCCTGCCAAAGCAGAAACACAAAGGACTGACACTATGAATACCGTTCCAACATCGAATGTTCGCCAGCAGAACTTCATGCATGCCCTGCGCATGAATATGGGTCTGCCCCTGCATCAGCTCACCAACGACGCCATCGCCTACACCTTTGGCCAGCCCATGGATTTCCAGGTCGGCATCGAGATGGCGCGGATCGCGCAGCTGATCCAGAAAGACGCGGTCTATGTCAGTTTTGCGAGCGATACCGCGAACAAGCCCATCGGCTTCTCGGTGATCTACCGGGAGCTGAATATGGTCGATGTCATCGACAATTGCGTGCCCTATGCCGCATCCGATGAGGCGCCGGTTGTCCTCGTCAGCACCCGCGCCAACGAGCATTTCGCGGTCGACAGCCGGGGTAGCCTGATCCGACTCGCGGGCAAGCCTGCCAATATCGCGGCCGGCAAGAAGCTCGCCATGAAGCGGATCCGAGTGGCCGCTGCTACGATGGGCGATGCTCAAATGGCTGGCTGCCAGATCATCCGCCCAGGTGCTGCGCCTATTACACAGAACCCTCAGGTCGAGCCGATCGTCTGCTTCAGCTGAACTGACCGAACCACCGGACATCTGTCCAACCTACCAACACTGAACACATTGCCAAAGGCCGTCCCAAGTGGGGCGGCCTTTGGCGCATCCAAGGACATTATAAATGCGTAAGTTCACCTACATCGACACCGAATCCGCCTGGGACGAACACCTTCACGAAGGTGCCCGGCAAATCGATTCATCCATCCAGCCTCATCACCGTGTTGGCAGCAAGCGCATCTTTGCTGCCTCTGCGTTCGACGTCACCGTCAGCTCCGACGGAGCCATCAGCTGCGAGAAAATTGCGACCTGGTCCGAACATTCTCATGGAGGCGAGCAAGAAATCGTCTCGTGCCTGTTCCATCACCTTCGTGCTCGCACGGATCGCACCGTCATCGGGTATGGCAGTATGGCTACTGACGTGCCGATCCTCCAGCTTGCGGCGATGCAGTTTTCGCTACCGTTGCCATCGCATTTTCTGTCTCAGCGCAAGCGGTTCGAACTGCCGGATGCGCCGGGCCGGCATTACGATCTGGCGCTGGGGATGAAGGGAGCAGGGCGGACCTGGCACCATTTGACCGAGCTCATGCTGCGTATCGGATTGCCGGTGGCGCTGATGGAGACCAAGAAGCACGTGGACTTCCCCAGCACGCGCGAGGGATGGGAAATTGCCGCCGCCCATGTGGAGCTGGACTGCGCGCTCCTAGCGATCGCACATCTCGCTTGGCTGCGGATTCAGGGGCAAGCAAACGTTGATTCGAGGATCGCCGCGTTGGTCGTGCTCGAGTGGCTAAACCGCAATGGGAAGCTGACAACAGGCCTGCAGGAAAAACTGGCCAGCGCATGCGGGGGGCTGTCAGCCACGATTACAGACGAACGTGCATTAGCAGCGTAACTAGAAGGTGATGCGCGAGGGCGGGGCGGAAACCGTAGGCTGAGGGTCTCTAGATATTCAACCCACAAGCCAAACGAAACTAATTTTCGCCCTGCCTGTGCACTAACTTGCGCCTAGCGGGAGTTGTTCAAGATAACTCAGGCCCAACGGGTGTTTCCCAGCAACGACGCATACGCAGCGCACATGCTTGCCGCGACCATCTCGGCGTCTATGATCAGAATGTGATTTCAAGGAGGTTCATATTCTGATCAGTGATTTGCGGGATGCAAGGCAAAAGAGTGGATGGACGCAGCGCACCCTTGCCGACCGGGTTGGCGTCAGCACGCAAGCCATCAAGCGACTCGAGCAAGGGGTAGGCTCTGTGGCGAGCCTCGAACTTGTGATGAAGACTCTCGACTACCGGTTGACGGGCCTTGGGCCAGGCAAAGGCTTGGGGGAGCAAATCCGCCGCCGCCGATTGAAGCAAGGACGGTCGCTGGAATGGCTCGCGGAAAAGACCGGCTTGTCCCGCACTACCATCGCCAACCTCGAGCGAGGTGGCGGTTCGGTTGCAAGTCTCCTGCGTCTATTGGTTGTTCTTGCTCCGAAAGCTCGTCGCCGAGCGCCTGAACGCGCATTTTGGGGCGAGGGCGATAAACTGGATCGCGACAGCAGGTTTACTCCCGCGGATTTTATGGCGGGCATATATGATGCCTTCGGTGCCATCGACCTTGATCCATGCGCACATGAACTCAGCCCTGTGGTTGCGCGTAGGCGTATCCTGCAAAGCGAAGGCGCAGACGGCCTCTCGGAGCCGTGGTTAGGCCAGCTGGTCTATGTCAATCCACCTTATTCCAAACTGCTTGTTTGGCTGCGCCGTGCCCATGAACAGTGGCAAGCTGGCAATGCTCAGACAGTCGTCTGCCTTGTGCCGGTTCGCACTGACTCGGCCTGGTTTCAGGACGTCCTGAGCGCTGATGCGGACCTTTATTTCCTTCGAGGCCGGGTGCGCTTTCTCGACACAAGAGGGAAGGGGCAACACACGCCCTTCTCATTGATGCTAGTGACGCTTGGGGCAAACGCAGATCAGAAGGCCAAATACGCGCAGTTGGTACCAGGATATTGGATAGCGCGAGCCGCATGAGGTCCACTGGGGGAGGTGATGGTGAGGTCAGCCTAATCCCTTTGGCAGGGATAGGGGCGTGCGTTGCCCCGCGAATTCAAGAAATGCATTTGGATCGGCTGCCATCCCTATCCACTGTTGGCTTGTCGGCTGTCGACCCAGTGTCGGTCGTTCAGTCGCGCCAACATCAATGTCCGGTCCTGACAGAAGGCGCCGTTGGGGTAACTGGATGCGATTACTCGGCAAGGGGACTCAACATCCCGTCATTCAGCCTAGCTTTGCCAGTTCAATATAGTCAGTTGCGTGACATCATCCTGGCCAAAGCACCGATCCAGGGTGGAACTGCCCATCGAAACCAGATGCTCAAAGCGCCGCGCCGACCATGCGACCGATACCTGCCGTCAGTCCCATGGCGATAGCACCCCAGACGGTAACCCGTGTGCTGGCGCGCCAAATGGATGCCCCGCCCGCCCTGGCGCCGATTGCACCCAGCAGTGCCAGAAAGACAAGTGAGGCGACCGCTACAGCCATCGATAGGTTTGCGTGCGGAGTCACTAGAATGGTCGCGAGCGGTAGCGCCGCGCCCACCGAGAACGTGGCAGCTGATGTAAGTGCTGCCTGGACAGGCCGGGCCGTGGTAAACGACGAAATCCCCAACTCATCCCGGGCGTGCGCGCCAAGCGCATCGTGTGCCATCAGCTGACGCGCGACAGTGTCAGCCGTTGCCGCATCCAGCCCGCGACCCACGTAGATACCTGCCAGCTCTTCGATCTCTGCGTCGGTATCGTTTGCCAATTCGCTGCGTTCGCGTGCGATGTCAGCATTTTCGGTATCCTGCTGCGAGCTGACCGAAACATATTCGCCTGCCGCCATCGACATTGCGCCTGCAACCAGCCCGGCTGTCCCAGCTATAAGCACGTCCGCCGACTGCGCGGATGCGGCGGCCACGCCGATGATCAGGCTGGCGGTCGAGACAATGCCGTCGTTCGCTCCCATCACGGCCGCGCGCAGCCAACCGATTCGGGAAACCAGATGACGTTCGGGGTGGATGTGCAGTCTTGTCATGGCGGGGCGCCTTTCTGGCGATGGCTTATTGGTCGTCGTCACCGATCCAGATGCTGTGACTGTCGATCATGATGCGGGTTATCGCACGCAACGCCTGGGTGCGTGCCAGTATTTCCGCTCGGAACATGTCCTGCGTTTGCCGTTCGGCAAGCAGCAGGTCGGCGAGGTCGATCGCGCCCAGATCATAGCCGCGCCGCATCTTGAGCACGGCATCGACCTGCGCCTTGGCACCCTCGCGGCTGCGCTGCCATGCCTGCCAGGCCGAGTTGGCATTCACCAGATCACCGTCAGCCATTTCCTGCACATCGAAGCCGACCGCTGCAGCCTCGGCAGCGACGGCTACGGCCTCGCTGGAAGCGCGGTCTGCGATAGCGCTGCGGTGGCTACCGCCCAACGGGATCGTGGCGAGCAGGCCGAGACCAGTCTCCATGCCATCACGCTCGCTGAAGGCGCGAACGCCGATAGTCGGATCGGCAAAGCGATCCCGCCGCGCGCGGTCGGCCAGAGCCTGTGCCCGGTCGGCCTCGGCACGCGCGGCAAAGATCTCGTGGCTACGCTCGATCACGAGATTGCGCAGCACCGGAAGACCCGTCTGGGGCAACTCGGGCAGCGGCAGTTCCTGAGCGGCTCGCGGCAGGACAAGGCCCGGAAACTGCGATGTCAGCCGCGCCCGAGCCAGTGCTGCTCGCCCGGCTGCCTGCTCTGCCTGCAATCGCGCTGACCCTAGTGCTGCTGCGGCCTGATCAACCTCCAACGGGGACGCATCGCGCAGTTCGGCTCGGCGTTTGACGCTGGTCAGCGAGCGATTGAGGTTGTCCGCCGCCTGCCGATCAACGGCCTCTTCCGCTGATGCCCCCAACCAGTCCCACCACAATTCCGCCAGCAGCAGGGCGGCCTGATGTTTTGCATCTTCCATGCGGTTTTCAGCGGCGAGGAGACCGAACTCGCCGGCCTTGCGGTCGAGCGCGGCCTTGCCGGGCAGCCGGATCGGACGACTGATCGAGGCGTCGAATTCAGTAAAGCGGCCCTCGCGGTCAACCGAGCGCTGCATGACGCTGGTGGTAACCGAAAACTCCTGCGTTCCCACCCGCAGCGCCCGGCCATCCGCGCGCGCCACTTCGACCCGTGCCTTGGCTGCGAGCACCATGGGATGCTCATTGAGCGCGATCTGAACCTGCGGGTCGGCAGGCAGGCCGGGTTGCGCCAACGCTGTAACCGAAGTGCCGAAAAGAGCAGCGGTGGCGATCAGCGAGCGGATCATGCCGGTTCTCCTTCATCGAGAGCTACATCGCCAGCCTCTCGCTCTGCCCGGCTTTCGCCGAAACGTTCGTAAAGGATCGGCAGCAGGATGAGCGTGAGCAGCGTCGCACTGATCAGTCCGCCGATCACCACAATGGCGAGCGGGCGCTGGATCTCCGATCCCGGACCGCTGGCAAACAGTAACGGCACCAGCCCGAAGGCAGCGATGGTCGCGGTCATCAGCACCGGTCGCAGGCGGCGAGCAGCACCCTGGCGCACGGCCTGCGCCAATGTCAGCCCGGTCTCGCGCAACTGGCGGAAGCAGGTGACCATCACCAGCCCGTTGAGCACCGCGATGCCGAGCAAGGCAATGAACCCGACCGATGCAGGGACCGACAGATACTCGCCGGATACCGCCAGCGAAACCATGCCGCCGACCATCGCAAAGGGGATGTTGACGAGGATCAGCAGCGATGATCGCACCGACGACAGCGTGGCGTAGAGCACGAGGAAGATCAGCACGAGCGAGATCGGCAGCACCACCATCAGCCGTGCCGATGCGCGCTGCTGGTTCTCGAACTGTCCGCCCCATACCAGCCGATAGCCCTGCGGCAGCTTCACGTTCGCCTCAATGTCCCGCTTGGCCTCATCGACATAGCCAACCAGATCGCGTCCGCCGACAAAGGCTTGCACCATCGCAAAACGCGATCCGTTCTCATGCTCCAGCTTCACCGGACCTGCGATTTGCGCGACGTGTGCGACATCGCTGGCACGCACGAGTTGCCCGGTGGGGGACCGGTACATCTGGTCTGCGAACGTCTCCGGGCTCATGCCCTCGCTGCCCCGCCCCTTGATCATCACCGGAATGCGGCGGTTGCCATCGGTCACCGATCCGGCGCGCACGCCTTCCACGCTGGCGCGCATCATGTCCTGCAGCATATCGACCGGCATCCCGGCGCGGCCAGCGGCCATGCGGTCCATATCGAGCTGGAGGTAATCCACGGTATCGTTGGCCACCGTCATCGCCTCGGTGGTGCCTTCGATCTTCTGGAGCCGTCCCTGAATCTCGCCCGCCAGGCGTGACAGTTCGTTAAGGTCAGGGCCGAACAGCCGAATGACCAGATCGCCGCGCGCACCGGTCAGCATCTCGGAGATGCGCATCTCGATCGGCTGAGTGAAGCTGGGCTCGATGCCAGGAAAGTCCTGCATCACTGTGCGGATCTGGTCCGTCAGCCACGCCTTGTCATCCACGCGCCAGGTGTCGCGGGGTTTCAATGCCAGGAAGCTGTCGGTCTCGTTCGGGCTCATCGGATCAAGCCCAAGCTCGTCGCTCCCGACGCGCGCGATGACCGCCTCGATTTCAGGCACATCCTTCAGCAGCGCTTTCTGCACCTTCATGTCGCCGGCGGTGCTGTGCTCGATACCGATGCTGGGCAGCTTGGTCAGCTGGACGATGATCGAGCCTTCGTCCATCGTCGGCAGAAAGGTCTTGCCGGTGACTGTATAGGCTCCGCCCGCCAGCAGCAGCGCAACGCCAGCGGCGATGAACACGCGTGGCTTGTGCGCGAATGATGCATTGAGCAGCCGCTCGTAACGCGGTGTCAGTTGCCGCATCAGCCAGGGCTCGTGGTGGCTCTCGCTGCGCTTCAGGCCAAAATATGCAAGCACCGGCACCAGCGTCAGCGACAGGATAAGCGCCGAGATCAGCGACAACACGATGGTCATCGCGACGGGCGCAAACAGTTTGCCCTCCAGCCCTTCGAGCGTCAGCAGTGGCAGAAACACCAGCGCGATGATCGCCATGCCCGACGCAACCGGTGTTGCGACTTCGGCCGTGGCGACAAACACGCAGTTGAGCTTGCTCGCCCCCTTGTGCCGCGCATCGGACAATCGCTCCACAACGTTCTCGACGACCACCACCGCGCCATCGACCAGCATGCCGACCGCTATCGCTAGACCGCCCAGGCTCATCAGGTTCGCTGTCAAACCGATGGAACGCATACAGATGAAGGTCATCAGCGCCGCCATTGGTAGCGCGAGCGCTACGATCACCGATGCACGCACGTCGCCCAGAAACAGCAGTAGCAGGATGACGACCAGCACGATCGCTTCGAGCAGCGCGTCTTCGACCGTGCCGACAGCGCGGCCGATCAGGTCGGACCGGTCGTAGAACGGCGCAATCGTAACGCCCTTGGGCAAGGTGGCCTGCACTTCGGCCAGCCGGTCCTTGATGCCTGCGACCACCTTGCTGGCGTCTGCTCCGCGCAGCGCAATGACCAGTCCCTGCACCGCCTCTGCCGTGCCGTTCTTGGTGACCGCGCCATAGCGGGTGAGGCTGCCCATTCGAACGTTTGCTACATCGCCGATGCGCACGACATTGCCGTTGGCGCTGCGCACGACCACCGATGCGAGATCGTCGAGAGACTGGATCGCACCCACCGAACGCACGATCAGCGCCTCCTCCGCCACCGCCAGACGTCCCGCGCCATCGTTGCGGTTGCTTGCCTCGACCGCGGCCTTGATGTCTTCAATGGTGAGATTGGCCGCTGCCAGCGCCGCAAAGTCAGGCTGCACCTCGAAGGTTTCGACCATACCGCCGAGCGCATTGACGTCTGCGACACCGGGCACGGTGCGCAGCGCTGGCCGGATCGTCCAATCCAGCAGCCGCCGCTTCTCGGTCAGCGAAATCGGCCCTTCCACGGTGAACATGTACATGTCCGACAAGGGTGTGGAGATAGGGGCCATGCCGCCCTCGACCGTGGCCGGGAGCCCTGCGGTCGCATTGGCAAGCCGCTCGGCAACCTGGCTGCGCGCCCAGTAGATGTCAGTGCCGTCCTCGAAGTTCACCGTAATGTCAGCAATCGCGTATTTCGCCACCGAGCGCAGCACGGTCTGGTTGGGGATGCCAAGCAGTTCCATCTCGACAGGCGTGATCACCCGGCTTTCCACCTCTTCGGGCGTCATGCCAGGGGCTTTCAGGATGATCTTGACCTGTGTGGAGCTGATGTCCGGGAAGGCATCAATCGGCAAGTTGGCAAAGGCATATGCGCCAAATGCGGCAAGCCCCAGTGCGATGCCGATGACGGCCAACCGCATGTTGAGCGCGGCCTCGATCAGTTTGCGGAGCATCACGATCAGCCCCCGGCCAACAGCATCTTGAGTTCGCTCACCCCGGAAACGGCAACCTGTTCTCCCGGCTTGAGGCCAGTTGTCACGAACACCCTGCCGTCAGAACTTCCCGCAACCTCCACCGCGCGTTTCACGAAGCGTTTGCCGGTGCGCACGAACACATGGTCCTTGCCGTCGATCTTGGTCAGAGCAGTGGCCGGGATGCTGGTGCCGGATGCTGCACCGGTGCCGTTGCCATTGCTGTTGATGGTGGCCATCACCGACTTGCCAGCCACCAGCGCGGGAGCGCCATCGACGCGCGCTTTGGCCAGCACCGATCGCGTGGCAGGATCGAGCGACCCGCCCACCGACACTATGGTCCCGGCGGCACCTTCTGGCACACCGGGGCCGGATACGCTGATGCTCATGCCGGGGCGCACTTGCCCTGCCAGGCGCTCAGGCAGCTGCAGGTCGAGCGTGAAGGCCGTGCTGTTTTCGATCACGAACGGCGCAGATGTCGCCATCACCGGTCCGCCGACCTGCGCGGTCATCGCGGCCACGCGACCTGAGATCGGTGCGCGCAGCGTGACCTCGCCGCCAGCGCTAGCGCTGGCCTGCCGCAGGATTCGCGCGTTCTCTGATACGTCGGTCTGCGCGACGCGGATTTGCGCGTTGACCTCATCACCGCGCGCGCCTGCTATGATGCCTTCATCCACCAGCTGGCGGGTGCGGGCGGCGGTTGCCTGCGCCAGCCCCAGCCTCGCCTGTGCGCGTGCCAGTTCCGCGCCATATTGCAGCGGTTCGCGGCTCTTGACTATGGCCAGCGGTTGCCCGCGCGATACCTGCTGCCCGGCGATAACGTAAACCCGCAAGATAGCCCCATCGAAAGGTGCGGTAACCGCAACCTGCGCATCCGGCGGCAGAGTAACGACTGCGGGGACAGTTCCCAAAGGAACGTCCACCGCAGCGTCCACCGATTTGGTCTGGATACCCAGCCGCTGCAATTGTTGCGCGGTCAAGGCCCCAGGCGCGACCCGAAGATCGGTGGAAACCGGCGCAGGCTGAGCGGTGTCGCCCGGCCCACTGAATTGGGTATAGGCAACAATGCCTGCGGCGATGGAGAGCGCAACCGCGCCAGTCGTGATGATCTGTTGCCTGTTCATGACCGTCACCTGCCACCTGAAGCTGACAGCAACCTGACAGCGCGCGGCATTGCCGACGATGATGCCAGAAAGGCGGCTTCATCGACGACAGCTATCGCGTTGCCCTCACTCAATCGGACGTCACTCGATGGGCTGCAACTCCGTCCGGGGCTTGCCGGACTCCGTCATCCGAAGACACAGCACCAGCAACGCGGCCAGTGCGAGCGTGGATTCGAACACCGCAAAATAGCCGGACCCGATCAGGCCATAGTGATGCAGCGCCAGCGGCAGCAACGGCAGCGCCACGACACTGGAGACGATGTTCGCGCTCATCGACCATCCGGCATAGCCCAGTGCAATCAGCGCCGAGCTGAGCTGTGGGGCGGGCAGCATGATCATGCGTCCGCCCAGCAACCATATCGTCAGGCCCGCAGCGCCCGCAAACGCTTCTCCGCCCAGCAGCACGACAACCTCGCGCGAAAAATAGGCGATCAGCGCGACGAACGGCAGCGCGGCCAGCATCGACAGGCCGATGCTGCCGAACAACGCCTTGCGCAGCGGCGATCCGCGCCCGCCGCTGGCAATCAGGTGAGCAAACTCGGTATATGCCGCCTGCGCTAGGATCTGCGCGGGCTGAGCGATGATCACCGTGGCCCGCTGTGTGATCGAGAAAAGCCCGGCAGCTGCTGGCCCCAGCATCCAGCCGACCGCCAGCAGCGCGATTCGCGGCGAAAGTTCTGCGAAGGTCGTATCGGCATTGGCGAACGCCATGAAGCGGAACAGGCCGGGGTTTTCAGCGCGGATACCAGGCGCATCGGCGCTCATCGTGGCAAACAGGCTCGCATCCGGGTCATGCGTTCTGGCGACCCACCAGCCCATGATCCACAACGAAACGGACTCGGCGATAGAGGACAGCAACCATACGACGATGAACCCCGTCAGGCCAAATCCCAGCGCTGTCACAACAAGCGCGCCGATCAGGCGACAGGTTGGCATCACTGCGTGGTGCAGACCCAGCAGCTTGAACTTGCGCAACAGCTGCAGATAGCCCGCAGGCGTGGTTCGTACCGTCATCAGGATAGCCAAGCTGTAGGGCACGACATAGTCCAGCGCCGCACCGCTGATGCCAAGGCGCGGCGCGATCACCGGGGCCAGCGCCATGCCCACCGCGACGGCCAGCAGTCCCGCGCCGATCTCAACCAGCGCGGTGAATCGCATTAACCGCCACAGCCGCGCGCGATCGCCCTCCGCCAGCGCGGGGGCGCCATAGCGCACGATGGCGTGCCAGCCGGGAAAGCTGATGATTCCGCCCACCGCGAGCGCATAGCCGTGCACCAGGATGAGGATCCCGTAATCCGTCGGTCCCAGCGCCCGCGCCGCGATGACGAGGTAGGCAAGGCTACAGATGCCGGCGATCGCCTTGCCGCCAAGCAGCAGGCTCAGGTTGGCGTAAATCCGCCCGATGACGCCGCGCGGCCGCGCATCGTCCGTCACGCGTACAGCGCCGTTATGGCGCGCGCGGCGCGCATGCCCGAAGGCTCGTCGGTGAGGTCAACGGTGTAGGAGAACAGCCGCTGCTGCTCCGCGCTATAGGTCGCCGCATGGCTGGCGATGGCATGGTCGATCTGGGCGTCGAGGTCACCCACCGACTCCAGCACCGGGCCAGCCTGCCAATGCGCAAAATTGGGGTCGTCACGGTAATCGACACCATGCGCGTTGAGGAACAGGCAAGGACGGGGTTCACGCAGGAACTCGTATACCTGGCTGCTGACATCGCCAAGATAGACATCGGCTGCGCGGGTGTAGGTCATGTCGGTCAGCGCGGGGCTGCAGGTATCGATGTGGATATTGGGGGCAGCCAGCCAGCGCGGATCAATTTTTCCGGGGCGGTCGATGCGCAAACGGTCGATGGTCACCACAAACGGCCTGTGAAACAGCATGATGTGCGGCGCGAAGATAAGGTTGTACCGGCTGCTGGCGATGAATTGCTCCATCACAGCGCGGCCCATCTTGTACCAGGATGATAGGTGCGGCGAGAGATGCGGGTTGTATAGCACCGTAGGCCGGCCATTGGCCTGCATCGGCAACGCCGGACGATCTTCGCCCGTGGTGTCGAACTTGGCATAGCCGGTGATGGTGATGTTGGCAGGATCAACCCCGGCCTCGGCAATCAGCCTGTCGCGAATCTTGGGTCCAGCAGCCAGGATATGGTCGAACGCAGCAGCCGATGATCCAAACCCGATGGCGCGGTCGCCTGCGCCATGGTCAGCCAGCACCATCTTCAAGTGATACAGCCCATAGCGCTGCTTGAGCAACAGCGATGTCCGCTCGGTAACCACCAGCACATCCACCCTGCGGAAAAATTCGAGGTTGTCGCGGTAGATGACCAGCTTGCGCGCCGGGACAAGCTCGCCCAGCAGCCGCTCTGCCAGCCGCGAGCTGGCCCGTCGGACATCCAACCGAACGATCTTGAGCGTGGCCAGCCGCTCCGGCCCCGCCAGCCGCGCGATTTCCGCTACGATGGCATCGCTGCTGGCTGCAACCCGCACGTCATGCCCCAGTTCGGACATTGCCAGCGCAATCGGCAGGCTATGGGCGATCTGGTGGATCTGATCGTGGTTGCAAAGAAAGCCTATTCGCATCGGTGCCTATGCCATGGCCGGCAAGTGCCTTGCCGATCTCGGCCTTGCGCGTTAGCCATCAAGGACGCTCAGGTCCAGTGCAGCACTGACCAGCGCCGTTTCTGTGCCAGTGCCCTGAGCTTGGGTGAGGGATTGACCGCGATCGGCTCATCTGACCATTCGAACGTAGGCTTGTCGGATACGTGGTCGGAGAAGAACCGGACATGTACATCGGCACGCGCCAGCCCCTGTTCCTCCAGATAGCTTTCGACCATTTCGCGCTTGGCCTCGCCATAGCAGTTCTCGCCCTCGATCTGGGGCGTCAGGGTCTCACCCTGCCACGTTGAGCGGGTGCACACGACCTCGTCGATACCCAGTCGCTTGGCGAGCGCCTCGACGTAAAACCCATTGGCTGCGGTAGCCATGATCACTCTGCGGTCTTCGGCGCGCTCGGCGGCAATGCGCTTCTTGCCATCGGCGAAAAACCCGTCAGCCGCGAGCCTGTCCGCAAACATTTCCGCTAGCCGGCGTGCATTTGCACGGGGCACTGCCCTACCGATTATAAGCGCGTGCTCGATCTCCTTCAGCCTGCGGCGACTTACGACCTTGGCAAGATAGGCCAACATCGCAAGCACGACCACTGGTGCAAGCATCAAGCGCCAGCGTGCCTGGTGCCACGCCATGAATACCAGAAGTGCAGTGTAGGTGGGCTTCTGAGTAAGCGTGCGGTCAAGATCGAAGACCGAGATTTTCACAGGATTAAACGTTACGCGATGCTGTACCCCAAGTGCTTTGGCCTCGCGCGCGCGAAGGATTGCTTCGACCTGCCAGTAATCGGTCCACTTATCGACATCGATCCCCGCATCTGCATCATCCAGCGCTACCAGCTGTGCGGTCAGGCCCAGTCGCTGGCCCGCCATCGCGATTCCCTCGGGGCCTGAAACCCTGCGGGTAATCGCGCGGAACGCCAGCTTCGGGCCAAAGCGGAGAAACAGGCGCAATGCTTTCTTGCGATCCTGCTCGGCAACCGCCCACAGCTGCATCGCATTCCACGTAACGGGGCTGTTAAGCGCGAATAAGTTGGCGCCGGTATAGCCATCGTCTCGAAACCGCAGCCATGTGCGCTGCGAGCCCGGATAGCGCGCTAGCATCGCCTTGCGAGCCACCATGCCTACCGATAGATCGTGATTTGCGGCTCGCGACAGAAAGTTGTCGACCATCTGGGAGGTCAGCAGCGGATGGTCCGCGGTAGTGACCATCATCGGCCAAGGAAGCGTCTCCTGCCCTGCCAGCGCCATGATATTACGGGAAATACTCGACTGGCCTGATTTGACCACCACGCGCGGATCAGCAGCGAAATGTGCCAGTTCTGGATTGTCGAGGATCGCACTGTCCTGCGCAATAACAACGATCCGCCCAACATAGCTGGATTGCAACAACGCATCTAGCACCCAGGCAATCATCGGCCTGCCGTTGATCGGGATGAGCGCCTTTGAGGAGCGCCTGAATCCCCGCGCCAACGGATCAATTCCAGGGCGCTGCCCCGCAAGCAAAGCGACGGACCAAGATTGGCTCGAACCCGTCATCAAATTGATCTCATTCACAAGCTAAAACCTCAAACACTAAACCGTTACCACGGCAAAGTCGGCGATTTTGGCAAGCAATTTCCATGGCAACAATATCGGATACCATCCATGCAAGCGTTTGCAAATCGACGTTGATGAGGTGTGTGGATGACAAACCTGACGCCTGCCTGACGGCCTGATAAGTTAGGTGAACTCTAGGATGAGCGCATTGTTCTCAGGATCGGTCCTGATTGCACCGCCATGGACCTGCATGATGCGATCGACCATGGCGAGGCCCAGGCCAGCACCATCAGGGCTGGCATGGTCGGCGCGTCGGTTGCGCTGGATCAGCTGGCCGAGCTGTTCGTGCGACAACCCCGGGCCACCGTCGATGACGCGGATTGCAGGCATGCCGTCCAGCACCACATGAACGGTACCCCCAACAGGCGTAACCCGCACAGCGTTGTCGATCAGGTTGCGCAACGCCGCTGCAATCGCTTCCCGCCGCCCGCGGACCGGTAACGTCTGGCCTTCATTGACCAGCTCGATAGTCCGGCCTTGGGCAATCACCGCCGGAGCACATCTTGCAACCACATCGCTGGCGACATCAGCCAGGTCGACATCGTCGGTCGCAGTAGCTGCGGCCTCCTGCGCATCCATTTGCGCCAGCAACATCAGCTGGTCGATCAGCCGGCGCATGGCAGCGACATCGCCTTTCAAACGCGCAGCGGCGGGGTCTGTCATGCCATCGAGTTCAAGCATCATCGCCGCAAGTGGCGTACGCAACTCGTGTGCGACATCGGCCGCGAAGGCCTCCTGATGCAAGGCCGATTGCTCCAGCCTTCCAAGCAAAGTGTTGACCGCCACCGTGAACGGCCGGATTTCCGTCGGCAGTTTGTGATCATTAATGCGGATGTTGCGTTCGCGTCCGGTAATCGCGTTCAGCTGCTCTGTTGCATCCGTCAACGGCCTGAATGCTCGCCGCATCACGAACAGGGCTGCGACCGTCATCGGCACGACCAGCGCGACAACGGGCAACAGCACGTGTTCCACCATTTCGTGCAGAGCGGCCTCCAGTGCATCCGCCGTTGCCATCTCGGCAAAGCTAATGCGGTATTCGATGAGCACGGCGACCAGCAGGAACACCGTACCGCCCAGCCCGACCACCGCAAGGCCGCGCGCCAGCGACTGAAAAATCGACGGTGGTTGGTGGGCCATTCAGCTACTCCGCAGCATGTAGCCGACACCGCGCACGGTGTGTAGCTGCCCGGCAAGACCTGCATCGTCCAGCTTGCGGCGCAGGCGCGATACGGTCGCCTCCACTGCATTGGGGGTCACCGGTTCGTTGAAGCTATACAGCGTGGTCTCGATCGTATCGCGCACCACAACCGTACCCAATCTGCGCATAAGCAGTTCAAGCTGATCAGCCTCGGGGCGGGACAAGTCAAGCATGCGCGAGCCGCAGCGGGCCTCTCGACTGACCGGATCAAAGCTGAGCGACCCGGCCTCCAGCAGTGTGGCTGCGCGCGGCCCCGGCCTGCGCAGCAAGGCGCGGACCCTTGCGGCCAGCTCCTCGATGTCCACCGGCTTGACCAGGTAATCATCCGCGCCTGAATCCAGCCCAGCGATCCGGTCTTCCAGCCCGCCACGTGCGGTCAGCATCAACGCCGGGATAAGCTGCTGCAAGCTGCGCTGGCGCTGCAACCATGTCATGCCGTCGCCATCGGGCAGGCCAAGGTCGAGGATGACAGCATCGAAGGCAGCGCTTTCCAGGCACGCATCCGCTGTCACCAGATCCGGGGCAATGTCGCAGGAAAAGCCCCGCCGGCCCAGACCTTGTGCGATCAGACCGGCGAGGCGTTCATTGTCTTCCACGATCAGCAGTCGCACGGGTCAGGCCTTATGTGTCGCAGGGCCACTGTGGAACCCCGGCGCGGACGCTCAGTCATTGTCATGATCGCCATCAATGCCGACTGCCTCGCCTTGCTCATATTCGCCTGCTTCGCTCGATACGCTATCAAAAGCCGTCTTGTCATAGCGCAATATGCCAAGGACAGACATCACCACGACTGCGCTGCCTGCCAGTGCTGCCAAAGCGCGGGGGCGTTCGGACTGCTGCACCGGCAGCCCTGCCGCCGGTTTGCGCCCGGTGACCATGGCGCGGATGAGGTTGTCCCGCGTCATCACCGACATCACGATCACGCCGATCACATGCACCGCGATGAGTCCAAGCAGGCCATAGGCAATCATCTCATGCAAATCCTCGCTGCCGCCCACTCCGGTCAGCTGGACGCCGGTCCACACCACCGCTGCTGTGCCGCCGAGCAGCGCGAGCACCGCCATGCCGCCCAGGGGATTGTGGCCCACCGACCGTTCAGCCTTGCCCTTTAGCAATTCGCGCAGATGCGGCATCAGCGCACCGGGCCGGACAAAGCTGGCAAAGCGTGCGTGCTTGCCTCCGATAAAGCCCCAGCTCAGTCGAAATGCGATCAGCACGGCCGCAATCCATCCTGCCGTCATATGCCAGGTCGCGAGCACGCTATCCTCTTCAGACGAAAGAAACGCTACTACGATGGTCGCGACGAGGGACCAATGGAACAGCCTGACGGGCAAGTCCCAAACGGCGATCTGATTTTTTGGTGATGCAATTCCATGTGCCATAACAGCCTCCTATGAGGCGTTAATGGCTGAGCTACCTGACACCAGCCTGACGGTCGGAAAAACACTTAAGTCGCCTCCCGGGACTCGTGGAGCCGATGGTTGCTGGATTAATGTGCCTGGGGAGCTATGGAGAAGGACTGAGTGCGAACACTGACAGTCTGCTGTCGGCAGAACCTGCCGTTCCACACATTCCGGAAAGATGACCGCTTAGTCCCAGAATCGGGCCTTCTGACAAGTAAGCGTATGCCGTCAACGAACGGCAAATTCCAATAGCAGCACCCCGAGAACTGCTCCACGTAGGCGCGCGAGTATGTCGATTTGCGTATAAAATTATGCATTTGCGCACCACGTGGCGGCATCCTGATGGATTAGCGGGTTAGAGGCCGTCCACGCCATCTCGCTGGTATCGATGGACAGGATTGGTGCCACCTCGGCTGAGCCTTCAGCTATTCAGGGTCATGACAAGCCCTCTCCGCCACGATCACAGCATTTCGCTTCCATGGTGACGGAAACCGGACATGTCGAAATTCAGCTACGTCCTGCGTAAAGCCGTATTTGACAGCGAACATGAACACCCAAGCCTGCTCGCGCATTTTTTCAGTCACCGGCCCGTTCCATCCGGCGACCTTGTTCATGGTCAGCCATTGTTTCAGGAGCTTCCAGCATTCGCGGCGCCTCGCATGATTGGTTCCTGCAGCCTGGAAGGCTGCGAACTCCGTAGCTAGCCCGAACTTGGAGAGGTCCATAAAGGGCGGCAGGCCCAATTCGATCACAGCTGCAAGGCCGTGTTCTTGTGGCGTGACAAGCCTTTCGTTCAATTCATACCCTGGAATATCCTTCCGCATGGACACCCACGCATTGTCAGGTTTCCACTCCACAATGACGGGGCATGGGGGGTGAGAGATCGAGGGGGGCGGGGCATTATTAATTGCCTGCTCTTTCAGGATGGCTCCGATCCGCTGGAGCTGCGATTCTGTTATACTTCGCGATATCGGGCATGTCAGCCCTGCAGCCTTGAGCACCCGTGCAGCAGTGCCTAGGGCATGGGCATCGTGCACCGGCGGCGTCACGGCAAGGGCTAGCATCTCGTTCTTCCAATGCTGGAGCAAAACCTCCGCTGCAATCCAAGCCGTTTCCACCGAGGTTTTAAGCTGCAGCATTATCGCCAAGTGGTGTGAAATCGCCTGAAAGTTCTCAGCGGCTGAACGCAATCGTTCTTCGCGGGACTTGCCAGGTTCGGATGGATGCATCTGCAAAAACGGCGCTGATAGCATTTCACTGCAAGCATCATCAAAAAGTGTCCGCAGCTCAGATGGTGTCAGGTTTCCAGTATGCACTTTGGCTTCAAGATCAACAAGCGGACGGAAATTCTGACAAATGGCGTTCCAAGCACCGAGCGCGTGAATAGATTCAATGCTGCGGAGAGGTCGGCCTTCCCTATTTGCTTTAGTCATAACATTACCTCATCTTATAAATACGAAAATCCGTATATTCGTATTTATAGGATGGCCACATACGAACCTACAAGAACATTGCTTCCACATTGCGAAGTAATTGCACCATCAATGGTGCATCAATAGAAAGGAAATGCTTGTATGGTTGGTTTAGCTCAACGAGCACTGCGTCGTGCTAAGAGTCGGCAGCCAGTTCGCGACGCTATAGCAAAGTGTCGGACTGAAATATACGAAGCCAGAAAGGTGGGTATCTCTTGGGCGGTTCTGTATGCTCAACTTACTGCTGATGGTTTCAACGTTGGCAAGGGGCCGTCCAGCCTGATCAGCGCTGCTAAGTTTTGGTCTGAGATGGATGGAATTTCGGTGTCGAAGCCTGCTTCGTCAGGATCTACCAAAATCGCACGTGCCACTGCAGCGGACTTTTCCGACACCCGGTTTGCGTCAGATTGGGGGCAGTCATGAGCCCATTTCAGCAATTCATTCTCGCGCTGATTGTGACGAATGCCGGCGGCGAAGGCAAAACGATGCTTGCTCAGCTTCTGCACGCTCTGTGGATCATTGCGAATCAACCTGTCGGACTGCTCGATGGCGATGCAGGCAACCACGCCGCCAGGAGCTCGGTCAAAAACGCGAAATCGGTGGGGTGGGGCGTGAATGCAACGTTCGCACCGCAAATCGTCAGCGCTATGAAAGGCAGTCACACGATTGTTGATCTCGGCGCAAACACCTTCGCGTCGATGCGTGAGATCGTCGAGCTTTTGCCTGCGCTTCGCGATGGGTTTGTAGATCTTGGTTATCGGCCTGTGGCTTTCCTCCCCATATCTACCAACAAAATTGCAGCAAGTGGGTCACTGCTCGAGCTAGGGGCAAAGCTAGAGGGTTTCGATCAGATATTTGTGCGGGTTAATCGCGATCTGTCTGGCAATTTCGATCCCGCCTTTGACGCACAAGTTGTGGTTGATCTTGGCCACTTGGCCCCGGGACTGCAGCAGTATGTTCGTGGGCCTGGTAGGTCACTGGCGGAGGCCGTCATGAATCCCCCTCCAGGTTACAGCCTTGCTGCTGCCCATGTTGCCTACTGGATGTTGGATTTCCTGCAGCAGCATCCGATTGCGGCGATATTCGGGACGCGCCCAGCCGAGGCCCTGTTGGCGGCCTATCCGGAGGAGCCCCCTTTTATCGCTTACCAGATATTGCAGCTCGCCGACGCCACTGACGAGGCACTCGCCGAGAAGGCAAGTCGCACCAGAATCCTTTTTGCCGTCGAAACCCACGGTTGGACTGCAGATGGGCTTCGGGTGGTGGCAACCTTGATGGACGCCGACGCCATCTGAACATCTCCGCATATAGCTGGGTAATCCCTTGAGAACCACCCGGGTCCCAGCTCGGGTGGTTTTTTAATGTCCAGACAATTTGCGAACACTGCGTGGCCAATGCGCAAGCATTGTTGCTCCGCCATTAGGAATGGTCCAGAAAGACAATAGATAAATACTCCAAGCGCATTGTTCGAGTAATGTAGTTACGCGCACTACCGCAGATTGGGCAGGAGCCCAATCTGCTGTGCGACTGGCATGTCTGCCAGTGAAGGTAAGGTGTCAGTGGCCAGCGCTTTTCAAAATAATGTAGCTTTCTTACACCCCCGACGAAGTGTGAGTTCATTGACCAGGTCGTGAACCCATAAACGACCGCTTTTGACAAAAGGGCTGAATGACCGATATTTGGGGAAAGCCATCGCTCTACGGCCTTCGATGCAGCTCATGCTGGCATTGGCATTGGCAATACTATTCGACTTTCGTTTGCGGGGAGATGTGCTTGCAACTACCGCACCCAACGATGGTAGGCGTAGAAAACCGCACCTGCACCTACGGGTGCGAGTACGATTAGAACGAAACGCATCGTCTCGTCGTCATCCATGTCGTACCACCCGCCCTTTTCGAACGGGTCGAAAAAGAACGCATAGACGAACATGAAAACGGCCCAAACTGCCGCGCTAAAAATCCAGTTTCTTACGAGAGGTGGCTGGCGCCGCCACCAGCTTGATTGCTTTTCGCCTTTCCGTTTGGCGAACAACAGGCGAAGTCGTTCTTCCTCGGCTTTCCAATCCGCCGCTCGTTTCGCTATGATTTTGTCATCCGTTGCAAGCAAGCGATCGAACACATTCATCACCTCGGTAGGTGCGCGGTCGCTTTTCGGCATGTCGCTGAATTGCTCGCTATAATGTGAAAAAACCGACTGAAGCTCGAATGAAGGCGCTATGCCGATGGCGAGATAAGCAACCCAAGCCCTTTCGAGCTTGTCCGACTGAAACGCGCTCAGCTCGCCACCCGAATGCCCCAACCAACCCGCCACCACCCCCCAATCGTTGCGCATGCACTCAGGCGCATCAGGCCTCGCGCTGCCTTGGCGCAACTCGCCAAGAAAAATCATGCCTGAGCTTTTGATAAGGCTCGCTTCATCGGTGACGTCAATTGTCTTGCCTGCCATGCAATCCTCACTCCTCGCTAGGGCTGTCGCTTCGGCGACCGTATATGAGTGCCCTCTTGCCGATCGAGATGGCCAAACAAGGTCCAGTCGCACGGGACAGCGAGGCCACGTTGCTGATCGGCCACTACCATATCCACCGCAATCTAAGCTTAATATACCCGTACGGGATCGCCCTGCCAGGCGATTTGAGCGATGCTGACTGCATTGTTCTGAGGCCGATTTGCAATCCTCGTCCCATTTAGAATAACCGATCCGGCGGATTGTCGAGGCAATCCTGTATCTGCTGGGTGGCGGGTTATCTTGGCGGAAATTCAGCCCAATCAGCGGCTCCGGCAAACAACGGCAGCGACCATAGATCACGTAGATCTTACGCTTCAGACCTAGTAGCCGAACTTCGGTGGAGCAACGTGCGAGCGATCCGTCTAGCTCAATCAGATCGACATCGAGCTTGAGGACATTCATGCTGGTATCACCTCAGCAAGACCAAACGAGGAATGAAGGTGCCGTCGCTCCAGATTAGCGCATTTTGTTCATAGCTTTGTCCAAGATCAAGCGCGGCGTCGAAGGTCAGGCCGAGCACCAGCAAACTGTCGTCTGAGCATCCGCCCGCCGGATTGCGACCATAAGCCGGGATAGCGCGAGCGCGGGCACCCGCCATTTCATCTGTCAGCGCTCGGTGACGCCGATAGTTGTTACTATCGGGCAGTTCGGTGCCAAGCGGGTTGAAGGCGGAAATCAGCATCGCCGTACCTGCGCCAGTGATGCTCATCATCGCCTCAAGCAGCGGATTATAATGATCGAGCACGAGTTCCTCGTAAACGCCCATGATCCACCTGAAGGCGTAGAAGGCGTCGCAATAGGAGCGGACCAAGTCGGCCGGGAGCACGCTTTCAGCGCCGAAAGCCGTGCGATTTGGGAGCAGTAAGCCATTCATGCCACCTGTCCTTGATCCACTTTCACCCAGACTCCATCGCGAAGGCTCATTGCGCGGTCCGTGGCCTCCCAAAGATACTTCCCTCCGTCGCGGAACGCGCCGAAATGCCCCAGCGAGGAGGTGGCTTTGTAGATTGGACGTTTCAGTTTCAGTGCCTCGATGATCCCGGCAGGTGAGAGGTCGAATACTTTAGTGATTGATTCTGCGATGATCTCGTCTGGCACCGTTCCTGTCCCATCGGTGTCAACGACTATACTTATTGGTTCTGCGACACCGATGGCATAGGAAACCTGGATCGTCGCCTTTCTCGCGAGACAGGCGGCGACAACGGTTTTAGCGATCGAGCGGGCGGCGTATGCGCCTGATCGATCAACTTTGCTTGGATCTTTGCCCGAAAAGGCACCGCCTCCGTGGGGCGCGGCACCGCCGTAAGTGTCGACAATGATCTTGCGCCCAGTCAGGCCGGTATCTGCCTTTGGGCCCCCGATTGTGAATCGCCCGCCAGGGTTTAGATGCATGACGAGATCATCGGTCCGCATGTTTTGCGGGATCACAGCATCGACGACGAACCGTTCCAGCCATGAACGGACCTCTTCAAGGCCAAGCTTTGCAGAGTGCTGCCACGACATCACGACCGACTGGACCCCTACAGGCCGGCCATCTTGATATCGGATTGTGACCTGTGTCTTCCCATCAGGCCGCAAGGGACGGACCGGTGACGCCCCGCGCTGATAACATGAAGCTTCGTTCATGTGCTGGGCGCGATGCACAAGCGCGTTGGCCAAGCTCCAGGCCAGCGGCATCAGCTCGGGGGTTTCGTCACAGGCATAACCGAACATTATACCCTGGTCGCCAGCACTTAGGTTGGCAGAGCCATCAACCGCCTCACTGATTTCTGGAGCTTGAGCGTTGAAGGCCAACTCAATCAGGCAGGTTGCCGAGTTGATGTCGTTGTCGCCTGCACTGAAGCCTACCTCCCTCATCGATTTGCGAATGAGCTCGTCCGCCTGAAGTTCGATCTGCTGGACTACCCCAGGCTTGGCTTTGAACTCGCCCGCCACGAGAATGCGATCGTTGATGGCAAAGGTTTCGCATGCCACCCGAGAGTCGGGATCGAGCGCAAGGAAGGCATCGAGAATTGTATCGGAAATACGGTCACACAGTTTGTCGGGGTGTCCGGCGCTGACAGCTTCAGACGTGAAAAGGCCGTTGATGATTTTCATGATATCATTCCATTTTTAGCCAGGTTCGGCGAAGTGCCGGGGTTGGCAATCAGGATCAAATCCCCCCAGCCCGTGTGGTGGGCCAGCCCTAGTCAATGTTGACTTCAGTTCAGCAGCACAAGCTCAGGGATCAAATCTAGGCCGATCCAAACAATTGCATTCTGCTGATACTTGGTTCCTAAATCGCAGGCCTGCTGATGGGTAAGGCCGATCGCCAGAAAGCTTGATTCAGGAGGCCACATTTTATCTTGGCCCTGTCCTTGGCCTTCAAGAACGGTTGCTCCCAAGTCGATCAGGTCTGTTCGAAGGTGAGCCTGATTGATAGCGTTCTCTTGCGCGGTTAGCGTCTGGCTGAAGGGATTTTCGGCGGTGATAAATGTCGCGCCATTGCCGTCAGCAGACCTCAACAGGCTAGCTATCTCGTCTGACCGGCGGCCGACGCGCAGTATGAAACCGACATCAGGCGGACCTACCAGAAATTCGGTATCCCTGTAGGCAGCGACGAGCTCATCAGCAATTTTGGTGCCAGCCATAAAAAACCCTCCGTTCGAAGGGTCGACACAGCTTCCGCTTTGTTGCTCTGACGAGCCACATCTGCCTAAGCAAAACCACCTTGCCCGGATCGGCAGGTTGGTGTGGGTATCGCCCCAACTCTTAATGAATGCATGAAAATAATCACGATTCCTTCACCATGGCAAGTGACTTTTTTCTGAATGACACTGCAATCAGTCAAATTCACCCCTTAGGATTCAAATGGTGGAACAGCGGTGAAAAGCGACGATCATCGCCTCGTCCTCGATGCCCAGCACTGTTGAATGCGTATCTTTGGGGCGGTCTGGAGGTCACTGACTGACGTTCGGCGCTTCCACTTGGCCACTGTTTTCTGATTGATGCCGTGTCGCTTGGAAAGGGCGATCAGGCTCTTTTGGCTATGTTGTATTACTCGACGGACTGCCGCTGTCGTGCGGGCACTCCCGTGCAGAATTTGTCCCATAGCGCATCCTTCCATTCGTGGCTGAATATTACACCATCAAATGCCGGGACTAAACACCGAGCCCGCCGAGGCACCAGTTGTATGGTGAACTGATCGTAGGGGATACCGGCTCGGTGTCTCAGCGCCAGCCGAACTCTGTGCCTGAAAGTCGGTGATTGTTGCTCCTTCCTATTTTCAGGCTCGGTTCTCCATTGCCGTCGTTCATCCCAAAACACTGCTGACCAGACCTTTATATGGTCGGCAGGAGACACGTTTATGGGAAAGCGCACCGATTTCGAACTGGCCGTCCAGAGGGTAGAACGAGCCTTCGCCCGACTGCAGAGGATTCGAGATGGTATTGAGGCCATTGAGAATGATGACGTCATGGGCGTGCGAAACTGGAGGCCGGGACGGACGACAGATATCTCCCGTCACAAAGCGAGCGATGCTGGTCGGGGCATCCCGTTCCACAAACCGGTCGCCCGGTCCTATCGGTTAACGAACGCTGCCGGTGCGACATCGTTCACGTTTCAACACCGGAGCGTCAGCAAGGTGACGCATACGATGATCCGCGACGGGGTCCGCAACCGCCCGGGTGCTGCTCGAGCACACTCTAGATACATCGAACGTGAAGCCGCGGTCGCGCAGCTCGATCCCGAAAACTCGGCAACAGCTGAACTCTCGGTCTCTCAGCTCCTGCCATCGCAAGAGGCTGAAGCGGAATTTCATACAATCACCCCGGCGGCAACGCCGCCAATAAGACGAGAGGAAAACGATTATGAAAGACAATGGGTTGAACAGTATGGGCTCAATCGCGAACTTACCGGGCGACTGGTGGAGGAGCTCCGAGCATTTGAGCCCAGTTTTGGCGGAGGTTGCGAAAACCGCACCGGAAAATCTTCCCTCGCCAATGCCGATTTGCGGTTGTTGTCCAGCCTCGACCTGGTTCGTAATGGACGAAGCACCGGCCGCCTTTTGCTTGGCGCTGCGGATGTATCCTTGGAAGCCGGGTCGCCGCATGGACGATTGCGACAGTCGGCGCCGGGCCTTGGCACCCGATACGACACCGGTGAGATAGCAACACTTCTGCCATCGAGCAGCGTGGTGGTACACGACAAATATATTGCCCGTATGGATGCTGCCGCGATCCAGCCCGACGGGACCCGCGCCCTGCTTACGAACATAGATCATGACGATTATGAGCGAGGAAGATTTTGGTCGTTGGTCGAAGAACATGAAGCTGTTGCGAGCCGCGACCAGGTAACCTTCCGGGTGAACGACGCCAAAGGTTTTTGGGCAGCGGTGTCTGCGAGTGGTGACTGTCCTGTAGCGTTGCAACAGGCCCTTCGGACCTGCGATCCGGAAAAGGCTATTACCGTTGAGGTGAAGTCTGGCAAGAAGTTACGCAGATTTCTCGACCAGGTGTTGACATCGATGGGCCTGCGGGGGCCAGCCACGCTTCCAGCAAAAATCAACGATGGTCGCAGCGGCAGGACGCAATACCGGATCGTTGGCGAGTTGCCTAATGAACTGACAATTGAGGAGCGTTTTTCCATCGTCCGTGATTTTGCGCGGGTGTTCGAGGAAAAGAAGATGCCGTTCGTTGCGGTCATGCACGCTCCAGATCACCGCAACGACGAAAAAAACTGGCATTTCCACCTCGACTATTACGACCGCCCCAGCAGGCGCATTGATGCTGCCGATATCGCGCACCTTGAGCGCCAAGGGTATTCAACCGAGCGACTGGAACCTGGTATGTGGGATTTTGCGGTGGTTCTGCCAAAGCGAGGGCGCTCCAATGGCAGGTCTACACCTTTGCGCCAAAACAAGGTCAGCGAGGTTTCCGGCAAGCCGTGGCTCAAACGCCTACGAAAAAGCCTGGCTGATATCACCAACCGGCATATGGCTGATGCAGGGCATAGCCGTCGGGTTGATCCGAGATCCTACTCGGAAATGGGAATCGTGGCCGACCCGCAGGAGCACCTCGGGAGCCATTCAGCAATCGCAGAGACGAAAGGGCAGCCAACCAAGACCGGCACGGACAATGAACAACGCCAATGGACCGCGATAATGGCGCAGGCGGACGATAAGCTTCAGCTGGCATTTGCTCAGGCGGACACACGGGTCGCGACGTTCGAGCAGGAGAGGTTGCTTGCCATCGATGATAAGGCCGCAGTGAACGAGGCTGCGGCAAAATTGCGTGAAAGCCTCCGGCAGAAGGTGGTCATGGACGACGCTGCATACCGGCTCGAACAGCAACTTGATCGTGCTCGATCACGAGCGCTGAAAGTCAGGCGGGCAAATGCACAGCTGCTCAAAGCGTTTGACGCAGACCCCACCGCTGGGAGCGATCACGAGAGGCGTCAGGCAGAGGAGCTGGTTGCAGCGGCAACGGATCATCTTGCATTGCACTACCAATCGCTGAACGATGAATATGCATTGATCAGCAAATGTTCGAAGATTGCTCGCCAGGCTAGCAATGCAGCGGCATTGGTTGAGCAACAACCGGACACTACGCCACCATTGGCCGACCATTGTTCGGAGAATGCTCTCGCCAAAATCAGCGATCCCG
This sequence comes from Blastomonas sp., assembly GCA_046291395.1. GTDB lineage: Bacteria > Pseudomonadota > Alphaproteobacteria > Sphingomonadales > Sphingomonadaceae > Blastomonas. The sequence continues at coordinate 13,559 of JBKBTF010000028.1, read as the reverse complement.
AGGCCAGGTATGCCAGGGGCAGGTCCGATGACGAGCCTGAAACAATAACTGCTGCCGGGTCAAAAACGAAGGTGGAACATTTTGATCTCATGCCGCGGGCGAATGAGATGCCAGCACCTGCACTGTTGCCGGGTCGAAGTGGTCATGAAACCCCACTTTCGCTTGACCCTGTCACCGACCAGATCAGTTCGCCTGACCAGAAGGAAAAGCTATCTGACGCAGCTAAGGTTGCCGCGAGGCGAGCAGCTATTGCCAATGGATTTGGGCAAGGGGATTAATCGCCGCGCCGATCCGACTTTGGGGTGTGGTGGCCAAGCGGATATAAACTAATTTCGGCAACAAACGTTTTCGTGCCGTGGCTACATACTGTCGACCTAATTCGCTACTTCTCAACACTTCAGGCGTTATCGCGTTTGAGATTAAGCGAATCTCGAGGGTCCGGAATGAGCACGCTGTGGGTGAAATATTGCGAGCGAGAAACCGCTGTATCAGCTGCGGGCTATTCACTTATCGAGGCCTTCGCTCAGCTGGTTCTTGCCCGAACGGGCTTTCCCAAATACGAGCTGGCCGAGATTTTTACCTGTCCCGAGGATGACGGTGAGGCTGATGCGGCCCGGGATCTGGTGCGGGTGCAGGCAGAAATGCTTGCTACGGAGTTTGCGCTTGGCGCGGTCGGCACCATAGCCAGGCCAATCGGAGGTGGCGACAGGACTGATATTCCGCCAGTTATGTGGGAACTAGATGATCCGCTCCCACGGTTCGCGACGGGCGAGCTTAATTTGGAATCGTGGACCGATGCAAACGCTGAACCCACCCACCGCATCTTCGTGAATCGCGACCAGTTCGATCAGTTTCTGGTAACAGTTGGCGGCCAAACATATCTCACCAAGGATCAAGTTGCCGCTGTCGCTGCCCCACACTTCAGGACTAGGCGTATCGCTTCAGGAAATTTATCACCCGAGGGCCCAGTGTTTGCTCTGCCGCAACTTGGCGTGACCAAAAGCGAAGACAGGGTGTCCGCACCGGATTTAAGCTTGGTGCCAATCGACCAGGTCATGAAAATGACGGGGATGGGCCGAACAAGCGTCTACAAGCAGATAGACCGTGGCCATTTCCCGCAGCCCGTCAAAATCGGCAGCCGCTCGGGTTGGCCCAAAGCCGAAGTGCTTGACTGGATAAACGCCAAAATGGCGGGCCGCTATTAGCTGCGCAGCTTTCGCCGCGGGCTATCGATGATTCCGCTGGCAGGCAACATGCTGTCGACCAGCAGGCCAGCCCATTGGTTAGACAGTTCACGTCGTCTTGGCATGAAGGCTGCTCGATTGTAGATCATTTCGCTGCCAGATAACCCCTTGGGGCTGTGCGCCAGCATCAGGTCGATAATCAAGCGATCCCCTAACAAGCGTCGGTCGTCTGCCACTTGTCGCTCCGTCAGCTCGTTCATGATCGTCGAGAAACTGGACCGCCAGCCGTGAGGCACGTGGCGGCCTTTGTATCCCTCACGGTTATAAAGGTATCCAATGGCGTTCTCGCTCATTGGCTTGGTGCCAGACCAGGAATTGCAAAAGATATAGCGGGCTTGACGGGTCAGATTTCGAACTGCCTGCAAAATCTCCACTGCTGGCGGGCTAAGAGGGACTCTATGTTCGAACGCTTCATCATCGCGGAGATGAAGCTCCTGTTTCATCTTTTGCGCTGGAATGATCCAATATGCGTCAGTTTGCTCAAAGGCTGAGGTCGCCCAGTCAACACCGTGCACTTCGGTCCATTCTGCGCAGCGCACCATGCCCGGACGTTGTGCGGTCAGGGCGAGAAATCGGGCGGCTAGCCGGGTAATCGGCGAGGCTCCAGCGCGGTCAATATCGCGCAGTAGCGATTGGATTCCCTCGATCGTGGTAAGAGCGGGATAGCGGACTGCCGGCGGAACAGGTCTCATGGCTTCCTTCACATCTGTCGCAGGATTGGCCACCTGAACACCAAGCGCGCGCGCATACCGAAATACGGCTGCGGTCTTTTGCCTCAGCCGGTGAGCAGTCTCTATCGCTCCACGCGATTCGCATTTGCCGAGGACCGCTAGCAAAATAGGCTGATCAATCTGGTCGATCGGCAGATGACCTAGGTCCGGGAAAAGATCCCGCTCGAATCCCCGCAGGACATCAGCAGCATGGACAGCCTTCCAGCGGCTCCGCTGCTTTTCATACCATTCCCTTGCGATGCTTTCAAAAGTTCGAACGGCACTATCGGTGCCAATCAGCTTGCTGCGGGCTATGCTGTGACGGGGGTCATGACCAGCCCGCAGAGCTTTTCTAGATCCATCCAGTTGCTCTCGCGCCTCTGCTAGGCTGATGTCGGGGTAGCGTCCAAAGGTGAGCAACTGCTCTTTGCCATTCAGGCGAAATTTGTAGCGCCAGCTCTTGCTCCCGCTAGGTGTGACGAGCAGGTGCAGCCCGTTGCGGTCGGCCAGCTTGTAGCTTTTTTCTTTCGGTGCTGCCGTTCGCACCTGTTTGTCCGTCAGCATTCGCTACCCCCTATCTGCTCCGTTGTTACCCCCATCATACCCCCATAGTGAGATGGCTGAGGGCGAACAGGTGTGAACCGATAGGGCTTCTATAGCGCTGGAAAGTCAAGGAATCGTAGCCTGCGCGGCTGGATGCGAATGGCTGGAAACAGGGAGGTGGCGGAGACGGAGGGATTCGAACCCTCGGTGGGAGTAATCCCCCCACGACGGTTTAGCAAACCGTTGGTTTCAGCCACTCACCCACGTCTCCGCATGGCACGCACCTTGATGCGAGCAAGCCCCTGCCTGGGGGCCGGTCGATTGGCCAGAGCGCGCTATAGCGGGGGGTGTGCCGGGGATCAACCGGTTAGTTGCGGAGCTCGCATTGTTCCGAAAAAACCGACGCAACCGCGCTGAAACAGGGCCATTCAAGCGCTCCGGCGTGCAAAGGACTCGAGTCACCGCGCCATCGACTCGGGTCATCGCCGGTTCATTGTGCCCGGCCCACAAATGCGGGATTCGTGGGAAAAGGTGCATGAGCGGGAGGCAGATTATGCGAACGGGGCTATTCAAGCACATTCTGGCGGCTGCCGGGGTGCTGGCCATGGCGCTGGGCGGGCCCGCCGGGGTCGCTCATGCCCAGATCAGGAACATCGATCCCAACGAGGCGATCGATTCGGATCTCGCGCCGCCTCAGTCGCGGTCTGCGCCCGCCAGCGATGCGCCGCTGGACCAGGGCTATGATTACGGCACGCCCGATCCGGGCTACAGCAGCGCGCCGGTTCCGCCACCTGCGCCCAATGCGACGCCCCAACCGGGTTTCGAGACTCGCACCGGCGCGCCGGCCAACGGCTATCAGAAGGATGATCTGATCGGGGCGGCCGAGGGGGTGTTCGGCAAGGGTGCCGAGGGGCTGGCTGGCCTGATCGAGGATATCTTGCGCAAGCAGGGCGAACCCAATGGTTATATCGTCGGGCGCGAGGCGTCGGGCGCGTTCGTTGTGGGCCTGCGCTATGGCTCGGGCACGCTGCACCACAAGGTGGAGGGCGAGCGGCCGGTTTACTGGACCGGCCCGTCGATCGGCTTCGATGCCGGGGCCAATGCAGGCAACACCTTCGTCCTGGTCTATAATCTGTACGACAGCGAAGACCTCTACAAGCGCTTCGGTGCAGGCGAGGGCGCGGCCTATCTGATCGGCGGGTTCCATACGAGTTACCTCCGGCGCGGCGATGTCGTGCTGATCCCGGTGCGCATGGGGCTGGGGCTCCGGCTGGGCGTCAACGCCGGCTATATGAAGTTCACCCGCAAGCGCAATTTCGTCCCGTTCTAAGCTTTTAGCCCGCAGGGTCGCACTGCCAACACGGGCAAGGAAAGGCCGGTTGTCGCTATATGGCGGCAACCGGCCTTTTTGCCTTGCCCCGGCGCGTGGCTGTCGGCATGGAGACACGCGCATTTTCCTGATGCCGGACGCCCTTGTTTCGGCAACAATCTTGTGAACCTTTGGGGGATATCGTCGTGCTCGAACAACTGAAGGCGCAACCGGCCGATGCGCTGCTCGCGCTGATCAAGCTTTATGCCGCAGACAGCCGACCCGAGAAGATCGACCTTGGCGTCGGCGTGTATCGCACCGCCGATGGCGCGACCCCGGTGTTCGCCGCGATCAAGGCGGCCGAGGCGCGGCTGCTCGATGGCCAGGACTCCAAGAGCTACCTCGGCCCCGAAGGCGATATGGGTTTTGTCCGAGCGATCATGCCGTGGATGCTGGGCGATTTCGATCCTGCAGGGCGCATTGATGGCCTGCAGACCCCTGGTGGCACCGGCGCGGTGCGGCTGGCGGCAGACCTGCTGCTCAAGGCGGGCGCGCGGCGCATCTGGATGGGAACGCCGAGCTGGCCCAACCATGTGCAGATCCTCAATGCCGTGGGCCTGGCGTGCGAGACCTTCCGCCATCTCGATGTCGCCACCCAGCGGCTCGATTTCAATGCGCTCGAAGCGGCGCTGGACAAGGCCGAGGCGGGCGATGCCGTGCTGCTGCATGGCTGCTGCCACAACCCGACCGGCGCGGATTACAGCGAAACGCAATGGGACGAGATCGCAGAGACGATCGCGGCCAAGCGGCTGTTCCCGCTGATCGACCTGGCCTATCATGGCCTTGGCCACGGGTTCGAGGCGGATGGCTATGGCCTGCGCGCCGTACTCTCAAAGGTACCCGAGGCGCTGATCGCCTATAGCTGCGACAAGAATTTCGGCCTGTATCGCGAGCGCGTTGGCGCGTTGTACGTGATGACCGAAAGCCCTGCCCAGCAGGCGGCGGTGCAGTCCAACCTGGCAGCCCTGGCGCGCGCCAACTGGTCGATGCCGCCCGATCATGGTGCAGCATCGGTGCGCATCGTGCTCGAGGACGAGGGCCTGACCAGGATCTGGCTGAACGAGCTGGAATCGATGCGCGCGCGGATGCGCGGCGTGCGCGATGCACTCGCGGCACATCAGGCCATCGGATCGGTCGACCTCGCGGCCGTCGGCCAGCAGAACGGGCTGTTCTCGGTGCTGCAGCTCGGCCCCGAGCAGATCGCCGCGCTGCGGGCGGACTGGGGCGTCTATATGGCGGGCTCGGGCCGGATCAACATCGCCGGGTTCACCGATGCCAACATCCCGCATTTCATCGAGGGACTGCGCGCGGTCACCGCATAAGGCCGACGGCCCAGGTCAGCCGCGGAGATCAGCCGACCAGCGCGGTCAGCATGTCCACGGTCAGCACCTGCGGCAGGATGACGGGATCGCTGCCGGGCTTGTACCAGACGTATAACGGTACGCCCGAGCGGCCCTGCGCCTCGAGATAGCGGCTGATCTCGGCGTCGCGCCGGGTCCAGTCGCCCTCCAGTACCGCGACGCCGGCCTGTTTGAACGCGGCGGCGGTGGCCTCGCGCTGGATCGCCGCGGCCTCGTTGGCCTTGCAGGTGATGCACCAGTCGGCGGTGAAATAGGCGAAGACCGGAGTGTCGGCGGCGCGCAGCTGCGCGAGCCTGGCCTCGCTGAACCGCTGGGTGGGCAAGGTGGCGTCGGCTGAGCCTTCTTCAGCGGAGGCCGCACCGCCCGTCGGCAGCAACGCAATCGCGGCGATGACGCTGGCAACGGCAGGGATCATCGGCAGCCAGCCGCTGCGCCCGCCCGCCTGGCGCGCGCCCAGCCACCACAAAAGCAGCGCCAGCCCCATCGCGGCGGCCAGCCCCCATAGCACCCCGGTGTTTCCGGTCTGCTGGCCGAGCAGCCACACCAAAGCCAGCGCGGTGAGGAACATCGGAACCGCCATGATCCGGCGGAAGGTCGCCATCCAGGCGCCCGGCCGGGGCAGGCGGCGGCGCAGCGCGGGGACGAAGCCGATCGCGAGGAAGGGCAGCGCGAGGCCAAGGCCGAGCCCGGCAAACACCAGCAGCGCGGCGGGCACCGGCAGGATCAGCGCGCTGCCCATCGCGGCGGCCATGAACGGCGCGGTACACGGCGTCGCCACGAACGCGGCAAGCGCGCCGGTCCAGAAGGATCCCGATGCGCCGCTTTTCGTGGTCAGGCTCGATCCTGCAGAGATGCTGCCGAACTCGAACAGGCCGGCGAGGTTGAAGGCGATTGCGGTGACCAGCAGCAACAGCGCGACGATGATCCGCGGGTCCTGCAGCTGGAACGCCCAGCCGATCTGCTCTCCCCCTGCGCGCAAGGCCAGCAGCAGGCCGCCAAGGCCCACGCACACCAGCACGATGCCTGCGGTGTACGCCAGCGCATCGCGCCGCGCCGCGCGTTCGTCACCGCCCGCCTTGGCGAGGCTGATCGCCTTCAGGCTGAGGATCGGGAAGACGCAGGGCATGATGTTGAGCAGCAGCCCGCCGAGCAGCGCGCCGCCCAATGCGGTTGCCAGCAATGCCAGCATGTCGCCATCCGGCGCGGCAGCCGGGGCAGCATCGATCCGCACGCCGCCCGGTGCGACAATGCCTGCGTCCGCCGCCAGCTCCAGCCCCAGATGCTCGCCGATGCGCAATACACCTTCCAGCGGCCCTGCGAGTGTGCCGCTCGCCTCTGTCTCGACGATCAGCCGGTCGCCATCGCGGAAGAAGGCTTGGCGCGCACGATAGCTGACGCCCGGATCGGTGCTCGGGAAGAAATAGGGCGCTTCGACGGGTCCGGCTGCGGGGTAGGGGATCGCGATGCGGACGATCTTGCCGTCCACCTGATAGGTCGCCTTCGATCCCAAAGGCGCGGGCAACCGCTGGCGCCAGCCGTCGAACTTCGTCCGCTCCGCCTTGCCGACCACGCCATCGCCGACGGTCAGGCTGGTGGTCAGCGTCGCGCTTTCGGGTACGCAGATCTCGTCGGTGCAGGCCAGCCAGTCGGCCTTGACCGAAATCGGCAGGCGGGTGCCGGGGGCAAGCGACCGATCGATGGTCAACGCCACCAAAGGCGCATAGGCGCCCTCATAGACATAGTTCATCAGCCCGGCGATGATCAGCGTCTCGGGTACCGGATAGCGCAATCCGTCCGCTGTCACGCCCTGGGGCAAATTCCAGCTCAAGGTCATCCCCAGCCCGGCGTCGCCCGGGTTTTGCCAATATCCGTGCCAGCCGGACTTGGGCGTCATGGCAAAGGCGAGATCGACGGTGCTGCCCGGAGCCGGGGCGGGGCTTTCCGCCACCAGCCTGGCCGTGATGTTGGTGGGACCGAGCTGCAGCGGCTGCGCGGACGCACCCGTTGACGCGGCGAACGGCAACAGGGTCAGCAGCACCGCCAGCAGGGTTCTTAGCACGCGCGTCGTCATTGGGCGCCGATGTAGTCGCTTTCAGGGCTTTCGCCAATGGCCCAGCATCAGCCCTGGGATCGGGAACCGCCGTTGCGGTTGAAGGGTATGCCCCTTAGAGCGACAGCTCTCCCTCCCATTGGCAGTATCATGACCCTCTTGTTTATCTATGTGGGTAGCGCGCTTGGCATTTCGTTTCTCTGCTCGTTGCTCGAAGCCTCGTTGCTCACGATCACGCCCTCGGCGATCCAGACCGGCAAGACCAATGGCGCACGCTGGGCCAATGGCATGGAGGTGCTCAAGCGCGACGTCGATCGCCCGCTGGCTGCGATCCTCACGCTCAACACGGTGGCGCACACCATGGGCGCTGCCGGGGCGGGCGCGGAATATGCCCGGCTGTTCGGCAATGCCACGCAGGCGATATTCGCCGCCGCGCTGACCGTCGCGGTGCTGATCCTGACCGAAATCATCCCCAAGACCATCGGCGCGCGCTACGCGCTGCAGCTTGCCCCCTTTGTCGGACGGGTACTGCCGGTGCTGATCCGCCTGCTCGCGCCTCTGGTGTGGTTCTCGCAGCAGCTCACCCGGCTGATCACCTTCGGGCAGGCTGCGCATGCCCCCAAGCATCGCGAGGAACTGATGGCGGTCGCCCGGATGGGCAAGGATTCGGGTCAGTTGCACCGTCAGGAAAGCGAAGTGCTGCACAATCTGCTGCAGCTGTCCGAGGTCAAGACCTGGGACATCATGACCCCGCGCACCGTGGTGTTCGGACTGCCCCGGACCACGCCGCTCGCCGATTTTGTGCGCAAGGTGCGCGACAAGCCGTTCACCCGCATTCCGGTGTCCGACCGCGACCCTGCCGATGTCGTCGGGTTCGTCATCAAGGGCGATGTGCTGATGCACATCATCGAGCAGGGGACGGAGACGCCAGGCTCGCTGGATGCCCTGATCCGACCGATGTCGAGCACGCTGGGCACCGTGCCGGTGGACCGGTTGTTCCAGCGATTCATCGAAGAGAACCATCACATCATGCTGGTGGTCGACGAATATGGCTCCGCGCAGGGGATCGTTACGCTGGAGGACGTCGTGGAGACCATCTTCGGGTTGGAAATCATCGACGAGGTCGACAAGATCCCCGACATGCAGGCTTATGCGCGCGACATGTGGAAGGCGCGCGCCAAGCGGATCGGGATCGATCAGCCAGCGGGTTGACCCGTCAGCGCTGGTCGTAGGGGCTCAGCCCCTTGCCCAGCCGGTTATCGCCCAGCGGGATGGCATCGCGGCTCCAGTTGGCGACGAACCAGGTGTTGCGCGATACGCCCGGGGCAAGGTTCGCGCTGTTGTCGAAGATCTGCAGGCCCGCGGACGAATAGCTGCGGCCTTCGGCGGCGACCGCGATGAATGCCGACCAGTTTTCCTTGTTCTGCCCCTGGACGAAGATGTTGCGGGTGATCTCGCCGCTCGCGCCGCCGGGCAGATCGATCATGTAGTTGCTGCCGTTGCCGTTGCTGTCGTCGAAGCTCGAATCGGTGATGCTCACCTGCGCCGCGCGGCTCTTGACGTAATGGCCGCCCTGGCCTCTCTCGAACCGTGACCGGGTGACGGTGAGCGATCCATAATCGCCGATATAGAGCGAGTGCGCGCAATCCGACTGGCACAGGCCGAGCCCGGAAAACGTGCTCTTGTCGATGACGATCCGGCCGCCTCTGTATTCTGCACTCAGGATGCCCTGCTGGCTGTCACGGAACAGGCTATTGACGACGGTCAGGTCGCCACGCTCCAGCCGGATGCCTGCGCCGTTTTCGTCGCGCACGGCGATGTTCTGGAAGATCAGCCCCTCGACGCGTGCGCTGCGACCGCGCAGCACCAGTGTCGCCTTGTCCTCGCACACGCCGCCATCGAAGATCGCGGTGCCAGGTGTGACTGCGCGGAAGGTGATGTTGCCCGCTTCCTGCACAACGCAGTCGCGCCATATGCCGGCTTGAACCTCGATCGTCCCGGTTCCGCCGCCGATCCGCGAGACTGCGTCCGCGAGCGATCGATAGGATTTCCCGGTTTCGGCGATGCGATAGGGCGTCGGGCGCTCCTGGGGGCGGTTCTGCGCGGAAAGCGGGAAGGCGATGCTGGCCAGCAGCGCGGCGAACAGGACGATGCGAAGGAGTGTCATGCCGCTGAACATACCAGACCGGGAGGGAAATTCCCGGACTTAGAGGGTTAACAGACGGCCCGTCCCGTCACGGGACATCGCCGCTGGCATCGGTTACCGGCGCCGACCGGCGCTTGCGGCCATAGACCAGATCGAACAGCGGCGAGGCCATGAAGGTGGTGGTAATCGCCATGATCACCAGCATCGAAAACAGTGCCGGGCCGATGATACCGCGCTGCAGCCCGATGTTGATGATGATCAGTTCCATCATCCCGCGCGCGTTCATCAGTGCGCCGATCGCCATCGCAGTCGCATTGTCCTGCCCGGTGAGCCGCGCTGCAACGTAGCAGGCAACGCCCTTGGCCAGGATCGAGGCGGCAAGAATGCCCATCGCGATCGCCAGCAGTTCGGCGTTGTTGACCACGGTCAACTGGGTGTTGAGGCCCGAATAGGCAAAGAACATCGGGATCAGCAGCACCATCACGATCGGCTCGAGCTGGCGCTGCACGTCTGTGGCGAGCAGCCCGCGCGGCATGCAGATGCCCAGGATGAAGCCCCCCAGCACCGCATGAATGCCGATAAAGTCCATCGCGAACGCGGCCATCATGAACAGCACGAACACCATGGCCAGCATGGAATGGGTGACCTTGCCGTCACGCTCGGCGATCCGTCCCAGCGGTGCCAGCAGCCGGCGGCCGTAGATCAGCATGAAGGCGGCAAAGGCCGCGCCGCCGACAATCGCCTTGACTGCAACGCCGGGCCCATCGCCGAAGCTTGCTAGGACGATGGCCAGCACCGTCCATGCCGCGGCATCGTCGATCGCGCCCGCCGACAGTGTCAGGCTACCCAGCCTGGTGTCGGTGAGCCCGCGTTCGTGGATGATCCGCGCGAGCATCGGGAAAGCGGTGATCGCGATACACGCGCCCAGGAACAACGTGGCCTGGAACTGGTTGACGTCAGCCGCGAAAAGGCCGGGGACCTGCTGGAGCATCGGCGCGAGCACCACCGCGACGAGAAAAGGCACGGCCATGCCGGTGAAGGAGACCGCGGCGGCGCTTCCCATCTGCGCGCGGAAATGATCGGACCTGAAACCTAGGCCCACGAGGAACATGTAAAGACCCACGCCCAATTGTGCGCAGACGAACAGGACATCCCGGGTTTCAGACGGAAACAGGGCGGCTTGAATGTCCGGGAGAAAATAGCCGAACAGCGAGGGACCGAGCACGACGCCCGCCATCATCTCGCCGACCACCTGCGGCTGGCCCAGCCAGCGGCGCACCGCATAGCCGATCAGCCTGCAGGTGGCGATGATCAGCGCTACCTGCAGGAAGAAGTACGCGCTGAGTTCAGATGGTGTCACGCGGTCCAGTCCCCCTTGGGAACTGGCGCGGTGTCAGTCCCGGCGGGATGTTGCGGTTTGCGCGGGTCGAGTCAATGACTGTGCGTCCAGCCTTGCCGATCAGTCCAGATTGGGACGCAGCCAGCGCCGGGCGGTGTCCATGTCGACCCCGCGGCGATGGGCGTAATCGATCAACTGGTCCTCGCCGATCCGCGCCACGCCGAAATAGGCCGAGTCCGGATGGCCGAAATAAAAGCCGCTCACCGCTGCGGTCGGCAGCATCGCAAAGCTTTCGGTCAGCGTGATGCCGGTGGCATCGGTCGCCTTGAGCATCTCGAACAATGCCGGCTTGGCGCTGTGATCGGGGCAGGCGGGGTAGCCGGGTGCCGGACGGATACCGCGATACTGCTCCTTGATCAGCGCCTCGTTGGTCAGCTGCTCGCCCGCCGCATAGCCCCACAAGGTGGTGCGGACGTGCTGGTGCAGGCGCTCGGCAAAGGCCTCGGCGAGACGGTCGGCGAGTGCTTTCAACAGGATGTCGTTGTAATCGTCATGGTTGGCCTTGAAACGCGCGAGGTGTTCCTCGATGCCATGGCCTGCGGTGACGGCAAAGCCGCCGATCCAGTCGCCCGCAGGATCGATGAAATCGGCCAGGCACATGTTCGCCCGACCCTCGCGCTTGGCGATCTGCTGGCGCAGGAACGACATGCGGACTTCCTCGCCGCCGGCGTGGATGAACACATCGTCGCCATCGCGCTGGCACGGCCAAAGCCCGACCACGCCCTTGGCGGTGAGCCATTTCTCTTCGATGATCTGGTCGAGCATCGCATTGGCATCGGCGAACAGCGAGGTCGCGCTTTCGCCAACCACTTCGTCGGTGAGGATCGCAGGGTAATTGCCCGCAAGCTCCCAGGCGCGGAAGAACGGCGTCCAGTCGATGCATTCGCGAAGGTCCGCAAGGTCCCAGTCCTCGAATACATGGAGCCCCGGTTGCGCCGGTGCGGGCGGCTTCTGGCTCATGTCGGCGACAAACGCGTTGGCGCGCGCGACTTCGAGCGGCGACAGCTCGTTCTGGCCCTTGTTGGCGCGAGCGAGGCGCACAGCCTCATATTCCTCGGCAACTTTGAGCACGAAAGGATCGCGGTTGGTCTGGCTGACGAGGTTTGAAGCGACGCCGACCGCGCGGCTGGCGTCGAGCACGTGCACGACCGGGCCACTATAAGCCGGCGCGATACGCAGCGCGGTGTGGACCTTCGATGTCGTCGCACCGCCGATGAGCAGCGGCATGGTCATGCCCGCCTTCTGCATTTCTTCGGCCACGGTCACCATCTCGTCGAGCGAGGGAGTGATCAGACCGGACAGCCCGATGATGTCGGCGTTGTTGTCGTTCGCGGCCTTGAGGATATCGTGCCAGGCGACCATCACGCCCAGATCGACGACCTCATAGCCGTTGCACTGCAGGACAACGCCGACGATGTTCTTGCCGATGTCATGCACGTCTCCCTTGACCGTCGCCATGATGATCCGGCCCTTGCCCTTGGCATTGGGGTCCTTCTCGGCCTCGATATAGGGGAAGAGGTGCGCGACCGCCTTCTTCATCACGCGCGCCGATTTCACCACTTGCGGAAGGAACATCTTGCCCTCGCCGAACAGGTCGCCGACCACGTTCATGCCGTCCATCAGCGGGCCTTCGATCACCTCGATCGGGCGCGTGGCTTCGAGCCGCGCTTCCTCGGTGTCCTCGACGATGTGCGCATCGATGCCCTTGACCAGCGCATATTCGAGCCGTTTGGTCACCGGCCAGCCGCGCCATTCGGCCGCCTGCTTCTCGGCGCGTTCGTCCTTGCCGCGGAAGCCTTCGGCCAATGTGATCAGCCGCTCGGTCGAATCCTCGCGGCGGTCCCAGATCACGTCCTCGCACGCTTCGCGCAGCTCGGGGTTGATGTCGTCATAGATGTCGAGCTGGCCGGCGTTGACGATGCCCATGTCCATCCCCGCCTTGATCGCGTGGTAGAGGAACACGCTGTGCATCGCGCGGCGGACCGGCTCGTTGCCGCGGAAGCTGAATGACAGGTTGGAGACCCCGCCCGAGATATGGACATGCGGGCAGCGCTTCTTGATCTCGGTGCACGCCTCGATGAAGTCGATCGCATAGCGGCGGTGCTCGTCGATGCCGGTGGCGACCGCGAAGATGTTGGGATCGAAGATGATGTCCTCGGGCGGGAAGCCGTTGGCGGTGAGCAATTTGTAGGCGCGCTCGCAGATCTCGACCTTGCGCTCCTTGGTGTCGGCCTGGCCGACCTCGTCGAACGCCATCACGACCACGGCCGCGCCATAATCCATGCAGATGCGCGCTTGCTTGAGGAACTCGGCCTCGCCTTCCTTCATGCTGATCGAATTGACGATCGGCTTGCCCGAGACGCATTTCAGCCCCGCCTCGATCACCGACCATTTCGACGAATCGATCATGAACGGCACGCGCGCGATATCGGGCTCGGCGGCGATCAGCTTGAGGAAGCGGGTCATCGCGGCGTGGGCGTCGAGCAGGCCCTCGTCCATGTTGATGTCGACGATCTGCGCGCCGCTTTCGACCTGCTGGCGTGCAACATCGACCGCCTCTTCATAGCGGTCTTCCATGATCAGCTTCTTGAACTTGGCCGATCCGGTAACGTTGGTGCGCTCGCCGATGTTGACGAACTGGGCGGTGGATTGTGTCATTTTTTATACCTTCTCCCTCTCCCCTTCAGGGGAGAGGGCCGGGGAGAGGGGGATATGCGGAAAGGGGTGTGCATTGCGC
>JBKBTF010000027.1:0-43782 GCA_046291395.1 Blastomonas sp. | reverse complement strand
CGACAAAAGTAGCGGACAACCAGTGTTCCCCGATTTTCCTACCGGGGGACTTGGTGTCCGTCTATGTTGGCGACCGGTGGAAACGATGCGTCCCGTCCGGTGAAGCGGCATATATGCACCCACCCGATTCGGGTCAAACCCTTTTTGCAGTTTTGTTGGATTCAATTTTCGGCGGCATCTCCCGGTTTCCAGGCTGTGGGGGTTTGCGGCGTGGTGCCAATGACCCCGCAACAGGCGCCCCAGCCCGGATAGGCGGCAATCACCGTGGTGCTTGCGATGAAGTCCTCGTTCGACAGCGCAACCGGATCCTCGACATCGTTCCGCGAGACATGGTTGGTCACGCCATCGGGGCGCATGCGCTCCATATCGGCTGCACCACAGTGTTGGTGGACGGGGCCACCACTCCCACGCCGCGCTCAATTATCCCAGCTACACGTTCGTGCGCCCTGGCCTGATTATCGCTGGGGCACGCCTGCCTTGTCGCGGATGCTCTTGAATTCCGATCCCGGTTTCCACTGCGGCCAGCGCGATGAATTCGCCAGCTCCGCGCCGATCGTGCCGATCAGCTCGATATCCTGCACCGCGCCGTCGAGGTTCCATTCCGGGCTCCAGGCGTCGCACGCCTGGTGATAGCACTGGCCGGTATAGGCATCGATCCACGCCTGACCGGCTGCGCTCCCGCCCTGTTTGAGGTCCGCAGCGCCCGCGATCCCCATCAGCAGCATCACCGGCACGCCGCGCTTGGCGAAGGAGAAATGATCGGCGCGATAGAACAGTCCGCGCTCGGGCAGGCTTTCGGGCGTGACGGTACGGCCCTGGGTGGCGGCGACGCGTCCCATGTCGTCCTCCAGCGTGTTCTGGCCCTTGCCGACCAGCACGACATCGTTGGCGGCCCCTGCGGTCTGCAGGATGTCGAGCCCCAGATTGGCGACGGTCCTGTTCATCGGGAACACCGGATTGGTCGCGTAATACTCCGACCCCAGCAGGCCGCGCTCCTCGGCCGTCCACGCGCCGAAGACCACCGATCGCTGAGGCGCAGGCCCTGCCTTCATCGCGCGCGCAATCTCGAACATGCCGGCGATCCCCAGCGCATCGTCGTTCGCCCCGGCCCGGTAGATGCGGCCCTCGGCGTCGGGCTTGCCCTCGCCATAGGCATCCCAGTGCGCGCCATACATCACGATCTCGTCGGGCCGGGTGGTGCCCGGAATCTTCGCCAGCACATTGTGGCTGGTGACGACCTCGGGCTCGACCGGAATATCCGCGGCCAGTGTCACGCCCTTGAGTTCGACCGGGCGGAAGGACGGCGAGCGCGCCTCCACCTCCAGCTTCGCCAGATCGCGCCCGGCGGCGGCGAACAGCCTCGCCGACATGTCTGCCGACAGCCAGCCCTGCAGCTTCAGGCTGGTAAGCTCTTCTGCCGGGCGGACGATATCGTAGTTCTCGCCGCCCGGGCTGATGACGACGTTCCAGCCATAGCCGACGCCTTCGGCATTGTGGACGATCAGCGCGGCGATCGCACCCTGGCGCGCGGCTTCTTCGAACTTGTAGGTCCAGCGGCCATAATAGGTCATCGTCCGGTCGCCAAACTTGCCGGCTGCGGGCTCGCCGGGCTTGGCTGCGAAATCAGGGTCGTTGATCAGGAACACCGCCACCTTGCCCTTCAGGTCGGCGCCCTTGTAATCGTCCCAGCCGCGCTCGGGCGCCTTCACGCCATAGCCGACGAAGACGAGCGGCGCTTCGGCGATGCGCGCCGCATCATCCGGGCGGATCGTCGAGAGATAGATATCCTGCGCCATCACCGGCGCGAGTGCGCCCTTGGGTGTGGCAAAGCCAAGCTGTGCGGGCGTGCCCAGCCGGGTATGGAGCAGCGGCACCTTCTGCAGCCAGCCGCCGTCGGTGCCCGCAGGCTCGAGCCCCAGCGCCTCGAACCGGGCGATCAGATAGCCCAGGGTTCGCTCCTCGCCGCGCGTGCCGGGGGCGCGCCCCTCGAACACGTCGGAGGCGAGCGTGCGCACGGTTTCTGTCAGCCGGTCGGGATCGATCATGATCGCGGGCTGAGCATAGGCGCTGGCGAGGGGGACAGCGGCGAGCGCTGCGGCGAAAGCGAGGGTTCGGGTCAACATGCTGGCGGTTATAGGACGGCTGCGGATCAGGGCAAGGCTATGGCATGTCCGGCGGCTCGTCCTATATGCTGGTGATGACAGCGTCCCCTGCCCCGTCCGTCCTGTCCGATGCCGATGCGGCCGGCGTGACGGTGTGGTTCGACGGCGCCTGTCCCTTGTGCCTGCGCGAGATTGCGCTGATGCGAAGGCTGGACCGGCGCGGCGCGATTGCCTTTATCGATGTGTCCTCACCCGATAGCGCCTGCCCGATCGACCGGCGCGAACTGCTCGCTCGCTTTCATGCGCGCGAGAACGGCGTGATGCTGTCGGGGGCTGCGGCATTCGCAGCGATGTGGAGGGCGGTCCCGGTGCTCAAGCCGCTGGGGTGGGTGGCGCGCAACCGCAATGTCCTGAAGGGGCTGGAATGGCTGTATCTGCGGTTTCTGGCGCTGCGGCCAAGGCTGCAGAAGATGCTCGCCAGTCGGTGAGCGACCCGGCGATGTTTCAGTCGACCCGCGCCGCCTGGCTCCAGCGGTTCGCCCCTTGGTGCCACTGGCCGGGATCGGCGCGTCCAGCGGTTAGCTAAAGGCCCAGCGCCGCCTTCCACTGGACGAGCCGCGTGTCGCGTGCGCCCGCGTCCATTTGCGGGGAGAAATCCTGGGTGCTCGACACCATCACCGCAGCCCCCTCGAGCGAAGGGTACAGCCCCGCGCCGATCGCCGCGAGGACCGCTGCGCCACGCGCAGTGGTCTCGACATCGGCCGGGCGTTCGCACGGGATGCCGAGGACATCCGCGATGTCCTGCGCCAGCCAGTCATTGGCGCTCATCCCGCCATCGAGCCGCAGCACCGACCAGCCCGCGCCATCGGCAGCGAAGGCGCGCGCCAGATCGTGGAAGACGTTGGCGACCGATTCAAGCGACGCGCGGATGATGTGCGCCCGGGTGGTCGAGAACGAGAGCCCGGTGATGCTGCCGCGCGCATCGGGCAACCAGTAGGGCGCGCCGAGGCCGGACAAGGCAGGCACCACGACCACGCCGCCGCTGTCGGGCACCGCGCGCGCCAGCGCCTCGCTTTCGGCCGCATTGCCCAGCATGCCGATGCTGTCGCGCAGCCATTTGACCAGGCTGCCCGCGACGAACACCGATCCTTCCAGCGCGAAGGTCCGCGTGCCGCCGACCTCGCACAGCACGGTGCCGAGCAGCCGGTGCTCGGATCGCGGCGGGGTCTGGCCCATATTGGCGAGCACGAACGCGCCTGTGCCGAGCGTTGCCTTGGTCTGGCCATGCGCGAAGCAGCCCTGGCCGATGGTCGCGGCCTGCTGGTCGCCGGCAAGCCCGGTGATCGGGATCGCCTTGCCGAAAAGCTCGGGCGTGGTCAGCCCGAATTCGCCAGCGCTCGGAACGATTTCGGGCAGCGCCGCGCGCGGCACGCCGAACAGGTCGCACAGTCCCTCGTCCCAGGATTTCGCGGTCAACGGAAACAGCGATGTGCGGCTGGCATTGGACACATCGGTGAGGTGCGCTCCCCCTGTCAGGTTCCACACCAGCCAGCTTTCGACCGTGCCGAACGCCAGCCGGTCGCCCAGTCTCGCTGCGCCCTCGACGTTCTTGAGGACCCACGCCATCTTGGTGGCGGAAAAATAGGGGTCGAGCAGCAAGCCTGTCGATGTCTGGATGCCAGGCTCGTGCCCCGCATCGCGCAAGGCGCGGCACTGCTCTTCGGTTCGCCGGTCCTGCCACACGATCGCGCGGCACAACGGCTTTCCGGTGCTGCGGTCCCACGCCACCACGGTCTCGCGCTGGTTGGTGACGCCGATCGCTTCGATCCGGTCGGCGCCGCCGGCGCGCTCGATCATCGCGCGCGCGCAGCGCAAAGTCTTGTCCCAGATTTCGGTCGCATCGTGTTCGACCAGCCCCGGCGCGGGATAATGCTGGGTGATGTCCTCCTGCGACGCGGCAATGACATCGCCGGTCAGCGAGTAGAGGATCGCGCGGGTCGAGGTGGTGCCTTCATCGAGCACCAGCAGGAAGCGGTTGTCGGTCATGCGGGTTTGCCCATCGCGGTTATCGGTCAGACGCCGGAGCGTTCAGCAAATCATCGATATTGGCAACCGCCAGATCGAACATTGCAACCAGATCGGCGATGTCGGCAGGCCGCGCCATCTCGCCATCGTCGCGCATGATCGCGCATATCACCGCCGCATCGCCCGCGCCGGCGCGCTGGCACAGTTCGACCGCGGCTTCGGCGGCCGCGGGGCGTTCGTGTACACCGCCGGACGCGGTGATCAGCGGGAAGACATGGCCGGGCGAGACGATATCCTCCGACGTTGCCTCCGGCGCCACAGCGACCTTCACCGTCTGCGCGCGGTCGGCGGCGGAGATGCCGGTGGTGACGCCCTCTGCCGCCTCGATCGAGCGCCCCAGCGGCCTGCCCGACTGGCGCTCGGTGCCCGGGTTCATCAGGGTGATGCCCAACCGCTCCGCGCGGTCCTGCTGCATCGCCAGACAGACCAGACCACGGCCGTGCGTGGCGAGAAAGTTGATCGCATCGGCATCGGCGTGCCGGGCGGACACGGCAAAGTCCATGTCGCCCCGGCGGAAGCGATCACCGGTGATGATGATGATCCGGCCGTCGGCCAGCGCTTCGATCGCTCCATCAAGCCCGCTCATGCGCCGGTCCGGGATGCGGCGGCCAGGCTGGTCGCGCCCTGCACCACCTGCTGACCGACAAGCTCAAGCTGCAGCCGGGCGCGATCGTCAAGACATTCGCCATCGACCGAATAGAGCCCCGGAAAGGTGCGGATCGTCGCGCCCATTGGCGTCGGCCAACCGCGGAGCGCGTGGACAATGCTGCGCAAGGTCTGCATCGTGCTCATCGTCGCCTGATCGCCATAAGCCGTCGCCACCAGCCCGACCGCGCGACCATCGAGATAGGGCCGCGAGTCCTTGGACAGGTCTTCGAGGTAATCGAGCGCGTTCTTGACCAGCCCGGAGATCGTGCCGTGATAGCCGGGGGCAGCGAGCAGCACGCCATCGGCCTGCCGCACTGCCTCGACCATCTCGCTACCCTCGGCGCCGGCATGCGCGGTGCTGCGGTAATGCGGGAGTGCTGCGAGATAGGCCCCGCCAAAGAGTTGCACCTTGGCGCCCTGCGCCACGGCGCTGGCCATCGCGGTGCGCAGCGCAAGCTCGGTGGTGCTGCCGGAAGAAACTGTGCCGCCAATGGCGACGATGCGGGGTGTCATGAAACGGTTTCCTTGGTGAAGAAGCGGCGCAGGCTGTCCTGCTCGGATTCGGAAAGGCGCAGGCCCAATTTGGAGCGCCGCCACAGCACATCATCGGCCTCGCGCGCCCATTCCTGGGAGATCAGATAGCGCACCTCACGTTCGGTAAGGCCCTGGCCGAAATGCTCGCCGCAGTCCGCAAGGCTGGCTGCATCGCCCAGGATCGTGATTGCCAGCGTGCCATAAGCGCGGATCAGCCGCTCAGCCCATGCCGGTCCGAGAAATGGATATCGGCTCGACAGATCGGCGATGCGCTGCTCGACTTCATCGACGCCGAAGTCGCCGCCGGGAAGCGGGCGTGTATCGGTCCAGTGGGCGCCCGCCAGCGCGGGGATGCGCTCGGCCATGCGGTCGACCGCCTCCTGCGCCAGCGTGCGGAAGGTGGTGATCTTGCCGCCGAACACCGAAAGGATCGGCGCGCCTTCGTGGCGCTCGGTCAGATCGAAGCGATAGCCACGCGTCGCCGCCTCGGGCTTGCCCGAGCCGTCATCGACCAAAGGCCGAACGCCCGAATAGGTCCACACGACGTCCGAAGGCGTGACGGGCTTGGCGAAGAAGCGGCTCGCGCCTGCGCACAGATAGGCGATTTCCTCGTCGCTGGCGACGATCGGATCGCCCGGCGTGTGGTCGCGATCGGTAGTACCGATCAACGTGAAGTCCTGCTCATAGGGGATGGCGAAAAAGATGCGGCCATCGGGCAGCTGGAAGAAATAGGGGTGCGGGTGATCGAACAATTTGCGCACCACGATGTGCGACCCGCGCACCAGCCGGATCGCCTGTCTGGGGGTCTCGCCGCTGCTGCTCAGCACGCCGAGCACCGAGGGCCCGGCGGCGTTGATCACCGCGCGTGCGGTAAAGCTGCCGTTCGCGGTCTCGATCCGCCACAGATCGCCTTCCCGCTCGAGCTTGCTCACCGGGCAGCGGGTGTGGACCCGTGCGCCATGGTCCGCCGCATCGCGCGCGTTGAGGACGACAAGACGCGAGTCGTCGACCCAACCATCCGAATAGACGAAGCCGTGCACGAACTCGGGCTTGAGCGGCTTGCCTGCCGGATGCCGGTCCAGCCGGATCGTCTGAGTTGCAGGCAGCAGCTTGCGCTTGCCCAGATGGTCATAGAGGAACAGGCCCAGCCTGAGCAGCCAGCGCGGGCGAAGCCCCTGCACCCAGGGCAGCACGAAGCGCATCGGCCAGATGATGTGCGGCGCGATGGCCCAGAGCTTCTCGCGCTCGCCCAGCGCCTCGCGCACCAGCCCGAACTCGTAATGCTCGAGATAGCGCAAGCCCCCATGGATCAGCTTGCTCGAGTTGGACGAGGTGCCGCTGGCGAGATCCTGCGCCTCGAGCAGCAGCACGCTCGCGCCGCGCCCGGCGGCATCGCGGGCGATGCCGGTGCCGTTGACGCCGCCGCCGATCACTGCGACGTCGAAGATGCTGGGATCGCCGGGCAAGCCTTGCTCCATCAGATGTTCAGCGGTCCGTGGCTAATATGCGGCAGCACGTAGCGCGCGAACATATCGGCTTCCTGCATGTGCGGATAGCCCGACAGGATGAACGCTTCGATGCCCTCGGCCTGATAGGCGCGCAATTTGGCGAGCACCTGATCGGGCGTGCCGACGATGGCAGCCCCGCAGCCCGAACGCGCCCGGCCAATGCCGGTCCACAGGTTTTCCTCGACAAAGCCATCGCCATCGGCCGCGCCGCGCAGCTCCTGCTGACGCTGCACGCCATAGTTCTTGGCGTCGAGCGACTGTTCGCGGATCGCCTTGCCGGCCTCATCGTCGAGCTTGGAGAGCAGCCGATCGGCATAGGCCCGCGCCTCGTCCTCGGTTTCGCGGACGATGACGTGCGCGCGGTAGCCGAACTTGAGCGTGCGGCCATAGCGCGCAGCACGCTGGGTCAGATCGGCGATGTTCTCGCGGACCTTGTCCATCGTGTCGGGCCACATCAGATAGACGTCCGATGCCTCGGCCGCGCATTCGCGTGCATCGTGGCTGAGCCCGCCGAAATAGAACGCCGGGCACTTGCCCGAAAGCGTGCCGACGCGGGGCGGATCGAGCTTGAGCTGGTAGAACTCGCCCTGGAAATCGAGATGCTCGCCATTGAGCAGCGTCTTGACGATCTTCATGATCTCGGTCGCGCGGGCATAACGCGGGCCGGACTCGATCTTCTCGCCCGGCATGTCCGACGAGATGATGTTGACGTTCAGCCGTCCGCCGGTGCCTGCGGCATTGGGGCCGAGGATGCGGTCAAGCGTCGCGATGCGGCGTGCGAGCTGCGGCGGCCAGTCCTCGCCCATCCGCGTTGCCCAGAGCAATTTGATCCTGCGCACCTGGGTGGCGACGGCCGCAGCGAACGCGGTGGTGTCCAGCCCCAGCGCATAGCCCGACGGCAGCAGGATATTGTCGAACCCGCCCTCTTCGGCGCGCAGCACGATGTTGCGGCAATGCTCCCAGCTCGATTGCAAATAGGGGTCGGGCACGCCCAGAAACTCGTAATCATCGTCGCACAGCGCCGAAAACCAGGAGATTTCGCATTGTTGGCCGGTGGCTTGGGTCATGGATCGGTTCCTTTGGACTGGACTAGCGCCGAGCCGAGGGCAGGCTCAGCGAGCATCGTTTAACTGCAGCCCCGACCTCGCTCGTGCCGAGCTGGTCGAAGCATTCGGCACGCTATCAGGGCAGCGGGACGCCGCGCGCTGCGACCAGCACCGCGTACCAATCCTGCCGGGTCCAGCGCACCTTGAGCGCCTGAACTCCCTCGGCGATCCGGCGAGGCTGCTGCGACCCGATGATCGGGATGATTCCCGCCGGATGCGCCATCAGCCAGGAATACGCGGCGACGGTGCGCGACACACCCTGCGCGTCGGCCACTCCATCGAGTGCAGCGGCAACCGCGATATCGCGCGAGCTTTCAGGCGCTGCCAGGCGACCGCCACCCAGCGGCGACCATGCCATCGGGGTGAGGCCCAGCATCATCGCCTGATCGAGCTCGCCATTTTCGAAGCAATCGATCCTGAGCGGGCTGATTTCGGGCTGGGTGGTGACCAGCTTCTCGGCGAGAAAATGATCGAGCGCAGCAATCTGCGCGGTGGTGAAGTTCGACACGCCGATGGTGCGGATCTTGCCCGACGAGACCGCATCGTCGAGCACGCGCGCGGTTTCCTGCGGGTGGGCGAGAATGTCGGGACGGTGGATCTGCCACAGATCGATGTTATCCACTTTGAGCCGCCGCAACGAATCGTCGATCGCCTTGCGCAGATAGTCGCCGCTCTGGTCATAAGGGAGCGGCGGCAGGATGCCGCCCTTGGTTGCCAGCACCATGCGCTCGCGCAACGCAGGCTCCGCAGCGATCACCTCGCCGAGCAGCGCCTCGGCATCGCCGAAGCCGCCCGAGCCGTCGAAGCCATAGATATCGGCGGTATCGAGAAAGTTGATCCCGGCATCCAGCGCGGCGTGCACCAGGCTGGTCGCCTCGGCTACGCTGCGGCCATTGTCGGCAAAGCGCCACATGCCCCATGCGATCGGGGACACCGCGATATCGCTGCGCCCGAGAGGACGGAAGGCAGGGGGCATTGGCAATTCACTCATGAAACAGTCCTGTCAGGGGGCGCAACCGAGGCGCGTTCGATTAGGGTGTGGGGAAGACGGCGATGCGAGATATCGCCGCCGGCAATCAGGATCTCGGTGGCGGTGCGCGCCAGCTCGATCATCGGTTGATGGATGGTGGTGAGTGGCGGCCAGACTGTGCGCGCGAGCGTGGTGTCGTCGAAGCCCGCGACCGAGAGCTGCGCGGGCACCGCTATCCCCCGGTCGTGCGCCACCGCGAGCACGCCCGCGGCCATATCGTCGTTCGAGGCGAAGATCGCGGTCGGGCGGTTGGGCAGATCGAGCAACGCGCCGCCGCCGCGCGCGCCCGAATCGAAATCGAACTCGCCGTCGCAGACCAGCACCGGATCATAGGGCAGCCCTGCCCGGTCGAGCGCGCGGCGATAGCCGAACAACCGATCGTCCGATGCCATATGGTTGGGGTGGCCCTTGATAAAGCCGATGCGGCGGTGCCCGGCGTTAATCAAATGGGTGGTCATGTCGTCGGCGGCCTGGGCATCGTCCATGAACACAGAACTCGTCAGCGCATGGTTGGTGCCCGGCGATATCCGCACAAAAGGCACGTCGAGCGCCTCGAGCGCGCGCAGCACCGGGTCGCAATCGGTGACAGGCGACGACAGGATGATGCCATCGACATGCGTTTCGGTGACCAGTCCGCGCACCTGTTCGCCGACATCGGGATCGGCGACATCGACCGGCTGGGCGAGCAGCCGGATATGGTTGGCGCGGCAGAAATCCCAGCAGCCGGTCTGGATCTGGAACATGTAATAGGGGCTGTGATTGTCGTAGATCAAAGCGATCTGGTTCGACTTGCCGCCCGACAATATCCGCGCAGCGACGCTGGGGCGGAAATCGAGGCTGCGCATCGCGTCTTCGACCCGGGTGCGGGTTTCCGCACTGACATAGGGGTGGCCATTGAGCACCCGGCTGACGGTCTTGACCGCCACCCCGGCCTTGGCCGCAACATCCTTGATATTGGCCCGGTCACTCATCGATCAAAGCACCTCTTTCAGCCCCGCAAACAGCGCGGCAAACGCACTGTCCGGGCGATACAACACAGGTGGCTCGCCAATAGGAGCCGCAATGTCGTGCGTTCCGGGAGCGTAATCTTCCCCGGACCAGACGTGCCGCCAAGGCGCATCGCCAGGAACGATCACCCGCCGCTGAACCGCCCCTTGCTCGATGACCGGCGCCACCAGAAGGTCGGCACCGTAGAGAAATTGATCCTGCACCGTAAAGAGCTGAGACTCGTGCGGGTAATGCAGGAACAGTGGCCGCTGCACAGGAAGGCCGTCCTGGCTCGCCTCATTGCAGAGCTGGCGGACATAGGGCGCGAGATGCGCGTGCGCCCGGCTCCAGCGCGCGAAGCAGGCGAGCAGATCGGCGTTGCTGTCATATTGCAGGTTGGTGTCCGGCCGGTTGCCCTCATGGCTGCGCATCACCGGCGCAAACGCGGCGAGTTCGCACCAACGCTGCATCAGTTCTTGCGTCCGGATGTTGCCATGCAGCGAGGTATAACCGCCGCAGTCAGAATGGCTGTAGGCATTGCCCACCAGCCCTGCGGACAAGGCTCCGGTGATCACCGTGCCGATGCCGTCGTGCCGGGTGAAGTCGACCGACTGGTCGCCCGCCCACAGCAACGGACAATGCGCCTGTACGCCCGAGAACCCTGCGCGCATGAAGAACACCGCGTCACCCGTCCGCCCCCGACTCTCGACCGCGCGCGCATTGACCTCGGCCCATAGCACCGGCCAAAGATTGTGCGCCTCCATCGGGTCCGATCCATCGGTAAGGCGCAGATCGGTGGGGAGATACTCGCCGAAATCCGCCATCCAGCCATCGATGCCGATATCGAGCATCTCGCGGCCCAGCACGCGCTCGGCGAACCAGGCGCGCGTCTGCTCGCGGGTGAAATCGACCACGCCGCAATCGAACTCGCCGAAATCGACGAGGTAGACGTCGTTACCCTCGCGCTGCAGGCAGAAATGGCCGCCGGCGCGGCCTTCCTCGTACAGATCGCCATCGACCGCGATATAGGGATTGGCATAGGCCATGAAGCGGATGTCGCGTGCGTGCAGGCCCGCAATGCGCGCCTTGAGGTCGGGATAGCGTTCTGCACTTCGCGCGCCGTTGTGCCAGTCCCAGAACAGGCGGCGGCCGAACGTCGTTTCGCGCACGCCCGCCCAGTCCTCGCACCAAAGGGCGGAGACGGCAGCCCCAGCCTCGATGAACCGCTCCATCCGCTCGAAGCTCGACACGCCTGACTTCAGCCCGACAATCGCGCCGCCGATCGCCCAGTCGGGCAGCTGAGGCTGGCGCCCGAAGCGGGTGGAGAGCTGCGACACCAGCCCTTGGGGCCCCTCGTCCGCGAACAGTTCGAACGTCGCCGACCCGCTCCACACATCGACGGCATGCGCGGCAGCATCGGTGAAATCGAGCACGCTGTAGCAGCTCGCATCGAGATGCACCGCCAGCCAGCGCGAGGTCAAAAAGGTCGGCTGTGGGTAATTGGTGTTCCAGTAATCCCCGCCCGCCATGCCATCGGCGTCCATGATCTGCGTGAGTTCGGTCGACTTGTCACGCCCGACGCCGGGCTCGCTGGTCCAGATCGGGAAGCTGCGGCCGTTCAGCGCCAGATAGCTCATCTGCTCGCCGCCGCCCCAGACGGTTTCGCCGGGCTCTGCGTGGAAGTTGACGCGCAGCCGGTCATAGCCTTCGACCAGCGCGCGGACTTTCAGCATGGAGCCGGCCAGTGCGATCCGCACCACCGGCACACCATCATCCAGCAGTTCAACGCCCTGATAGCAGGGGCGCCACCCGGTCGGCGCGATCGTATCGCGGGGGGTGTCGGAGATACGGAAATTGCCTCGAATCATCAGGATATCGGGGCTGCCGCGCGCCATGACTACCGCAGGACAGGTTTCGCGGTGACGCAGCACCAGCCGATCCCCTAAGTGGAGATCGAACCCGTCATTTCCGGCCTCCAGCCGCAGTTTCAAGCTATTATCCTCACCGGCGCATTCAGGACTGTGGCGAAATGGCCGCAACCACTGCGTGTTTTTCTGACACCGCTTGACATATCGAGACAGTCATAGCAGATCAAGGGTCAATCGCGGCGATCCATCAAGGGGCAGCAAGCCCCCGCTACGACCGCAGTCTCGCAGGGAGAGGTTATCATGAAGCTCATCAATTACCCGTCCGCACGCGCGCTCGCGCTGTCCGCCACCGCGCTTTCGCTCGGCCTTTCCGCGCCGGCCTTCGCGCAGGACGCGACCCAGGAAAACACCGGCGGCATTGCCGAAATCGTCGTGACCGCGCAGAAGGTCGCCGAAAACGTCCAGGACGTGCCGATCTCGATCACCGCGATCACCGCCGACCGTCTGGAACAGACCGGCGTCACCAGCCTCGAAGGCCTGACCCAGCTGGTCCCGTCGGTCACCTTCCGCAAGGGCACGACCAGCGCCAACAGCGCCATCGTGATGCGCGGCGTCGGCACCATCACTTTCTCGGTCGCCGCCGAACCCAGCGTCTCGACCGTGGTCGATGGCGTAGTGCTCAGCCGGTCGGGCCAGGCGTTCATGGACCTGGTCGATGCCGAGCGGCTTGAAGTGCTGCGCGGACCGCAGGGCACCCTGTTCGGCAAGAACGCCTCGGCGGGCCTCGTCAACATCATCTCCAAGGGCGGCACCGAAAGCTTCGAGGCCGAAGCGCGCGCCGACATCTTCGAAGGTGACGAATACCGGCTTCGCGCCGCGATTTCCGGACCGCTCGCCGAAGGCCTGACCGGCCGCATCACCGGCTTTTATGGCAGCTTTGACGGCAACATCACCAATATCAACGGCGGCCGCCGCAACCAGATCAACGGTTACGAGCATTACGGCGCGCGCGGTATCCTCGATTACGATAATGGTGGTTCGCGCTTCCGCCTGATCGCCGACTATTTCGAGGCGGACGACGATTGCTGCGCCGATGTCACCGGCGTCAGCCGCGGCGCGGTGCTCGATCGCGAGCTTGGCCTGCCCGGCGGCGTTGCCCGCGGCGTCAACCAGCGCTTCGTCAACCACAACCTCGTCACCCAGACGCGCGACAAGCAGTGGAGCCTGACCGCGTCGGGCGATTTCGACGTGTTCAGCGCCCATGTGCTCAGCGTCGTTGCAGGCTATCGCAACTGGGAGAACATCGAAATCCGCGAGGGCGACTTCCTGCCCCGCGCGATCGTCGGCACCGGCGAGCTGCACGACAATGGCGCGGTCCGCACCGAACAGCTCTCGCTCGAAGTGCGGCTGGCATCGGACCAGTCCAAGCCGTTCTTCTACCAGATCGGCGGCTTCCTGTGGGGATCGGACAACGAGCAGGACTTCACCCGCCGCAACATCACCTGCAACAGCTCGACCTTGCCGGTCGATCCGATCACCGGCGGCCGCCCGTGCAACGTGAACGACCGCACCAACACGCTGTTCCCGACCGCGACCTCGTTCAGCGACGTCAAGTCGCGCAACTACGCAATCTTCGGCCAGGCGACCTATCGCCTGACCGAGCAGCTCGCGCTGATCGGCGGTCTGCGCTACACTTGGGATGAGCTCGACTTCATCCACACCCGCGCGCCGGGCGTCAATGCCACCACCGGACTGCCGGCCACCGGCCCCGGCGTTTCGGGCGCGCCAGCCGGCGGCACAATTGCCTCGGGCGGCAACGGCACCAACACCTCGCGTGGATCGAGCAGCAACGGCAACCTTTCGGGCCGCGCCGCGCTGCAGTTCAAGCCCTCCGAAGACGTGATGCTCTATGGCAGCTACACCCGCGGCTACAAGGGCCCGGCGTTCAACGTGTTCTTCAACCACACCGCGCCGACCAATGCGATCCCGATCGACGAGGAAACCTCCGACGCGTTCGAAATCGGCATCAAGTCGCAGTTCCTCGACAACCGCGTGCAGGTCAACGCCTCGGCCTTCACCGTCACCTATGACGGCTTCCAGGCGAACAACTTCGTGCTGCTCAACGGCGCGGTCGTCTCGAACCTGACCAACGCCGGATCGGTGAAGAGCGAAGGCTTCGAAATCGATCTGCTCGCGGTCCCGGTCGATGGCTGGACGCTGCGCGCGAGCGGTGCCTATGCCGACGCCACGGTCAAGCGCTTCAACCCCAACCCTGCCACCAACGCTCCGGATGCCCGCAACGGCACCCAGTTGCCGCTGGCACCCAAGTTCACCTGGACGATCGGCACCAGCTACGAGCGCGATCTGGGCGCGGTGAAACTCTATCTCGACACCGACTTCCGCCACGTCAGCCGCCAGTTCTCCGACTTGGGCGAATCCGGCCCGATCGCGGCCTATGGCATCTGGAACGGCAGCATCGGTTTCTCGGATCCGGAAGACAACTACCGCATCAGCTTCCTGGCGCGCAACATCACCGACAAGGCCTACGCGCTGCTCAACGTCAGCGCCGGCCAGCGCCTGCAGATCCCGCGCGATGCGGACCGTTATTTCGGCGTGAGCCTCCGGGCGAGACTGCGCTGAGGGTTGCGGGGATACTATAAGCCCTTCGGGTCGCAGGGCTAAGATCAAGGGGCTCCGGACGTAAAGTCCGGGGCCCTTTTTCTCGTCCTAGATCCTCCCCGGAACGGGGAGGGGAACGCCCGCGCAGCGGGTGGTGGAGGGGAAGCGTCCAGGCGCCCTCCCCGGCCCAAAGCACATCCCGCTGCCCCCTCCGTCATGGCTACGCCATGCCACCTCCCCTGAAGGGGGAGGATTTGGGGGGCGTGCGCCTCCGTTAACCTTGATCGACGGTCGTGAGCTATAGTGCTTTGTCGAAAAAAACCTGCCGTTCTTGAAACGACCCCATTGCGGACGTTCAACGGTCGGATCAATAGAGCAAGATGCGCATCCCTTCTCAATACGCAGGCATGACAGTGAATGAGCGGTTGTTCGAAGCCCGACTCTCTGGCGCTTTCGACGTAGCTGCAAGAGCAGGAGACCGCGCCGAGATGATCCGCCTGCTGACCAAGGTGGAAGTCGATAACGCCGCTTGGTCGGTCGATATAATGCTCGCGAACCAAAAGCGCTGACGTCCCTCTAGACGCCAGGAATCCACCCAATTTCTGCCATTTAACGTACCTAGGCGCGCCACCAAAACCCGCCGTCACCTTGAACTTGCTTCAGGGTCCATTTATCCCAGTGCGCTGTCGGTTTATCCTGCGCGATGGATGCTGAAGCGAGTTCAGCATGACGGGCCTCACCCGCTCTCTCCCCTTCAGGGGAGAGATATGGAGGCTTGGCAGCTTGCTGCCTAGCCGGAGTTGAGAGGGGCTTGCGTCGCATTCCCCTCTCCTCCCGCCGCCTGACGGCGGCTCCTCCCTCTCCCCTCAAGGGGAGAGGGCTTTCAGTTCACTGCAACCCCTTCGTCCGCCTCCGCCGCCAGCTTGAGTTTCGGGATCATCACCTGGATGAACGCCAGCGCCACCAGATACGCGCTGCCGCAGATCGCGAACAAGGGCACATAGCCCATGCCGCTGCCCAGCGAGTAGCCGGCGAACTCGATGATCGCGGTGCCCGAGAGGTTGCCTGCGACCGCGCCCAGCGCGATGACGCTGGCCACCCGGGTGGCGGGGATGATGTCGGCGGTCATGCCGAAGACGTTGGTCGAAAAGCCCTGATGCGCGAACAGCCCGAAGCCGATCAGCACTGCGGCGAGCCAGGGGTTGTCGGTGAGCAACGCCAAGGGCATCGCCAGCACCACCACCGCATAGAACAGCATCGAGGTCTTGCGCGCGGCGTTGACGCTCATGCCCCGGCTGAGCAGGATCGGGTAGAGCCCGCCCGAGGTGATCGCACCCAGCGCCGCCAGCGTGAAGATGATCGCGATCGGCCAGCCCAGGTCGCCCTGCGCCATATTGAATTGCCGGTTGAAGAAATCGGGCATCCAGAACAATACAAACCACCATACCGCATCGATGCAGAACTTTGCGCCGATGACGGTCCAGGTCTTGCGGTCGGAGAGCAATATCCCCCACGGCACGCGCGCGCGCTCGGGGATGTCGCCCAGGGGCTTGAGGTTGCGGGTGCCGTACCACCAGCCGGCGAGCCAGACGAAGCCGAGCGCGCCGGTGACCCAGAACGCTGCCTGCCAGCCAAAGGCGAGCGCGAACGGCGGGATCAGCAACGGGGTGATGATTGCGCCGATATTGGGCGCGGTGTTGATCAGGCCGATGGCGAAGTTGCGTTCCTTGACCGGCAGATACATCGCGGCTGCCTTGAGGCCTGCAGGCGTGCTCACCGATTCGCCCGCCGCCAGCACGATCCGCGCGACGACGAACTGCTGTACCGTCTGCGCGAGCGCATGCGCCATTCCGGCGGCGCTCCACACCACGACCGCGATCGAATAGGCGACGCGCACCCCCAGTCGGTCGACAAACCAGCCGACGAACAGCAAGGTGCCTGCTGCTGCAATCTGGAAGGAGGAGCCAAGATGCGCATAGTCGGCATCGGACCAGCCGAATTCGGCTTCGAGCGTGGGCTTGAGCAGCGCCAGCACCTGACGGTCGACATAATTGAGCGCGTTGCCAAGGAACAGCAAAGCCACCAGCGCCACTGCCGCGCCGCGCGCCACGCCCTGTTGCGCCATTTGTTTTTGGGCCTCGTTCATTGCGAAATCCTCCCCGTCGACGCCTTTGGCGCTGCTTCTCGCTTGCACGATAGCCGCTCGCGCGCGTAAGAAAAGCGTTATATGACACCGAAGGACATAGTTTGCGGTGGCTGCAAGGAGAGGCGCGGGTGAAACGGCAGGAGATTGACTGGGATTCGCTGCCCGCAGCCGGCGACCTGTTTGGCGAGATGTATCTGGCCGAGGCCAGCCCCAAGCCTGCGACCGACACACCGTCAGAGCCTGCCAAACCGCGCGACACCGTCTTCCAGGGCCTGGTCATCTGCGCGATCGCTGCTGCTGCCGCCGCGTGGCTGTCCGAACATTACATGTTCCCGATTATCCTGCTCGGGCTGCTGATCGGGCTGTCGATGAGCTTCGTGGCGCGCGATCCGCGCAGCCATATGGGGCTCGATTTCGCCTCGCGCACCTGCCTGCGCTTCGGCGTGGTGCTGCTCGGTCTGCAGGTGACCTTCAGCCAGATCGGCTCGCTGGGCGTCGAGCCGTTCGCGGCGCTGGCGGGGATCATGACGCTGACCTTCCTCGCAGGAATCCTCGGCGCGCGGCTGGTCGGGCAATCGGTCTACACCGGCATCCTCGCGGGCGGTGCGACCGCGATCTGCGGCGCCAGCGCAGCGATGGCGCTCTATGGAATCATCGGACGCGAGCGGGTCAGCCAGTCGCAGTTCGCGATCACTTTGGTGGTGGTTTCGCTGGCCAGCGCACTGGCGATGTCGCTCTACCCGATCCTCGCGGGCTATCTCAACCTAACCGACCAGCAGGCAGGCTTCCTGATCGGCGCATCGATCCATGACGTCGCGCAGGCCATCGGTGGCGGATACGCGTTTTCGGAAGCCGCCGGCAGCTATGCCGCGATCGTCAAGCTGTCGCGCGTGGCCATGCTGGCGCCGGTGGTGATCATCGTCGGGCTGCTGATCGGCGGCGCGGATCAACCGCAGGGCGGACCGCTGTGGAAACGGTTGGCGCTGCCGTGGTTCATCGTCGCCTTCTTCGGCGTGGTGCTCTTGAACTCGCTGATCGCAATCCCTGCGCCCGCGCGCGATTTCGCGCTCAGCGTATCGAAGGGCCTGCTGCTGATCGCGGTGATCGCGACCGCCATGCGCAGCCGGCTCGACCTGCTGCTGGAAACCGGCATCCGCCCTGCGATCCCGGTGGCGATCGCGACGCTCGTCAGCCTGCTCGCCTCGTTCGCCGCGGTGATGGTTTTCGGCTAACCGAAGCGGTCGGCCAGCGTCTGGGCAATCGCCTCTGCGTCCGCCGGTTCGATCGGCGCGCCATAGACCTTGACCATCTTGCCGACCGAATCGTGCCAGAATTTCTCGCCCATGCCGCGCGGCTGGGTGGTGATGTATTCGAGCGAATGGCACGCCGAGCAGGTCGAGACCACGAGCTGAGCGCCCTCGTCCGCCAGTTCGGGCGGCGTGGTTTCTTCGGGCATCACGAACGACACCGGCGCCAGCAAGGACGGCGGGCCCGCGCGATCCTCACGACTGACGCCCGGAAACACCGCGAGCACGGCCAGTGCCGAGACCACGACGAACGCGGCTGCAAATGTCTGCTGTCCCGTTCCCATCACACCGCCTCCACGCGAACCGTCTCGACCGCATTGCGCATATAGCCCGCATGCTGCCACACCGCCTCCATCGGTTGCGTCTCGCCGCCTGCCGTGGTGGCGCGCACCCTTATCACGTGGCGTCCCTTGGCCAGAGTCACGCCCAGCCGCCATTCCCGGAAGGAATAGCGGCCCAAATCCTCGCCCAGCCGCGCCGCTTGCCAGCTGCGGCCATCGTCGGTGGAGACCAGCACCCGGTCCACCGGATCGCCACCACTGAACGCGATGCCGCGCAGTTCGGTCGTCCGCGTGGCCGAAACCTGTGCTCCATCGGCGTGGCTTGTGACGAACGAGCGCACGTTGAAGCGGCTGATCGGCACGGTCTTGTCGGGCTTGGTGCCCGGTTCGACACAGGCGCAGTCATTGTCGGGAATGCGGTAGGCGGTCTTCATCCAGTAGCCATCGAAGTCCTTGTCGACGACATTGATCTCATCGAGATGCTTGACCCAATAGGTGCCGAAATGCCCGGGTACCACCAACCGCAACGGATAGCCGTTGAGGAACGGCAGGTCCTCGCCGTTCATCGCGAACGCGACCATCACCTCGCCATCGGTCGCGTGATCGACATCGAGCGCCTTGACGAAATCGGGCACGGTATCGACCGGTGGATTGTCGAGACCGTTGAAGGTCACCTGCCGCGCGCCTTCGCGCAGACCCGCCTTGGCGAGCAGATGCCTGAGCGCGACGCCGCGCCAGCGCGCATTGCCCATCGCGCCGTTGCCGAGCTGCCCGCCGCCGACGCGCGGATCGAAGAAGCCCCGGCTGTTGCCCGAGCACTGGTTGACCGCGACGATCTCGCTCACCGGGAAATCGCGCCTCAGGTTTTCCAGCGACAGCGACAGCGGGCTGTTCACATGACCGCCGATCCTGAGCCGGAAGCTGCGCGGGTCGATCTCGGACGGCAAGCCCGAAAGGTGATAGCGCACGAAAAACGCGTCGTTGGGCGTGATCGGCCCCTCGTCGAACATGCTGAACGGAGTTTCGAGCTGCGGCGGCCGCGTCGTCAGCCCGATCATCGGCCGCTTGCCCGGCATCCGCACCAGCGGCCTTGTGCCATTGCCGAACGGCAATGTCACCTGATCGGGCGTATCCCTGGTCGTCGCGCCCAGCAACGCGGCGCCCGCGCCTGCCAGAAACACCCGGCGATCAAAATCGGTCACAACCCCTCCTGCAGCGAACTTCGGCCAGGGCCTCTTTTCGCGCAGAGTGACGGGTATGTCCACCGCTAGTCATACGGCTTTCGCCAAGGCCGTCAGGCGGTGGCGGCGATCACGCGGGTGACGATCGGCAGGCCGGTGGGCCGCTCGGCCCAGGAGGCAAAGCCGGCCTTGGTCAGCATCGTCCCGATTTCCTGCGGGGTGCGGGCGCGGCCCGATCCCATCGCGAGCAGATAGAAGCCGAAATAGGCGTCTGCCATCGCCTCTGCTCCGCTGGTTCCCGCCATCGGTTCTGCGATCAGCAGCGTGTCTCCGGGCGCGAGCGCGGCGCGGACCTTGACCAGCAGCGCCTGCGCAAGATCATCGTCATGGTCGTGCAATATGCGGATCAGCGTGATCAGGTCATAGCCCTGGGGGATGGGATCGTTGCGAAAATCGCCCGGATGCGCTGTCACCCTGACACCCTGCTCCCCCAGTTGCCGCGCGCCGATCGCGGTGACTGCGGGCAGATCGAACAGCCCGAAGTCCAGCCCAGGCGCGACCTTGGCCACCGCCGCAATGAACGCGCCCGCGCCGCCGCCGACATCGAGCATCCGCCTGTGCCGGTCGAACCGCCAGGCGTGCACCACCTGATCGGCGACCATCGGCTGCGATGCGGCCATCAGCTGCGAATAGGGCGAGACCGCGGCCTGATCCTCGCCCTCGCTGCCATCGCCCAGCGCATAGGGCCAGTATCCCGCCAGCGCGCCCGGCTCGGTGCGTTCGCCGCGCAGCAGCGAAAGCGGGTCGGCGAGATCGGCATAAAGCAGATGATGGTGGCGGATCATGGCGATGGCGCCGGGGTTGCCGACCAGCGCCACGCCCTGTTCGCCCAGCATCCACAGATCGTCATCGACTTGTTCAATCAGCCCCAGGGCCGCTGCCGCACGCAGCAGGCGCCGCGTGGCATCGCCATCCAGCCGCGCCAGTGCGCCCAGCTCCGCAGATGTGGCCGCGCCGCTCTCCAGCCGCGCAATGATGCCGCTTTCGACACAGGCGTACAGGGTCTGCGAATAGGTGAACCCGGCGATGATATCGAACAGCCGCCGCGCCCGGACACGCGACACCGGGCGGGTGAGGAAGAAGCGGGATGCCCAGGACTGGAACGCGGGGCTGGAAATGATGCCGTTGCGCCAGCCGACCCAGCGCTGCCTCCACCCGGCCATCGCGTCAGGCCGCCACGGCGGAGGTCTGCTCGGCAAAGTCGCGGATCAGCGCGACGATCTGCTCGGGAGCCTCTTCATGCGCCAGATGGCCCAGATCGGGCAGGGTCATGGTCACGGCATGCGGCATCATCCGCGCGGCGCGTTCGACCGAGTCGAGCGGGATCGCGCTGTCGAGCGCGCCATGAACCAGCAAGGAACGCGCCGCGACGCTGGGCAGCTCATTGGCAAGCGTTTCCAGATCCCAGTTGGCCATCATGCCGATCGCGCCGGCGCAATGGTCCGAGGTGCGGAACAATCGGTGGTAGAGCGCGACGCCGCGCGCATCGATCCGTGATCCGGTGGACTTTTTGAGGAACCGCGCCACTTCGCTCTCGCTGCTGGCGATCTGGGCGAAGATCATCGCGGTGAACGGATTGACGAACAGCGCGCGCGCCATTGCGGGGAACAATCGCGCGGCCAGACCCGGGAACGGCAACAAGGCGGGGTTGAGACCGATGATCGGGGCATCGATGGCCAGATCGATCGCAAGGCGTACGCCGATCGCCGCACCTGCCGAATGGCCGACGATCACGTCGGGCGCGCCCAGACCCAGCTTGCCCAGCATAACGGCCAGAGCCGCGGCCATTCCCGGCAGGCTCTGTCCGCCCGATATCCGCCCGCGGGTGAAGCCATGGCCGGGCATGTCCGGCGCAATGACGGTGTAATGCTGTGCGAGCAGCGGCAGCACGCCGCGCCAGCTATGCGTCGCTGCCCCGGTGCCGTGGATAAGCAACAATATCGGAGCGCCGCCGCCCTGCGGCCCGTCGACCTGCACGTGCCAGTCAAGCATGCCTGCGCGCACGAAGCGGCTGTGCTCGCGGTTGGGCCAGTCGTGCCCGTCAACCTCCCAGCGTACAGAACTCATGCGCTTTTCCCGAATTGCAGCGCAGAGACCGCGCGCTCGACCCCGCGCGCGTCCGCCCGTGGCAGTGCGAGATAGCGCGCGCGCATCGCCGCTGCAATCGCCGCGGCCTCGGGTTGCGGCCGGGCGGAAATATCGATCACCACGCCTTGCGTCCCCGATTGCGCAAAGCGGCGCGCGGCGGCCAGTGCGTCCTCGCCCGCCTGTGCGCGCCCGGGCTGCCCGTTCTTGTCGATATTGCCCTTGCCATCGGTGAGCACTGCGACAAAGGGCGTGCGCCCGCGCGCGGCCTGGGTCTCGGCAAGCTCTGCGGCCGCCGACAGCCCCAGCGCCAGCGGGGTTCCGCCGCCGCCGGGCAGTTCGCCCAGCACCTTCTTGGCGCGGGTCAGCGAACGGGTGGGGGGCAGCAGCAGATCGGCACTGGTCCCGCGAAACGCGATCAGCGCGACCTGCGCGCGTTTGACATAGCTTTGCGCCAGCATCAGCTCGACCGCGCCCTTGGCTTCGGCCAGCCGCGCCAGCGCCGACGAGCCCGACGCATCGACCGCAAAGATCGTCAGCGCCTCGGCGCGCTCCTCGAAGCGGCGGATGCGCAGGTCGCCCTTGCGGATGCGCAGACGTTTGGGTGCGTCCATGCCCTCCTGCTGGCGGCGGATCTCCTGCCAGGGTACTGCGGCG
This sequence comes from Blastomonas sp., assembly GCA_046291395.1. Classification (GTDB taxonomy): domain Bacteria; phylum Pseudomonadota; class Alphaproteobacteria; order Sphingomonadales; family Sphingomonadaceae; genus Blastomonas. Next base: position 21,578 of record JBKBTF010000027.1, on the reverse strand, counting down.
CGCAACGTATCGATCAGCGCCAAACGCGCGCCGCCGCGCGGCAACCCGGGGCGTGCGCCCAGCGGTCGTCCGCGCAGCTGCGAAGCGCGCTTGCGCCCTGCCCCGCCCGCGCCGGTGGACCGCCGCGCCGGGCGACCCTCGCCGATCCGCGCGAGCACGTCCTTGGGGATCGAGGCCAGCACCGCGGCAAGGATCAGATCGTCGAGCTGATCGGGATCATGCTGTTCCTGATCGGACTCGCTGTCGCCGGGCGGCGGCTCGTCCTCGCCTTCGGGGGGCGGAGGCGGCGGCGGTTCTTCGGCCTGTTGCGGGATGCGCGTGGCTCGGGGTCCGAGCACATTGCGGGCGACAAACTGGACGTCGTCGTCGGTGATGGAGTCGCGGTCTTCGATCTGTGCAGACAGCGCGAGCGCAGACTGCGCAAACAGCATTGCGCGGGCAGAATCGATGCCGAGCGCGAGGGTGATGTTGGCGAGAGTCTGGCGGTCGGCTTGAGCGATCTCCAACCCGCCCCCCGTGCTCCCGAGCCCCTCGGCTGGCCGGCAGGCCGGCCGCTCGGGATAAACTTCCCGGCTTCGCCGGGAAGTCGAGGGACCTTGCGCAACCGGTTGCGCGCGCGTCCCTCGACTTCGCTCGGGAATGCGGGGAAGGGTAGCTTCGGAGACGGAGGGTGCGGTAGCCGAAAAATCGCACCAAAATGCCACCCGCTCGGTCAGCGAGACAGGCGGCACTTCTTCTTCGCCGCCATCGTCGATCAGCACCAGCGCAAAGCCCGCGCCTGCGTCCATTGCCTGCGCGATGCGCCCGGCGACCATCGCGCCCAGACGCTCGGCCATCGGCACCACCAGCAGCCCGCCAGCGACCTCCTGCAGCAGCCCGGCCTGCTCGATGCGGCGCCCGGCGGACAGGCTGGAGGCGACGTCGATGCCGCCGCACAGCCGCTCCTCGTCGATATGCACCGGCAGGCGGCGCACCGGGCGATCGGCAAATTCTTCTGTCAGAAAAGCCAGCACCGCCTCGCGTTCGGCCGACGGCCCGCGCAGCCAGATGCCGCCCAGCCGGGCGGGCGCAGCAGCCAGCAGTTCCGCCGCCAGCAGCGCGTCGCTCATCCGAACAGCTCGGTCAGCGCGCGGTCGATGCGCACGGTCGACCCGGTCTCGTCGAGCACGTCGCGGCGCAGCCGGTGGCGCAGCGCCATGGGAGCGACCGCGCGCAGATGCTTGCGCTCGGCGGATTTCGCACCTTCCAGCGCGGCATAGGCGCGCGCGGCGCGCATCAGCGTGAGTTCGCCGCGCAGGCCATCGGCGCCCACCGCCATGCACAACGTCGCGGCGTCGGTCAGCGTCGATTCGGGCATGGTGACGTTCGGCAAAGCCTTCTTGCCCTTGGCGAGCCGCTTGACGATCTTGGCGTCGGCCTCGGCCCAATCGTCCGCAAACCGCGCGGGTTCGCGCTCCAAGGCGTCGCACCGGCGCATGATCTCGATCCGCTGTTCGATATCCTGCGGGGTCTTGACCTCCACCGACAGGCCGAAGCGGTCGAGCAATTGCGGGCGCAATTCGCCCTCTTCCGGATTGCCGCTGCCGATCAGCACGAAGCGCGCCGGGTGCCTTACCGACAGCCCCTCGCGCTCGACCAGGTTCTCGCCCGACGCGGCGACATCGAGCAGCAGGTCGACGAGGTGATCCTCGAGCAGGTTGATCTCGTCGATATACAGATAGCCGCGGTGCGCCCTGGCGAGCAGCCCGGGCTCGAACGCCTTTTCGCCGCGCCCCAGCGCGCGTTCCAGATCGAGCGCGCCGAGCACCCGGTCCTCTGTCGCGCCCAGAGGCAGATCGACGAACGGCACCGGCACCTTGGCGGTCTTGCGCGAGGCGCAATTGTCGGGACAGCGATCCGCCTCGTCGGGCGCGCAATTGTAGCGACACCCGGCAACCGCCAGCATCGGCGGCAGCAGCGCCGACAGCGCGCGCGCGGCGGTTGACTTGCCCGTGCCGCGGTCCCCGAACACCATCACCCCGCCAATTCGCGGATCGATCGCGCTGATCAGCAGCGCACGTTTCATTTCGTCCTGGCCGACGATGGCGGAAAAGGGAAAAGGCATAAGCGAAGGTCTAACAGATTGGTTTGCCGCGACAAGCAGGAGTGTCAGGCAAAGTTGACGGTGGCGTACTTAAGATCCTCCCCCAGCTTGCTCGGGGAGGATTTGAGTTAGTCAAAACTCCCCCGCCTTGGCCCCAGATAGCCGAACAGATACGCGCCCACTTTGCGCATCTGGATTTCCTCGGACCCCTCGGTGATGCGGTAGCGACGGTGGTGGCGGTAGATGTGTTCGAACGGGGTGTGGCGTGAATAGCCGATGCCGCCGTGCACCTGCATCGCGCGATCGGCCGCTTCGCAGCACAGCCGGTTCGCCCAGTAGTTGCACATGCTGACCTTGTCGGAGATTTCGCGCTCGATCGCCTTGTGCGGCAAGCGGTCCATGTCCCAGGCGGTCTTGTAGATCAGCCAGCGCAGCATCTCGGCCTGGGTCGCCAGCTCGACCAGTGGAAACTGGATTCCCTGATTCTCGCTCAGCGCCTTGCCGAAGGGCTTGCGCTTGCGCGCATATCTCACGCTTTCCTCGATGCAGAACACCGCAGCGCCCAAGGACGATGCCGCCTGGCGGATACGGTTCTGGTGGACGAAGCTTTGCGCCAGCGCGAGCCCGCGCCCCTCTTCGCCCAGCATCGCGGTTTCGGGCACCCACACGTTGGTGAACGACAGCCGCGGGTGATCGGTGGGCATGTTGAAGGTCCATAGATACTCCTCGATTTTCAGCCCCGGGGTTTCGGTCGGCACCAGCAGGCAGGTGATGCCCTTGGCATCGCCATCATCGCCGCTGGTGCGCACGAACAGCGCGCAATGCGTCGCGACGTGCATCCCGGTGATCCACATCTTCTCGCCATCGATCCGCCAGCCGGGAACGCCATCGCGGGTCTCGCGAACGGCGCGCGTCTCCATGTGCGTCGCGTCCGATCCGTGATCGGGTTCGGTGAGGCCGAACGCGGTGATGCGGGTGCGATCGAACCCGCCCAGGATGAACTCCTGCTTCTGGTCCTCGGTGCCGAACTCCTCGAACATCGCGACGAAGGGGAAGTTGCCGACGATCGAATGCTCGTTCTGCAGATCATTGTGCAGCCCCAGCCCCTTGGCGGCGAAATGCTCGCGGATCACCGCCATCCACAGGTTCGAGCCATCCTTGCCGCCATACTTTTTGGGCGCGGAGAAACGCCAGTGGCCGGCACTATCGGCGCGGCGTTGCGCCTCGCGCAGCAGCTCCTCCCAGTCGTGCGCGGGCAGGCCGCCCGCATCGAAATCGGTCCGCGCCCATTCGCGGCGATGGTCGAAAAAGCGGATGTTGTCGTCCGCCTGCTCGAGCGGTTTGATCTCGCGCTCGATGAACGCGTCGAGCTCGGCCAGATAGGCGGTCAGCTCCGCCGGCAGCGCAAAATCCATGAATGCATCCTCACCTTATGGTTTGGATGCACTATGGACGGCTTTACGCTTGCGGCAAGCCCTAGGCCGTCAGCTCCGCAGGTTCGTCGCGCTTGCCCAGCCCCGACCAGTCGACCCGCCGCGTCACGTACATCACCGCCGCCAGCGCCACGAACAGCAGCACCGATCCGATGATCAGCGAATACGCCTCGAGGTTGAGCAGCACGTAGAGCAAGGCGTACAGCCCGAGCAGCAGCCCGGCGATGAAGCCTGCGCGTTTGACGCTGCCCAGCACCGCGGCGCTATACGCGCTGATCAGCCCGATGATCGCGCCCGACGCCGCGAGATACGCCAGCGTGAAGCCGATGATCTCGGCAAAGGCGAGCAGCAGCACAAAGAACAGGATCAGCCCTGCGCCGGTGAGCAGATATTCCGCCGCCGCGACGCGCGCGCCGGCGATGATGTCGAACATCAGGAAGGCGAGGAAGGTGAAGCCGATGAACAGGAAGCCGTATTTCACCGCACGGTCGACCTGGCTGTAGAGGTTGACCGGCTCGATCAGGTCGATCTGCGCGGATTGTCCGCCCTGCCCCACCTGCTCGCCCGGCTGCGGCAGCTGCACGATGGCGCGGCCCAAAGCGAGGTTGCTGATCGTGTAGCGCGCGGTGAAGCCCTTGTCGGTGACCGAGCGGCTGTTGGGCAGGAACTGCCCGCCGAAGCTGGGGTGCGGCCATTGCGAGGCGATCGTCCAGTCGGTCGATTCGGCATCGGGGATCAGCGTGAGCTGGCCATTGCCGCGCACACCGAAGCGATAGGCGACGTCGAGCGGTGCGGCGCTCCCTGCAGACCAGTCGGCAAAGGCAAAGAAGCCCGACCCGTTGGTCGCGCCCAGCCCCTTGCCGGGACGCAGCGGCAATGCCGTTCCTCCGACGCTGAGGCCGTTGTCGGCGAGCAGCCCGCGCGCATCCGAAATGCCGACGCGGATCTCGGCGCGATCGAGCAGCAATTCCTCGGGCCTGACGCCAAAACGCGCCAGATCGGCAGGCAGCGCAAAGCGCGCCGTGCCCTTGACCCGCGCCTCATAGACCACCGTCTCGTAGATCGACTTGGTTCGCCGTTCGGGGCTGACATCGACCCTGGCGGTGTTCTTCACCGGGGCCAGAAACAGCTCGCGATCGATCGTCACTGCCCGCGTCGTCGCCTTGCCGTTTTCGGTGACGGTCTCGACCGATTGCTGGCGATACGGGATGACCATCACCGGCCCTGCGAGCATCTGCGGCCCGCCCCAGCCCTCCGCAACGCTGGCGCGCGCGGTTTCCGACTGGCTCTGCCGGTCCCAGACGAGCGCGTAGACCATGAACAAGGGAATCGCGAGCAACGCGCCGATCAGCACGGTCATGCCCAGCTTGAATCCCGGGCTGCGGTCCTTGGCCATGCGGCGCTCCTAACGGTTCATCGATGAAAAAGCACGGTTCAGCTACGACCTCAAAACTTAATCGGGTGTGAACTGGCGCACAGCGAATCGCTCTAGACCATATTAACCCTGTTGCGGAAGCCGGATGCCCTACCCGTTCGTTGCCCGCTAGCAATAGGGGCGTCCGGTTTCCACCATATCCCGACAATCTGGCTAGGTTCGCGCAGCGTCCCTCGACTTCGCTCGGGACAAACGGGTGAGTGGAACGCACTACCTCTCCCGAGTTCCCGAGCGAAGTCGAGGGACGTATGCACTACCTTTGCGGTTACCCACCTCACCTCATTGTCCAACACCCGCCGCGATCAACTGACACATCCCTTCGCGCCTTCGCGTCTTCGCGTGAAAAATTCGGTTCACGCGAAGCCCGCGAAGCCGCGAAGAAGTTTGGCGCCACGAACAACCCTCCCCGCGCACCGCACCCGGTCCCCTGCGAAGGCAGGGGCCCATCTCCTGACGGTCGCATCCAGACGCCATGGCAGGAGATGGATGCCTGCCTTCGCAGGCAAGCGGGAAGTGGCCATCCCTAACCACCTCCGCTCATCCTGAGCCGCGGGCTTTAGCCCGCGAAGTCGAAGGACCCGCGCCCACGCTGGCCGTACAGCAGGGCCTTCGACAAGCTCAGGCTGAGCGGGGTGGGGCAGCTTTTGGGGCCTCGCAGAACAAACATGTCACCTTGCAAGCGACCCCTTTGCCGTCATTAGCTGATTAAGCTAGCTTCTGCCCATGAAAATATCGCAACCGTTTGGGCACTGGTGGCAGCCCTTGCCGCTCTGGATAAAGGGCGTGACAGTGCTAGTGGGCTTTCCCGCATGGTTTTTTATCGTGTACTGCGCTGCAATTGGTAATGCTAAAAGCACGGAAGCCTTTTCCGCATTTGGTGTTTTCGCAACCATCGTGGTGCTGCACATCGTTATGGACAGTCGCAATCGTCAGGGAATTCCGGAGCGCGGAGGTGGAGCGGATATAAGCGACGGGATGTAACTTGCCGTTTTGAGCACCAAACCCACCCCTCACCTCTTCTCCATCGACAACCGCGTCATCAGGATCGCCGCCCTTTTCGCCTGGCGCTTGATGCTCGGCAAATCGACCGTCTCTCCCGGGGCGTGCGCGCCGTCGCCGGCGGGGCCCATGCCGACCAGCCCGTCGACATAGCGTGCGACGAACGAGATATCGCCCGCGCCGCGCTTCAAGGGGTCGAGTTCGGCCATCTGTTCAAGGCCCAGGTCGGCGTTGATGACGTTGAGGCGGCGGAGCAGGCCGCGGTTGCCTTCGGTCGGCGCCATCGGGGGATAGCCCTGTTCGAACACGATCTCGGCACTGGTGCCCGGCAAATGCTGCGCCACGATCGCCTGCATCCTGGCCTTGACCCGCTCGGACTGTTCGTCGCTCAGCGTACGGAAATCGCCGCGCGCCACCGCGAGCGCGGGGATGATGTTGGTCTTGCCCGCGGCCTGCGCGCGAACGAGGTCGGCATCGAGCTGCGCCACCGATCCGCCCGCGATCAGCCCGACGTTGAAGGTCAGTTTGTCCTCGGGCAGCTCTTCATGGAAGCGGTGGATGATCCGCGCGAGTTCGTAGATCGCGCCATGGCCTGCGCTGGCGGAGAAAATCCCCGAGCTGTGGCCCTCCTTGCCGGTGGCGTTGACCTGCCAACTGTAGGAGGAACGCCGTGCGATCGCGCCCATGTCCTTGCCGTCCTCGCGGCTCAGCCCCTCGAAATCGAGCGCGACATCGGCCCATTGGCCCCATTTGATCAGGTCCGCGCGCGCGATGTCGATCGGATCGCCCGCATCCTCCTCGTCGCCGGTCAGCACGATAGTGATCGTCGCCGCCGACAAGGTGCCCGCCGCCTGCATCGCCTCAAGCGCAGCGAACATCGTCACGACGCCGCCCTTGTTGTCCTCGATCCCCGGGCCCTCGAGCGTGTTGGCATCGATCCGCCGGACGTTCTGGAACGGCGAATCGGGTTCGAACACGGTGTCGAGATGGCCGATCAGCAGCATCTTGGTGCTGCCGGGGCGACCGGGGCGCGTTGCGATCAGGTGGCCCGAACGCTTGGCGGCGCTCTGGTCCACCCATTCGACCTTGAAGCCCAGCTTCTCGAGCTCGGGGGTCACCATCTCGCCGACTTTCTTCACCCCGGCGATGTTGCGGCTGCCGCTGTTCTGCCGCGTGATCGTCTCGAGCACGCCGATCCAGCGATCATGGCCGGCATCAACCGCCTCGACCATCTTCGCTTCCTGGGAGGAAAGCTTGGCGAAAGCGGGCGTGGCAAAGGCCAGCATGGCGGTGGCCGCGGCAAGGCCGAACGTCTTCAATGTCATGATGTTTCCCTGTCAGCCAAGATCGAATTCGCGCACGCCGCGCTTCTGGCGGATCGCCTCCACCCGGTCGCGCAGCTCGGCGCGGATCGCGCGGGCGTGGCGCACATGGGTGACGATGATCGACGTCCGCCCGATGGGCGCCACGGGCTTGAGCGAACCGCTGGCATCCGACGAGGTGATCTGCACCGTGCCGGCGTTGAACATCTGCTGGATAACCGAGAACGACACCTTCACATCCTTGATCCGGTACAGCTCGATCTCTTCCTCGCTGCGCATCAATATGCCGCGGCGCATGAACAGCCTCTGGTCGTCGATCCAGAACAGGCTGGTGCGGTTTTCCAGATGGGTCCAGGCGATATAGACGCCCAGCACCACTGCCAGCACGACAAGCGTCTGCCACCAGTATCCGGCATAGGCTCCGCCCGCCATCACTGCGGCGCTCAGCGCCAGAATGATCCAGCCCGTCCCCGATTGGAACAGCCAGGCAAAGGTCGACGAGCGGAACTCGATCCGAGGCAGGCCCTCCATGCGCCGCGTTCCCGGCCGGTTCTCGATCGGGCGATGTTCGATAATGTCATGCGGATCCATGTCGCATCCTTCCCCCTGGCCCCAGGCCCATATCCCGGTCTTAACCGCCATCTGCGTGGCGGTAAACGGGATTGCGCGATCCAGGCCCAGTTGCATTTGGTCGAACAGGATCGTTCGCCGGTCGAAGCCGATGCCGCAAAGCGAGGGCTTGGTCACACAGAACGACTACGGGTGTAGTTGAGAGCGCATGTCAGCGTGCTTAACCCGTCTGGGGGAAATCCGTGACACACCATTTGCTTGCATCCGTCGCTCTGGCCGCATGGCTGTGCACGCCGGGGGCGGGCATGGCGCAGGACACTCCGGCACCGACACCTGGCCTCGGCGCAACGACGCCACTGCGCAGCTTCGATCCTGGATATTTCGAGCGGTTCGCCCCGCGCACCGCGCTTGACATGGTCCGTCAGATCCCCGGCTTTTCGATCGACCAGGGCGAGGATAGGCGCGGCCTCGGCCAGGCCGGGAGCAACGTGCTGATCAACGGCGAGCGCTTTTCGGGCAAGAGCAACGATGTGGTGTCGGAACTCGGGCGGATCGGCGCCAGCAACGTGATCCGCATCGAGCTGATCGATGGCGCAACCCTGAACCTGCCGGGCCTGACCGGGCAGGTCGTCAATATCGTCAGCAAGGTCGACAGCCTGACCGGGCAGTTCCGCTGGAGCCCGAGGGTCCGCTTCCGCCACACCGATCCGCAATATCTGGACGGAGAGGTCTCGATCAGCGGCAAGGCGGGGAAGATCGCCTATACGCTCAGCCTCTCCAACGACAGCTTTCGCAACGGCAACGCGGGCACCGAGCGGGTGCTCGACGCGGCGGGGCTGGTGACCGATCGGCGCTATGAAAAGCTGTACGTCAACGGCGACCAGCCGCGGATCGCAGCAGGCATCAAATACACCGGTGACAGCGGCCAGATCGGCAATCTCAACCTCTCGTTCGAACGCCCCTGGGTCCGCATCACCGAAGATTCCGATGGCGAGGTGGTGCGCGACCGCGATTATCTGGAGACCGAGAAGGAGTATAATTACGAGATCGGCGGCGACTACGTCTTCCCCCTGTGGGGCGGGAACCTCAAGCTGATCGGCCTTCGCCGGTTCGAGCACAGCCCGTTCTTCACCCGCATCTTCCTCGACTTCGAGGATGGTCGCCCGCGCGAGGGCAACAGCCTGGCCACCGTGATCGACGAGACCGAGACCATCGCGCGCGCTGAATATGGCTGGAAGACAGGCAAGGCCGACTGGCAGTTCAGCCTGGAGGGCGCGATCAACAAACTCGATACCCGCGCCGAGCTGGCGCTGCTCGACACCTCCGGAACCTTCGTACCGGTTCCCCTGCCCGGTTCGGACGCGGTGGTGGAGGAGAAGCGCGCCGAGGTTGGCCTCAGCTATGGCCGCCCGCTGTCACCCACCCTCACGCTGCAGACGTCGCTGGGCGGGGAATATTCGCAGATCATGCAGAGCGGCGCGGGCGGGCTGACGCGCAGCTTCATTCGCCCCAAGGGTTTCGTGGCGCTGGCCTGGAAAGCGACCCCGAGGCTCGACCTGAGCCTGAGATTGCAGCGCGATGTCGGACAGCTCAACTTCTTCGATTTCGTCGCTTCGGCCGATCTGGGCGCGGAGAACCAGAACAGCGGCAACCCCGATCTGGTGCCGCAGCAGAGCTGGAACGTCGATTTCCAGGCGACGCAGAATCTGGGCGCGCTGGGATCGATCAACGCCAAGGCGTTCGTCAACCTTGTCGAGGACATCGTCGATCAGGTGCCGATCGGCTCTGACGGCGAAGCACCCGGCAATATCGAAAGCGCCACCATCTGGGGCGTGTCGCTCGACAGCACGTTCAAGATGGACGTCATCGGCTGGACCGGGGTGCGATTCGATATCGATTACACCTACCGCAAGAGCAGCCTGCCCGATCCGCTCACCGGAATCAGGCGGCGCATCTCGGGCGACACCATCCACGAGTTCAGCGCCGAGATGCGCTATGACATCCCCGGGGGCGACTGGGCGGTCGGCGGCAGCTATTCCGATTTCAGCCGCGCCGACGAGGTCCGGCTGAGCCAGCTGGCCGAATTCCCGATCAATGGTGGCGATCTGCGCCTTTATGTCGAGAACAAGAACGTTCGCGGCATGACGGTCCGGTTGGGGGTGTCCAACCTGATCGGCACCAACGAGGCCTTCCGCCGCACATTCTATGTCGGCAGGCGCGATGGCCCGGTGGCGTTCGTCGAGGATCGGGACCGGTTCTTCGGTCCGGTCCTGTCGCTCGATGTCAACGGCAGCTTCTGATCCGTGTCCCGGCGGCTTGGGACGGTTCATGGGCGATACAGGCTGCAAAATCTAGCGATCTGGCGACAAGGCGAATCCTCGCCGCCCCGCTTGATTTGCGCTTGGCGCAGGGGTGCTTAGCCGATAAGGGTTGCGGCCATGAACAAGGCGATCAAACTGGCTCTGGCAAGCGCGGGCGCGCTCGCACTGCTTTCCGGCTGCGCGAGCGGCAAGAACAAGGTCAACACCAACTACATCGCGCGCGATGTCAGCACCCTGTATATGGCAGCGAAGGACCGGCTCGATCGCGGCCAGAACAAGATCGCGGCCGAGCTGTTCGACGAGGTCGAGCGCCAGCACCCCTATTCGCCCTGGGCGCGCCGCGCGCAGCTGATGAGCGCGTTCAGCTACTACCTCGCCAAGGATCATAACAAGTCGATCCAGTCGGCGCAGCGCTTCCTTGCGATCCATCCGGGCAACAAGGATGCGCCTTACGCCTACTACCTGATCTCGCTCAATTATTACGAGCAGATCAGCGACGTCACCCGCGACCAGAAGATCACCCAGCAGGCGCTCGCGTCGCTGGGCGAAGTGATGCGGCGCTATCCCAACACGCGCTATGCCTCGGACGCGCGGCTCAAGGTCGATCTGGTCAACGATCACCTTGCCGGCAAGGAAATGGAAATCGGCCGCTATTACCAGCGCAGCTCCAACTGGCTGGCTGCGACGCTGCGCTTCCGCGAGGTCGTCGACAAATATCAGACCACCAGCCACACCGCAGAGGCACTCTATCGCCTGACCGAATGCTATCTGGCACTCGGCATCCCGCAGGAAGCCAAGCGGTCCGCAGCGGTGCTCGGCGCAAACTATCCGGGATCGGAATGGTACGAAAAGGCGTTCGCACTGACCGAGAAGCATAGCGACCTGATCACCAGCTGATCAGGCGTCGAGCACTGCAAAAAGCCCCGGAGCGCGATGCCCCGGGGTTTTTTTGTATCAGATCTGGTGAAACACCCAGCGCAGCACTGATTTCTGCGCGTGCAACCGGTTTTCGGCCTCGTCCCACACCACCGATTGCGGACCGTCGATGACGCTGGTCGTCACCTCTTCCTCGCGATGCGCCGGCAGGCAGTGCAGGAACAGCGCATCGGGCTTGGCCAGCGCCATCAGCGCATCGTTGACCTGAAACGGCAGCATCGCCTGCAGCTTGGCATCGGCATGGTCCTGTCCCATTGAAATCCAGGTGTCGGTGACGATGACATCAGCCCCGGCCGCCGCTTCGGCAGCGCTGCGGTGCAGGCTGATCGTGCCACCTGCCGCCTGCGCCCGCGCGATGAAGCCATCATCCGGATCATAACCGGTCGGACAGCCGATGCGTACGGTGAACATCATCAGCCCCGCCGCCTCGATGATCGAATGGAGCACATTGTTGCCATCGCCCAGCCACGCGACCACCAGCCCGGGCAGCGCCTTGCGATGCTCGATGATGGTCAGAAGGTCCGCGACGATCTGGCACGGGTGCGACAGGTCGGTCAGGCCGTTGATCACGGGCACGGTGGCGAACTGCGCCATCGCCTCGATCTTGGCATGGTCATCGGTCCTGATCATGATCGCATCGCACATCCGCGACAGCACGCGCGCGGTATCGGCGACGCTCTCGCCCCGGCCCAATTGGGTGCTGCCCGAATCGAGAACCAGGCTGGTGCCGCCGAGCTGGCGAATCGCCATGTCGAACGAGACGCGGGTGCGGGTTGAGTTCTTCTCGAACACCATCGCGAGAGTGTGGCCTTCGAGTGGCATGTCGGGATCGGCCTTGCCGCGCGGCCAGCCGTGGCGCACCGACTTGCGGTCGAGCGCGTCGTTGAGCATCGCGGCGATGGCATCGTGTCCGGCATCGGACAAGTTCAGGAAATGACGGGTCATTGTGGTCCTTCCCCCCTCTCCCTTGACGGGAGAGGGTTGCGAAGACTTGGGCCTGAAAGGTCCTAGTCGCAGCTGGGAGAGGGTGAGTGCAACCGCCCCTCCCTCTCCAAGTTCGCCTAGGCGCCTGCGGCGCCAAGGCTTCCTATCCTCCCCCGCCAGGGGGGAGGATTGTTACGTCAAGCAGCCACCGGCACCGCAAACTCTCGCGCGCCTGCGGACAGGCGTTCGATGAATTCGTCGACATGGGTCTGCTCGATGATCAGCGGCGGCAGGATACGCACCACATTCTCACCCGCAGCCACGGTCAGCAATCCATGATGATCGCGCAGATGCGCCACAAAGGCACGTGCCTCGACCGCCGGCTTGAGCTTGAGCCCGAGCATCAGCCCCATGCCTCGCACCGAATCGAAGATGCCATCATGATTGGGCATCAATTGCTCCAGCGCACCGCGCAGACGCTCGCTCATCGTGCGGACGTGCTCGAGGAATTCGGGATTGTCGACGACATCGAGCACCGCCTCGCCCGCCGCCATCGCCAGCGGATTGCCGCCATAGGTCGATCCGTGCGTGCCGGCGACCATGCCGCGCGCCGCCTTTTCGGTGGCGAGGCACGCGCCCATCGGGAAGCCGCCGCCGATGCCTTTCGCCGTCGCCAGGATGTCGGGCTCGATCCCGTACTGTTCATAGGCATAGAGCGTTCCGGTGCGCGCAACGCCGCACTGCACCTCGTCGAGCACCAGCATCAGGTCGTGCTCGTCGCACAACGCGCGCAATCCCTGCATGAACTCGCGGCTGGCTGGGCGGACCCCGCCCTCGCCCTGCACCGGCTCGACCAGGAAGCCCGCGACATCGGGGCCGAGCGCAGCCTTGGCGCCTTCAAGATCATCGAAATCGACATAGCGGAAACCCGGAAGCAACGGCGCAAAGCCCTTGTGCATCTTTTCCTGGTTCGACGCGCTGATCGTCGCCATCGTCCGGCCGTGAAAGGCGTTCTTGAAGGTGATCAGCACCGTGCGGTTGGCGTCGCCGCCCTCGCTCTGGTGATAGGCGCGCGCGGTCTTGATCGCGCACTCGACCGCCTCGGCACCCGAATTGGTGAAGAACACGGTGTCGGCAAAGGTCGAATCGACCAGCCGCTGCGCCAGATGCTCACCTTGTGGGCTGCCATAGAGGTTGGAGACGTGAATCAACGTCTCTGCCTGTTTCTGGATCGCCTTGGTGAGATGCGGATGGCCATGGCCCAGCAGGTTGACCGCGATGCCGCTGGCAAAGTCCAGATATCGCTCGCCACGCTCTCCGATCAGATAACAGCCTTCGCCACGCACCGGGCGAACATCGCACCGGGGGTATACGGGCATAAGCGGCGTGATCGTCATGGCGGCCTTGTCCTTCTTGCATGGCCCCGTTTGTGTCGGGCAAGCCGGGCATGACGCAGGGGGCCGCTGCGCCAAACAGAAAAGGCGACCCCGTCAAAAGGGCCGCCAGCTTGCAGACCGCAGCTATAGCGCCGCTGAGGCCGCCGGGTCAATCATCGCCGCACAAAGGGGCTGGCGGCGATGCAGATGGCTTGCTAAGGGCTGGCGCCTTGGCCAGACGCACCCGTAGCTCAGCTGGATAGAGCGCTGCCCTCCGAAGGCAGAGGCCACTGGTTCGAATCCAGTCGGGTGCACCATTTCCGTCTTCTGCGCTGCAAGGCTTTTCCCCGCCCGGGATACTGCGCTAGCTTGTGGTCAGAAACGCAGCATAACGCTCCCGCCAGGCCGCGACCTCCTGCGCCAGATGCGGCGGCGGGGCGGTCCCCGAGAGCACGGCCCGGGCGACATCGTTCTCCGGATGGAGCAGCATCTTTTTCGCGCCGTCGCTGTACCACACCGCGACCAATTCGTCGCACAGGCTGTCCAGCAGCCTCTGGGTGAGCGCCGGGTCGATCCCGTTCTGGTCCCTGATAGCCCTGACATTGAGCGATACGGCTTCCAGCGCGTTGCGCGGCGCGCGCACGAAGTTGACCGAGACCAGCAGCCCAGACCGGTCCGGCCGCGCGTCTTCCGGCATCGCGGCCACCCGGCGCCAGGCGCAGAACCATGTCCGGCAGATATGCGGGCGCTCGGCGTGGATGCTACATCCCTGCGCCGTCAACTTGGCACACGGCGTTCCTGCCGGTTTCTTGAGATCAGGGGTGTCGACGGTCAACACGGTGCAGCAGGCAGTGCAGTCGCCGCAGCTGCGCTCGGCAAGCACCGGTCCCAGCAGGATGGTTTCCAGATCGGTATCGGCGGGCATCGGCCCGGACCTTGGCGCGGCGGCTTCACGATTGCAAGGCAAGCGGGCAAGGCATAGCCGCACAAGCACTCTCTTCCCTAATCCCATTGATTTGATCTATGATCCGCCCAACCCAACTAAAGGACTATCCGGGATGAGCGACCGCGTGCCCCTGATCGACAAGAAGTTCGCCAGCCGGGTCGACTGGAACCTGATGCGCACCTTTGTCGATATCGTCCGGGCAGGCGGCATCGGGGCGGCCGCTCGCCAGCTCAACCGCCAGCAGCCGAGCATCAGCGCAGCGCTCAAGCGGCTGGAAGATCATGTCGGCACGACATTGCTGCACCGCACCGCCACGGGTGTCGAGATGACGGCAGCGGGCAAGGCGATGATGGCGCTGTGCGAGGACATGCTCGAATCGGCGCGGATGATGCCGCACCAGATCGCGCAGGCGACCAAAAGAGTCGAAGGCTATGTCCGCATCCAGATCGTCTCGGGCCTCGTTTCGGCCGAATTCGACGAGGCGATCGCCAGCTTTCACCGGCGCAATCCGGATATCCATATAGAAATCCGCGTCTCGCCCTGGCGGCAGGTGCTCGATGCGCTCGAACAGGGCGAGGTCGAGATCGGCGTGAGCTATGACAGTTCGGTACGTGGCAGCCTGATGTACGAACCATTGCTGGTCGAACGGCAACAGCTCTATTGCTCGCGCATCAGCCCCTATTTCGGCCGTCGCGTCAGCCGCCTGATCGAGCTCAAGGACGAGCAGTTCGTTCTGACCGGCGATGACGAAATCGAACTGATCCGCAATCTGCGGCGACGCAACCGGCTGGGCACCCGGGTGAGTGGCCTGGCCGAGGACATCAACGAGGCCCAGCGGCTGATCACGCTGGGAGTAGGCATCGGCTTCCTGCCCGTATTGGCGGCGGAGGATGCGGTGGCCAAGGGCAGGCTTTGGCCTTTGCTGCACGCCGATGTCGAGCCGTTTTACGACATCTACCTGCTCGCCCGCACCGATCCGGCGCGCGACACCGCGACGCAGCTGTTCTGGGACGAGGTGTTCCGCAGGGTGCGCGCGCTGCGCATGGCATAGACGGTATCTATGCCTTTCATCGGGAATTTACCCCTGCCTTGATGACGCAGCGCAACGCAGACTTTCGTGCAAGAACGGAGCTGCGACATGTCGACGACTCTCATCACCCCAACGCCCTTCAAGGACAGGGTTTTCAACCTCGTCCCGCCCGCGATGATCGCGATGGTGCTGCTGTTCTGGGCCTACGCGCCCCGGACGATTGTCGATTATCCCTGGACGCTGATCGTCACGTCTTCTGCGATAGTGCTGATCGTCTTGCTGCTCGAGTTCGTGCACGAGCGGCACGCGGGCTGGCGGATGAACCGACAGGAGTTTTTCACCGATCTGTTCTATGTGGTGCTCAGCGCCACGGTCATTGCCTGGCTGAGCAAGACGCTGGCCGAAGACCCGCTGCTGGCGGCGAAGGACGCGCTCGGCATCTCGACGCAATGGATGGTGCACGTGCCGTGGCTGGTGCAGGTGATGATGGTCGTCGTCATCCTGGAATTCGGCCAGTACTGGATGCACCGGTTGATGCACAATTCGACGCCGTTCTGGCTGACGCATGCGCCGCACCATCATCTTACCCAACTCAACGCCGCCAAGGGGGCGGTCGGCAACCCGATCGAATTGTTCCTGATCAGCCTCAGCGTGCTGGCATTGTTCGATTTCGAGACCACCGCGCTGTTTGCCGGACTCAACACGCTCAACGTCATCGCCACCTTCGCCCATGCCAATGTGAAGTCGGACCCGCCGGTCTGGTACTCGTTCTTCTTCACCACCATCCGCCATCACAGCCTGCACCATTCGACCGATTATGAAGCGACCCGCTGCAATTTCGGCAATTCGTTGATCCTGCTCGACCGCATCTTCGGCACCTATCGCGAAGGCGAGGGCGTGCTGGTGGGGCAGGACGATCGCAGGCGGCTGTCGATCTGGGAGCAGACGGTGTTTCCCTTCGTGCCGCTGATGCACCGGGTCAGGGCGGGCAAGGCCGCTGCGGCCGAGCCTGCGATACCTCAAAGCGGCCAGGACAACACCTCGGCCGGGGGCGCTACGGCGGCATGATCGCAACGCGGTCCCGGCGGATCGATGCGGCGCGACACGCGCTGGCGCAGGGCGACCTGCAGGCGACGCACACGGTCGCAGCGGCGATGCTCAACGACAACCCCGGAGACGCCGAAGCGCATTTTCTGCTGGGCGTGGCCGCATCGACGGCGGGCCGGGTCCAGGCCGGCCTCCAGCATCTGGTCCGCGCAGTGGCGCTCGACCCGCGGGGCGAATATCGCGCGCATCTCGCCAAATTGTTCTGCCTTGTCCGGCGCGACGGGGACGCCGCGGCCACGCTGCGCGCAGCTGAACTCGCACCTCCGGCCGATGCGCTCAGCCGCGACACCATGGGCTGCGTCTATGCCCGGCTGGGCGACCACGCCGCAGCCCTGGCGCATTTCGCAGAGGCGGTGCGGCTGTGCCCCGACAACAGCGAGTATCGCTATAATCATGCGGTCACGCTGAATTTCCTGGGAAGGGTCGACCAGGCAGAAGCCGCGCTCGAGGCGCTGATCGCCATGGCCCCCGGCCATGCCCGCGCGCACCATCTGCTCTCCAGCCTGCGCAAGCAGAGCGCGGCGCGCAACCATGTCGCGCGGCTGGGCCAGACCCATGCGCGCGCGCAGGACGGGCGCGACCGGCTGCTGCTGGGCTATGCGCTGGCCAAGGAACTTGAGGACGTCGGCGAACCCGACCAGGCGCTCGACATCCTGTGCGCCACCAATGGCGAGCACCGGCGCACGCTCGATTACAGCTTCGCGCGCGATGCGGCCGCGTTCGATGCGATCGAGGCGAGCTCGCCCCTGTTGCGCGCCGCATCCGCCGCGCGCGCTTCGTCCGAGGCACCGATCTTCATCATCGGCATGCCGCGCACCGGCACCACATTGGTCGACCGCATCGTGTCCTCCCACCCCGGTGTCGAAAGCACTGGCGAACTGCAGGCGATGCCGCTGGCGGTGAAGGCCGCGTCGGGCACGCGCAGCCGGACGGTGCTGGACCCTGAAACGATTGCGGCCGCTCCGCTCGCCGACATGGGCGGAATCGGCCGGGATTATCTGCAGCGCGCCAGCCATCACCGGCGCGACCCCGCGTTGCGCTTCACTGACAAGTTTCCCGGTAACTTCCAGTATGCCGGGTTCATCGCCAAGGCGCTGCCCAATGCCAGAATCGTGTGCCTGCGCCGGCACCCGATGGACACGGTGCTCGCCAATTTCCGCAACCTGTTCGCGGTCAGCTCGCGTTATTACGACTATAGCTATGACCTGCTCGATATTGCGGCCTATTATGTCCGCTTCGACCGTCTGATGGCGCTGTGGGCGCGCGAAATGCCCGGGCGCGTGCTGGAAGTGGCATACGAGGATCTGATCGCCGATCAGGAAGGGCAGACCCGCCGCCTGCTCGACCATATCGGGCTCGACTGGTCGGACGACTGCCTCGCCTTCCATACCAATTCGGCTCCGGTTTCGACCCCCAGCGCCGCACAGGTGCGCCGCCCGATCTACACCGACTCGGTCGCCCGCTGGAAACGGCACGCCGAGGTTCTCGAGCCCGTCCGGCGGTTCTTTGACCAAGAGGGAATCCCGATCGAATGACACGGAGCAATCTGCCCATGATGCGATTCGCCCTGCTGGCGCTGAGCCCGACGCTCGCGCTGGCTGCTCCCGCCATGGCCGCCGATGCGCCCGCGACGCGGCTGGTCGGCTGCGGATCGCAAAGCTGCCTGCTGGTCACGGGCAAGCGCGACGATGGCTTGGACCCGGTCCGCATCAATGGCCATCAGGTCGATGTCACGGGCACGCGCAAATGGCGCGTGCGCGTGCCGGTTGCGACGGTTCGCGCCTGGTCCGCGCCCCATGCCCAATCCATTTCGGTCGAGGTCGGCCCGGTGGCCCATGAACCCAGATTGCCAGTCGGAATGCTTGGCCCCAAGCGCGATCTCGCCATGCTCGTGGTTCGCGTGAAGTAATAACGGCGTTAGAGCAAAGTAATAAAAGAACAACTTTGCGCATTATATTGAAAGTTTCATCGCCTGGCGCTATATCGTACGGCAGCGGCCGAAGAGCCGCATCCGTTTCACGCAAGGAGATGACCCATGAAAACAGGCCTTTTGGCGCTCGCCACTGTCGCCTTCGCCCTCTCGGCCGGTGGCGCAGCCGCATCTGAAAATTCCACTGCCGAAAACCCCTTCGCCAAGGACAAGGCCATCCTGAATCTTCAAGACCTTGACCTCTCCACCGCCGATGGCCAGCAGCGTCTCGCGATCCGCGTCGACCAGGCCGCTCGCGCAGTGTGCGGCGAGAACCTTGCCAGCGTCCATCTGTCCGCCCATGCCAAGGCGCAGGAATGCCGCACTCTGGTCGCTGCCGATGTGCGCTCGCAAATCGAAGCCAGGCTCGCTCGCGCGCCCGGAACCTCGGCCACGCAGGTCGCAGCTTTGCGCTGAATATGGTCTCCTGTTTCGCGACCGGGAGCCCCGGTCGCGAGCGGGTTACCTGGCTGCAGTCAGGATCGGCTCGGGCCACCAGGTCAGCGTGTGCACGTCGTGCGCCGACGTCCACAGCCCGGTCTCGGCCCCGGACGCCACATAGCGCAGCGCGCCGCTGCCCTCGGCCTTGCCAAGCCTTGCGACGACCTCAAGCGTCTTCGGGTCGATCGCGACGAATGTCTGGTCCTCGGTGGTGCGCAGCCACACCATGCCGGCCCCGGTATCGATATCGCCATATTTGAGCACCGCGCCGACCTTCACCCGGCCCAGCACGTCGCCCGTTTCGGGGTGGATCTTCGCGACCGTGCCATCGCCCTGCTCCTGCACCCACACCGCGCCTTCACCCGCCGTGAGAAACCCGGGAATCTTCCCCAACGAAGTTGTCTTCGTGACGGTGTTGGTCGCAGGGTCGATGCGCTGGATCGTCTGGCTCTGGCTGCTCACCGCCCATACCGAACCAAAGCCGAAGGCGAGATACCACGTGCCGGGGCTGACCGTGATTGTCGCTATGACCGTGTTGGTCGCGGGATCGACGCGCGCAACCTTGCCCGCGACATTGTCGCTCGCCACCCAGATCGATCCTGCCCCTGCGACCACGTTGAGCTCGCCCGTGCTGGCGAGACCGGTCGGAATTGTCGAGGTTTTCTGAGCGGTCTTCGTGTCGATGCGGACGAGCGCATTCTCCTTGCAATCGGCGACCCACAAGGATCCGTCCAAGATCGCCATCGCGCCGCAGGGCTTGGACATCGCGACGCCCGCGATCTTGCCCTTGCGCGACCAGCGTTCTACCCGGCCATCGTTGGTCGTCCAGACGCTGTCCCCATCGACCGCGAGGAAATCGGCAAAGCCGGGCACATCGATCACCTGTTCGGGATGGGCCTGCGCCATTGGCGAGAGCGCAGATAGCCCCGCTGCAACTGCTGCGGCCGTCATGCGGAGTTTCTGCATCGTCTGCCCTTTCGTATCTTGAAGAAAAATCAGGTCATTTGCGCGATATACGCCCGCCATCCGCCCAGATGGGTGATGTCCTCGGCCCCGGTCAGCGCGCGCGGCTCGGCGACGAAGCCCTTGACTGAGGTTCCGTCCGCCAGCGTCACCGTGCCGATCGCCAGCGGCGGCGGCACCTCGACCACGAAGCTGCCGAATTCGGCGACGCCCAGTTCATAGACCTCCACCGCGATCGCAGCGCCTTCGGGGCTGTGCACCAGGGCAGGCTTGGGCGGCGTGCTGTTGGCGATCGCATACAGCCGGTATTCGGGCGCGGTCTGAAACGCGCCGACGAAGGCCGCGTCGCGCGAGGTGAGCTGCCAGTGCAGCGGCATGTCCTTGAGATGTGCGCCAACGACGGCCAGTTTCACGGTCTGCATTTTGCCCTCCAGATCGAGCGGGGGTGGCGGAGCAAGTTCCGCCACCGAAAGATAATCGTCCGCGACATCAAGCAGCGCGCGGTCGGTATCCGCCGGGCCGATCAGCGTGATGCCGAAACCGGTGGCGTTGGCGCGGGTGCCGGCGGGGATGGCAAGTGCTGCCATATCGAGCAGGTTGACGAAGTTGGTGTAGAACCCCAGCGCGCTGTTGAGCGCGATCGGCGCGGCGGCGAGTTCGGCGACGCGGTAGGTGGTGCCGGTGGTGGGAAAAGCCATCAGGTCGATGCTCTGCCACAAAGTGTCGGCGTGGCGCTTGAGTTCGGCGAGCCGATAGATGCCGTTGAACAGGTCGACTGCGCGCGTTTTCAGCCCCGCCGAGACGATCTCGCGCACGGTGGGATCGATCGCATCGGGGTTGCTGGCGAGGAGGTTATCTATCGCCGCGGTGCGCTCTGCCACCCACGGGCCGCTGTAGAGCAATTGCGCCGCCTCCTGCAGCGGGGCGTAGTCAATCTCGACGATCTTCCCGAGCTGGCTAAGCTTTTCAACCGCGCGGTCGTAGAGATATTCGGCTTCGAGATCGCCGAAGAACACCCTTTGGTCGCGACGCGGGACGCCGATGGTCTTGCGCGCGATCGAACGATCAGCGAGCGGCTTGGAATAAGCGTCGGCCGCATCGAAGCCTGCGACCACGCCATCGATCAGCCGTGCGTCCCGGGTATCGTCGGTAAACACCGTGACGCAATCGAGCGTGCGGCACGCAGGCACGACGCCGCGGTTGCTCCAGCGGCCCTTGCTGGGCTTGAAGCCGATCAGATGCTGGAACGCCGCCGGGACCCGGCCCGACCCTGCAGTGTCGGTGCCCAGCGCGAAAGCGACCAGCCCGGCCGCCACCGCGCTCGACGATCCCGAGCTCGATCCGCCGCTGACATAGGCGAGGTTGTAGGCGTTGCGCGGGCTCCCATAGGGGCTGCGCGTGCCGTTCAATCCAGTGGCGAACTGGTCGAGATTGGTCTTGCCGACACACAGGGCGCCTGCCGCCAGCAGCCGCTCGACCACCGTCGCAGAGGCCTCGGGGGCATAAGCGAACGCAGGGCACGCCGCCGTCGTCTCGAAGCCGGCGACGTCGATATTGTCCTTCACCGCGAACGGCACGCCCGCCAGCGGCAGTTTCTCGCCCGCCGCGATCCGCGCATCGATGCCGCGCGCGGCCTCGACCAGCGCCTCGGGCGAAGCACGGCTGATCCAGATCTGCGGCTGGACGCTGTCATAAGTGGCCAGCCGCGCCAGCGTATCCTCGG
>JBKBTF010000026.1:0-43958 GCA_046291395.1 Blastomonas sp. | reverse complement strand
TGGACGAAGTGCCTTATCCGGTGAAGATGGAACCCAATCTGGTCGTCGAATTCTATTCGCGCTGATCGGTTTCATACCCAACGCATACGAAAAAGGCGGGCCGCACGGCCCGCCTTTTTTATTTGTGCGGCCCCGCCGTCCCAATCAGGGCCCGGCAAATGCCTTTTCGATGAAGGCCGCACTGGCCGCCAGCATTTTAGTGCGAACCACGCTGTCCGTCAGATAATGATCACGATTCTCGAAAATGTGCATTTCTGAGGCCTTGCCCGCGCTGCGCAACCGCGAATCCATCAACCTGGCGTGACCCACATCGACGTTGCGGTCGATATCGCCATGAAACATCAGCACAGGTGCCTTGAATGCCTCCGCGTTGCGCGCGGGTGAGCCTTCCTTGATATGCGGCCCGGCCCCCACATAGCGGCTCACCTGCACAAAGTCCGACCATCCCTGGCGATCCGATTTCAGCTTTTCCAGGTCGGTTACCGGCGCGACGGCGACCACGGCCTTGAACAGGTCCGGCTCCACCACATTGGACTGAAGCGCGGCATAGCCGCCATAGGACCAGCCGAAGATGGCCAGCCGTCCGGCATCGGCGCCCTGGCTGATCAGCCAGTGCCCGGCATCGTTAATGTCGCCGATCGCGGTCTTCCAGCTCTGGAAGCCGTTCTGCTGAAACCAGTCGCTTCCGTACCCCGCCGACCCGCGGAAATTGGGCTGCAACACGGCATAGCCGCGCAGGGCGAAGAACTGCACTAGCCAGTCGAAACCCCATTCATCGCGCGCGCTGGGGCCGCCATGGGGCATGACGATCGCGGGAAGCCCTGCGACATCGGTCTTGCCGGGCGGAAGCGTCAAATAGCCGGGGATGTCGACGCCGTCGCGTGCCTTGTAACGCGCAGGCTCCATCTTAGCGAGCGTCATGGTATCGAGAGCGCTGCGCGCGGCAAGCAGATTGCCCAGCGTCCTGGCATCGCGGTCGAAAAGGAAATAGCTGCCGGGGTTCGTATCGCTGCCCGCCCAGATCAGCATCTTCCGCTCGTCTTCCGAGGTATCGACGACGCGGATCAGCGGAAGATCGGGCACCGCACTCGACAGCGCCGCGGTCATCGCGGCGATATCCGGATCGATATAATGCACTTGCGCTATATCGGTCACATAGCGCACGCCAATCACCCGGTCGCGGCGACCCACCCGGATAAAGCCCGCGATATCGACCTGGGGGTGCGCGAACACCAGTTCTTCCTTGCCCGAGCCATCCAGCGCGATGCTGAAGGCGGCCAGCCGACCGTCCAGCCGCTTGAGGCCATAAGCGATATCGCGCTTGGCATCGACCGCATGGGGATCGAACCCCTCGCGGGCGGTATCGACCACGCTCATCGGTTGCCAGCTGTTGCTATCGGCGGTGCGATAGTAATAGCGCCTTCCTTCCATCACATAGCCATCACGGATGGTACGCATGCCCTTGATTCGCACCTTGCCGTACCCGTCGGAGATGAACTCGACTGCACCGATGTCAGGCTGTTCGACCGTCTTGGCGGCCATGGTTCGCGTGTTGACCAGATCGACGCCGAGCCCCTCCTTCTCCTGGGCCAGGCGCGTCCCGATGGTGACTTCAGGCACATAATCGCGGATCATCAGCACATGCCCTTCCTCCGAAGGGTTCCAGTCGATGACATCGCCGCCATACAGGGCCAGACCCAGGCGCTCGCCACCGCCCCGCCGCACATTGATCACCTTGGGCGCGCCCCCGGAAGCATCCACAGCAACCATCCGCGAAGCATAGGTCGCCCGGTTGTCCACCTTGACCGAAGCAATGATGCTGCACAGCAGGCGGGTGTTGCCCGTCCAGTGACATGAGGTTATCCGGTTGGGCTCGCCATCCGCCTTGAACACCGCGCGCATCGGGCGATCCGCTTTGGCGAGATCGACCACCATCAAGACGGAGCCCTGACCATTGACCGGGGCCAGATAGGCAAGCTTGGTGCCATCGGGCGAAAGGCTGGCGTCCTCAACCTCCGGTCGCGCGCCCATGATCGCCGAAAGATCGCGGCCTGCGGGCTGGCTGTAGCCGCTGACCGGCAGGCACAGCGTGCACACGGCAGCCAGCCCGGCAGCCGACCCAGAGATTTTTCTTGTCCATCGCTCCAACCCCACGCACAGTCCTTCCCCGGATATGTTAATTATCAACAGCTTGCATCTGGGACGTTTCCAGCCAGGATAGCAATAAAAAAGGCGGACCTGAGGCCCGCCTTTTTAAAAAAACACCGAAGACCCCCTTAATTTAGGGGAGCTATATTACACGGTTTCAGCGTCGAAGAAGAACAATGCCTGGCTGATCGCTGCGCGCACTGTGTTGCGATGGAACGGCTTGGTGATCAGGAATGCCGGTTCAGGCCGTTCGCCAGTCAGAAGGCGCTCCGGGAAGGCGGTGATGAAGATCACCGGCACCTCGATCTCGCGCAGGATGTCTGCCACGGCATCGATGCCCGAGCTGTCGTCGGCGAGCTGGATGTCGGCCAGCACCAGGCCCGGCTTGTGCAGACGCGCCTGTTCCACCGCCTCGTCACGGGTGACCGCGATGCCGGTGACGTCATGCCCCAGATCACGCACGATCGTCTCGATGTCCATGGCGATGATCGGCTCGTCCTCGATGATCAGCACCTTGGCCTTGATCTGGCTGTCGATCTCGCTGAGCGCCTCGTTGACCAGTCCCGAAACGGTACGGTCATCCAGACCCATCAGATAGGCGGTATCGGCGTTGGAAAAACCCTCCATCGCGGTCAGCAGCAGGGCCTGGCGCGACATCGGCGGAATGCGGCCAAGCCGCTGTTCGGTGAGCAGGCGGCGGGCATCGTCATCGGCATCGGGATAGGCATCGAAGCTGTCTGATTCATGGCGGTCGTCGTGAGTCGAGCTCCAGATCACCTGAAACACCCGGTACAGGCCAAGCCGCGCATCAACATCGCTGGGAAACTGATCGGGGGCGGCGATGATCGCCTGCAGCGTGGCCTTTACATAGGCATCGCCATGGTGCTGGTCGCCTGCAAGCGCCCGGCTGTAACGCCGCAACAGGGGTAGGTGGGGAGCGAGCGTCTGGCCCAGGGACATGTATTGAAACTCCTTCATCGGATGGCGCTCGTGTCTATTGCCTTTGGCGCCCAGTGTCAAAATCAGGGTGGACGGAACGAGGTTGGTGGGGAAAGGCGATAAACAGAACTTCACGCAAGGAACAATCCTCGCCCGAGTTTGTTTCCTCTCATGAGACGTTTATGCATGATCCCGCAGAATTTTGCGGGCTTGGCAGGGGTTGGACGGCTTGCTAAGCCCCATTTCGGGACGAAATTCAACAGGCGGGATGGGATGCTCGTGCATCGTGACAACGACGATCAGTCCGGCGACGAACGGCCCGGCAATAGCGACAAGTCGCCCTTGGCCGCTGGCCATGCTGTGCCAGATGGCCCCGTGGCCGCCCCCGAGGGGCAGGACGGCCAATGCGTGCCCGAGGAGGGCAAGACTCATCTGATCGGCGATGCCCTCAAATCGGTCTATCAGCGGACACTGGAAGAAGACATTCCGGACGATTTTCTGGACCTGCTCAAGCAGCTCAAATAATGCCCAGTGTCACCAGGGCTGGCCTCCCTCTCTTCGCACCCTTGGCGCGGCTTTCGATAGGCACGCGGCTTTTCCTGATCCTCGCAGTTGCTCTTCTGCCGCTGGCGATGGGCGCGGTGATCGCCAACCGCAGCCTGGCCGATACCGCCGCAGAAGAGCGAAACCGCCTGCTGCAGAAGAATGTCGACGATGCCGCGGTGCGCCTGCGGACGGCGATCCAGAGCGACCTTGCCGTGCTGGGGGCCGCAGCATCGCAGATTGCGCTCGGCGAAGATCCGGCGAAGATTTGTCTCAATTTGCGCGAGCAGCTGGGACCCCAGCAGACCCGGTTCGCCGCGCTGCTGTTTGCCAACAGCAACAGCCCGCCTGCCTGCCAGATCGGTGCAGTACCGCAGACCCTGCGCCAGGCCGGGCGCGAAGCGTCGTCACCGGCGGCGACCTTGGTACCCCAGGCCAATGCCGCGATCTTTTCGACTCGAGGACGGGTTTCCGTCGCACGGGCGATGGCCTTCTATCCTGCCGAGAGCCTGTTGGCACTTGCCGATCCGGTCGACGACGTGCCGCTGTCGCA
Organism: Blastomonas sp.; assembly: GCA_046291395.1. GTDB lineage: Bacteria > Pseudomonadota > Alphaproteobacteria > Sphingomonadales > Sphingomonadaceae > Blastomonas. The sequence goes on along the minus strand of JBKBTF010000026.1, from coordinate 39,775 downwards.
GTTCGACCTTCGCAATTCGTCAGCCGCACTGCCGCTTACCCGCATCCCGACCAACTGGGAGCGCAGGCTCAACGCGGTGATGACTGCCCAGGGGGACATTGCCGGCCTCAATCTGGACCTGCGATTCGCCCGGCCCACACAGACCCCGCCCGAGTTTCTGGCGCAGATCATTCCCTTCCTCACAGTGCTCGCGGCTGCAGTGATCGGTTGGCTGGTCGTCAACTACATGCTGATTGCACCGTTGACCCAGCTGCAGCGCAAGGTGCGCCAGTATGAAACCGGGGAACGGCTGGTTCCGATGGCGCTGACCGCCTTCAACGCCAGCGAGATCCAGGAACTCGATCAGGGTTTCGTGACGCTCGCGCACAAGGTCTCGATCGACCGCGAAGCGCTGGACGAGGGCCTCAAGCAGCAGATCATGCTCACGCGCGAGGTCCATCACCGGGTCAAGAACAACCTGCAGATCATCGCCAGCCTGATCAACCTGCATGCGCGCACTGCCGATTCCGATCAGGCCAAGCTGGCCTATGGCAAGATCCAGCGCCGCGTCGATGCGCTTGCGGTGGTGCATCGCAACCATTTTGCCGGGACGGAACACAACGAAGGCATCAATCTGCGTGCGCTGGTCGGCGAGCTGGCCGGTAGTTTCGAGCATGGCGGCAATGGCGCACCGGGGGACGGGCCCGATATCATGGTCGATATCGACAATCTGCACGTCAGCCAGGATGTCGGCGTGCCGATCGCATTCCTGCTGACCGAGATTCTGGAACTGATTCATCTCACCCGGCCCGAGGCTCCGGTGCGGATATCGGCGACCCGGCTGCCTGACGACCCAACCCGGATCAAGCTGCGAATCGCATCGCCCGCGCTCGGCCCCAATCCGATGCTTGAAGACATGCTTGCCGACGGCATCGACCGGGTGATGACCGGGCTCGCCCGCCAGTTGCGCGCGCCGCTTGAGCGAGACACGGCCTTCGAGAGCATCTCGATCGCGGTGCCGGTGTTTGTACCGGCGGCAGCCTGACGCGTACCGTTTGCAGGCCCGATTAGGTTCGACTGGCGTAGTATCGCTCGCGGAACCCATGCCCGAAAGCGGTCATCCGCCCCTCGCTGATGGCAGCGCGCATCGCGGCCATCAGATCCTGATAGAAGCGCAGATTGTGCTCGGTCATCAGCATCGCCCCCAGCATCTCGCCCGATTTCACCAGATGGTGCAGGTAGGCGCGGCTGAAGCGGGTGCAGGCCGTGCAGCAACAGGCCTCATCGAGCGGTGACGGGTCCTCGGCATGTCTGGCATTGCGAATATTGATCGGCCCGTCCCAGGTGAACGCCTGGCCGTTGCGGCCCGAGCGGGTCGGCAGCACACAATCGAACATGTCGACGCCGCGTTCGACCGCGCCGACCAGATCATCGGGTTTGCCGACGCCCATCAGGTAGCGCGGACGGTCATCGGGCAACTGCCCCGGCGCATAATCGAGCACGCCGAACATTGCCTCCTGGCCTTCGCCCACCGCAAGCCCGCCGATAGCATAGCCGTCAAAACCGATATCGCGCAGTGCATCGGCCGACTGGCGGCGCAGGCCTTCGTCGAGCGAACCCTGCTGGATGCCGAACAGGGCCGCGCGGCCGGCATGATCGGCACCGCTGTCGAACCCCTCGCGCGACCGGCGCGCCCAGCGCATCGAGCGCTCCATCGCGGCCGCCTGGACGTCCCGTTCCGCCGTCGCGGGAACCAGTTCGTCGAACGCCATGACGATGTCCGACCCCAGCAACCGCTGGATTTCCATCGAGCGTTCAGGACTCAGCATGTGCCGCGAGCCATCGAGATGACTCTGGAAGGCGACACCCTCCTCGGTGGTTTTGGTCAGCGCCGACAGGCTCATCACCTGATAGCCGCCGCTGTCGGTGAGAATCGGGTGCGGCCAGTCCATGAACCGGTGAAGCCCGCCCAGCCGCGCCACGCGTTCGGCGCCCGGGCGCAGCATCAGGTGATAGGTGTTGCCTAATAGGATATCCGCACCCAGCGCGCGAACCTCGGCGGGCTTCATGCCCTTCACCGTTGCCGCGGTGCCGACAGGCATGAAGGCGGGGGTGCGGATGGTGCCGCGCTGCATGGCGATTTCGCCCAGCCGCGCCCTGCCGTCGCGGGCGGTGATCGAGAAGGCGAATCTGGGGGCGGCTTCGGTCATGGCCGGGCGCTCTATCGCCTTTGCCGCGCGGGGGCAAAGGTTTGACGATGGAGGCAGCTTGTGCGAGCGATAGGCCTGCCAATTGCCCCGCAGGAGCACTATTCCCATGTCGCAGATTTCCACCCTCACAGCGCTGGCCTCGGCGATGATCGCTACAGCCTCATTGTCGGCCTGTTCTTCCGACAAGCCTGCAACGCCAGAGGATACGAGCGCCCGGGCAATCGAGAAGGCCGCGACCGAACTTGCCGCGCAGGAGAAATGCTACGGCGTGGCACTCGCCAACCAGAATGACTGCGCCGCCGGCCCCGGCACCAGCTGCGCGGGCACGTCGTCTGTCGATTATCAGGGCAATGCTTGGAAGTTCACCGAGGCGGGCGAATGCGAGAAGATGGGGGGTTCGCTGACCGAAGTGGCAGACAACGACCCGCCGGTTCCGCTCAAGGACTGAACCCTATTCGGCGGGCTCTGACTGCGCCTCTGCCGCAGCCCCATCCTCTGTCTCTTCCGGCGCAGCCTTGGCGGCCCTGCGCTCGGTGAACCAGATCGCAAGGATGCTGATCTCGTAGAGCAGCACCAGGGGGATCGCGAGCATGAGCTGCGAGACGACGTCGGGCGGGGTGAGGATCGCGGCGGCCACGAACGCGGCAACGATCATGTAGCGCCGCACGCTGATCAACTGCGCGCGCGAGACGATGCCCGCGCGGTTGAGCAGCATCAGCAGGACAGGAAGCAGAAAGCTGATCCCGAAGGCGAGGATGAACTGCATCACCAGCGACAGATACGCATCGGTGCTGGGCAGCGCCTCGACTGCAAGTCCGCCCGATTCGCCCTGGAACTGCAGGAAGAAGTGAAACGCGGTGGGCATCACGATGTAATAGGCCAGCGCCGCGCCGGTGGTGAACAGCAGCGGTGTCGCCAGGATGAATGGCAGCAACGCGCGCTTTTCCTGGCGATACAGCCCGGGCGCGACGAACGCCCACAATTGGTTGGCGATGATCGGGAACGAGACACAGAACGCCGCGAAGATCGCGACCTTCACCTGCACGAAGAACGCCTCGTACAATTTGGTGTAGACGAGGCGGCCGTTGCCGTCGCCGAACGCTTCCTTCAGCGGCACCACCAGAAACGCGAAGATATGCTCGGAGAAATAGAAGCAGACGGCGAACGCCAGCAGCAGCGCCACGACGCAGCGCACCAGACGCTGGCGCAACTCGATCAGGTGATCGAGCAACGGCGCGCGCGAGGCGTCGATTTCGTCTTCGGGCTCGCTCATCGTTCGCCTTCCGTCGCGGGCACCACGGGCGGCGCGGCTTCGGCTGTGGCCCCCGTAACGGTGGAATCAGGCACAGGCGCGGCGTCCGTCGGGTCGGCCGGGGGCAAGGGCTGCATGGCAGGGGCGGCTTCCGGCGTATTGCTGGCGGCTGCAGTGGCGGTGGCGGTGGCGGGAGGTGCCAGCGCGGCATGCTCGCGCATGATACGCTCGTTATCCGCCTTCCACTTCTTCTCCATTTCCTCGAGCTCGACCTCGCGGACCATCGCGTCAATGCCCGTGCGGAAATGGCGCGCGACGCCCTTGGCCTTGCCGACGACCTGACCCAGCTTGTAGAGCGCGCGCGGCAGGTCCTTCGGGCCGATCACGACGATCGCCACGATGATGACCATCAACAACTCGGTCGATCCAATGTCTAACATGACATGGTCACGCCTTCACGCTGCCTCCAGCCAGCCTGGGGGCGGTTGATCCGGGACAATAATGCGGGTTCAACCCGGCTTGCGTTCTTCGCTTGCTGCTTTCGATTTGGCGGTGCCATCAATGGTGCGCGACGGCGGAGCTTCGATCTGAGCGACAGGGCGCTTGGGCTGCACCGGCTCTTCGTCATCGTCGGCCATGCCCTTCTTGAAGCTCTTGATGCCCTTGGCAACGTCACCCATGATCGACGAAATCCGCCCGCCGCCAAACAGCAGCACAACGATGATCAGCACAATAACCCAGTGCATCAGGGAGAAGGATCCCATGGCGTTTCTCCTGAAAGTCGCTTGCTATCTAGGCCTGATCACCTCTGTTTTCCAGCAATGAATCGGATTCATCGGACGAGCCGTCGGCATCGTCGCCAGAATCATCACCGGAATCATCGCCAGAGCCATCTGTGGCCAGCGCACCTTCCAGCGCCAGATCGACCGGGTCGAGCAGCCCTGCCGCGCGCAGGTCCTCCAGCCCCGGCAGGTCGCGCCTGCTGGCGAGACCAAAATGCGTCAGGAAATCGGGCGTGGTGGCGAACGTCAGCGGCCGCCCGGGCACTTCGCGGCGTCCTGCTGGCGCGATCCAGCCCTCTTCCATCAGCACGTCGATGGTGCCCTTGCTGACCTGTACCCCGCGGATCGCCTCGATCTCCGCGCGGCTGACCGGTTCGTGATAGGCGATGATCGCCAGCGTCTCGGTCGCCGCGCGAGAAAGCTTGCGGGTCTGTTCGGTCTCGCGTCGGAGCAGCCAGGCAAGGTCGGGCGCGGTCTGGAAATGCCAGCGCCCGCCGCGTTCGACCAGCTCGATCCCACGCCCGGCATAATCGCTGCGCAGCGCCTCAAGCGCGCCTGGGATATCCGCATCGGTCCCGATATGCGCGGCCAGGTCCGCGGCGCTTTGCGGCTGCTCGGCCGCGAACAGCGCTGCTTCGACCGCGCGCACCACCGGATCGGGCGTGGTCATGGCGTCCTGCGCGCCCTCAAGGGCGCAAACGCTTCTTCCTGCGCCAGTTCGACGCGCCCCTGGCGCGCGAGCTCGAGCAGCGCAAGAAAGGTCGATGCGGTCGCCGAGCGGGTGAGGTCGGCTGGCGCGCCTACGGGCAAAAAGGCGCGCAGATCGGTCCATTCGATCGCAGTGCCCAGCATCAGCGACAACCGCGCCAGCGCGTCCTCCAGCGTCATCACGCGGCGTGATTTCACCATATGCACCACCGGCTCGCTGCGCTGCTTCACCCGGCCATAGGCGGTGAGCAGATCGAACAGGGAGCATTCGTGCCGCGTCCTGGTGAGCAGCCGCAGCCCCTCGCCCTGGCCGTGCGCGAACACATCGCGGCCCAGCCGGTCGCGCCCCAGCAACCTTGCTGCCGCCTCGCGCATCGCCGCCAGCCGCTGCAGCCGCAACTGGAGGCGCAAGGCCAGTTCCTCGGGCGAGGGCTCGACCTCCGGATCGCCGGGCAGCAGCAGCGCGGATTTGAGATAGGCGAGCCAGGCCGCCATCACCAGATAATCGGCAGCGAGTTCCAGCTTCAGGCTGGTCGCGCTTTCGATAAAGCCGAGATACTGGTTGGTGAGATCGAGGATCGAGATCTGCCGCAGATCGACCTTCTGCCGCCGTGCAAGATCGAGCAGCAGATCGAGCGGGCCTTCCCAGCCATCGACATCGATCAGCAGCGCCTCGGCCGCGACGGTGGCGGCAGGCACGGGTTCGCTGAAGAAGAAATAGTCGCCATCAGGCGGCGCGATGGTGGTGTCCTGGGCGCTCACCCCTGCGTCACACCAATGCCAGCAACGCATCGCGCTTGGCGATCAGCTCCGCCTGGTGCGACCAGTCCTGCACGGGGTTGATTGCCGCGCGGGCGCGGTCCAGCCGCACGCGGGCGGCATCCGATATGTCGGGAAGGGCTTGGACGATGCCGATCATCTCGTCCATCCTTGCCCAGCAGTTGAGCGCGATGTCGCAACCCGCCGCGACGGCGCGCGCGGCCCGGTCGGGCACCTCGCCCGCCAGTGCCTTCATGTCGAGATCGTCGCTCAGCAGAAGCCCGTCAAAGCCGATCCGCTGCCGGATGATACTCTCGATGATCCAGGGTGAATGCGTCGCGCAGCGCTCGGTGTCCCACGCGTCGAACAGGATATGGCCAGTCATGCCGATCTCGGCGGTGTTCAGCGCCCGGAACGGCGCTATATCCTGCTCGAGCTCCGCATCGCTCGCGGTGACGCGCGGCAATTCCATATGGCTGTCGACCATCGCGCGGCCATGGCCGGGCATATGCTTGATCGTCCCCAGCACTCCGCCACGCTTCAACCCGTCGAGCACCGCGCGCCCAAGGGCTGCGACCCGCATCGGCTCCTGCCCCAGCGCGCGGTCACCGATAGCGGGCGTGCCGCCTGGGATCGCGACATCGAGCAAGGGCAGGCAATCGACCGTGATGCCGACCTCGGCCAGATCGAGCGCCAGTGCCTCGGCATTGATCCGCGCCGCCTCGATCGCGCTTGCAGGCGCGACATCGTAGAGACGGTCGAACACACCGCCAGCGGGAAAGGACAGCCAGTGCGGCGGCTTCATCCGGCTCACCCGCCCGCCTTCCTGATCGATCAGGATCGGCAGCCGGTCATCTCCATGCATATCGCGCAGGCTGTCGGTCAGCGCGCGCAATTGCTCGCGGGTGTCGATGTTGCGGCCGAACAGGATATAGCCCGCCGGCACGCAATTCTTGAAAAAGGCACGCTCGTCAGGCGCCAGCGTCAGACCGGCCAGGCCGAAAATTACGGGTTTCATGGCTGCAGTGTCGCCAATAGCGGCGATGAAATCAACGCACCACGAGGCAGTTTTGCCCAGCTTTCTTGAGTTGATCGCATACCGAGTCGGCGCTGGCGGGGCTATCCAGCACCGCGCTCAGCCGAAACACCGTGCCGCCATCGACGGTCGCCTCGACGATCCTGCGGTTCAGCCCGCTCAGCACTGCATGGCGCTGGCTCAGCGTCTGCCATCCGGTGAGCGCGCTCGCCTCGCTGGTATAGGCACCCAGTTGCACCAATGCGCTGCCCGGAGGCGGCGGGGCGCCTGCGGCATCGACCAGCTGCCCCTGCGGCTGCTCGCCCTGGCTGACGGCAAAGCTCGCATCGCCCGTGCCTTCGACCTTCTGTTCCTGCTTGTCCTCGGGGCGCACCTTGTAATCGCCCTGCGGCGCGGCAATCAGGCTGCCATCGCCATCGGGACTGCCGCCATTGCCGCCCAGCCAGTAAATCGCGGCCAGCACGATCGACAGACCGACCAGACCCAGCAGGATGAAGCCCATGATCTTGCCCGCCGAGCCATCGCTCGAAGCCGCGTCATCGGCCGATTCCAGCCATGGCAGCCGGTCGTCATCGGCATCCAGCCCCAAAGGCTGATCCCTCAGGCTATCGTCCATGCCATCATCCAGCCGATTGCTCATTCTTGTCGCCCTATAGACACGCCAGATCGGTCCGTCCTGCTCCGGCCCACGGGCCTGCTACATCTGCGTAGCCGCCTCGACCGCCATCAGCGCCAGACCGTTGGCAATGACTTGCCCGATATTTTGGGCCATGAAAAGCCTCGCGGCGCTGGTATCGGCATCATGGGTCATAACGATACGCTTGTCGGGCCGATCGTTGCCAAGGTTGAAAAAGGCATGGAAGGCTGCTGCCAGATCGCCAAGATAGAAGGCGATGCGGTGCGGCTCGCGGTTCGATGCCGCCGATTCGACGATGCGCGGGAACTGCGCCGCCAGCGCGATCAGCGCGTGCTCTTCCTCGCCCAGGCGATCGAGATGTTCGGCCGAGGCGCTGAGCCCCTCGCCTGCCGCCTTGCGCATGATAGAGTGGATGCGCGCGTGCGCATATTGCACATAGAACACCGGATTGTCCTTGGAAGCCTCGACCACCTTGGCAAAATCGAAGTCCATCTGGGCGTCGGCCTTGCGCGTCAGCATGGTGAAGCGCACCGCATCCTTGCCGACCTCTTCGACCATGTCAGCGATCGTGACGAAGCTTCCCGACCGTTTCGACATCTTGACCGGCTCGCCATGGCGCAGCAGCTTGACCATCTGTACCAGCTTGACATCGAACTTGCCCGCACCGTTGGTCAGCGCAGCGACCGCCGCCTTGATCCGCTTGACCGTTCCGGCATGGTCGGCACCCCAGATATCGATCAGTTCATCGGCCGCCTGCAGCTTCTGGAAATGATAAGCCAGGTCGATGCCAAAATAGGTCCAGGTACCATCGGATTTGCGGATGGGCCGGTCCTGATCGTCACCAAAACGGGTGGATCGGAACAATGGCAGCGTGACCGGCTCCCAATCCTCTATCACCTTGCCTTTGGGGGCCTCCATCTCGCCGTCATAGACAAGGTCGCGAGCGCGCAACTCGGCTTCGGCGGCCTCCGGCTTGCCCGCGGCCAGCACCGCCGCCTCGGATGAAAACACGTCGTGATGGATGCCGAGCAGCGCCAGATCCGCGCGGATCATGTCCATCATGTCGGCTACCGCACGGGTGCGGAACAGCACCAGCCATTCGGCCTCGGACGCGCCGACATAGCTTTCGCCGAACTCTGCTGCCAGCCGCTCGCCAAGAGGTTTCAGATAGTCGCCAGGATACAGCCCCTCGGGAATGGCAATCGTCTCGCCCAGCGCCTCGCGATAGCGCAGATGGACCGAGCGGGCGAGCGTATCGACCTGGCCGCCGGCATCGTTGATGTAATATTCGCGGATCACCTTATGGCCCGAATATTCGAGCAGGGTCGCCAGTGCATCGCCCACTACTGCCCCGCGGCAATGGCCCATGTGCATCGGCCCGGTCGGGTTGGCCGAGACATATTCGATGTTCACCGTCACGCCCTCGCCCAGCTTCGAGCGGCCGTAATCGGCGCCCATATCGGCGATGGCCCGCAGTTCCTCTATCCAGGCGGACGGCGCGAGGCGCAGGTTGAGGAAGCCCGGGCCCGCAATCTCCACCGCAGTGATCTCGTCGACCTTGCCAAGTTCCTCGCCGATCGCCTCTGCGAGCGCACGTGGGTTGGTGCCTGCGGGCTTGGCCAGAACCATCGCGGCATTGGTGGCAAGGTCGCCATGCGCCGGATCGCGCGGCGGCTCGACGGTCAGCGCGCTGCGGTCAAGCCCGGCCGGCAGCGTTCCAGCGGCCTCGAGCGCATCGAGCGCTTCATGCAGATGCTGGGTGAAACGAGTGTAGAGTGTCATGGGTAAGCCTTGTCATTCAAGCCCTCTCCCCTTCAGGGGAGAGGAAAACGAGACTTGGCCTGCTTGCAGGCCTAGTCGCAGTCGGAGAGAGGCTCGCGTATCGACACTATCGCATCGATCTGGCGGGGTTCCCCTCTCCAACATGGCCTAGCCAGCAAGCTGACAAGACCATGTATCCTCTCCCTCTAAAGGGGAGAGGACTGCGAGGTCCTCATCGCGTTGCGTTGTACTGCAACTGGTCCTGGGTCAGCTGGAAGCCGACCAGCAGTTCAAAGCTGGTGCGCTGCAGCGCGGTGCGCACTTCGGGGACCGACAGCGGATCGATCGCGGCATCGGCGTCGCCCGACTTGCGCTTGCGGGTGATGCGCTCGCGAATGTCTTCGGGCAACGTTGCCGCAGCCTTGTCGATATAGCCCGCGCCCATGGCCTTGGCTTCGGCGCGATACGAGCCGTCGGCGAAGTTCAGCGTGACCGATCCCAGCCTTTTGGCGACCACGGTGCTGCCGCCCCGCATGATGGTGGAAAAATACGGCAGCGTCACGCTGCGTTGCCCGCGGTTGTCGCTGCGCCGGCCCTGGACGTCGAAGCTGGCGGTGGCATAGATTTCAGCGCCCGTCTCATCGCAGGTGGAGCGGACATTGGTCATCGTCGCCACCACATCGATCGCACTGGCATCGCGGCTGTTGGCCGGATTGAAGAGGGTGATATCCCCGGTATGCTCGGGGATCGCAGTATTGGGACAGGCGCTGAGGGTGGAGGCCACCCCGACGCCGGAGTCGACCACGAGCTGGTTCTTCTCCGCACATGCCGAAAGGCTGAGCAGAGCAAGCCCCGATCCCAGAATGGCCAGGGTGGATGCCTTGGGGGACGATTTCTTGGGCGGAATGGGCATGTTCAAGCAAAAATCCTTCGAGGCCACAGTGCATCGCTCCTTATCTGCCGTTCGGTTTCAGCGCAATGTCCAGATTCCGGAGCCGCATTCCGGTGGCCGTCGTCGCTGGCTGTCGCGCAACAGGGATATGCTTCACACCGCGCCTCGCTTCCACTAAGACAGATGCGGAACTACGAAAGCCAATCTGAACATGACCGAAACCGCCAACGTCCAGCTTGCAGCCAAGCCGCCGCTGCTGATCAAGATCGCCTCGCCGCGTGGCTTTTGCGCCGGGGTGGATCGCGCGATCGAGATCGTCGAACTGTCGCTGCACAAATATGGCGCTCCGGTCTATGTCCGGCACGAGATCGTCCACAACAAGTTCGTCGTGGACAGCCTCAAGGCCAAGGGTGCGGTGTTCGTCGAGGAACTGGACGAGGTGCCGGATGGCGTGCCCGTGGTATTCTCCGCGCATGGCGTGCCCAAGGCGGTTCCGCACAAGGCGGCCGAGCGCGGCCTGAACTATCTGGATGCCACCTGTCCGCTGGTGTCCAAGGTGCACCGCCAGGCGGAGCGCCAGGTCGAAGCGGGCCGCCATATCATTTTCGTCGGTCACAAGGGCCATCCCGAAGTGATCGGCACCTTCGGTCAGGTCGAGCCGGGCAACATGACACTGGTCGAGACGGTCGAGGATGTCGCCAATTTGCAGGTGGCCGACGAGACCAAGCTGGCGTTCCTCACCCAGACCACTCTGTCGGTCGATGACACCGCAGAAATCGTCGCTGCATTGCACCAGCGCTTCCCCGCGATCGTCGGGCCCAAGGGCGAGGATATCTGCTATGCCACCTCCAACCGCCAGGCGGCGGTCAAGGTGATGACCGATGATTGCGATCTGGTGCTGGTCATCGGCGCGCCCAACAGCTCGAACTCGCTTCGGCTGGTCGAGGTCGCCGAGCGCGAGGGCACCCGCGCCATGCTGATCCAGCGCGCGCAGGAAATCGAACTGCGCTGGTTCGACGGGGTGACCACCCTGGGCCTCACCGCAGGCGCTTCTGCCCCGGAAATCCTGGTGCGCGAGGTCGTCGACCTGCTCGGACGGCATTTCGATGTCACCGAGGAACGGGTCAAGACCGTCGACGAACGTATCACCTTCAAGCTGCCCCGCGCGCTGGCAGCCGAGGCCGATGCGGCCTGATGGCAGTCTATACGCATGTCAGCGCCGAGATGATGGCGCGGTTTCTGGGCGACTATGACACGGGCGAGCTGATCAGCTTCAAGGGCATCGCCGAGGGCGTCGAGAACAGCAATTTCCTGGTCGAGACACGCGGCGGCACCGACGGCCACCGCTTCATCCTGACCCTGTACGAAAAACGCGTCGATCCGGGCGACCTGCCGTTCTTCATGGCGCTGCTCGATCATCTGGCGATGCGTGGCTGCCGCGTGCCGCGCGCGATTGCCGACCGACAGGGCGTCCAGATCAGGGAGCTTGCCGGGCGCCCGGCCTGCCTGATCGAGTTCCTCGAAGGCATATCGCTGAGCACGCCGACCCCGGCCCAGGCCGAAGCGGCAGGCGCCGCGCTGGCCGATCTTCATCTGGCCGTGGCGGATTTCGGCGGCGGCCGCCCCAACAGCATGGGCCCCGCCGCCTGGCAGGATCTGGCCATTCGCTGCACAGGGCAATGGCAGCAGATTGACCCCTCGCTAGAGCAATTGGTGAGCGATGAGCTGGCGTTTCTCAAGGCGAACTGGCCCACCAATCTGCCGCAATCGGTGATCCATGCCGATCTGTTTCCCGACAACGTGCTGATGCTGGGCGACCGGGTCAGCGGACTGATCGATTTCTATTTCTCCTGCACCGATGCGCGCGCCTATGATCTGGCGATCACCCACAGCGCCTGGTGTTTCAGCACCGACGGGCATCATTTCGAGCCCGCATTGTCTGCCGCGCTGCTGCAGGGCTATCGCAGCCAACTGACGCTGACCAACCGGGAATCCGCCGCGCTTCCCATTCTGGCACGTGGTGCGGCGTTGCGTTTTACATTGAGCCGCGCCTATGACTGGATCAACACGCCCGCCGATGCTTTGGTGACCCGCAAGGACCCCATGGCTTTCGCGCGGCGGGTGGCATTCTATGCGGATCCGGCCAACGCCAGGCTGTTTGGCTGATCCGGACAACGCGGCGTAGCTGCAGGTCAGGTCTAGGCGATGGTTGAACAGGCATGAAAACGGTCGAAATCTTCACTGACGGCGCTTGCAAGGGCAATCCCGGCCCCGGCGGCTGGGGCGCGATCATCCGCTATGGCAAGCATGAAAAGGAGCTGTCCGGGGGCGAGGCCGACACCACCAACAACCGCATGGAAATGACCGCCGCGATCCGCGCGCTCGACATGCTCATCGAGCCATGCAACGTCATCCTCTACACCGACAGCAACTATGTGAAGGACGGCATCACCAAATGGGTCGATGGCTGGCAGCGCAACGGGTGGAAGACAGCATCGAAAAAGCCGGTGCGCAATGCCGACCTGTGGCACGAGCTGATCGCGGCAGTGTCGCGGCACCAGATCGACTGGCGCTGGGTCAAGGGCCATTCCGGCCACCCCGAAAACGAACGCGCCGACCAGCTTGCCAGCGCGGCAGCGATGGCGGTGAGCGGCTGATCCGCTCGCCGTTCTCGGTCAGGCCGCGTCTGGCCGAGCGTGTCAGCTATTGTCCTCGACCGGGGCCTCGGGGCCGTTCTTCTTGATCGAATCGATCGCATTCCTGGCTGAGGCCTTGCTGGCATAGCCCTCGGTCGAAAACATCACTTGGGAATTGTACTTGAACCGCACCCGGAATTCGCCGGCCTTGTCCTTGTAGATTTCAAAACTGTGCGCCATCGATTCGCCCCCCTGTCGCGGGGACTTTATAACTCAAGTTAAATGCAGGCCAGCCTTCTCAGGCCAGGCGCGCAGGATTATACAATTGCGCGTCGATATCGCGCAGCATCGCATCTGGGGTGATCCCCAAGAGAATCGCGGCGGCCAGCTTGGCGGCAGCAGGCGCGGTCTGGATGCCGAATCCTCCTTGCCCGGCAAACCAGAAGAAGCCCGGACAGTCCGCTGCAAAGCCGATCAAGGGCAGCCTGTCGGGCGCAAAGCTGCGCTGGCCCGCCCAACGGTGCTCGACCGCCTCGATCGTCCAGTCCACCACCTCGCCGAACCGGTCGATGGCAATCGCCATGTCCATCTCGTCAGGTGCGGTATCGCCAGGATCTTCGGGGGTTTCGTCATGCGGGCTCAGCCATAGCCGCCCTGCTTCGGGCTTGAAGTAGTAATCACCGCGCACGCCCAGCGTCAGCGGCAGATCGGCAGGCGGGGCTGGTGAGGTCCGGACCTGCAGCACGGTGCGCCTGAAAGGCTGGACGCCCAGTGGCCGCACGCCTGCAAGCTCCGCGACGCGGTCGGCCCAGGCGCCTGCGGCATTCACCAGGTGCCTTGCCGACACCTGCTGGCTGCCCAGGGTGATGGTCCAGTCGGCGGAGCCGTGCACGGCGCGCAACAGCGGACTGCGTAGCGCGATCGCAGCGCCTGCCCGGCGAGCGGCGGCGAGATAGGCCTGATGCAGGCCACCGACATCGATATCGCGGCAATCGGGCTCATACGATCCCGCGACGATATCCACGGCCAGCCCCGGCACCATCGCCTCGAGCCCGGCACGGTCGCGACGTTCCATGCGGACGCCCGAATGCCTGAAGTCGGCTTCGAATGCATCGAGCAGCGCTAGCTCGTCTGCGCGGGCGAGCGTCAGCGCCCCACGTGGCCCCAGAAAGCTGCGGTCGCCATAGCCGGGGGGCGGTGCCTGCAGCCAAGGGCCCGATGCGGTTGTCAAAGGCTGCACCTGCGGCCCGCCATAGCTTTCCGCCCAGAACGCCGCAGAACGCCCGGTGGCGTGATAGCCGGGCCGGTCCTCTGCCTCGGCGATCAGTACCCTGCAATGCGGGGCGATTTCCGCGGCCAGGCTCGCCCCGGCGATCCCGGCGCCGATGATGACGACGTCGTAATCAGGCATTGCAGACATCAGGCATCAGGCATCAGGCGGCGGCTCCGACCCTTTCGGTCGCGGCCCCGGCAACCTTGCGCGCCAGAAAATCGTCGATCGTCTGCAGCACCTTGTCGCGGATGGCATCCACTTCCCGCAATACCTCGTGCCGCGCCTCGCGGCCGAACGTGAGCAGCTCGCAGCCGGGAATACGCGCGGCTGCCGCGATCGTCGCCTTGTTGTCCACCAACTGGTCGGCGCTGGTGCCGATCAGCAGCATAGGCGTGCGAATGGATTCCCATTTACCCGGCGCGTTGAGGCGGATGTTCGATTCATACGCGCGCTCGACCCAGTGCCAGCTTGCCGGCCCCATCACCAGCTCGGGCCGCTGGGCCCACCACCACAATTCGTCGGCATAGCGCGCATTGTCGTGCGTCAGCAAAGTCTGGCGGATCGCCAGCGGCGAAGCGGGCTTCTCGCTCACCTTCCACGCGGGACGCTCGGGCCGACCGAGGCGGCGCATCATGCGGGTGACAAGATGGCCGAACGACATCGGCAGGCCAAGCCCCTTGAGCCCGAGCATCGGCGCGCTGAGCACCGCTGCCGCCGGATCAATGCGCTTGTCCTGGATCGCGCGCGCAATCAGGTGCCCGCCCATGGAGTGCCCGATCACGCCGTGCGGCCCGGGCCGCGCTTCCACCCAATCGGCCCAGAAGCCGGCGATGTCGTCGATCCAGTGCGCAAAATCCTCGATGTGCCCGACATATTGATGATCGGACATGCGCCCGCTGCCGCCCTGTCCGCGCCAGTCAGCGGAGGTGACGTTCCATCCGGATGCCTGCCAGTGCGCCAGTGTTTCGAGATACTTCTCATAGATGTCGCCGCGGCCAGGCATGAACAGGATCGACCCGCGCGCGGTCCCGTGCGCCATCATGTCGATGCGGCGAAGCTTCCAGCCATCGGCGGCTATCCACGTGCCTTCCACGGCGTCATGCGGAATGGCACGCCGGTCAATGGTTACTGTTTGGTAAGTCATCGTCGCTATACGCCAGACCCCATGGAAAACAGCCTCTTCGTCTACGGTCTGCTGGCCATGTTGGCAATCGCGCTGTTGCACGCGGCGTATACCGATATCGTTCGCCGCGAGATCGAAGACTGGCTCAATGCCGGCATCGCGATTGCCGCGCCGCTGTTCTGGTGGGCCTGCGGGCTTTCCCTTTGGCCCGACATTGCCGTTCAACTGGCGCTGGGCATCGGCGTGTTCCTGTTTTTCGCAGCGATGTTCGCGCTGGGCGCGATGGGCGGCGGCGATGTCAAGCTGCTGGGCGCGCTCGCTTTATGGTTCCCCTGGCAGGTCATGGCGAAAGTCGCGATCGCCATGTCGCTGATCGGCGCGGTGCTCACCATCATCATCGTCGCGGAGCACAAGATGCGCCGCAAGCTGGGCCAGCCCGAGGTGCCATACGGCGTTGCCATCGCAATCGCGGCGCTTTGGCCGGTTGGCGAACGGTTTTTTAACCATTTTGCCTGAAAACACAAACATTCTGAAGGACTTTGGGGGCCATCAACGTCATGGATAAACGGAAAGTCATCCTGCTGGCAGGCGCACTACTCGTCGCGCTGTGCACGGCATTTCTGGCCCGAAGCCTCTTCACCGGCTCGGCCGCGCCAGA
Organism: Blastomonas sp.; assembly: GCA_046291395.1. Lineage (GTDB taxonomy): Bacteria > Pseudomonadota > Alphaproteobacteria > Sphingomonadales > Sphingomonadaceae > Blastomonas. The sequence continues at coordinate 24,069 of JBKBTF010000026.1, read as the reverse complement.
GGTCACGGCTGCCGTGCAGCAGGCCGAACCCAATGGCCCGCGCGTGCTGGTCGCCAACCGGTCGCTGCCCGTCGGCACGATCATCACGCCCGACAGCGTCGCCTTCCAGCCCTGGCCCGCCAAGCTGGTGAGCAATGCCTATTTTCTCGAAGATGGCGCCAAAGTCGAATCGCTGCTGGGCACCGTGGTGCGCAACGCCATCACCGCCGGCCAGCCGGTTACGCAAGGATCGCTGGTCAAGCCGGGCGATCGCGGCTTTCTGGCTGCAGCACTCGGCCCCGGCATGCGCGCCGTTACCGTGCCCGTCTCCGCCCGCACCGGCGTTGCGGGCTTTGTCTTTCCCGGTGACCGCGTCGATCTCGTCCTGACCCAGTCGGTCGAGGGCGAAGGCGGCCCCGCTCTCAAGGCATCCGAAACCATCATCCGCAACCTGCGCGTGCTCGCCACCGACCAGCGCGTCAACGCGGAGAACGCCGAGGGCAATACCGAGGTCATCGCCTTCTCCACCGTCACGGTCGAAGCCACGCCCAAGCTGGCGGAGAAGATAGCGGTGGCGCAGACCATCGGCACGCTCAGCCTGTCGCTGCGTTCGATCGCCGACAACGAGGCTGAACTGGAACGCTCGATGGCCGCAGGCGATGTCACGCTGCCCGAGGGCGCTGATCGCAAGACCGAAAACAAGATTCTCAAAGCGCTGGCCACACGCCCGGTCGATACCGACGTGACCTATGTCACCGGCGGTGACGTCTCGCGGTTCCAGCGCCGCACCGTACCGCCGCAGTCCAGCGGTCGCCGTCAGGCCGAATATTCAGGCCAGCCGATGCCCGCCGGCGCGCCAGCAACGATCGCCAGCTCTCCCGTCGTGCCCATGGGCCCGGTCGTCAGGGTCTCGCGTGGAAATGAAGTGACCGTTGTTCCGGTCGGAGGGAAATGACCATGCGTTTTTCCAATATCCTCAAGGGTGCACTGCTGTGCGGCGCCGTCGCCGTGGCAGGCTCGCTGACCGGTCTTGCACCAGTCACCGGCAGCCCGGCCAACGCCCAGTCGGCGATGCAGCGCCCGGCCGAAACGCTGGTGCTCTCGATCGGACGCGGCCAGCTGATCCAGCTTCCCGGAACCATGACCGATCTGTTCGTTGCCGATACCGGTGTCGCCGACGTCCAGGTGAAATCGGCCAAGCAGCTCTATGTGTTCGGCAAGGCCGGCGGTGAAACGACGCTGTATGCCAGCAACGCGGCCGGCCAGGTGGTCTATTCCGCCACGGTGCGGGTCGGATCGAACCTCGATTCGATCGACCAGATGCTGACCCTGGCGATGCCCGATGCCAAGGTGCGGGTGAGCACGCTGAACGGCGTGGTCCTGCTGACCGGAACCGTGGGTGCCCCGGTCGACAGCGCCGAGGCCGAACGGCTGGTTCAGGCGTTTGTCGGTGACGGCGTCAAGGTCATCAGCCGCCTGCAGACCGCCACCCCCATGCAGGTCAACCTGCAGGTGCGCATTGCCGAAGTCAGCCGTTCGCTGGTCAAGGAAATCGGGGCCAACCTGCTGACCCGTGATCTCACCGGCGGTTTCCAGTTCGGAGTTTCGCGCGCCAGTCGCAATTTTGCGAGCATTCGCGACACTCTGGACGTGACGACGCTGCCGCGGATCGACGCGTCGAGCCAGTTCGGCCTGCCCGCAGGTACGCTGTCGCTGCCCTTCAACCCTGCCACCGGACAGTTCGTGACCGGCGGCACCACGACCGGCTTCTTCAACGGCATCGACGGCAAGACCGCGATCCAGGCTGCCGGCCGCCTGTTTGGCGTCGACATTGCCAGCGCGTTCGATCTGGCCGAACAGGTCGGTCTTGTGACCACGCTGTCGCAACCCAATCTGACTGCATTGTCGGGTGAAACCGCAGATTTCCTGGCGGGCGGGGAGTTCCCCATCCCGATCAACCAGGGCCTGGGCACGACCACGATCGAATACAAGAACTTCGGCGTGAGCCTTGCCTACACCCCTACGGTGCTGGCCAATGGTCGCATCTCGATGCGCGTGCGGCCCGAGGTGTCAGAACTCTCCTCGGCCGGATCGGTAACCCTCAATGGCTTCCAGGTGCCTGCCCTCACCATCCGCCGCGCGGAAACGACGGTGGAGCTCGGATCGGGCGAAAGCTTCATGATTGCAGGCCTGCTGAGCAACAACTCGCAGAACCTCGTCGACAAGGCGCCCGGGCTTGGTGACGTGCCGGTGCTGGGCAACCTGTTCAAGTCCACCAACTTCCGCAAGGGCGAGACCGAACTGGTGATCGTGGTGACGCCGTATCTGGTGAAGCCCGTCAACGCCAACGACATCAAGCTGCCGACCGACGCTTTCCAGACGCCCGATGACCTGCAGCGGCTGATCAACAGCCAGCAGTCCGACGGTATTTCGGGTGGCGACCGGCCCAAGCCGAGTGTTGCCCCGCCCGAAGGCGGCAGCGGTGGACCCGAATTCGGGTCCCTGCCCGCGCAGCCCCGCGCGCTGCCTTCGGCTGCAGCCAGACCCCAGCGCGATGCCAAATCGGGCAATGGATCCACCAGAACCAATGGCAAGGATGGCGCCATGGCCGCCGCCGCCCCCGGTTTTTCATTCGAGTAAGGCCAGCGACGCCCCCGAGGAGACTAACAATGCGCGCTTATCATGCAGCCATCGCAGCAGCGGCCGTCCTGACCTTGTCTGGTTGCGGCAACATGGCCAGCAACCGTTCGCTGGAAAGCGTCCACCAGCCTATCGTTTCGCGATCCAATTATACCCTCGACCTCAACGCGCAGGGTGGATCGCTGCCGACGCAGGAACAAAGGCGTCTGGCCGAATGGTTCCAGGCGATGGACCTGGGCTATGGCGATCGCGTCGCGGTTGACGATCCGGCCGGCCGCAACGTCGTGGTCAAGTCGGCGGTCGAGGCTGCCGCCTCGCGCCACGGCCTGCTGGTCGGCGATGTCGCCCCCGTGACCAACGGACAGATCGCGCCCGGCACCATCCGCGTCGTCGTGACCCGGACCACCGCCGAGGTTCCGGGCTGTCCCGACTGGAAGACCAAGCTGGAAATGAACTATCGCAACGCGACCAGCAGCAACTACGGCTGTGCGGTCAACTCCAACATGGCGGCCATGGTCGCGAACAAGGAAGATCTGGTGCGCGGCGAACCGGGCAGCGGCACGGTTACCACCCAGCGTTCCGACTCGGCGATCAAGCAGTATCGCGAGACTCCGCCCACCGGAGCGCAAGGTCTCAAGCAAGGCTCTACCCAGCAGGGAGGATCGCAGTGAACGCACCATGGAAGCCTGGCGTGGCCGCGACCCGCGACCAGTTTGCCGCCTATATCTGCGACGAGCCCACGCTGGACATAGTCCGGGCGACCGCCATCAACATGGGTTGGCCGCCGGAAAAGTGCAACAAGGGTGGTCTGCGCAACGCCGTGCAGTCGCTATCGATCACCGCCAGCCCCAATATCCTGCTGGTGGATCTGTCCGAATCGGGTGATCCGCTCAACGATATCAATGCGCTGGCAGAGGTCTGCGAGCCGGGCACCGTCGTGATCGCAATGGGCCAGGTCAATGATGTGCGCCTGTACCGTGACCTGATCTCAAGCGGTTTGCACGACTATTTGCTCAAGCCCGTCGGACCCGATCAGATCCGGGATACCATCCTGCAGGCGCAGGCCATGCTCAATGCGCCCAAGGCGGGCGAGGCGACCGCCGAGCGCGGGCATGTCGGTATCATGGTGATAGGCACCCGCGGCGGCGTGGGCGCATCGACCGTCGCCACCTCGCTTGCCTGGCAGCTCAGCAAGAATGCCGGGCACACCACCGCCTTGCTCGATCTTGACCTGCATTTCGGCACTGGTGCGCTGACCATGGACCTGGAACCGGGCCGTGGCCTGACCGACGCCATCGACAACCCAAGCCGCATCGACGGGTTGTTCATCGAACGCGCGATGATCAAGGCCAACGACAAATTGTCGATCCTCTCGGCAGAGGCACCGATCAGCTCGCCCTTGATCACCGACGGCACCGCTTTCTTCCAGTTGCAGGAAGAGTTCCGCCACGCGTTCGAGAACACCGTGGTCGATCTGCCGCGCCAGATGCTGATCGATTATCCGCACCTGGTATCGGAGACCAACATCGCGGTGCTGGTCACCGAACTGACGCTGGCCTCGGCCCGCGACGCGATCCGTTTGCTGGCTTGGCTGAAAAGCAACGCGCCTGCCGCGCGCGTGCTGGTGGTGGCCAACAAGGTGCAGCCCGCGGCACTGGAAATCAGTCGTGCCGATTTTGAGACGACGATCGAGCGCAAGATCGATTTCCTGATCCCTTCCGACCCCAAAACGGCGGCCCAGGCGGCAAAGCTTGGCCAGCCCTTCTGCGAGGCGGGCAAGTCGACCAAGGCCGGCGCCGTCATGAAGTCGCTGACCGATCGATGCCTGGGCTTGGCCGAAGAAGAGGTCGCGGTCGAAAAGGACAAGGGCGGAGCGAAAAAATCGCTCCTCGGCAAATTTGGCGATTTCAAATCGCTGCTGCCGGCCAAGCCCGCCAGAAAGTAACCGGCGCCGCTGTTTCCTCAGGGAGGTAGCGGACCACCAATGCGGACGGATTGCGCATGAACATCGTGCAGACATTGCTGTTGGCTGGGGGCCTGATGACAGTGCTCGGGCTGCTGGCCGTAGCGTTTGTCGGGCCGTCGCCGCGCAAGGAACTCCAGCGCCGCATGCTCGCCGTGCGCGAACGCCACAGCGAAAGCGCCACCGCCAAGGTCGAAGCACAGATGCGCAAGGCCATCGCCAACCGCAAGCCGCGCTTCAACCAGACCGGAGAGGAGCTTACCAAGGTCCAGATGCTCGGGCGCCGACTGGCGATGACGGGCAAGAGCTGGACGGTGGTCCAGTTTTCCCAGGTCGTGGTCGGCCTGGGACTGGTGGTTGCGCTTGCCATCTATCTCCGCTCCGGCCACCTGGTGATGAGCCTGTTCATCGGCTCTGCGATCGGATTTGGACTGCCACATATGGTCGTCGGGCATTTCATCAAGCGTCGCCTGACAAAGTTTACCCAGCATTTTCCCGATGCAATCGATCTTCTGGTGCGCGGCCTGCGGTCGGGCCTTCCCGTCACCGAGACGCTGCAAGTCGTCGCCAAGGAAATCCCCGGCCCCGTGGGCGAGGAATTCAAGCTGGTCACCGAGCGGATCAAGATTGGCCGGTCGATGGAAGATGCGCTCCAGGAAAGCGCCAACCGGCTGCAGACGCCCGAGTTCAGCTTCTTCTGCATCACGCTGGCGATCCAGCGCGAAACCGGTGGCAACCTGGCCGAGACACTGTCCAATCTGGGGGCCGTGCTGCGCTCGCGCGCGCAGATGAAGCTCAAGATCCGGGCACTGTCGTCCGAGTCCAAGGCTTCGGCCTATATCGTCGGCTCGCTGCCGTTTCTGGTCTTCATCATGATCTGGTGGGTCAATCCCGAATATTTGGCCGGCTTCTTCACCGAAGAGCGCCTGATGATCGCCGGGCTCGGCGGGCTTTTGTGGATGAGCATCGGGGTCTTCATCATGGCCAAGATGGTCAGTTTCGAAATCTGATCGGGGAAAGAGGAAACCGTGCCTGACACAGCCAATCCTACCCTGATGGGGGTCGACGTTATCTTCGTCGCGACGATGCTGGCCGCCGTTGCGACGCTGGCCGTGCTGATTGCCATCTATGCCGCGACCACTGTGCGCGACCCGATGGCCAAGCGAGTAAAGGCGCTGAGCGAGCGTCGCGAACAGCTCAAGGCGGGGATCACCGCGTCCACCGCCAAGAAGCGCACACGCATCGTCCACAAGAGCGATACCACCGACAAGATGCGCAGCACGCTGCAATCCTTGCGGGTGCTGCAGGACGAGCAGCTCAAGTCTGCGCAGCAGAAACTGGCCCAGGCGGGCATCCGGTCCAAGGATGTCGCCGTCGCCATCATCTTCGGCCGCATGGTCCTGCCGATCGTGCTGGGCGGCGGCGCTGCACTGCTGATCTACGGCTTGGGAATCCTGGTGCCCGACTGGACGCCGATGAAGAAGTTCGGGCTGTTTGCGACGATATTGCTGCTCAGCTACAAGGCGCCCGACCTGTTCGTGCAGAACATCATTTCGAAGCGCACCGATGCCATCCGCAAGGGGCTGCCCGATGCGCTCGATCTTCTGGTCATCTGCGCCGAGGCGGGCCTGACCGTCGATGCCGCCTTCAACCGCGTCGCCAAGGAACTGGGCCGCGCCTATCCCGAGCTCGGCGACGAATTCGCGCTGACCGCGATCGAGCTCGCCTTTCTCACCGAGCGGCGGCAGGCATTCGAGAACCTGGCCTATCGCGTGGCGCTGGATTCGGTGCGCGGGGTGGTCACGACGATGATCCAGACCGAAAAATACGGCACGCCGCTCGCTTCTGCGCTGCGCGTGCTGTCCGCCGAATTCCGCAACGAGCGGATGATGCGTGCCGAGGAAAAGGCTGCCCGACTCCCTGCGATCATGACCGTGCCGCTGATCCTGTTCATCCTGCCGACGCTGTTCGTCGTCATCCTGGGCCCGGCAGCCTGTTCGATCGCCGACGCCTTCGCCCAGCAGTAATGGCGATGACAAGTCACAAAAAAGGGGCGATCCCGCCAAGCGGAATCGCCCCAGTGCACTGATGTACACCGCCAGAAGGTTCGCCCAGTCAGGCTGGCCGGCCGGCGATGTCCCCCATCAATTCCGTATCAATATTTCGCCCGCAGCGTGATGCCGTACATGCGCGGCTCCTCGACAAAGCCGATGCGCGAGCGCGTGCCTGCACCACCACGAAGCGGGGTGTTGGCGGTGATGCCGCGGGTGATCTCGTTGTTGAGATTTGTCCCCCACAGTTCGAACGAGAAGCGGTCATCCGGCGTGGTGAAACCGAGCCGCGCATTCATCTTGAAATAGCTTTGCTGGATGTCGAGCGGGATCGGCAGGCCGTTGGTGTCCAGCGGAGAGGTGCTGGTGCGCCTGTCGTCCGAATAGTTGATGTTGAAGTTGGCCAGCATCTTCCAGCCGGAATCGGTGATCTGGTTGTCATAGGTGATGCCCGCCACGCCGGTGAACTTGGGTGCGTTGGTCAGGTCCGCACCGCACAGGCTGCGGACGGTCGCCAGCGTCGCGGCATTGCCGACAACGCCCTGCGCACAATTTGTGGGATAGCGGGCGTCGGCATAGGTCACCGCAAGATTGACCGATATCCCGGAATCGAACTGGCCGAACATTTCAAGTTCCGCACCGGTCGATTTGGCTGCAGCGACGTTGAAGGTCTGGAACTGGACGCCGGTGAACTCGAGAACCTGGAAGTCGCTCATGTCCATGTGGAACAATGCCAGGTTGGCGCGGATGCGTCCGTTGGCGAACTCGGTCTTGATCCCCGCCTCATAGGCATCGACCTTTTCCGAATTGAAGCGCGGATCATTGCCATTGGCTGCTGCAGCCGGGTCAAGGTTGAAACCGCCCGACTTGAAGCCACGGCTGAACCCGGCATAGGCCAGGAAGCCGTTGTTGCTGTTATAGGCCAGTTGCGCGGTATAGGTCAGCTCGTCGTCCTTGAAGACCTCGTTGAATTCACGCGGCAACGGAAGCCCCGGGATCGAGCTTGCCAGCACGGTGCCACCGGTTCCGGGAACCGTGAGGCCCACCGATGTCGCGAACGGGAAGCAGGTGAGGCCAAGTGCGCCCGCGCGCAACGGCGCGGGAACTGCTCCCGTGATCACACCGTTGACGATCGCCTGACACGCCGGCGATGACGCCGCAAGCTGATCGAAACTGCCGCGCTTCTTCTCGTCGACATACCGAGCACCCAGCGTCAGGCTGATATTGTCGGTGATGTTGATCACATTATGGGTGAAGATCGAGAAGCTTTCCGCATCCTGGCGGAAGCGGTTGACCGCGAAGTTGCCCGCCGCATTGACCGGCACGCCTCCGTTGCCCAGCGCGGTGAGCGCAAACAGCGGATTGACGCCGGCGGCATTGGCAAAATTGCCCGCGCTGACCGCTCGCTGATAGTCGGTGCCCAATGTCATCGACTGGACCTCGTCGATCTTCTCGTCCGAGTAATAGACGCCGACGAGGAAATCGAGCGCATCGTTGAAGGCGCTGCCCTGGAAGCGCAGCTCATGCGTCATCGTCTTGATCGGGCCGCCGGTCCTGGGGAAGCCCGGTGCGGCGGTCGATCCCCTGCCGGTGCTGAAGATGTTCAGGCTGACGAAATCCGATTCCTGCGCCGACTCCGCTTCGAAGTGTCGGTACGCGCCGATATAGGTCATCTGCGCCGGGCCGAAATCCCATTTGAGCTCGCCCGAAAAACCATATTGCTCGGTGTTGTTGAGGAACTGCTGGCTGTTGGTCTGCAGATCCTTGAGCGCCTGGGGACCAGACACGGCCACCCCGTCATTGGCAAGGCCATGAAACGCGAAGAACGGCTGAAGTTCGGTTTCGCGGACGATCACGGCATCGCAGCAGTTCTCGGTCGCTTTGGCATAATCGCCAATCAGGCGCAGGCTGATGTCGGGCGAAGGCTCCCACAGCAACTGGCCACGGATGACATAGCGGTCGCGATTGCTGCTTTCAGCGCCCGGAACGCCAACACTCTTAAGGAAACCGTCGCGCTTGCGATAGGCACCCGACAGGCGGAAGCCCAGTTGATCGCTGATCAGCGGGACGCTGACCCCCGCCTGCACATTGAAGAAATCGTAGTTGCCATATGTGAAGTTGCCAAAGGCTTCGACCTTGGTGAGGTTGGGACGCTTGGTAGTCAGGTTGAGCGCACCAGCCGAGGTATTGCGGCCGAACAGCGTGCCCTGCGGTCCGCGCAGGATTTCCAGCCGTTCAAGGTCGAGCAGATCGCCCAGCGCGATGCCGGGGCGCGACTGATAGACGCCATCGATGAACACGCCGACCGAGCTTTCAAGCCCGGTATTGTTGCCGGTGGTGCCGACACCGCGAACGCGGATCGAGGTGCCCTGACTTTCGGTTTGTGACGACTGCACGTTGAAGCTGGGCGAGATCGAGGTCAGCGCCTTGATGTCCTGGACATTCTGGCGGTCGAGTTGCTCGGGGCTGACCGCAGTCACCGCGATCGGAATGTCCTGCACATCAGCGGCGCGCAACGTCGCCGTGACGATGATGACATCCCGCTCCGGGACCTCCCTGTCCTGCGCATCCTGCGCCTGAGCGATCGATGTCATTGAGACAGTGCAAAGCAAGCCCATAACGGGCTTCCACAAAGTGCGCATCCTCTTCTCCCACAAGCAAAGTGTTATTCTTGCTTTTTTGCCCCCACCACTCTTGAGGTGATGCAAGGTGCAGTTAGAAAATTGTCACAACACGTGCCGGATTGCAATTTTTTAATGCGGATGTCCGCATTTTGCATCTTTAACTAATGCCCGGATTTCTGCGCTTTAGGCCTATACTGCACCGCAACATTAGCTTGACGTTACGGTAAGTTGATGTTGCAGCGGATGATGGATGGTCCCTTCGGCGCTGCAGCAGCGGCCGCCGCCAAATCTCTCTTGCAATGCCCGTCTCGGACGTTAGCGTGCTCGGTTTTAATCGGCTAATTAAACGGAAGATTGATATGGCTGGAGCGCTTGCAGGACTTACGATCATCGAGCTGGCGGGTATCGGTCCGGGGCCATTTGCCGCGATGATGCTGGCCGATCATGGCGCCAAGGTGATTCGTGTCGAACGCACCTCCAGTCGCGCCACCGTGGGCGATGCAGGCAATCGCGACATCCTCAACCGCAACCGCGAGATCGTGACCGCCGACCTCAAATCGCCCGAAGGGGTAGCGCAGGTGCGCGATCTGGTGCGTTCGGCCGACGGTCTGATCGAGGGCTTTCGCCCTGGCGTGATGGAGCGGCTGGGCCTTGGCCCCGATGTGCTGCTCGCCGACAATCCAGCGCTGGTTTACGGGCGGATGACCGGTTGGGGCCAGACCGGGCCCTATGCTCCGCTTGCCGGGCACGACATCAACTATATCGCCTTGTCGGGCGCACTGCACAGCTATGGCCGCGCGGGTGAAAAGCCGACGCCGCCGATCAATGCTGTCGGCGATTTCGGCGGTGGTGGCATGATGATGGCGTTCGGCATGCTGGCGGGCATCCTCTCGGCGCGCAGCACCGGCAAGGGCCAGGTGATCGACTGCGCGATGACCGATGGCGCGGCGATCCTGTCGGCGATGACCTACACCTTCCTCGGCAACGGCCAGTGGCGCGACGAGCGCGGGGTCAACCTGCTCGATACCGGCGCCCATTTCTACGACACGTATGAATGCGCCGATGGCAAATATGTCTCGATCGGATCGATCGAACCGCAGTTCTATGCGCTGCTGCGCGAGAAGGCAGGTCTGACAGACCCGGCCTTCGACGCCCAGATGGATCCGCGCCAATGGGGACCGCTCAAGGAGAGGCTCACCGCGCTGTTCCTGACGAAGACCCGCGACCAGTGGTGCGAAATCATGGAGCACACCGACATCTGCTTCGCCCCGGTGCTGAGCCTGACCGAAGCCCCCGAGCATCCGCACAACAAGCAGCGCGGCACATTCGTCGAAGTCGCCGGATTGGTGCAACCCGCGCCCGCACCCAGGTTCAGCGAGACGCCTGCGCCGCCGGTGCGGATGGGGTGATGCTTTTGGCAGCCGCGAGATTCTTCCTTAGTTCATCGAGGCGACACACAGTGTCCGCTGACAAAGTAGTCAACTCTTTGAGCGTCCGTTTCACTTGGTCTTGCGTAAGCAACGTTTCTCTTGGCTCTGCGCGCGCCTTGATTACCGTCAGCAGTTCCAGCTGAACAATCCAACGTCCGGCATCGTCGTGGTACATCGTGGTACGCCCGTGACAAAGCATGTTGCGAAGGCAAATACTGTCACTCATAGCCTGCAGCGGCGCGGAAATGGTTTTGCCTTCAGGCGCAAAAGCCCCTGCTGACGCGAAGAGTTTGAGCAGTTGGGTAAATCGGCCTTGAAGGTTTGGATTGATCTTGATGTCAGCACCCCTTGCTTCAATAGATGCCAAAAATTGAAGCGTTTGAGTGACCGCAAACTCTGACCTGGTGAACGCGTCGATCAGTTTGCCCCGCTGCTGATTCCACAACAGGGTAGCAGCAGCCTTTCTCTGGCCATCTTGGGCGGCGGTGATCTGAGTGATGGCGTTCATAGCTGTCCAGTCACCACAGAATGTTTAAAGTCTCGTTCACTGCGAGCCGCGCTTGTGTATCTACATATGTTGACACCGTGAGCGCTCTGACTTATCGTCGAAGGGAGCAGACGGAGTTTAGCCCATGCGCAGTCGGGTCAAAAAATGGGGGAATAGCGCGTCTGTCAGGATACCCGCACGAGTGCTGGCGGCCGCATCGATGCAGATCGATCAAGAGGTCGAGATGCGCGAGGAGGACGGGCGGATCATCATCGAGCCGGTAACGGTCCCCATGTACGATCTGGAGGAACTATTGGCTACGATGAAGCCAGAAACCTTTCCCGACGACATCGACTTCGGTGCGCCGGTGGGCGAGGAAATCTGGTAGTGCCTGTGTATGTTCCGGACGCCGGTGATATCGTCTGGCTTCAGTTCGACCCGCAGGCAGGGCATGAACAGGCGGGGCACCGACCGGCTCTGGTCCTTTCGCCCGCGAGCTACAATGGAAAGCGCGGAATGATGATCTGCTGCCCGATGACGTCGCGCAGCAAGGGCTATGCATTTGAAGTGGCTGTTGGCGATACAACTGGCAGCATGGTTCTGGCGGACCAGATCAAGAGCGTTGACTGGCGGGCACGCAAGGCCACCCGCAAGGGCAAGGCACCGGTCGCTACCCTTTTGGATGTGCGAGCCAAGCTGAAGGCCCTGCTTAGCTTTTGACACCCCTCACACAAACACGCTCCACCCGGTCGCTTCCACCAGTTCCTCGAGCGCGATTGCGCCGACCATTGAGGTCCCCGACGCATTGAGTCCCGGCGACCATACGGCGATCGCGCCGTGGCCCGGCGCGATGCACAGGATGCCGCCGCCGACGCCGCTTTTGCCCGGCAGGCCGATCCGATAGGCGAAGTCGCCGCTGTTGTCGTAATGGCCGCAGCTCATCATCACCGCATTGATCCGCCTGCAGTCTTCGGGGGTGACGAGTTGCTCGCGGTTGATCGGGTCACGTCCGTCGAATGCCAGGAACAAGGCGGCACGCGCCAGTTGCCGGCAGCTCATCCGCACCGCGCATTGGCGGAAATAGGCATGCAGCGCATCCTCCACCGGATTGGCCATGTTGCCGAAAGCCGCCATGAAATAGGCCAAAGCGCGGTTGCGCGATCCGGTGGAGGATTCCGATCGTGCTACCTCCTCATCAATGGCGATGCTATCGTCGCCAGAGAGTCGGTGAAAGCGGGCGAGCAGTTCCTCGATCATCGCATCGCGATTGCTCGCAGCGACCAGCATGTCGGTCACCGCGATCGCGCCGGCATTGATCAGCGGATTGCGCGGGACGCCCCTTTCACTTTCCAGCTGAACGATCGAATTGAACGCGCTGCCCGAAGGTTCGCGGCCAACCCTGCTCCAGACATTCTCGCCATACAGCCTGAGAGCCATCGACAGAGTGAACACTTTGGAAATCGACTGGATCGAGAACGGCTCGTGGCTGTCGCCCAGCGAAACCATCTCGCCATTGCCCTGGACGATCGCCATGCCGAACTTTCGCGGATCGACCCGGGCCAGCGCGGGAATATAGTCCGCCACCCTGCCGCTACCGATATTGGGCGCCACCGCTGCCTCGATCCGTTCCGTGATCGCCTGCCAATCCATTGCTTCGCCCCCGATTGCGCCTGGTGCCTGGTGCCTGTGTCGCATCCAGCGCGCGGCCAAGCAAGCCGTTGCGCTGCCTGCAGAAACATAGCAGGGGGATGCCATGTCGATTGTCTCGCGCCTTGTCCCCGACCGGTTCATCCTCGTGTTGATGCTGACCATCCTGGCAGCGGCGCTGCTGCCGGTGACCGGTGTGACCGCCGTGTATGCGGGCCATGCGGTATCGGTGGCGATTTTCCTCCTGTTCTTCCTGCACGGCCTGCGCCTGCCGCGCGGCGAGGTAATCGTGGCGATGCGCAACTGGCGGCTGCAGGGCATCATGTTCGCTTTCGTGTTCGCCTTCATGCCGCTGGTCGCCTTCGGTGCGGCGAAGGCGCAGGGCAACCTGTTGCCCGACGGGCTGGTCGTGGGCCTTCTTTTCCTCGGCATCCTGCCTTCCACCGTCCAGTCGGCGATCAGCTATTCATCACTTGCGGGAGGCAATATTGCAGCATCGGTGATGGCGTCGGCGCTGCTCAACCTGACAGGCATCTTCATGACCCCGCTGCTGGTTGCGGTGTTGATCGGCGCGAGCGGCGGTGCGGCGATCGGCGGCGATACGGTGCTGCGCATCGTGGCGATCCTGCTGCTGCCCTTCGCGCTGGGTCAGTTGTCACAGGGGTGGCTGGGCGCTTGGGCGGCACGCAAAAAGCCGATGCTCACCCTGCTCGATCGCATCGCGATCGTGCTTGCAGTGTATGTCGCGTTCAGCTCCGCCGTTGCAGGCGGGCAGATGCAGGCGCTGGACTGGGGCGTGCTGGGTTGGCTCACCGCGATCATCTGCTTGATGCTGGCCATTGCGATGTTCGCGGCATGGGCACTGGGCGGGATCATCGGCCTGCCGCGCGCCGACCGGATCAGCCTGTTGTTCGCCGGATCGCACAAGAGCATTGCGACAGGGGCGCCGCTGGCAGCCATCCTGTTTGCAGGGCCCATGGCGGGCCTCGTGATCCTGCCCGCATTGATCTATCACCAGATCCAGCTGATCATATCCGCTCCGCTGGCTTCACGACTGGCGAAAAGCCACCAGAATTGACGCTTTTCGCTTTGCCTGAGGCGGCGCCGGCGCGATAGATGGATGATGGATCCCACCAGCCCCTTTGCCGTCGCCGATGCCCCGCCGCTCGATCCGGCAAAGTTCCGCGATCCGCAGATCACCGCCAAGGGGGAGCCCCGCGCCAGCGTCGCGATGACCGCGCTTGAGACATTGTGGTTCAACACCGGCACCTTGTGCAACCTTGCCTGCAAGAGCTGCTATATCGAAAGCTCGCCGCGCAACGACGCGCTGGTCTATCTGACCCTTGCCGAGGTCGCCGCCTATCTCGACGAGATCGCGCAGACCGGGCTGCCGACAAGCGAGATCGGCTTTACCGGGGGCGAGCCGTTCATGAACCCGGACATGATCGCTATCCTCGAGCTTTGCCTGTCGTGCGGCTTTGCCACCTTGGTGCTGTCCAATGCGATGCGGCCGATGCGGCGGCATGAGGATGCGCTGCTGGCGCTGCACGCGCGTTATGGCCGGCAGCTGACCATCCGGGTGAGCCTCGATCATTACTCGCAGGCCGTGCACGAGGCCGAGCGCGGCGCCAATAGCTGGGACAAGGCGATCAGCGGACTCACATGGCTCGCCGAAAAAGGATTCTCGATCGCGGTCGCCGGGCGGCACCTGGCCCATGAAAGCGATGCCGGGGCACGCGCAGGCTTTGCGGCGCTCTTCGCGCAATATGACCTGCCGATCTCTATCAACGATCCGCACAGCTTCGTCATGTTCCCCGAAATGGATGCCGAAGCCGACATCGCCGAGATCAGCACTGGTTGCTGGAACATCTTGGGCAAAAGCCCCGATGCGATGATGTGCGCCACCAGCCGCATGGTGGTGAAGCACAAGGGCGCCGAGCGGCCAACGGTGGCTGCCTGCACGCTGCTGCCCTATGATCCTGGCTTCGACATGGGAGCGACCCTGGCCGAGGCTTCGCGCAGTGTTTCGCTCAATCATCCGCACTGCGCGCGCTTCTGCGTTCTGGGCGGGGCAAGTTGCAGCTAGGGGCCCGCGAACCTACATAGCAGCAGGACAGGCCCCTATTCCGGGGCTACCCCGCGCGCACAGGTCATCACCCCGCATGCTTCCCCCCAAAACGCGTTCCGAGTCCTCGCCAACCAGCAGATCTTCCGGGCAGGCCGTGCCCAGCGGACGCCTTGCCAGGTTTGCGGGTTTCAGCAGCATGGCCGGCGGCATTGCGGGCACGATGCTGGTCGACGGCGCCAAGCAATGGGCGCAGGGCAAGCGCCCCAGCGTCGGCGACCTGCTGCTGACGCCCGCAAACGCGCGCAAGATCGCCGACAAGCTTGCGACGATGCGCGGCGCGGCGATGAAGCTTGGCCAGCTGATGTCCATGGACACCGGCGACTTCCTGCCGCCCGAGCTTGCCGATATCCTCGGCCGCCTGCGCGCGGACGCGCAGCACATGCCGCAGGGGCAGTTGCGCAAAGTGCTGGAACAGAATTGGGGCCGCGGCTGGGAAAAGCGTTTTGCCAGCTTCAGCTTCAAGCCGATCGCCGCCGCCTCGATCGGCCAGGTCCACCGCGCCCGCACCACCGATGGCCGTGACCTCGCTATCAAGGTGCAGTATCCTGGCGTGCGCCAGAGCATCGACAGCGATGTCGACAACGTCGCATCGATGATCAAACTGACCGGACTGCTGCCGCCGGGGATCGACATCGATCCGATGCTGACCGAGGCCAAGGCGCAACTGCACGAGGAAGCGGACTACGCGCATGAGGCGGCACATCTGGCGCGCTTCGGCGCGCTTCTCGCGGGCAATGCCAATTTTCGTGTGCCTGCGCTCCACCCCGATCTGACCACGCCCGACATTCTGGCGATGGATTTCCTCGAGAGCATCGCGGTGGAGGACACCGCCGAGATGGATGCCGATACGCGTGATCGGATCATGCGGCTTCTGGTGGAACTGCTGCTGCGCGAACTGTTCGAGTTCCGGCTGATGCAGACCGACCCGAATTTCGCGAATTACCGTTTCGATCCAACGACGGGCCAGCTTGTGTTGCTCGATTTCGGTGCGACCCGGGTCGTCGGTGAGGCCGTGTCGGACAGCTATCGTCGGCTGATCGGCGCGGGGCTGGACGGCGACATGCGGGCGTTGCGCACGGCCGGGCTGGAGCTGGGGCTGCTGCACCCCGACGCGCCCGAAGCGCACCAGACCGCGGTGCTGGGAATGTTCGAAACCGCACTCGGCCCGCTAAGGGTCGATGCACCGTTCGATTTCGCTTCGAACGAAACGACGATGCAATTGCGCGATGAAGGCATGGCGTTTGCCCAGCAGCGCACCTTCTGGCATGTGCCGCCGGTCGATACCCTGTTCATCCAGCGCAAGATCGGCGGAGTGTTCCTGCTGGGCAGCCGGCTGAAGGCCAGCCCCAACGTCCATCGACTGATCCGTGCTGCACTCTAGCTGCACGGCCATCAGTCGCCGATTCTGGTGACTTCCTGTCCCTCGGGGCTGGTGAAGGTGAAGCCCGAAAGGTCGTTCTTGGCGAGCGTGTTGACGAAGGCCTGAGCCTCGTTGGGGCCGGAGAACGGCCCTGCCAGCAGACGGTTGGTGGCGTTGAGCGGAGTCCACCAGGCCTGCTTGCCCTTGAACACCGTGGGCGCCTGGCCTGCGAGCCGCTTCCATTCCTTGGCGAGATCCGTACGATTGGCACCGCCTGCCACCTGCACCCAATAGCGCTTGGGGTGCTTGGGCGGTGCGGGCTTGGCCGCAGCCTTCTTGACCTCGGCCTTCTTCGCCTCGGGTTTCTTCCCCTCGGGCTTCTTCTCCTCGGCCTTCGCGTCCTCGGGTTTCTTGGCCTCGGGCGGCTTGGGGGTGGCAGGCGTGATCTTGGTGATGTCGACCGCGTTCTCGTCGGGCGCCAGTTCCTGCGCCGGAACGGTGATGCTGGCGATAACTGCGGACAGGCTGATCCGCTCCGGCGCCGATGCGGGCGCGGTGCCCTGGCCGCTCGCGCTCGCCATCGCCACCGGGGTCGAAGCGCGCGCTGGCGGCGGCGATGCGGCGGCAGGCGAAGGCTGCTGTCCGACCTGGGCCAGGTCGAACCCCGGGCGAAGATCGGCGGGTGCGCTAGCCGATGGGGGCGTCGGCTGGACGGTCTGCACGGTCTGCACCCTTTGCACAGCCGCACCCGGACTGGTCGCTGGCGGCCTGACCTGAGGGCTAGTCTGAGCCTGGACCTGGGGCTGCTGCGCAACTCCTGCGGTCGATAACGGCTGGGCGCCGCTGTTGCTCACAGACGGAACCGAGCTGAACCCGGGCTTGGGCAGTTCGGTCACACCGGCCAGGACCACCGCCTTGGTGCCTTCGGGCACCATCGACGCTCCGATGGACGGCGCGCGGGCACCTGCGGCGGGCGGCGCGACGCCGGCCGGAGGCGCGGCAGTCATGGTTGCCTGCCGGGATGCAGGCGCACCAGCGCGCGGAGTTGGCTGGACGACCTGCGCGCTCTGCGCGCTGTTCGTCATCTGACCGGCACTTGGCAGCGGCTGCACCATAGCCACCGATCGTTGCGTTGATCCGGGCAGTGGCTGCACGGTGCCTGGCCTTGGCGCCTGCGACGCCCCGGGGAGCGGTTGCACGGTGCCGGGCGCCGGCTGGGCGGACGCGGTCTGCGCGGCGACGCCGCGGCCCGGGATCAGCAGGTCGGGCGGCGGCACGGGACCGGGTGCGCGCGCCTCGACGGCAACCGGTGCGACAGCCGCCGCCGCCTGGGCCGATGCAATCTTAGCGCGGTCCTTGCTGGTCAGCCTGCCCGGCCTGCGGCGGGTCGACTTGTCGACCTTGGCGGTCTTGCGGTCGGCTGACGGGCCGAGCGGTTCGCCGGCAGGAATCAGCCCCGAATCAGCACGACCGGCCCGCACCCGCGGCGTACCGGCAGAGGCGTACTGGCGGTTGCGCGGATCATCCTTGCCAATCGCCGCTGCCTGCGGAAACTGGCCAAAATGCGCGGCTGCCGCCTGTTGCGCGGGGGTCAACCGCCCCATGAACCGGAAAAAGGGTTCGATCGATGCCGCCATGCGCTTGGGCATGGTCGCGTCGGCGATCGCGATGGCGCCCTGCGCGTCGCCCGATACCGCCAGCACGAAGGCGCGGGTGCGCCAGGCAGCAGCGTCGCGCTTGCGCAGCAGCGGATCGAGTTGCGCCTCCGCCGCGGTGCGGTCACCCGCGATCGCCAGCGACAGGGCATAGCGCCGAATGGTCTCGTCGTCGCCGCCGCGCCTCAGCGCGAGTTCGTAATCCGCCTGGGCGGCGCTGGAATTCCCGACAAGGTCATAGGCAAGGCCGCGATCCGCCGCGAATACCGACTCCGGGACGCCCAGCCGCTTGGCCTCTTCGAACAGGCGCAGCGCCTCATAGGGATTTTCGTTGAGCAGCAGGCCCGACCCCAGCCCTGCCTTCACCCGGCCATTGCCCGGCGACATTTCGTCCGCGCGCGCGAAAAAGCCGATCGCCGCCTGCGGATCGCCCAGCAGCAACGCCGCATTGCCGCCATCGATCAGCGCATCGATATCGCCAGGGTTGAGCGCCAATCGCTGGAGCGCGTTCTGCAGTTCGCGCGTGCCCCTGGGTTGGGAAACGTTGAGTGACGAATAGCCTGAGTCACCCGCATCGGGTGCGTCGGGACCCTCTTCCTGCGCGACTGCCGGTATAGGCGTAAATGCCGCGACCGCGACCAGCAAGGCCGTAGCGGAGGAAAGACAGCGTAGATGTGTGAAACGGGTCAATGCCATGTTGATCCCGTCAGTCGGCTCTCGGACGAATGATTGCAAGCGTAACAAACGACGCTCCACGGCAGAACGTGGCGCGTATTCGACAGCTTGCCGGAACCCTTTGGCCCGCTACCGAGAATGCGGTAGCGGGCCATCAAGGTCACTGGTTGTTCTGGCGACCCAGGAAACGTGGAATGTTGAGCGGCGGTGCATCTGTACCATTGTCGCCATCGTCGTCGTCATCGCTGCGGGCACCGCCCCGCGACAGGCTGGACATGCGTTCAAACAGCGTTCCGCCGCCGGTTGCAACCCGCGGAGCCTTGGTCGCGGGTTGGGCGGCTTGTGCTGCTGGCGCGGCCGAGGGTGCGGGGGCCGGTGCCGGTGCCGGCTGCTCTGCCGCTTGGGTGCTATCGTCATCCAGGCTGGTATTGTCGAGCAGCAGTTCATCACCGCCCGAAGCCGAATCGACGTCATCCAGCGACTGTGCGACGACGCCCAGATCGAGTGCATCGGAATGATCCGCGGCAACAGGTGCCGGTGCCGGTGCAGGTGCGGGCGTGAACGAGGGTGCTGGTGCCGGAGCAGGCGTGGGTGCGGCGACCGGAGCGGTGAAGCTGCGCGTGCCGCCCTGCGCCAGCGAGAACGGACGGGTGTCCTCGGTATTCTGCAGCGCCTCGCCATCGATCCCGGTAGCGACCACCGACACGCGGATCTTGCCATCGAGAGCGGGGTTGAACGCGCTTCCCCAGATGATGTTGGCGTCGGGGTCGACCAGTTCCTTGATGTGGTTGGCGGCTTCGTCGACCTCCATCAGGCGCATGTCGTCGCCGCCGGTGATCGAGACGATGACGCCCTTGGCGCCCTTCATCGACACGCCGTCGAGCAGAGGATTGGCGATCGCGCGTTCGGCAGCTTCCAGCGCGCGGCCATCGCCTTCGGCCTCGCCGGTGCCCATCATCGCCTTGCCCATTTCGCGCATCACCGAACGGATGTCGGCGAAGTCGAGGTTGATCAGGCCGGGATTGACGATCAGGTCGGTGATCGAGCGCACGCCCTGCTGCAGCACTTCGTCGGCCAGCTGAAACGCTTCCTTGAAGGTGGTGTTGGGGTTGGCGACCAGGAACAGGTTCTGGTTTGGAATGACGATCAGCGTGTCGACGTTCTTCTGCAGTTCGGCAATGCCGGCTTCGGCCGCGCGCATGCGGCGCGTGCCTTCGAAGGTGAACGGCTTGGTGACGACGCCCACGGTGAGGATGCCGCGATCACGCGCGGCCTTGGCGACGACGGGCGCAGCACCGGTACCGGTGCCACCGCCCATGCCAGCGGCGATGAAGCACATATGCGTGCCTTCGAGGATCGCCTCGATATCGCCGACGGTTTCTTCCGCCGCCGCGCGGCCAACCTCGGGCCGCGATCCTGCGCCCAGACCCTGGGTCACATCGGGGCCCAGTTGGATGCGCTGTTCCGCGGTCGACGAGTTCAATGCCTGCGCGTCGGTGTTGGCGACGATGAAATCGACGCCTTCTACATGCGCCGCAATCATGTTGGCAATGGCGTTGCCGCCCGCGCCGCCGATCCCGATCACCGCGATCCTCGGACGCAGTTCATCGACGGTGGGCGGTCCAATGGTGATGCTCATGCCTTAATTCTCCCCTGCTTCATAAATTTGAAGCAAATTACAAAGTGCACATTGCACAGATTGATTCGCGAATTCACGTAAAAAATCGGGTTTTTCCACCGCTTCATGCGGTTCGTCGCGCCTTTGGCCGTCCATGATCAGAAATTCCCGACCAACGCACGCCATAGTCGCTGCAACACGGCTGCGCCCGAGTGCCTGTGAACCTGCTGATAGCTCGAGGCAATGCTGCGGATGTCGACCGGCTCGTCGGCGGCAAACAGCGCGAGCCCTGCCAGCGTCGAGAACGCCGGCCCTGCATGCGCATCGGGTAGACCTGCGAGCCCCGAAGGCCGTCCGATCCGCACCGTGCGCCCCAACGCCACCTGCATGTGATCGGCCAGCCCGCGCAATTCGGCACAGCCGCCGGTGAGCACGATGCGCTGGCCCTGCGCTCCGGTGAAGCCCAGCTCCTTCAGCCCCTTGGTGATTTCCCCGATCAGATAATCGAGCGGCTGGCGGATGACCGAGACGAGTTGCGCGCGGCTGATCGAATGCTTGTCATCGGCAGCACGCCCGCCTGCGCCGACCAATTTGCTGTCCTCTTCGGGCAGGCGCAGGTCGATCATGTCATGGTTGTCGCGCGGCGAGGACGTCGCTGCGCCGTGGAAGCACTTGATCCGTTCGGCCTCGGCCCGGCGCAGGCCGAAGGCGGATGCGATCGCATCGGTGATGTCCGCGCCGCCGAATGGAATGGTGAACAGCCCGACCAGCATGCCACCGGCATAGAGCGAGATGTTGGTGACGGCCGCGCCCATTTCGATCAGCGCGACGCCGAGCTCGCGCTCTTCCTCGCCCAGGCATGCGGTGCCCGCCGCGATCGGCGCAGCCACGATGCCGCTGACGCCGAGATAGGCGGCCGCTACAGTCTGGTCGATGTTGCGCACCGGCGCGCCATCGGCGAACACAACGTGGATATCGACGCCCAGCCGCTCGGCGTGCAAACCAATGGGTTTTTTCACCCCTGTGGCGCCATCGAGCGTGTAGAGCGCAGGCTGCGCGTGCAGCACCATCCGTCCCCCCGGCTGGATCGTCTCGCGTCCGGCGGCGAGCAGATGGTCGACGTCATCCTCGTCGATGCGCCCGCCGCCCAGATCGATCTCGACGCGCGCGATCGTGCTGGTGAGACCGCCCGAGGTGCAGCTGACATGGACGTGATCGATGTTCAGCCCGGCGATCCGTTCGGCCTGTTCCACCGCCTCGCGCACCGCAAGCTCGGTCGCCTGCATGTCGGTGATGTAGCCCCGCTTGACCCCGTCGCTGGCGCGCTGGCCGGTGCCCAGCACCAGCAGTTCGCCGGTCTCGGTGCGACCGATGATCATCGCGCAGACCTTGGACGAGCCGATATCGAGCGCGCCGAAGGTCTTCTCGATCCGGGGGACCGCCGGGCCGCCCTTGCGCGCCTTGCCGCCGCTCATTGCGCTGCCGATGCGATCGCATCGCCTTCGGGCTTGGTCGGATTGCGCGGCTTGCGCAGATACGCGCGCTCGGGATCACGAAGGTCGAAATAGGTCACGCCCTTTCCGAGCAGCCGGTTGACCCCGTCCATCCGCGCGAAGTTGATCAGCGCGGCTTCGGACAGGTCTTCGCCCTCGGGCAGCGCCAGCACTTCGCCGGTGTGGAAGGTCAGGTTCCAGCGGCGATTGCCGACCCATTCGGCCTCCTTGACCTGCGGGGTCAGGGCGGGCGCGGCATCGAGCAGTTCGGTGAGATCGCCGATGCGGGCATTGGCCCGCCTGCCGATGATGCGCAGCATCTTGGGGTCGATCTGGCCGGGGCTGGGCTCGAGCGCGACACCCTCGGCATCGACCAG
Organism: Blastomonas sp.; assembly: GCA_046291395.1. Lineage (GTDB taxonomy): Bacteria > Pseudomonadota > Alphaproteobacteria > Sphingomonadales > Sphingomonadaceae > Blastomonas. The sequence continues at coordinate 1,942 of JBKBTF010000026.1, read as the reverse complement.
CATCACCTTGCCGCGATCCTCCCACACCGCCAGCGGCTCGCGCTCGACGATATCGACGATCAGCGTATCGGGAAGCTGGCGCGAGATGCGCGCATCGGCGATCCAGGAGAACGCGGTGAGCTCGCGGCGCAGCTCTTCCAGATCGACCTGCGGCATCGAGCGGTCCTTCTGGGCGAGCACGATCTCATAGACCTTGAGCTCGTTCATCTTGTCGACGTTGCGCACCTCGACCTTCTTGACCTCGAAGCCCGCGCGTCCGGCGGCCAGCGCCATTTCCTCCTGCACCATTCCGGGCAGGCCCATGAACTGCGCGGTGATCACGCCCGCCAGCGCGAGCAGCCCGAGCACGCCGATGGTCGCGCCCTTTTGCAGCTGTGCTTCTGTGAACGGCAGCCGCGCCAGCGCGGCGTTGGCGCGCGATCGTTGCGCGGTGCGCGGCTTGGCGCGGGTTCCGCCTCGCTTGGCCGATGTGCCGCGTTTAATCCGTGTCGTCATGCCGGGTGCCCCCCAATGCGCTTTCCACGATAATTTCGACCAGGTCGGCATAGCTGATGCCGATCTGCGCTGCCTGTTCGGGAACCAGGCTGAGCGGTGTCATTCCCGGCTGGGTGTTGACCTCGAGCAAGTACAGCCCGTCTAGCCCCTTCTCGTCATCCCAGCGGAAGTCCGAACGCGACGCGCCCTTGCAGCCCAGGATAGTGTGCGCCTTGAGCGCGATATCCATGCATTTGGCAGCGATGTCTTCGGGGATGTCCGCCGGGCAGATGTGCAGCGTCAGGCCATCGGTGTATTTGGCGTCGTAGTCGTAGAAGCCCGATTTGGTCTGCAGTTCGGTGACGCCCAGAGCGCGGTCGCCGAGCACGGCCGTCGTCAGTTCGCGGCCCTTGATGAAGGGCTCGGCGAGCAATTCGTTGAACTTCTGCCAAGGACCTGCGGCCTCACGGCTAATCGGGTCGCCGTAATTGCTGTCCGTCTTGACGATGGCGACGCCGACCGAGGAGCCTTCGTTGACCGGCTTGAGCACATAAGGGCGCGGCATCGGATCGCCCGCGTAAAGGCTTTCCGAGCGCACGATATGCCCGCCGGGCATCGGGATGCCGTGCGGCAGCAGCGCCTGCTTGGTCAGCACCTTGTCGATCGCGATCACCGAGGTCGCCATGCCTGAGTGCGTGTACGGGATCTGCATCAGATCGAGCATGCCCTGCACGCTGCCATCCTCGCCCGGCGTGCCGTGCAGCGCGTTGAACACGACATCGGGGCGGATGCCGGCCAGCACCGCGGCGACATTGCGGTCCATGTCGACGCGCGTGACCATGTGCCCGCGCGATTCGAGCGCCCTGGCCACGCCCTCGCCGCTCATCAGCGAAACCTCGCGTTCCGCCGACCAGCCGCCCATCAGGACCGCGATGTGGAGCTTGGGGAGGGTCATGCCGCGGGGCTTCCTATCCGCTGGATTTCCCATTCGAGTTCGACGCCCGACTGCGCCTTGACCCGGGCGCGGACTTCCTCGCCGAGCGCCTCGATGTCGGCGCTGGTGGCTGTGCCGGTGTTGATCAGGAAGTTGGTGTGCTTCTCGCTGACCTGCGCGCCGCCGATCATCAGGCCGCGACAGCCCGCCTGATCGACAAGCTGCCAGGCCTTGTGCCCGTCCGGGTTCTTGAAGGTCGACCCGCCGGTCTTGCTGCGCAGCGGCTGGCTGGCCTCGCGCGAGGCGGCGATGCGGTCCATCTCCGCCTGGATTGCGGAGGTTTCGGCGGGAGAACCGGTGAAGGTCGCGGCAATCACGATCGCGCCTTCGGGAAGCTCGGAATGACGGTAGGTGTAGTGCAGGTCGGCCAGCGCCAGCGTGCGCCGCGAGCCATCGCGCAGCACCACGTCGCAGTCGATCAGCACATCCTTGACCTCGCGGCCATAGGCCCCGCCGTTCATTCGTACGAAACCG
>JBKBTF010000096.1:0-6819 GCA_046291395.1 Blastomonas sp. | reverse complement strand
ACCCGCCCTCGCCGCGTGCGCCTTCGGTAATCAGCACGCCCGCGCCATAGATGCCGGTGGGGTGGAACTGGACGAACTCCATGTCCTGCAGCGGCAGGCCGGCACGCAGCACCATCGCGCCGCCGTCACCCGTGCAGGTGTGAGCCGAGGTGGCCGAGAAATAGCAGCGGCCCGACCCGCCGGTGGCCAGCACCACGGCATGGCTGCGGAAGCGGTGGATCGATCCATCGTCCATGCACAGCGCGATCACGCCGCGGCACACGCCATCTTCCATGATCAGGTCGATCGCGAAATATTCGATGAAGAAGTCCGAATCATACTTCAGCGACTGCTGGTACAAGGCGTGCAGCATCGCATGGCCGGTGCGGTCGGCGGCAGCGCAGGTGCGCTGCACCGGCGGGCCTTCGCCCATGTTCTGCATATGGCCGCCGAACGGGCGCTGGTAGATCGTGCCGTTGTCGTTGCGGCTGAACGGCACGCCGGCGTGCTCGAGTTCGTAGACCGCGGCAGGCGCTTCGCGCACCATGTATTCGATCGCGTCCTGATCGCCCAGCCAGTCCGACCCCTTCACGGTGTCGTACATGTGCCACGACCAGTGATCGGGCGAGTTGTTGCCCAGGCTTGCGGCGATGCCGCCCTGCGCTGCCACGGTGTGACTGCGGGTGGGAAACACCTTGGTGATGCACGCGGTTTTCAGCCCCGCCTCTGCGCTGCCCATCGTGGCGCGCAGACCCGATCCGCCAGCGCCGACGACGACGGTGTCGTATACATGGTCGATGATCTTGTAGGCTTCGTTCATCAGCTTGCGGCTCCGGCAAAGGCAATGCGCGCGACGGCGAAAATGCCGAGGGCAGCCCCGGCGATGGCATAGAAATTGAGCAGCAGGATCACGCCGAACTTGGTGCCGTGATCATGCACATAATCCTCGACGAGGACCTGCAGGCCCAGCCGCAGGTGATAGAACACCGTGATCAGCAGCAGGATCATCGCGGTCGCCGAGAGCGGCGAGGACAGCCATGCCGTGACCGTGGCATGGTCGAGCGAGGGCAGGCTGACCAGCGACGTGACGAACCAGAGCATCAGGATCAGATTGCTGACCGCGGTGACGCGTTGCATGATCCAGTGATGCGTTCCATGTTTGGCGGAGCCGAGGCCACGCACTTTGCCGATTCTGGTGCCACTTCCCATGAACGCCTCCTCGCGCGGCCTGTAGCCTGCGCACAATCAAACTTGAAATTTATCAGACGAAAAAGACGATCGCCCAGAAGACTGCGGTGAACATCAGCCCGAGCATCGGCACAATCGCTGCCCAGCGGTTATTGCGATCGACTTCATAGCCTGCCCCGATATCCAGCACGAAGTGCCGAAGACCTGAACACATATGCTGGAAGAATGCCCAGCTCAGGCCGATCATCAGCAGATAGCCGATGGGGCTGGTCGCCCAGCCGACATACCAGGCATAGCCCTCTGGCCCGCTGGCGATCGCCAGGAGCCAACCGACGAGCAGGATGCCACCGATCACAGCCATCCCATCGCCGGTCGCGCGGTGAAGGATGGAGACCAGCATGGCCGGTCCCCAACGCCAGATTGACAGGTGCGGCGAGAGCGGCCTGCCCGATGGATTGCCCATGATATCCCCCGTAAAAGCGATCAAAATAACGCCCGGAATGCGTCCCGCGCCTGTTTAACCGATTGCCCACATGATGCAATTGCTGATTACGGAAGAGGCTTGCAGGCCTGTGCACGCGCCCGGCGAAGGACTTGAGTCGCCGACGTCATCCTAACTTCGCATTAACCATGTGATCGTAATGTCTTCACCATATCAGCGCTTATGTGAGGACGGCATGGCAGATTTCAATCGCGATTCAGGCACCCCTGCAGATGCCCGGTCGCTTTACGCACTGGTCATGCACGATCTATCGATCGGTGACCGGCTGGCAGCCTTCGATCCCGAGGGCAGACTGCCCGGGCTGGCCCGGCAGGCGCTAAAGCATATGGAAGGCGAAGAGGACATCATCGCCACCGCCTTCTGGGACTTTTACGTCGCCGCCAGCAACATTGCCTCGCGCGTACGTGACCTCGACAAGGTGCGTGCCATCACGATCAAGTCGGTGCGCGAATACACCCATGAGAAATTCATGCGCTTTTCCGAGCAGGGCTGGGTCGAGCAGGCGTTCGCCAACACGCTGAACGCCCGTGACCTGGGCATTCCGTTGTGGCAGGTGCTTGCCGCCCAAACCCAGACCTATGATTTCGCGCTCCAGCGACTGCACACCCAGCTCAGCGACCAGCCCCTGCTGTATTTCACGCTGGCAGGCGCGATGGCCAAGATGATGATGATCGAAGCCGAGATCATGTCGTTCGCGATTAACGCGGTCAGCAGCATCGAGGCGCAGCACACTCGGATGCAGCAGACATCCAGCTTCAAGCAGACGGTAGACGGCGAACTGCAACAGGCATCGCACCTGGGGACCGGGCTGCAGGGCCAGGTGGTCGCCGCGTCGGAGGCCGCGCGGCAAATGCTGGGCCGTTCGTCCGAAGTCGCCGCGGCTGCCGAGCAATCGGCGATCGCGATGCGCGAAGCTGCACAGACCGCCGCTGGCCTGATCCGGGCGATCGAGGATGCCCGCTGTGAGGTCGAGGTCGCGGCGGATGTCGCTGAACGCGCATCACGCGAAGCCGGGCACGCGGTGGCCAGCACCCAGACGCTGTCGACTCACGCCGAATCGATCGAATCGATCCTCAGCCTCATTCGCGACATTGCCGGCCAGACCAATCTGCTTGCGCTCAATGCCACCATCGAGGCTGCACGTGCCGGAGATGCAGGACGGGGCTTCGCCGTCGTGGCGCAGGAGGTGAAGAGCCTCGCCAACCAGACCGCGCGCGCCACCGACGACATTGCGCACAAGATCACTGCCATCCAGCAGGCGACCCGCGACACGGTCGCGTCCAACGATTCGGTCCGCGCCACGGTCAGCGAGGTGCAGACCTCTGCCGACCGGATCCGCCAGGCGATGGAAGTCCAGGCGCAGACCGTGACCATCATCACCGCAGCGGTGGACGAGACTGCGCTTGCTGCAGATTCGATGTCGAACACCATCGGCACGATCCGCATGGATACCGAGGGCCTGGCCAGCGAGATGGACAAGGTTGGCGCGGGCTTCAGCCATCTGCAGTCGCAACTCGCGCAGCTCAAGCAGCGCTCGAACAGTTTCGCCGACGAAATCGGCCTGGCCAAGAGCGCCTGACAGCTTTCACGCCGCAGCATGATGGACCATGGCGCAAGCGCGGGCTATGAATGCGCGCATGATCCATGTCGAACAGAACATCCTCGTCACCGGCTCCAGCCGCGGCATAGGCCGGGCCATCGCCGACACGCTTCACGAGGCAGGCCACCGCGTCGTCGGCCACGCCAGCAAACCTTTTCCCGATGACAGCCCGGATGCCCCGGCATGGGATCTGGTCGATGCCGACTTCTGCGATTTTCGCGGGCCCGGCAGCCTGTGGGCCGAAGCGCTGGAACTGCTGGACGGACGGATCGACGTCCTGATCAACAACGCGGGTATCTTCGCCGCCAATCCGATCGATTCGGGCGATGCCGAATGGCTCGCCGCCTGGGACGAGACGATGACGATCAACCTCACCGCCAGCGCGCAGCTTTGCCGCCTGGCGGTGCTGCATTTCCAGGCGGGCGGGCAGGAAGGACGAATCGTCAACATCGCCAGCCGCGCCGCCTATCGCGGCGACAGCCCCGCGCACTGGCATTACGCCGCGTCCAAGGGCGGAATGGTGGCGATGACCAAGTCGATCGCCCGCGCCTATGCCAGGGAAGGTATCTATGCCTTCGCAATCTGCCCGGGCTTCACCATGACGGGTATGGCGGAGGACTATCTCGAAACCCGCGGCGGCGACAAATTGCTTGCCGACATCCCGCTCGGCCGCGTCGCCATGCCAGACGAGGTCGCCACCATGGCGGCCTTCTGCGCGCTGGACGCCCCACCCTCGATGACCGGCGCGGTGCTCGACGTGAACGGAGCCAGCTACGTGCGGTAGGATGGGCTGCGTTGCGCCTTGTGCTGGCCATCTGGTGTCTGTCACACTAAGGGACGCCGCTCAGACATGACCGCGCATCAGGCAGCGACAAGGACCGCTAAGTTGGACAACTGGAAAGTCACCATTCCCTGCACATTGGCAGAGGCGCAGGCGGTTACCGAGCGTGAGGATATCGACGAGGCCGCGTTCGGCAGTCCCAGCCTGGTGGCGAGCGAGGTCGACGCCTATGCCGATCCGGAAGCGCCCGGAAGCTGGGCGATCCACGGCTATTTCACGCAGAAGCCCGATGCGCGCTGGATTCGCCGCCTGCGCGATCTGGTGCCCAGTGCCGATGGCCTGAGGCTCAGGCCCGAGCGTCTGCCGGATGACGATTGGGTGACGATGAGCCAGTCGGGGCTCGAGCCCATCCGCGCGGGGAGATTCTGCGTCCACACCCCCGAAATGCCCGCCGCGACCGAGCCCGGCATCACCAACTTCTGCATCCCGGCGAGCCTGGCGTTCGGCACCGGTCACCACAACACCACCCGCGGCTGCCTGATGATGCTCGATGCGATGAAACGGCGCGGGCACATGGTCCGCAGCCATATCGACATCGGCACCGGCACCGGGCTGCTCGCCTTTGCCGCAATGCACCTGTGGCCGCGCGCTTATGCAACCGCGAGCGATATCGATCCGGTCTGCGGCCCGGCGGTCGCCGACAATGCCAAGGCCAATCAGGTGGCGCTGGGCCAGCGACCCGGCCAGCTTGCGATGTTCATCGCCGAAGGGCTGGAGGATGCCGATCTGCAACGCCGCGCGCCCTATGACCTGGTGATCGCCAATATCCTGGCCGGACCGCTGATCGATCTGGCTGGAGACATAGCCATGGTCACCAGTCCGCAGGGACAGGCGGTGCTGTCCGGGCTCTTGGGGACGCAGGCCGATGCCGTGGCGCGCGCCTATCGGATGGTCGGTTTCCGCCTCGCCGAACGGCTGGACCTGGGCGACTGGACGGTGCTGCGCTTGCGCAAGCGGGGAGCGAAATGGTCGAACGCCGGATAGGCACGTGATGCGCCGGGCCCGCGCCATCCTCGGCTGGCTGATGCTAGTTTCGGGCCTCGCCTTCCTCGCGGGCGAAGCCGGCGGCCTGATCGGCACCAACCAGAATTGGCGCGAACCCGAACACGGCGTCACCATCTATGTCGAGACCAACGGCTTCCACACCGGTTTCATCCTGCCTGCACAGGCGGAAGGGATCGACTGGCACGCGGTGTTCCCGCCAACCGATCTTAGCGACAGCCGCTATCATGCGACGGGCGCGACCGACCATGTCGCGATCAGCTGGGGCGAGCGGGATTTCTATCTGGGCACCCCGCGCTGGCAGGACCTGAACCCTGCAACGATGGCGCGCGCGGCGATCGGCAGCGATGCGACGCTGGTCCACATCTATCACATGCGCCGCCCGCAAGAGGGCTATTACGCCCGGCGGCTGGTGATCAGCCATGATGCCTATCGCAAGCTCGCCGCGCGGCTGATGCAGGATGTCGCACTGCCCGAATCCGGACCGCTCGATCCAATCCCCGGTTATGGCGGCGATGACGTGTTTTACCCGGGCCGAGGTCGCTATTCGCTGATCAACAGCTGCAACGTGTGGACCGGCGACCATCTGCGCAGCCTAGGCGTGCGCGTCGGCGCGTGGACCCCGGCCGAGCACCATGTGATGCGCTGGTTTCCTGAACCTTCGCCTTAAGCCGAGCGCATGATCTCGGCCCACTCGGCCTCATCGACCACACGCACACCCAGTTCCGCCGCCTTCTTGAGCTTCGATCCCGCGCCCGGCCCTGCCACCACCAGATCGGTCTTGGCCGAAACCGAGCCTGCGGACTTGGCGCCGAGCCTTTCGGCCTGCGCCTTGGCCTCGTCGCGGCTCATCGTCTCGAGCTTGCCGGTGAAGACGATGGTCTTGCCGCTCCATTCGGTTTCGCGCGCGGTCGAGACGAACGCGGCGGGGCGGACTTCGGCGATGAGGTCGTCGAACAGTTTGGCGTTATGCGGTTCGTGGAAGAAATCGCCCAGCGCCTCGGCCACCGCCGGGCCGACGCCGTCGATGCCGGTGATTTCGGCGACCGCTTCGGCATCACCTTCTGCCAGCCGGTGGCCTATCGCACCCACGGCCTCGGCGCTGCCGAACGTCTTGACCAGATCCTTTGCGGTCACCGCGCCGACATGGCGGATGCCGAGCGCGAACAGGAAACGTCCCGGGTCCGCCCCGCGCCGCGCCTCGATGCTGGCGAGCAAATTGTCGACCGATTTTTCCTGCCAGCCCTCGCGCGCAAGGATGGCACTGCGGTGCTTCCTAAGCCGGAAGATGTCGCCGGGCCGATCGATCAGACTGGCGTCGAGAAACTCGGCGATCGTCCGCTCTCCCAGGCCGTCGATGTCGAGCGCCGCGCGGCTGACGAAATGGCGCAGCCGTTCGAGCTTCTGCGCGCCGCAGACCAGCCCACCGGTGCAGCGGACATCGACCTCGCCCTCCTCGGCGACGGCCTCGCTGCCGCACACCGGGCAATGGTCGGGAAAGGCGTAAGGTTCGCGGGGTTGGTCGCGGGTCAGGTTCTCGACCACCTGCGGGATGACATCGCCCGCGCGCTGGACGACGACCCGGTCGCCGGGTCGCACGCCCAATCGCGCGATCTCGTCGCGGTTGTGCAGGGTGACGTTGGAGACGACGACGCCGCCGACGGTCACCGGGGTTAGCCGTCCGACCGGGGTCAGCTTTCCGGTGCG
>JBKBTF010000095.1:0-7102 GCA_046291395.1 Blastomonas sp. | reverse complement strand
ACTGCGTATCGTCGGTCAGCGCGCCCAGCGAATAGCTCAGCCCCATCTTGCCCGCCTGCTCGCGCGCGGTGCCGGGCATCAGCTGCATCAGGCCGCGCGCGCCGGCATGGCTGACCGCGTTCTGCGCGTACTGGCTTTCCTGCCGGGTGATCGCATGAATCATCGTCCAGTTGTTCTGGAACCCCGGCGGCACCGGCATTTGCGGGAAGGCCAGAGTCTGCAGGTCGTCGACACCCTTGGTGCGTGCTGCCTGGCCGACGATGACCGCAAGGTCGCGGCGTCCGATCTGGCGTGCCAGCTCGGCTGCCATCACATGCTCCTCGGGCGTTCTGGCAGATGCAGCGACCGCGCCGAAGAAGCGCCGCTGGGTCGGCCAGTCGCCGGTGCGCGCGATGACCTGGGTTGCCTGCACCAGCGAGCTGGCGTTGAACCGCCCGCGATCGACCGCGCTCACCTGAACGCGTGGCGCCTCGGCGAAAGGTGGGACCGTCCGGCCGAGCCGCTCGGTGGCGAGCTGGCCGTAATAATGGTCGGGATAAGCCGCCGCCATCTCGAAATACTTGGTCGCTTCTGCCGTATCGCCCGCGACGGCCGCGGCGCGTCCGGCCCAGTAGAAGCCCTTGGAGCGCGTCTGCGGGGTGCGCGCGCCGCCGCCATAGCGTGCGAACATGCCGATCGCATCGCGCGGTCGGCCCAGATTCTGCAGCGCCACAGTGCCAGCCAGCCAAGTCAGGCTGGTGTAATCGTCGCGCACGCCCAGGCTTTCGTCGGAGATGTCATGCCCCTGCGGGAACGCATCGTCGACCTTGGAAGCGATGTCGAACGCAGTGCTGTACTGGTTGTCGTTGTTCGCCCCGCGCGCCTGCGCCAGCAGCAGTTCGTACCACGCTTCGGGATTGGTCGGGCGATATTCGAGCGGCGGGCGGCTGGCGAGCAGATTGCGCGCCATCGGCCAGTTGCCGGTATCGTTGAGCCGCTTGGCGCGTTGGGCGACAAACCCGGCATCGCGCATCGCTTCGGCACCCAGCGCTCCGGCCAGACTGTCGGCATCGGGCAGGTTCTTGAGCATCGCGAGCCGCGCAGCGAATATCGCGCGGCGTTGAGGCGAGACGAAGCCGAACTGTTCTTCGGCATCGGGTGTCGCCTTGGCCCACAACAGCGCATCCATCCGCGCGTCATGATCGGCGAGCGTGAAGCTGGTGCCGAACAGGCTGAACAGCTGCATCTTGTCCTGCGGCATCATCGTGCCGTCGCGCCAGGCCCTGGCGGCCTCGGCCCGCGCGGCATCACGCTGGCCCACCGCGTCGAGCGCCACCGCATAGCGCGCCCGCCCGACATTGGTCAGCGGCGCGAACCGTGTGAAATACGAAACCACTTCCTGCGGTGAGGCAGGACTGATTCCCAGCGATTGTTCGGCGCTGCGGCGGAGCTTGTCTTCATCGGGCCAGCCGGGGTTGGAAATGAGGAAGCTTGCGAAGGTGGAGAAGGTGTAATTGTTGGGACTGGTGGTCAGCGAGCGCCAGTTGGCGATGGTGCCCGACATGTCGGCGGGCATCGATTGCAGCAACTGCGCGCGGGCGCGATCCCAGTCGCTGCCATCGCCCGATCGGCTGACCGGCGCCGGTGCGGCCGCGTAATCTGCCGATTGTTCGCTCGCCAGACAGGCGGCTGGAATACCCAAAAGAGGAAGGGCGATGAGTGCGGCCGTGCTGCGCGCAATTGCAATTCGTGAAACCATGCTGGACATCATGCGCTTTCGATCCTTATCAGGCGCTGAACACACTGCTGCTTAGCCAGCATAAGTGTGCGTGCGTTCTCGATATCGTTCTTGCCCGATTTGTCGGCAAGGTAAAGGAGCTACCCGATGTTTTCCGGCTCAATTCCGGCCCTTGCGACCCCGTTCCGCGACGGAGCGTTTGACGAGCCCGCCTTTCGTGCGCTGATCGACTGGCAGATCGATAACGGAAGCTCCGGCCTGGTGCCCTGCGGCACCACCGGCGAAGCGGCAACGATGTCGATCGAGGAGCATGATTATATCGTGCGGGTGTGCGTCGAGCAGGCCGCAGGCCGGGTGCCGGTCATCGCCGGTTGCGGCTCCAACGATACCAAGGTTGCGATCGGCCATATGCTCAATGCCAAGGCCGCCGGCGCAAGCGCGGCGCTGGTCGTGCCGCCCTATTACAACCGCCCCGGCCAGGACGGCGTGCGCGCGCATTTCAAGGCGCTGACCGAGGCGTGCGACCTGCCGATCATGCTCTACAATGTCCCTGCGCGCACCGTCACCGACATCAAGGTCGAAACCATGGCCAAGCTCTCGCGCTTTCCGACGATCATCGGCGTCAAGGATGCCACCGGCGATCTGGAACGCGTAAGTGCGCAGCGCGCGCAATGCGGCAAGAAATTCTGCCAGATGTCGGGCAATGACGAGCTGGCGCTGGGCCACCGTGCGATGGGCGGGGTGGGGTGCATTTCGGTGACCGCAAACGTCGCGCCCGCCTTGTGCGCGCAGTTCCAGGCGGCGCTCGCCAAGGGCGACTACAAGGCGGCGCTGGCGCTCAACGACCGGCTGTATCCGCTGCATTCGGCGATGTTCTCCGATGCCTCGCCCGGGCCGGTGAAGTACGCGATCAACCGCGTGCGTCCCGATTTCCTTCCCGACCTTCGCCTGCCGATGACCCCGCCAGACAAGAAGAGCCGCAAGACGGTCGATGCCGCGCTCGTCCACACTGGATTGATTTGATGGCAAGACCGAAACCCGAAGCCTTTGACAAGCAAAAGATCGTCGCCGAAAACCGGCGCGCGCGTTACGATTATGCCATCGATACGGTGTACGAGGCCGGCATCGCGCTCACCGGAACCGAGGTCAAGGCGTTGCGATCTGGCCAGGGCACGATCGCCGAAAGCTATGCCGAGGTGAAGGACGAACAGGTTTGGCTGATCAATTCGAACATTCCCGAGTACAGCCATGGCAACCGCGAGAACCATGAACCCAAGCGCCCGCGCAAGCTGCTGCTGCATTCGCGCGAGATCGCCAAGCTGCACGGCGCGGTCAACCGCCAGGGGATGACCTTGGTGCCGCTCTCGGTGTTTTTCAACGGCCGGGGCCGCGCCAAGGTCGAACTCGCGCTCGCCAAGGGCAAGAAAGCTCCCGACAAACGCGCCGCGACCAAGGAACGCGAATGGAAGCGCGACCAGGGCCGCATCATGCGCGACAAGGGCTAGCGCACCCCGGCACCGGCGCACAATCCGTCACGATCCCCCCGGGCCGCTTCCACCCATCGAAAAAAGCCGTCGTTTCATGACATAGCGTGCGCCAGATCACGCGCACACGCTATGGGCTGTGGTGCACTATCACCGAAGCCCGATTCGCAGGCGAATTGGGGTAAACGTCGTTTTAATCCGCGATCGGCTATGGCCTTTTGCGGCGTCATTCCCACATGGAACAACGTCGCATTCGCGATCAAAAAGGGCAAAAGGGTTTGTAGTTGACCGAGAGCCGGATCAGCCGCTGGGTTGGGCGTAACCTGCCGACGCGCGAGAGCATGGAGCGAAACCGCTTCATCAAGCCCTTTGCCGCGCGCGTGCTGCGTTCGGAGCTGTGGCGGTTCACCCGGCGATCGGTTCCGCGCGGGGTGGCATTGGGCGTTCTGGTGGGCGTGATCATCCCGCTCGGCCAGATATTCGCCGCCGCGTTGCTGGCCCTGCCGTTCCGCGCCAATGTGCCTGTCGCCGCGCTCACCACCTTCATCACCAACCCGTTCACCACGCCGTTATTCTGGCTGGCGAGCTATCATATCGGCAGCTTCATCCTGCGGGTCGACGCCACAACCTTCGGCCAGCCCGTCGCGACCGCGCTCAACCAGCCCGAGGTCGAGACCTGGATAGAATGGCTGACGGGGGCGGCCTCGATCACCGCCTTCGGGCTAGTCGTGATGGCGGTGGTGCTGGCGGCGATCGGTTATCTTGCGAGCTCGATCGGCTGGCGGCTATGGGTCGCGGGCAAACGCCGCCGCAGGCTGGCGCGGGTCCGGCACTCCTGATCGCAGGAGCCTGCGCTTAATCCTCAACTGCAATTTGTAACATGATGGAAGTTGCGCTAGCGTCGCGACTTTAGACGCCGGGCTAGCCTGGCCTGGGGGAACCGACGACCTTGACCACGACCCGTGCCCGCCCTGATCTTGACTGGCCGGAATGGTTGCCCGCAATTCCCGATCCCGACACGCCCGACGTCCGTATCACCGCGCTGATCATCACCGGTGCGCTGATCATGAGCGGCGGCCTGATCTGGCTGGCGCTGGGGGACTGGGTTCCGTTGACGCTGTTTGCCGCCGGGCTTGTCGGGTTGGCTTCTCTGATCCTCGTGTATCGTCGCCAGATTCCGGCGCGGGTGCGGGTGCAGGCGGCGCTTCCTGACTGGTCGGTGACCCACGCCGCGACCGATCATCCCCTTATCGCCATCGCCATCACAGACGAGGCCGGCCGGATGATCTGCGCCAACCAGCGTTACATCGACTTGTTCGGTGCAGAGACGGTTCCGCCGAAATTGCCGTTGGCCGGGCAGGGCGGCGATCTGTTGGCGGAGGCCGGGCGCGCCGCGTGGCGCGATGGTTTTGGCAAGGCCACCGGGCTGGTCACATCGGGCACCAACATCGACGCGCAGGTCCAGCGGGTTGGGCGCGGGCAGGATTTTCTGCTGTGGCGCTTCGAGCCGGTGCAGAGGTTCGATCTGGCAGCAGAAGCCGATGCGATGCTGGTTGGTCGTCCGGGCCGCGCGCTGGGCGAGGGCGGCTTCATGGCCGCCGCGATCAGTCCAGAAGGCCGCATTCGTGCCGCCAACAGCGCCTTTGCCGCGCGTGCTGCGGGTGCGGAAGCGGGCAACGTCGTCGGGCGCGATCTTGCCAGCTTCCTGCGCGCGGACGAGCGCAACCGCATCTATTTCGAGCGCGAGGGCCGCAAGGGCGTTCCGCTGCGATTGTTCCACCTGCCTCTGCTCGATCCGCTCTACACCACCGATCCCGAAGAGCGCGAAAAGGCGCCCGCTTTGGTCGTGCTGATCGACGAGGATGCGAGCGGCATGGATAAGGGCACGGCGCTGGGCTATGTCCAGAACCTGCTCGGGCTGCTGCCGGTGGGCCTCGCGATGACTGACCGCGATGGCCGCTTCCTCTTCGCCAATGATGCCTTTCTGCGCGCCGCCGGGCTGACCGAGGGAACGCTGCCGCCTTATCCGGGCGATCTGGTGGTGCGCGAGGACAAGGGCGCGCTCGCCGATGCGGTGCGCCGCCATGCCAGCGGCCAGGCGATGTCAGCCGACGTCGCCTTGCGGCTGCGCCATCAGCCTGACGAGCCGGTGACGCTGTCGCTTGCTGGGCTGCGCGGCATGGGCGATGCGGCGGTGCTGCTGTCGATCAAGGACAATTCGGAGGAAAGCCGCCTCAAGCGCCAGGTTGCACAGGCAAGCAAGATGCAGGCGATCGGCCAGCTTGCTGGCGGCGTGGCGCATGACTTCAACAATGTGCTGACCGCGATCATCGGCCATTGCGACCTGATGCTGATGCGCCACAGCCCGGGCGACAGCGATTACGACGATATCCAGCAGATCCGCAGCAACTCCAACCGCGCCGCTTCGCTGACCCGGCACCTGCTCGCGTTCTCGCGCCAGCAGACATTGCGCCCGCAGGTGCTGCAGCTTCCCGACATCGTCTCCGACACGTCCGAACTGCTCAAGCGGCTGATCGGCGAGAAGATCGTGCTCGAGGTGCAGCACGACCGCAATCTGGGGCCGGTGCGCGCCGATCCGGGCCAGCTCGAACAGGTGATCGTCAATCTCGCGGTCAACGGGCGCGATGCGATGCTCGCGAAGCGCCCGCCCGGCGGCACGCTTACCATCCGCACCCGGAAGGTCACCGCCGCCGAGGTGCGCGCGATGGCAAGCGATATTCTGCCCACGGACGATTACAGTGCGATCCTGGTAGAGGACAGCGGAGTGGGCATTCCGCCCGACGTGCAGGCACGAATCTTCGAGCCATTCTTCACCACCAAGGATGTCGGCAAGGGCACCGGGCTCGGGCTTTCGACCGTCTATGGCATCGTCAAGCAGTCGGGCGGCTACATCTTCGTCGATTCGGAGACGGGCAAGGGGACGACCTTCTCGATCTACTTCCCCGTCTATCGTGGCGGCGCGGTCGAGCAGCGCAGCCGCAAGCCCGCCAAGGTCAGCAATGGCCAGTGGGGCAATGCCCGGCTGCTGCTGGTCGAGGACGAGGACATGGTCCGCGCCGTCGCCGAACGCGCGCTGACCCGACAAGGCTTCACCGTCGTTACTGCGACCGATGGCGAGGACGGGCTCGAGCGGCTAGCCGACAGCGGCCCGTTCGATCTGGTGGTGAGCGACGTCGTGATGCCCAATCTCGACGGTCCCGGCATGGCGATGGAAATGCGCAAGCGCATGCCTGGCATCCCCATCCTGTTCATGTCGGGCTATGCCGAGGAGACGCTGCGCCAGAGCATCTCGATCGACCAGGTCCATTTTCTTCCCAAACCGTTTTCGGTTGCGCAAATCGTCGATGCCGTCCACGGCGCGCTCGCGACCGCGGCCAGCCCGTCAGACTGAAAGAACGCCCATTACCGTGACTGAATCCCGGACCTTCCTGATCGCCGAAGACGAAGCGATGATCGCCATGCTGCTCGAGGATTTCCTCGATCTGCTGGGCCACAAGATCGCGCATATGGTCGCATCCGTCACCGACGGGCTAGATGCCATCGCCAAGGGCGGATTCGATGCCGCGATCCTCGACGTCAATCTGGCGCATGACAAATGCTGGCCGCTTGCCGATGCCCTGCGTGCTGCCGGCATTCCCTATATCTTCGCCACCGGTGGGGGTGACACCATTCCGCCGGCGCACACCGGTGCGCCGACCCTGGGCAAGCCCTACACCACCACCTCGCTCGAGGCGGCGCTGGCGAAGCTGTCCTGAAAAAACGCCTGGCTCTTGCTAATCCGGTGATGTTCCCTACTTGTTCCATGAGAACAAATCATATACATCACTGAGTCGTTGCACCCGATGGCGGGAGCAACTAGGCAAGGGAGGCGTGGCGATGG
>JBKBTF010000025.1:0-47160 GCA_046291395.1 Blastomonas sp. | reverse complement strand
GCATCGCCATGGCCAGAAAACTCCTCGTCCAGCTCAACGCAAAAGCCGCAGAAACAAGAGCGCTTCTAACAAGCTGAGCCTTGACCCATCAGATAGTCGCTCCCGCAAGCGGTAGGGGAGAAATTACTGATACACCGCCCCGGCAAAATAGAGCCCATCGGGCGGGGCATTGAACCCCAGCGCTGCCCGGTCCTTCGCCTCCAACGCGGCCTTCAGATCATCGCCCGACCACTTGCCGCGCCCGACCAGCACCAGGCAGCCGACCATCGAGCGCACCTGGTGGTGCAGGAACGAGCGCGCGGCGGCGTGGATATCGATCTCGTCGCCATCGCGCACCACATCGAGACGGTCGAGCGTCTTGACCGCGCTGGCCGACTGGCAGTGCACCGAACGGAACGTCGTGAAGTCGTGATGACCGACCAGATGCTGCGCAGCATGCTGCATCGCCTGAGCATCGAGCGGAGCGGACACCTGCCAAGCCCTGCCGCGCTCAAGCGTCAGCGGCGCGCGGCGGTTGGTGATGCGGTAGATGTACGACCGGCCCAGACACGAGAAGCGTGCGTGCCAATCATCGGGGACGATATCGCACGCGAGCACCGCGATCGGCTCGGGGCGCAATTTGGCGTTCAAGGCCTCCATCAGCCGGAACGGATCGATAGCTTTCTGGATATCGACATGCGCGCGCATCGCCAGCGCGTGAACGCCCGCGTCGGTGCGTCCGGCCGCGTGCAGTGTCGTCTGCTCGCCGGTGATAGACCGGGCGGCGTCCTCGACATGCTGCTGGATGGTGGGGCCGTGCGGCTGGCGCTGCAGCCCCATATACGGCCCGCCATCGAACTCCAGCGTCAGCGCGAATCGGGTCATGCGATTGTCGTTCCGGGCGCGAGGGCGAAACCACGCAGGAAGTCATCGAGCGCCATCGCCGGGCGGCCTGCGCGCTGGATGATCACCGGACGGATCGCACCGTCGGCGCAGGCGATGGTCAGACGGTCATCAAGGATGGTGCCGGGCGCTCGCCGGTCCCCTGCGGAGGCAGGGGCCCATCTTCCGCTGTCATCGGGATCGTGGGGCGGCAATGGGGTCGGTGACGCGGGCGTCTGCGCTTCTAACTCTGGGTGGCCTGTTGTCGCACCGTCCGGAGATGGGCCCCTGCCTTCGCAGGGGACCGGTGGCACGACCTCCGCCGCGTGCACCCGGAACCGCTCGCCGTTCAGCTCGAAAAACGCGCCGGGCATGGGATTGAACGCGCGGACCTGACGCTCGACCTCCACCGCGGTCCGCGAAAAATCCAGCCGCGCCTCGGCCTTGTCGACCTTCGCGGCGTAGGTCACGCCGTCGTCCGGCTGAACCTCGGGCGGATAGACGGCAAGGTTGCCCAGCACCTGCACCATCAGCCGCGCACCCAGTGCGGCGATCTCGGACGTCAGTTCGCCCGCCGTCTTTCCTCCGACCGGCGTTTCGCCCTTGAGCAGCATCGGCCCGGTGTCGAGCCCGGCTTCCATCTGCATGATCGTCACGCCTGTCGTCGCATCGCCCGCCAGGATCGCGCGCTGCACCGGAGCGGCGCCGCGCCAGCGCGGCAGCAGCGATCCGTGGACGTTGAGACAGCCATGCCGCGGCGCATCGAGCACCGCGCGCGGCAGGATCAGGCCATAGGCTGCGACCACGCACGCATCGAGATCGAGCGCGGCAAACGCCGCCTTCTCGTCCTCGCCCTTGAGCGATACCGGGATGCGCACATCGAGACCCAGCTTTTCGGCCAGCTGCTGGACAGGCGAGGGGGTCAGTTTCTTTCCCCGGTGGGCCGGGCGCGGCGGCTGGCTGTAGACCGCGGCGATCTCGTGCCCGGTATCGACCAGTGCCTGTAATGTCGGCACCGCAAAATCGGGGGTTCCCATAAAGGCGAGGCGCATGGTGACGGGTGACTTTTCTTTTGCAGGCGGTGAGGCGCACCCCTAATGCTCAGTCTATGGCATCGCAAGAGATTGAGGATCTGGCAACCGCGCTTGCCCGGCTACCCGGGCTGGGGCCGCGATCGGCGCGCCGCGCGGTGCTGTATCTGCTCAAGAAGCGCGAGACCGCGTTCACGCCCTTGGTCGATGCGATGGAGCGGGTGCGCGCCAACCTTTCGACCTGCGATCTGTGCGGCAATGTCGATACGCAGAACCCCTGCGGCATCTGCACCGATCCGCGACGCGATCCGCGCAGCCTGTGCGTGGTCGAGGAGGTGTCGGACCTGTGGGCGCTTGATCGTTCGCGGCTGTTCGTCGGGCGCTATCACGTGCTGGGCGGGCGATTGTCCGCGCTCGACGGAATCGGACCCGAGGACTTGGGCGTCGCCTCCTTGGTGGCGCGCGTGGCTGCGGGCGGCATCGACGAGGTCGTGCTGGCGATGAACGCCACGCTCGAGGGCCAGACGACGGCGCATTACCTCGCCGAGCGGCTCGAGGGCTATCCGGTGCGGCTCACCCAGCTGGCGCAGGGCCTGCCGATGGGGGGCGAGCTCGATTATCTCGACGAAGGCACGCTGGCGCAGGCGCTGCGGGCAAGGAAGCCGATGGTGTGACTGCCGTTCTCCGGCGAAAGCCGGAGCCCAGAGCGAGATTGCGCTGTAGCCGCCCCTGGACTCCGGCTTTCGCCGGAGAACGGGTCAGCGGATCCGGAGATTATTCCGCCGGGACAAGAGCGGGCGCGGTGGGCGTGTCCATCACCGCGTCGCGATAGTCGCTCTCGGCAAGCTTAATCAGATGGCGGTCGTCGTGCTTCCATGGGTGGAAGCCGGGCAGGAAATAGCTGATCCAGGGCAGGATGATCTTGCGCGCCATGCCGGGGTTGCCAAGCGCATACCAGGCGAGCTGTGCCCACACCCTGGGGCCGGTCAGGCCGTCCTGCCGCAGCAGTTCGAGCATGCCGCGCCAGCGGTGCACGGTGAAATTCTTGGTGACGATCAGCATCACCAGCGACTTGACCTTCCAGCGCTGCCAGCGGCTCCAGCCTTTGGTCGCGTGGTTCCATGTGTCGAACGCGACGCCCTTGTGCTCGATCTCTTCCATCGCGTGCCAGCGCCACAGATCGCGCGATTCGGCGTCGGCGTTGTCGAGGTGCCTGGGGTTGGCCAGCAGCTGCTGCGCGATGATCGCGGTGAAATGCTCGAGCGCCATGGTCGAGGCGAGGTTGGCGATCTTGGGCTTGTCCTTGGTCAGCGCCAGGGCCTGATCGACATGCTCTTCGAGCGCGCGGACGTCATAGCCTGCATCCACCACGCGGCGGTTGAACGCGACATGCTCGCGGGTGTGGTTGATCTCCTGCTTCACGAATGCCCGGATCTCGTTTGCCAATCGGTCGGACGTGCCCTCGCGGAATGCCTTGACGCTCTCGATGAAGAACGCCTCGCCCTTGGGGAAGGTGACCGACAGCGCGTTGTAGAACGCGGTTGCGACCGGATCCCCGCCCAGCCACCAGCGCCGCTGCGCCGAATCGCGGCCGAAGCGGCGATCACGGACGATCAGTTCGAGATCGGCAGGCGTATGCTGGCGATCGAGCGGGGCCAAGGTTGCTGCATCGGATGTTGAAAAGGATTGCGGAGCGTTCATGGCGGGGTCCATAATGCTGGAGTGTTACTTACACTTCTGAGAATAAGGTTACTTACATAGATGTCAATAGCGAAAAGACGGCTGAGTCCCGAGGAAAGCCGCTCCGCCGCTCTGGGTGCTGCCCGCGACCTGCTGATCGAAACCGGGCCGCAGGCGGTTACGCTGAAAGCCGTGTCCGGGCGAATCGGGCGCACCCATGCCAACCTCCTCCATCATTTCGGATCGGCATCAGGCCTGCAAAAGGCGCTGGCGGAGTATCTGGCGCAATCGATCTGCCAGACGATCGGGGCTGCGGTGGTCAAATTGCGCAGCGGCGAGGGTGCGACGCGCGAGATCGTCGACCTGGCGTTCGACGCGTTCGATCGCGAAGGGGCAGGGGCTCTGGCCTGCTGGATGCTGCTGTCGGGCAACGAGGATGCGCTCGACCCGATCGTCGAGGCTATCCATCAGCTTGTCGACGAGCTCGCCGAACATGGCCCCGAAGGGCGAACGCTGCACGAGGACACGCTGGTTCTGTGCACCATGGCGCTGGGCGATGCGCTGATGGGGGCGCAGCTATCGGGCGCGCTGGGGCTCGACCGCGATACCGCTCGGGTGCAGGCCGAGCGCCAGCTCAGCGCATCGCTGGCCCTCTGGCAGGCCGAGCAGCCCGCCTGAGGCCTGTTCAGCCGGCCCGGTCGCGGGTGCGCGAGCCGAAGCGGCCGTGCTTGCGGAAGCGGACCAGATACTCGCCGATCACCGCCGCCATAGGGGTGGGGGCGATACCGAAGGCTTCAAGCCCCGCCGCACCCGGTGCAACGACGTTATCGGTCTGCAGCATCGCCCATTGGTCGCGGGTGATCGGTGCGCCCGGAAGCCAGCCGGTCAGCCCCGCCATCAGACTGGAGATGCCGTCGGGCATGGCGATAAAGCTGCGATCCGCGCCGATTTCCCTGGCGATCCGGGCGTTGAGCTCGGCCATGCTGATCGCCTCGGGCCCGCCCAGCTCGAACAGCTGCCCGCCAAAACGCGCTGGATCGGCCAGGCTCATCGTCACCGCCTGTGCGACATCATCGACATAGACCGGCTGGAACTTCGCCTTGCCGCCGATGATCGGTACAACCGGCAGCGATGCGATCAGGCCGGCAAAGCGGTTCACGAACTGGTCGTCGCGGCCGAAGACGATCGACGGGCGCAAGATGGTGGCCGTCGGGAAGGCGGCGCGCACCGCGGCTTCGCCGTGCGCCTTGCTGCGGCCATAGGCGCTCTTGGAACTGGCGTCGGCGCCGATCGCCGAGACATGCACCAAAGCCGCGCAACCCGCTGCTGCCGCGGCTTTCGCGACATTGCCCGCGCCGACATGGTGGATCGCATCGAAATCGCCCTTGAGGATGCCCACCAGATTGATCACCGCATCGGCGCCATGCACCGCGCGCGCCACCGATTCAGGTTTGGTGATATCCGCCGCGACAAGCTGGGTCTGTCCCAGGTTGCCAAGCGGTTTGACATCCTGCGCGATGCGGATGTTGCGCTGGGCAATGCGCACGCGCGCCCCTGCGGCGGTAAGATGCTGGGTGATGTGCCGGCCAAGAAACCCGCCGCCGCCAAAGATCGTGATCAGTGTGTCGCGCATGCTGTGTATCCCGTGAGTTCTGTGCGTGTCTGTCGCAGCGCCGGATTTCGCCTGCGCCGCGAGGAATGGTAGCACGCCTTTGCATCAGCCAACCGCCCGAGGCAACGGCCCAATTGCGCCAACCTTGATCCGCCCCCCGAAAGGCTTGTGCACAATTTCTTTTGAGCCGGGACGTCGCAGGCGGTTGACGGGTGCAAACAGAGCGGCTAGTGGCCCGCTCCTACCCCGTGCCCAGATGGCGGAATTGGTAGACGCACCAGCTTCAGGTGCTGGCGCTCGCAAGGGCGTGGAGGTTCGAGTCCTCTTCTGGGCACCATTTTTCCGTGTCAGGGCATCCTACCAGGATCGACAAACCGGCGGGAATCTGTCATTATTTTGGCCTCACCGATCCGGGAACGCGCCAGGCGATATCAGGCCAACCAGCGCCATGAGGTGCCATCAGCTTGCGACCGGGGGCTCTGGGCAAGGTATCTCAGCGTTGCTTCAATACTGTTAGGATCGAAGTCTTGGCCATGTCGCCAGGAGGCTGCCGGCGCTGACTGCGAGGATCGCTGACCAAACCCTTCAGCCTGGACAGATAGAGCCGACCAGAGCGCCATGACATGAACCTGCCGGCCAGGCGTCGCATGGCGGTTCGATCCGGTCGCCGACGCCGCGCGACGTTTATCGCGATGCCGGACCTGTCGGGACTCCCCTGGGGAGCCACCGCGTCGAATCGCCTGTAGGCCGCCAGCCACTCCATGCCGACGCGGCCGTTCTGCCACACGAACAGCGACCCGACGATCTGGGCTATGCTGCACTGTGCGAAGTCAGATAGCTGCAAGGCAATGGCTCCCCGGTCGCAACAGGTCCGGCGATGGGAAGCGCTGCATCCGGCGCCAATACGGGGCCGTCTGAGCGCAGCGAGGCAATTTTTCCATCCCCGCTAACATGGGAAATAATCGTCTCTGAGAGCCCAGGGTAATTTGTTTGACACAGAGCCCAGACGGATTGAGCACTTCGATGAACAAGCCTCAGCATTTCGTTTTTGCGTGTGAGCAGCACGTGAGCAGATGATGGGCCTGGCCCTTTCAATAAACAACCACAACCCCCTGTCTGCCGCGCTGCCGTCATCCGGCAGCGTGACGGAAGACACTTGCGAGACCAATGACATGCAAGCCAGCACCATGACGAGATCCACAATACCGCCGAATACGCAGGACACCGCTTCCACGCTGTGTGGCGACCATCGCAGACAGCTCCTCGACATGATGCAGAGCCTGGATGACCAAGGCTATGACTTCACCGCGCCGACACCTGCAACCCACCGCAGGGTCATCACCCGCCCTGGACGTCAGTTGGCGCAGTCTCTGGTCGACGTTCTGGGCTGGAGCCTGCCGGCAGCCTCCGGAATGCTGGAGCGCGACACAGAACGGGCGCTTGTGGAGGCGGGTTTGCTGGTGCCGCGACAAGATGGTCTGTTGCAGCCGCAGTTGCGCGCATCGCGCGTGCGCGGCCATCTTTTCCTGCATTCGGCCTACCCGACGCAGGCCTGCGATTCCGTCTTTCTGGGTCCCGACAGTCTGCGGTTTTCGCTGCTGATCGCCGCACATATGCCCGAAGGGGTTGAGACAATTCTGGACTATGGCGCGGGCGCCGGTGTCGGCGGAATTCTAGCGGCGCAGGATGCTCCCGGTGCCCTGCTGACGATCACCGACATCAACCCCAGGGCGCTTTTCCTGGCTTCGATCAATGCAGAGCACGCCGGTGTAGAGCACCGCACCGTTGCTGCGACAAGTCCGCAGGATGTCGGGGGATCCACCAACCTGATGGTCACCCACCCGCCTTTCATGATCGACAGCGAGCGGCGCGCCTATCGCGATGGCGGCGACCTTTACGGGGGCCGCCTGTCGCTCGAATGGGCTGTGTCTGGCGCGCAATTGCTGCGCCCGGGGGGGCGATTCATCATGCATACCGGCGCGTCGATCGTCGGCGGCCGCGACGTTCTGCGTGATGCGCTCGCACCGCGGATCCCGGAAGGATTTTCGCTCGACTATTACGAAATGGACTCGGACATATTCGGGGACGAGCTCGATATGCCTGCGTATTGCGACGTTGACAGGATCGCTGCCGTAGCGGTGATCATCGATCGCGGCGCGGCGTGATCACGTCGAGCATGCGCATCATCGAGCGCAGCATCTATCGCGGGCCGCATCTTTACAGCGCGCGCCCCATGATCCGCATCCGTATCGACCTGGGCGTGCTGGAGGCGTGGCCGACCAGCCGGCTGGAAGGTTTCAGCCGGGCGCTTTTGGCCCAGCTTCCGGGACTGGAGAATCACGGGTGCAGCCTGGGCAGACCGGGAGGGTTCCTCCAGCGCATGGAGGATGGAACCTGGATCGGCCACGTCATCGAGCATGTCGCGATCGAGCTGCAGTCGAGCGCCGGAGCCGCGGTGACCCGCGGCAAGACCCGCTCGGTCAGGCAGCAGCCCGGTGTGTATGACATTCTCTATTGCTACGCCGACGAAATCAGCGGGCTTGCGGCAGGCCGCGCCGCGATCATGCTGGTCAATTTGCTGCTGCCGGAGAGCCTGCAGGGTGTTGGAGGTCTGGAAAAGCTGGGCAGCGCGCTGGTTCCTCCACAGACCGATGTCGCGGCGACGATTGCCGCGATCGGCAAGCTGGTGGTTGCCAACGGGTTGGGGCCAAGCACCGCGGCCATCGTCAACGAGGCCAGACGTCGCGCCATTCCGGTGATGCGGCTGAACTCCGGCAGCCTTGTCCAGCTGGGTACGGGCAGCCGCCAGCTGCGGATCAGGGCGAGCGTGACCAGCAATACCTCGCTCATCGGTGCGGAACTTGCCGGTGACAAGCATGTCGCAAAGCAGATGCTGGCCGATATCGGTCTGCCGGTGCCCAAGGGCGAACTCGTCCGCACCCTGGGCCAGCTTCGCGAAGCCGCAACACGGCTCGGCCGGCCTCTCGTCGTCAAGCCGCGCGACGGCAACCAGGGGCGCGGCGTCACCACCAACATCGTCGATCACGGCCAGCTTGAAGCGGCATTTGCTGCTGCGGTGGCCATCAGCCGGCGGGTTGTGGTCGAACAGATGCTCGTGGGAAGCGATCATCGCTTTCTCGTGGTGGAGGGCAAGCTGATTGCGGTCGCACAGCGCGTTCCCGCGCATGTCATCGGCAATGGCAGCGATACCATCGCCGCACTGATCGAGCGCGTAAATGCAGATCCACTGCGCGGCGTGGGTCACGAGGCGTCTCTTACCCGCATCGCAACCGACGATGCCTTGCACGCCTTTCTGCACAGCCGCGGCCAGACGCTCGACACTGTGCCGAAGGCCGGTGAGAGGGTCGTGCTCGCCGGCACCGCCAACCTGTCCACCGGCGGCACGGCGATCGACCGGACCGAGCAGGTCCATCCCGACAATGCGAACATCGCCACCCAGGCAGCAGCGGTGCTGGGTCTCGATGTCGCCGGGATCGATATCCTGTCGCCGGATATCAGCAGCAGCCTGCACCAGACCGGTGGCGGGATCGTCGAGGTCAACGCAGCGCCCGGGCTTCGCATGCACCTCGCGCCGTCACAGGGAACGCCGCGCGATGTCGCACGCCCGATCGTGGCATCGCTGTTCCCTCCCGGCAGCAGAAGCCGCATACCGATTTTCGCGGTGACCGGGACCAACGGCAAGACCACCACCGTCCGGATGGTTGCGAGAATTCTGGAAGAGGCGGGCTACAGGGTCGGGTTCACCTCGACCACGGGTATCTACGTCAATGGCCTCAAACAGGCAGGGGGCGATTGCAGCGGCCCCAAAAGCGCGCGCAAGTTGCTGCGCAACCCGACGATCGACGCGGCGGTGCTCGAAACCGCGCGCGGCGGCATCCTGCGCGAGGGCTTGGGCTTCGATGTCTGCGATGTCGGTGCGGTGCTGAACCTGACCGAGGACCATCTGGGAATCAAGGGGGTGCACAGCATCCAGGACCTTGCCAGGGTTAAATCGGTTGTCGTGGAGAGCGTCATGCGACGTGGGTATAGCGTACTCAACGCCGATGACCCGATGACCGTCGCGATGGCCCGCCATGCGCGCGGCAAGATTGTATGGTTTTCGGGCGATAGGGAAGCACTGGAAAAGCCCCTAGTCGGCCAGCATGTGGCCAGTGGAGGCATGGCAGTTATCTGCCACGGTCAATCGGTCGTGCTCTGCGGTGATGGCGAGCGCTTCCCGGTGATGCCCATATGCCAGATTCCTGCAACGCTTGGCGGCACGGCGGAATTCAACGTCCTCAACGCGCTTGCTGCGGCAGCGATGGCAGCCGCCCATGGCATTACTATCCCGGTCATTGCGGCAGGCCTGGCATCGTTTCGCTCGACATTTGAGGATTCTCCGGGGCGGCTGAACATCATCGAAGCGCACGGTGTCACGATCATCGTCGATTATGCGCACAACCCCGCCGCTCTGGCAGCCTTGGCCAAGCTGCTCGAACACTATCGTGGAAGCGGACGTATGATGGGGATGATCGGCTTGCCCGGCGATCGGCGCGACAGCGATCTGCGTGATATCGGCGCCCAGGCGGCGGGCATTTTCGACGAGATCATGTTTCGCGAGGGGCCTGATGGCCGCGGCCGAAAAGCCGGTACCATGAATGCGCTGATGGCAGAGGGGGCCATCGCTGCGGGCAAGGACCCGCAGAGCATCCACCTGCTGGTCAACGAGGCGGATGCGACCGACTTCTGCCTCCGGCGCGCTCGACCGGGCGACGTGATCGTTCTGACCCCGACCGATATCGATGACATCTGGGCAAGGGTGCAGGCGTTTTCGCTGGCCCAGCCTGCCGCCCATTGGGAGGCGCAACCCGCGCAAGCCGCCCATGGATGAAGTGGAATGGGCGATCATCGTGCACGGCGGAGCGAAAACCATTCTTTCCGATGAAGCCGATGCACACCGCAACGGCTGCACCAAAGCTGCCGCAGCAGGGGCAGAAGTCCTGAGGCGCGGGGGTTCCGCAATCGACGCCGCGCGGGTTGCGGTTCGCATGCTCGAGGACGATCCTGTGTTCAACGCGGGTCATGGATCGGTCACCAACGCTGCAGGGGAGGTCGAGATGGACGCAGGCATCATGAACGGCACCACCCTTGCGGTCGGCGCGGTGGCGGCAGTGCAGCGCGTTGTCCATCCGGTCGAAGCTGCCGCTGCGATGCTCGACGCCGCGCCAGTGCTTCTCGTCGGCGAGGGTGCCGAAGCTTTCGCGCTTGATCGAGGGGTCGCACAGTGGGACGACGGGCAGGTGCCGCACCTGTCTGCCGGGGCTGGGTGCGATACCGTCGGCTGCGTCGCGATGGACCAGAACGGTGGTTTTGCGGCCGCAGCTTCGACCGGCGGACTGGACGGCACGGTCCCGGGGCGCGTCGGCGACTCTCCCATGCCGGGCTGCGGATTTTATGCCGACGATGCTGTCGGTGCCGTCGCCCTGTCGGGCGAGGGCGAGGCGATAGCCCGCACGACGCTCGGCTCACGGGTCATGCGAGCCATGGAGACCCGCCCGGCGGAAGACGCCGTTCAATCCATCTTCAAACCCTTGCAGCGGCTCGACGCTGAAGCCGGCGTGGTCGCGATCGATTCAGCCGGGCGCATAGGCGTCGCACACAACACCGATCATTTCGCTCTGGCATGCGCATCGAGCAAGTTCACAGACGTGAGATCGGCCATTCACCAGAACGAACTGAAGGCACAAGAACTTGATGATTGATACAAAAGGCACGCTAATCGCGATCGGTGGCCATGAAGACAAGGAGGGTGAGCGGGTCATCCTGAGTGCCGTGGCTGAGCGGCTGCGCGGCGGTCGCCTGGTGGTTGCAACGGTAGCGAGCAAAGAACCGCAGGAGTATATCGAGGCCTATCGCAAGGCTTTCGGCGCGCTGGGCGTGCAGGATATCGTCGAGCTGTATGTCGAGGACCGGGCGCAGTCCGACGACGTGGAGCTTCAAGACCAGATCGCCGGGGCAGGGGGCGTGTTCTTCACCGGCGGAGACCAGAACCGGATCATGAGCCATATCGGCGACACGCCGCTGGCGGCCGAGATTCAGAGGCTCCACGCGCGGGGTGGGGTGATAGCAGGAACCTCTGCCGGCGCTTCTGTGCAAAGCGAGGTGATGATGGTCAGTGGCGGCGGCGCTGGATCCTTTCGTGTCGGGGATATAGAAATGGCGCCCGGTCTGGGCCTGATTTCAGGTGTCATCATCGACCAGCATTTCGCCGAGCGCGGCCGGATCGGAAGGTTGCTGGGCGCGGTGGCGCACAACCCGCATATGCTGGGCATCGGCATCGACGAAGGCACTGCCATTATCGTCAATGGTGACCAGTTTACGGTCATCGGGCGAGGCGGAGTAACGGTGGTACAAGCCGACCGCGCGACTCGATCAAACATCGATGAAGCCAGCCAGGGCTGCGTTCTGTCGATCCATGACGTGGTGATGCACGTGCTCAGCGCAGGGGACCGGTTCGACCTCGCCAACCGCCGTCCCGAAGCCATCGAGGACAACTGACATGAGCAGCGCCTTGCAAAGGCAGGAGCGCAGCCCAAGCGTGACCAGTCATGCCTGGGCCGCGGTCAAACATCGGCAGGATCAAACATGGGTTAGCGCGCAGCCCGGTGCGGTCATCGACAGTGTCCACCGATGACTGCACAGAAACGCACGGAGGCCTTATGCTGGCAATGAACTATCGCGGACCCTACCGGGTTCGCCTGCAGGAAAAGCCGATGCCCGAGATCCAGCATCCGCGCGATGCGATCGTCCGGGTGACCCGCTCGTGCATCTGCGGATCGGACCTGCACCTGTATCACGGCATGGTGCCCGACACCCGGGTGGGAAGCACTTTCGGGCACGAGTTTTGCGGCATCGTCGAACAACTGGGACCCGAGGTCGAGAACCTGAAGGTTGGGGACCATGTGCTGGTGCCGTTCAATATTGCATGCGGACAATGCCATTTCTGCGTCCAGGGGCTGTTCGGCAATTGTCACGAGGCCAATCCCGAGGCCACGGCGGTGGGCGGCATCTTCGGATACTCGCACACTGCAGGCGGCTATGACGGCGGTCAGGCAGAATATGTCCGGGTTCCTTACGCAGATGTCGGCCCCACCATCATTCCCGACTGGATGGATATCGACGATGCCGTGATGCTCACCGATGTCGTTCCCACAGGTTATCAGGCGGCAGAAATGGGCGGCATCCAGAAGGGCGATACCGTCGTCGTCTTCGGCGCCGGCCCGGTCGGTCTGATGGCGGCGCGCTGTGCCTGGCTGTTCGGGGCCGGACGGGTGATCGTGTTCGATTCGCTCGACTACAGGCTCGAGTTCGCGCGGACATATTGTCCGGCGGAGGTCTACAATTTCAACGAGATCGATGATGTCGTCGTGTTCATGAAGAAGACCACCGACGGGTTGGGGGCGGACGTAGCCATCGACGCGGTCGGCGGCGATGCCAGCGGCAATTTTCTCCACACGCTGTTCGGCGCCAAGTTGAAACTGGAGGCGGGCTCTGCGATCGCCCTGCACTGGGCGATCAATTCGGTAAAGAAGGGCGGCATCGTGTCGATCGTGGGCGTCTATGGCCCGACCGGCAACATGGTTCCGATCGGCAATGTCGTGAACAAGGGGATCACCATTCGTGCCAATCAGGCATCGGTCAAGCGCCTGCTGCCGCGGCTTATCGAGCATGTCCGCGTAGGCAACATCGACCCGAAAGCCATGATAACCCATCGCGTTCCGCTCGATCACGTGGCGGACGCCTATCACATTTTTGCTGCGAAACTGGACGGCTGCATCAAGCCGGTGCTGGTGCCCAATGGCGGATGAACAGGAGCCAGCCATGAACCTTCCGACTGTCATTTCCGATCCGTCGTCGGGCCGCGAACCGGTCGACACCGCATCGATCCGGGGATGGGCAGTCGATGCCGATCCCGGCAACGACCCCACATATCCGATCCGTGACCGGGCGCGTGATCCTGGCCTCACCAGCGACTGGGTCCGTCCCGCGGTCCAGCAATCCGATGTCGAAATCCTTCAGTCGATCGAGCACATCCGGCAACCGGCGGTGGTGGGGACAACCGTACCCCCCAGCGGGCTGAGCGGCATGATGCGCCGGGCGGCGTTTCGCTGGAGCGAATCCAACTGGACGCACTGGCTGCTGCTGATGGGCGCCGACCGGGTCAACGTCGTCGAGGGCGTCATCGAAGACCTGGCACAGGCGCGAATCCCCAATATCCCCGCCGAAATGGGAATCCGCGCAGAGCTGGCGCATAACAAGCGGGGCTTTGCGAAGAAGGTCGCTGTGGGCGGATTTCTGGGGGTGATCGCGCTCGGTGTGCTGAAACGCAACCGGATGGCGACCGCCAAGCCCCGTCCTTCCATGCGGACAAGATGATCTGAACGACAGCGTAATGGAAACTGAACCAAGAGGCATTCGCAGCGTGAAGTCTGGCCGCCAGGCGCCGTGCTGGCCATCCGTGCTGTGGGTGGTCCGTCACGGGCAGAGTGCCGGCAATGTTGCGAGCGACGCCGCGCATGCGTCCGGCGCGCATCGGATCACGCTCGATCATCGCGATGTCGATGTTCCGCTTTCCGCTCTTGGGATGGAGCAGGCGCGGGCGCTGGGCGAGTGGTTTTCTTCCGCCGAAGTCGACCAGCGGCCCGAAATCATGCTGGCGTCTCCTTATGCGCGGGCGGTCCAGACGGCGGAGTTGTTCCGCGCCGCCGGCGGGTGCGAACCCGGCGAAAGGATATGCGTTGATGAGCGCCTGCGTGAGAAAGAGTTTGGCGTGCTGGACGGGCTGACGCGCTT
This sequence comes from Blastomonas sp., assembly GCA_046291395.1. Taxonomy (GTDB): domain Bacteria; phylum Pseudomonadota; class Alphaproteobacteria; order Sphingomonadales; family Sphingomonadaceae; genus Blastomonas. Next base: position 33,123 of record JBKBTF010000025.1, on the reverse strand, counting down.
CGGCATTGAGGCGACGCATCCTGACCAGGCCCAATTCCGCAGCCTCTTGGGGAAATTCTATCATCGTCCGCCAGGCGGCGAGAGCTGGTGCGATGTGATCCTTCGCCTGCGCTCGCTGCTTGATACCGTGTCGCTGCATTATGCCGGGCGGCGCGTCATGATCGTCGCGCACCAGGTGGTAGTCCTGTGTCTTCGGACCATAATCGAGAACCTCGGCGAGCAGGAAATCCTCGCAATCGACCGGGAAGGCGATGTCGCCAACTGCTCGATCACCGAATACCGCTTTGATCCCAAGGCCGGTCGTGACGGCAATCTTGTGCTTGTCGACTATAATCGCACCGCGCCTTCACCGGACGATGTCCCGGTGACCGATGAACCCGACGCCATGGTCGCGGCGCGTGGTTGATCAGGTTGCAGTCGACGCAGCCTGGCTTGCAGCGCACCCGCTGCCCCAGCACGACAATGACGTGGACAAGAATGGACGCGGCCGGGTTCTCCTCATCGGCGGGAGCCGACGTGTTCCCGGGGCGATGCTGCTGACCGCCGATGCGGCATTTCGCGCAGGGGCGGGCAAGGTCACGATCGCAACGATCGCCTCGGCTGCCTTCCCCCTCGGGATAGCCTGCCCCTCCTGCGCGGTGCTGGCGCTGCCCGAAACCGACGAAGGCGAGATATCGGTGACCAGCATGGCCTTGCTGGAAGGGGAGCTGGCTGGCTTCGATGCCATTGCGTTCGGCCCGGCCATGCTGGATGCACCGGCCGTATCGGCCCTGCTTGCAGCCATGTTGCCGCTGCTGCCTGACGACACCTTCCTGCTGCTCGACGCCTTCGCCCTGCGCGCTGCCCCGGACCATGCCTCCGCCATCCTGGCTCGTGGCGGACGGAGCGTGTTGACCCCGAACTGCGATGAACTGGCAGCGCTTCTGGAGACTGAGGCGGACGAGGTGACAGCCGATCCGCTTGACGCCCTGGTCGAGGCCGGGCGGCGCTTCGGCGCCACGGTCATGGTCAAGGGATCGACCACCCATCTTATAGCAGACGAAGACTGCCTCGCCTGCGAGGGCGGTGGCATCGGCCTGGCGATGAGCGGCTCGGGCGACGTCTTGGCAGGCTTGATCGCCGGCCTGGGATCGAGAGGTCTTTCACCGCTCGAGGCCGCCGCCTGGGGCGTGTGGCTCCATGGCGAAGCGGGGCGCAGCCTCAGCGAGTCCAAGGGGCCCGTTGGCTACATGGCCGCCGAACTCGGCCCTCTCGTCCCAGCGCTGATGCACCGGACGAAACACGGTTGAGATGCGGGGTCGTGCGTCCGAAAGCTCGGCTTCGCTCAACCCGGGCTGACGGGCAGACTGAACGCGGTTCGGGTTGGAATGAACGCTGCCAGCGTCCGGGACGCTGATAGCAGCGCGGGCTCAACACACGGCGCCCGGTATCAGCGCCTTTGCTCAGCCAGCGCTTCGATGGCAGAGGCCACGGCCTCGGGGTCGGTATGATGCACCATGTGGCCGACACCCTCCATTTCGAGAGCCGAGGCATGCGGTAATTGAATTGCAAGTTTGGCTGACTGGTCACCTTGTTTGACCAGCTTGTCGCCGTCCCCCCACACAATTGCGATCGGAAGTTCCAACTGGCCATATCGCTTCGAAAGCCGGGCCGCGGACGCAGGCATTTGTGCGCTATCTTTCGCAGTGGCGTGCAACTGTTTCGGCCTGAGCATGAGCTCGGCCGGCATTTCACCCAGGAACGCGTCGGTCGGCGAATTGGGCGAGAAGATCAGCTTTGTTCCAAGCGGGCCCGTCAACCGGGCCTGGAACGGCGCAAGCGTATGGACGAGTGCATCGCCAACCACTGGGGATCCCATGATCGCCATCATCGCGGCGTCGGGTCGGCGTGTCGGATAATAATAGCCCGAAAGCAGCGCAAGCTTGCTGATGCGGTCGGGGTGATCAAGCGCCCAGGCGAGAGCCGGCAGCGTGCCCCAGCTGTGCCCGACGACCAGCGGCTTATCGATCCCCAGTACCGCGCAGGCTCCGACGAGCAGCCTGGCCTGCTCCTCCGGCGTCCAGTCCGTGTTGCGGGGACGGGGCGTATAGCCGTAGCCGGGACGATCAAAGACGATGACACGGTGACGCTGTGCCAGAGCGTCCACCAGCCCGCTTGTCACGAAGTCCTGGATCAGCGACCCGCTGCCGTGGACAAGAACGATGGGCGAGCCACTGCCACGCGCAAGATAATGCACCGGCACGCCGCCGACTCCGACCAGCGAGCCGATCTGGGGGTGCTTGTGCTCCGCCCGGACCGCGAGCAAATGATTGAGAAAGGCGGCGCCACCGAACGCACCGGCAGATGCCGCCACGGCACCGAGGCGCGACCCTTTGAGTTTTCCAGATGCGCTGTTGCTCAAAGTGTAATCTCCTGACAGCCCGGATCGCCATTCGATCATCGAGTTCGCCGATGCCGAAAACTACCCCGCGTCGGCTGAAACGTTCCCGGCCGCAAGATCAAGGTCTGTAGCAGCTTGGGCTGCGCGGATCGGGACCGCCCATGACGGCGATCTCGCCATGCACGGCATCGGCTGCGCTTGAAGGCATATTGCCGGTGGTTGGGCCGCGATGGAACCGCGGGGGCCTCGGCTCGTAACAGGCACGCGGGCGAGAGAAAGCGGAGCGACACCATAAGCGGGCTGAGGCGTCACCAAGTGTGGTCGAACTTCTGGGCGCTGCCGTGCGCGATGATTGTCGCTGCCATTTCCGCAGTCACTTTATTGCTGGTACTCGATGCACGCGGAGCCTCTGCATGGGTGGCGAGTTTCGGCTGGCCCTTCGCCATCTCCGGGAGCACGGCGCAAGATCTGGCAAGCAGTCTGGTGACCGTCCACGCGGCATTTTCGACCCTGTATTTCTCGATCACTCTGCTGGTATTGACGCTGGCAGCCAGCAATCTGGGTGTCCGGCTTATCGACCGCTGGATTGGCGATCCGGTTATTCGCTTCACGCTCGGGCTGCTGCTGTCTCTGCTTGCCGCCGCGCTGATCCTGCACTTCTCGATCAACAGCGCCGATCCGCCGGACCGAGTGCCACGGCTTACGACAACTATCCTCGTTGTCGGGACCATCGCCGCGCTGGCGTGGATGACGAACGCTCTCCACCATCTTGGTCGTATGGTCCATATCGACACGTCCATCGCCCGGCTCGGCCAAGATGCTGCCGAAAGCCTCGGCGGGACGTTCTATCTGGGCCCGCCCATCGTCGACATGGAGACGGGGGTCGCCATCAATTCCCGCGAGACCGGCTATATCGACGAGATCGCGCTGGATGCGATGCTGTGCGAGGCTTGTGAGCGCGGCGCGTTCGTGCGGCTCGACCACGCCAGAGGCGACTTCGTGATGAAAGGCGAGCCGGTTGGCCTTGTGGTGGGGGCCGCCAGTGGCGATTGGGTTGTCCGGCACATCACCTTCGCCCCGTATCGCAACGACACTCGGGGGCCTGAGTTCGAGTGCAATCTCCTCGTGGAGATCGCAGCGCGTGCCCTGTCTCCGGGCATTAACGATCCATATTCCGCTCTGGCATGCTGCGACCGTCTTGCCGGCGTTCTCGCCGCTGCTGTCGAGGAGCAGCAGCGCGCCCGTTGGCTGACCGATGCGCAGGGCATGCCGCGGCTCGAGATGCCCCGCGAACGCATAACGCAGTTCATGGACCGGCCGCTCAAGTCATTGCGGCATTCGGTAGCATCCTACCCCTCGGTTACCGTTCACATGATCGACCTGATCGCCCGGCTGCCGCAGCCTGCTCGGATGGACGCTGACCTTCGCCTGTTCCTGCTTGAGAACGTGGAGGCGCTGGCCGAGCATGGGTGCATCCGGGCGGATCTGGAACGCGACCGTACGGATATTGCAGCGGCCCTCGCGAAAGCTCGCAGCCATCTGCGGTGAACCGGTCACTTTCTGGCAGGAGAGGCCGCAGAAGCGGTGGCGATGGCCGGAATTCGCCGGCATCGTTCCCCAGCTCTTGCGTGATCCGCACGGGCGGCGCGATCCATGATGCAGGTAGCGGGCAAGTGCTCGGGCGCAAGCTGGCTGAACGGGCACCTGCCGGAAGGCAGCCCAAACCTTACAACATCGCAGCCAGCGGATGCAGACCATTGGCGAGCGGCGCGCGCGCGTGCTGGCGCATCAAGCGTTCGGCCTCGTCCGCCTTGCCTGACAGGACGGCTTTGCTCACTGCCACATGCTCGCGGTGCGCTGCCGCCAGATGGGCATAGGCTGACGGCAAGTCGTCCCAGTCGAACGCCAGCGCTGCCGCTGACGCAAAAGGCAGGTGGTTGTTGCGCGAAAGGGCATAAGCGATCGCAGCATTGGCGCTGGCGTCCACCAGCAGATCGTGGAACGCAAGGTTGTAGATGTAGAAACGCTCGAGATCGGCTTCTTCCAGATACCCCTTGGCGAACAGTGCTTCGCCCTCGGCGAGGCACTCCTTCAGTTTCCGGGCGAACGGCGGCGGGGCGGGGTTCGATGCCACGATGCGGGCGGCGAGACCTTCAAGTACGCCGCGCACTTCGATGGCGTCGGTCACTTGCCTTGAGGTCAAGCCCCGCGCCGCATAGCCGCGCGCGCCGATCCGGGTGACCAGCCCTTCCTGCTCCAGGGTGCGCAGTGCGGTGCGCACGGGCATGCGGGACACGCCCAGCCGCTCGGCGGTGGGGATTTCCGCGATGCGTTGACCATCGGCCAGTTCACCCGACGCAATCATCTTGCGCAGAGCGACGACGACGCGCTGGCCTGGCTTCATCGGCTTTTCCATGCCGGTTTCTTAGGGCCTGAGGACCATGCCGCAAACCCCAATCATGCTTGACGGCGATCTGTTGTCATGTCTATTGGATCCAATACGTACCAGCCCGAGAGCTGCGCGCCCGGCAAGAGGGGAGAGATATGGGTTCCGAAACATCCGTTGCACCCGGTGATTCTGTGCCAACGCGCGCTGGGCCGCCATGGCCGGTCAACACATGGTATGTCGCCTGCACGCCCGACGAGATCGACGGCAAGCCCCTGGGGCGCCAGATCTGCGGCGAGCGAATGGTCTTTTTCCGCAATGGCGATGGCAAGGTCGCCGCGCTCGAGGATTTCTGCCCGCATCGCGGAGCGCCGCTGTCGCTGGGCTTCGTCCAGGACGGCGCGCTGGTGTGCGGCTATCACGGCCTGGCGATGGGCTGCAACGGACGCACGGTCGGCATGCCCGGCCAGCGGGTTGGGGGCTTCCCGCCGATCCGCACCTATCCGGTGATCGAACGCTACGGCTTCATCTGGGTGTGGCCCGGCGATGCGGCGCAGGCAGACCCTGCCAAGCTGCGGCATCTCGAATGGGCCGAAAGCGCCGAATGGGCCTATGGCGGCGGGCTATATCATGTCGCGTGCGATTATCGGCTGATGATCGATAATCTGATGGACCTGACGCACGAGACCTATGTCCATGCCGGCAGCATCGGTCAGAAGGAGATCGACGAAGCGCCGGTCAAAACCAGGGTCGAGGGCGACGAGATCGTCACCAGCCGCTTCATGGACGGCATCACCGCGCCGCCGTTCTGGCAGATGGCGCTCCGCGGTGCCGGCCTGCCCGACACCGGCCCGGTCGACCGCTGGCAGATATGCCGCTTCTCGCTGCCGAGCAGCGTGCTGATCGAGGTCGGCGTCGCGCTGGCGGGCAACGGCGGGCACCAGGCCGACAATGCACTCAAGGCGTCATCGATCGTGGTCGATTTCATGACCCCGGAAACGACGACCTCGCACTGGTATTTCTGGGGGATGGCACGCCGCTTTGCGGTCGAGGACGCAGCGCTCACCGACACCATTCGCGAGGGGCAGGGCAAGATCTTCGGCGAGGACATGGAGATATTGCAGCGCCAGCAGCGCAATCTCGATCTGTATCCCGACCGCAAGCTGCTGCTGCTCAATATCGATGCCGGCGGGGTGCGATCGCGCACGATGATCGAGCGCGCAATCGCCGAGGAAGGGGCCGAGCCAGCCCCAGCATAGGGTCCTTGCGGCGGCGCGCGGCGGTCAGAACGCCAATGTGCCGCGCCGCTCGGCAAACAGCCAGACTCCATCTTCGAGCACCAGCCGGTCGTGGAAGTCGCCGACTAGCGTCTTGTCCGCCATATACAACGCGACATAGCTGTGCGCGCGCACCTCGCGATCCGACACGATATCGACGATGGTGTTGGCCATGACATGCCGGGTTGTCCGCCGGGGCCGGTCGCGAAAGAACGCGAGGATGTTGTCCCGGCCGATGACGGGTGCATCCGGATCGCTCGGGCGCGCGAAACTGCCGTCGCGGGTGAACATGGCTGCCAGTCCATCGGAATCGTGCGCGTCGTTGAGCATGGCGAAACGGCGGATCTGCAGTTCGACTTCCCAGGCAACATCCATCATCTCAATTCCTTCCCGGGTCGGCGCATCCATTCGAGCAGGGCCTCGCTGACCGCCTCGGGCGCCTCCATTGGCGCCATATGGCCGCTGCCGGCGAACACGACATAGCGCGCATGCGGAATGGCAGCGGCGATCTCGACATGCTGTTCGGGCGGGCTCCAGCGATCGAGCGCGCCGACGCCGACCAGCACCGGGCAGCGGATCAGCGGCAGCAGTTCGCTTGCATCGGGGCGCCCGACCAGCGCAGCGATCTGCGCGCGGTGGATGGCGGGAGACATGCGCTCGACCATCGCATACAGCGCCGCGTTCAAGCCCGAATCGGCATCGAGCAGACCTTGCCTGACCATCGGCGGCAGCCAGGCATCGGCCAGTGCGGTCATCCCCTGCCTTGCGCTGATGTCGAGCATCGCCTGGCGCTTCGGCAATTCGTCGGGCCCCGCCGGATGGACGCCGGTATCGAGCAACGCCAGCCGTTGCACCCGCTGCGGCGCCTGCTGCCACACAGCCAGCGCCACTCGCGCGCCCATCGAATGTCCGGCGATCGAAAACCGCGAAGGTGCATCTGCAAGCACCTGCGCCGCCATACCGACAATCGAATCATGCCGGGTCAGATCGGGGATCTGCACGTTGTAATCTGCCGACAGCGCCGCCGTCTGATGCTGCCACACCGTCGCGTCGCACAGCAGCCCGGGGACCAGGATTACGGTCTCGCGGTCGGCGGCGGCGCCTATGTCAGGGTTCGACATCGGGCAAAACCTCGCCGTTCACCTGCACCGGGGCAGCCTCGATCAGCACGAAAGCGATCCGGCAGACCTCGCTCGCCGAAGCATTGCGCCACAGGTGCAGCGTCCCGCGCTGGACGATGATATCGCCCGCCCGCGCGGTGGTGACCGCGCCATCATCGAGCTCGAGCTCGACCGCGCCCGAAAGCACGATGCCGTAATCGATGCTGCTCGACCGATGCATCGGCGATGTGCCGCCAGGCAGCATGTCGACGATGCGGATCACCGAGCCCTGGTGCAGCGTCAGCCCCGCGTCGCGCAGCCGACCATCGGTCTCGTCATTGTTGTCCGCAGGCACGCTCGCGGTGGTCCAGATGAGGCTGAACGCGGCATCGCCCGAGGGGATCGGCTCGACCGGCAGCAGGTCGTCGCTGCGGATGACGGCCTTGCCCGCGGCATCGTGCCCTGTGACGATGCGGCGGACGGGGGGAGAGGCTGCGTTCATCCCTTGACCACCTTCTGGTCGATCGCGCCGAACAAAAGGCTGCCGTCGGGCAGGCGGCTTTCCATCCGCACGGTATCGCCAAAGCGCATGAACTCGGTGCGCGGCTTGCCCTCGTCGAGCATCTCGATCCCGCGGCGCTCGGCGATGCAGGACGATCCGATCTCGCGGAAGTTGCTGTTCGAAACGGTGCCCGATCCGATGATCGTGCCCGCGCACAAGGACCGCGTGCTCGCGGCATGCGCGACCAGTTCGTGGAAGCCGTATTCCATCACCCCGCCCAATGCATCGCCGAAGCGTTTGCCGTTCCAGTCGACGCTAAGCGGCAGGTGGACACGGCCCTCGCGCCAGGCATCGCCCAGAACATCGGGGGTGACCGCGAACGGGGCGACCGAGCAGGCGGGCTTGGCGTGGATCCAGCCGAAGCCGGTCTTCATCTCGACAGGGGCCAGCGCGCGCAACGACCAGTCGTTGATCTGCACCAGCAGCTTGATGTGCCCCATCGCGGCGGCGGGCGTCACGCCCATCGGCACGAAGTCGGTGACGATGCCGAACTCACCCTCGAAATCGATGCCGTCTTCCTCGCGCGGCAGGGGCACGTCGGCGGTGGCGGAGAGGAACTGGTGTGACAGCCCCTGGTACATCAAGGGGCGGCCCGCGGGCGGCGGTTCGGTGCCGAACAGTGTCTCCATCAGCTCGCCATGGCTGCGGAAGGCAGAGCCATCGAGCCATTGCCACGCGCGCGGCAGCGGGGCGGCGAACGCGATGCCATCGGTGCTGTCGCCTTCCCCCGACGCCAGCCGGTCCGACAGCCTCCGCAGCGCAGGCTCGGTGGCGGCCCAGTCATCGAGTGCAGCCTGAAGCGTACCAGCGACATCCGAGGCGCTGAGGAAGCGGCTGCCATCGGCGCTGACGACGACCAAAGCGCCATCGGCGGTGCCATTGTCGTGAGTGGCGAGTTTCATGGGATATCCTTTCAGACGGTCAAAGATCGGCGAGCGCATCCGCGACCAAAGCGGCGAGGCTGCCATCGTGGTGCAGGCCCAGGGTGTCCGCGCGGGGCGTGCAAAGCGGCGGCTGCCTGCCGAACGCGGCTTCGAGCGCCAGGTCGGGCGCATGGCTGACCAAAGCTGCGTCGCTGCCTGTCTGGCTTGCGACCTCAGCGACAAGATCGCGCAGCGTCACGCGCAACGCGGGCAGGGTGAGGCGCGTGTCGGCGGGGTCTTCGGGCAGGGCGAGTGCCTTGACCAGCTGGCCTGTCAGCGTTCGGCGCGACAGCAGCCAGCATGTCGCGTCCGGGGAGACGGGCAGGCAGATGGGGCGTCCGGCGCGCAGGTCATGAAAAAGATCGCTCAGAAACGCCGACTTCATTCCCGAGGGCCCCTGCGGCCGCGCGACGATGCCGGGCAGGCGCAGCGACAGGCCGCGGATCGCGCCGCGCCGGGTCATCGTTGCGATCCACTCCTCGACCATCGCCTTGTGTGCGCCATACCGCAGCATCGGCTTCACCGGGGTGTCATCATCGACATATGCAGGCAGCGGATCGCCGAACACCGCGATGCTGCTGGCGAACAGGACGCGGGGGCGGTTGCCGTGCGTGGCCGCAGCATCGATCAGCGCCATCGAGGCCGCGACATTGATGCGCGCGGCCAGCGCCGGATCGACTTCGGCTGCCCCGCCGGGGATCGTGGCGAGATGGATCACCGCATCGAGCGGCCCTGCGGTTGCCCGCGCGATCAGGTCTGCATCGGCCAGATCGCCGGGAAGCGGGGTGACGCCCGGCAGATCGGCAAAGGCTAGTCCGGCGCGGTCTGTGGCGGTGACGCGCCAGTCGTTGCTGAGCGCGCGCACCAGCGCCTGGCCGACAAAGCCGCCCGCGCCGGTGACGAGTACGTGGCGGGGGCGGTCAGCTGCCATCGGTGATCGAGGTGCCGCCATCGATGGCGATCTGCTGGCCGGTTATGAAGCTGCTGCCGGGGGAGGCGAGGAACAGGCAGGTGGCGGCGACATCGGCGACCGTGCCCACCCGGCGCAGCGGCGTCATCTGCATCCGGCGCGCCATGAAGCTTTCGTCCGCCATCAGCGGCTCGGACAGGGGCGTGGCGATCAGCCCCGGTGCCAGCGCATTGACCCGCACATTGTCCGGCCCCCATTGTACCGCCAGGTTGCGCGCCAGCTGCGCGACGCCTGCCTTGGCGAGCGCATAGGCGTTGATCGCGCCGTTGCCGCGCAGCGCGGAGAGGCTGGACATCAGGATGACGCTGCCGCCGCCGCCGGCTGCGATATGCGGCAGGGCCCGGGCGGTGAGCGCGACCATCGATCGCAGGTTGACGGCCATCACGCGGTCGAAATCGTCAAGCGCCGAGCTACCGGCATCGCCGGTGATCCCGGCATTGCACACCAGTATGTCGAGCCCGCCGAAATGGGCAAGAGTTCCATCGACCAGTGCGTCGAGCGCACCGGCATCGGTGACATCGCAGGCGATGGCGTGCGCATCATGACTTTCGGCGCGCAGGTCGGATGCCACCCTTTCGGATTCGTCCGCGTCCTCGTTCGAGATCACGACCTTTGCGCCAGCTCCGGCCAGCGCCCGGGCGATGCCGAGCCCGATGCCGCGTGTCGACCCGGTGACGATCGCCGTCCTGCCATGCAGGCTGTCCGGGCCGGGCGCGATCATCAGTCTTCGATGATGGCGACGGCGCGGGTCCAGCCCGCCGATGCGCCGCGGATCTTGTGCGGGAAGCAGCTCACGGTGAACCCGAATGCGGGCAGGCTTTCAAGATTGTGCAGCTTTTCGAGATGGCAGTAACCGATGTCGCGTCCGGCCTTGTGGCCTTCCCAGATCAGCGAAGTGTCGCCGCTTTCGGCGACCTTCTTGGCGGTGTAGCTGAACGGCGCGTCCCAGCTCCAGGCATCGGTGCCGGTGACGCGGATGCCGCGCTCGAGCAGGTACATCGTCGCCTCGTAACCCATGCCGCAGCCGGTATCGACGAAGTCGGGCTTGCCCACCGCGCCGCCCGCAGCGGTGTTGACCAGCACGATATCGAACGGCTGTAGCTCATGGCCGATGCGCGCCAGCTCGGCCTCGACATCGGCGGCGGTGACGACATAGCCGTTCTCGAAATGCCGGAAGTCGAGCTTCACGCCGGGGTTGAAGCACCATTCGAGCGGCACCTCGTCGATCGTGATCGCGCGTTCACCACCATCCATGGTGGGGTGGAAATGCCAGGGCGCATCAAGGTGCGTGCCATTGTGCGTGGTCAGCGTCACCCATTCAGCCGCGGCAAAGCCTGCGCCATCGGGGAGCTGTTCGGCGGTGACGCCGGGGAAGAAATGGCCCAGCTCGGTTACCGTGTCGGCATGCTGCTGATAGGTGATCTTGGGCCGCATGAACGGCGGATCGGTGACCACGTCGTTTTCGAGATAGATCGACAAATCGATGAATTGACGGGCCATGGTCTTATCCTTTTGTCAGCACGGCGCGCACCGCAGGGGGTGTGATGATCAGCCCGAGCAGCGCGCCATAGGCAACCTTGATAGCAAATGCCGGCCCCCACGCGAATGTCGCGATGCCGCTGAGCTTCAGCGCGACGATGACGACGCCCGCAAGCCCCAGCGCCAGCAGCGCGAGCATGATCGCGCGCACGACGATCGAACGAACCGTGGGCGGCGTGCCGGGCAGCGTGCCCTTGACGATCGCGGCGCGAGTCTGGAGCGCAGGCATCAGCGCCGCCATGAACGACGCTGCGCCCGATTGCGGCAGGAAGTCGAGCGCCAGATTGTCCGGTGCCCACACCGCGATGGGGTTCGTCCGGCCGAAGATCAGCAGAAAGAACCCGGCGCTGATTGCCATCGTGATCAGAATCGAGATCAGCGTCTGCTTGCGCACATAGCCGCGAGGGTCGTTCATGCGTCCGCCCAATTGTACGCCAGCGGCACTTCGCGGAAGGCGAAGCGGTCGATATGCCGCTCGAGCGCGCCCTTCAGCCCGTCCCGCTGGCCCTCGGCGCTGGCGGTGATCGTGCAGACAAGCGTCTCGCCCTCAGCGTCGAGGGTGACGATGGCATCGGCGGGCCAGTCCGCGCCGCGCGCATCCCTGGCAAAGGTGATCTGGCCGTGATTCTTGTCAAAGGTGACCGGCAGATTGTGCTCCCAATGCTTGCAGACCTGCTGCAGGTATTTGCTGGCATGCGCGGTCGGGATGCGTGCGGTGGCGATGAAGCTCATGGCTTTGCTGCCGATGTGCGACCGCCCAGGGTTTCGGCAAACCAGTCGGCGATATAATCGCGTCCGAATGACATGTTGTCCGCGCCAACGTGCTCGACCCCGCCTTCGCGCGCGGTGAAGATCTTGAGCTCGCGTTTGGGGCTGTTGGTGAGCTGTTCGAAGCTCTGGTGCGCATATTCCAGGCCGATCTGGCGGTCCTTTTCGCCATGCGTCACCAGGAACGGCACCTTGATCCGGTCCATGATGCCGTTAAGCGTCATGTCCTTCGACTTGGCGTGGAAATCGTCCATGTCGGTCGCGCCGAACACCCACATCACGTGCGCCCAGTAATGCGGCACGGGGTTCTCGCCCTCGCGGCGCAGGCGCTTCTGCTGGACTTCGGCCCAGTTGTGGTTGGCGCCCCAGACCGCGCCCGAAGCGAAACGCGGCTCGAACGCGACCGCACGCGGCGCGAAATGGCCGCCGAGCGAGATGCCGGTCATGCCGATCCGCGCGGGATCGACGTCGGGCTGGCTTTCCAGCCAGTCGACCGCAGGCGAGGCCCATTTTTCCGAATGCGGCGTGGCGGGCAGGCCATTGAGGCGTAGCGCCTCGCCGGTGCCGGGCTGATCGACACACAGGGTCGAGATGCCCCGGGCGGCAAGCGCATGCGGCAGCTTGGACCAATAGAGCAGCTCCTTCGAGCTATCGAGGCCGTTGCAATAGACGACGACCGGCTTGGGGCCGTCGCCCGGCGCGCGGCAATACAAAGCGGGGAAGGTGCTGCCCTCGTACGGAATCTCGACGCGTTCGACCGCGTGGTTGCCCAGGGTCATCGCGCGCTCGAAGGTGTCGAGCGCCTTGGCATAGGTCGCCGCGCGATCGGGGCTGCCCTGGCCCTGCATCCGTTCCGCGACCAGCAGGTACAGCGCCGCGCGCTCGAGCTTGGCAGCGGCGGAGAACGCACGGCCGCGTTCCTCGTCCTCGGCGGCAAGACCGATCAGCTTGTCGCCGGTTTCCACCCAGGCCTGCATGAACTGCGGCGTTCCGGCATCGGCGCCATTGGCCGCGGCATCGCGGATCGGCTGGCACATGTCGATGATCTCGCCGATCTGCCCGCCGCTCTCGATCGCGATCGCGACCGAGAGATTCCAGATATAGTTCGGAAAATATTCAAACAACGCCATGGCTTATACTCCCGCCGGCTGGAACAGGCCCTTGTCGGGCGCAGCGTGCGGCATGGTCTGCGGACCGCCGGTGCCGATGCCCCACTGGTCCATCACCAAAGGCGCGGGCGTGTGCACCGTCGCCACCCAGGTCTCATCGTCGACCTCTTCGAGATCGGCGGTGTATTCGACGGCAAAGCCGCCCGGCGTGGTGAAATAGCTGAAGGTGTTGTTGCCTGCTGTGTGCCGTCCGGGGCCCCAGCGGATGTCGGTGCCCATCTGCTTGAGCCGGTGGATTCCGCGCATCATGTCGTCGACGCCGAGCATGTCATAGGCGACATGGTTGAGGCACGGCGGTCCCGGGAGCAGCGCGATGCGGTGGTGCCACTGGTTGCAGCGCAGGAAACACATGAAGTCGCCCAGCCAGTCGCTGACCTTGAAACCGAGCACATCGGTGAAGAAGCGCACCATCTCCTTGTGGTCGGGAGAGTGCAGCACGATGTGGCTGATCTTCTGCGGAATGCCTTCCCAGCGGACCAGCTCGCGCGAGGTGCCGCGCGCGACATCGCTGGAGATTTCGAACGGCAGCCCGTCCTTGCTGAAGAAGCGGAAGCCATAGCCGCCGCCCAGCGTGTCGAGGTCCCTGGGCGCGAAGACGATCTGACAGCCATAGGCCACGACCTTGTCGTGCAGCGCATCGACATCGGCGCGGCTGTCGGCCGCCAGCGTGATGATGTCGATCCTCTGCACATCCGACTGGCGCAGGCGCACGACGTACAGTTCGTCATGGCCTTGGGCTGCAAAGTGCAGCATCCCGTTCTTCTCGCCCGCGTCGCGCAGGCCCCAGGTGTCGCGGTAGAAGGCAGCTTCGGCTGCAAGATCAGTGACGGCATAGCCGACATGGCGGATTTCACTCACTCGGGCCATTGTCTTGTAACTCCTTGATTTGTGTCGTGGTGCGGGCCTCAGATCGGCTCGGCAACCTTCATGAACATTTCGCGCGTGGCGATGGCGTTGTCGACCAGCGGACCCTTGCCGATCTGGCCAAAACAGATCGCCTTGGACGAATCGACGATATAGCGGCAGCGCTCGAAGCGCCGGTTGCGATAGGCAGCAAAAGCGGTCTCGATATCATCGGCGGCCTCGAGTTCCTCGGCGAGCACCAGCCCATCCTCGATCGCCATTCCGGCGCCCTGGCCGAGATGCGGCGTGGTGGCATGCACGGCATCGCCGAGCAGGACGACCCGGCCCTTGTGCCATGGCCCTTGCAGGAACATCCACTCGAGCGGCTTATAGACCACCTCGTCATCGTCGGTGATCTGGTCGACCAGCGCTGCGATAGCAGGCGAGGGGACGCCAGCGATCTTGCTGCGCATCGCCGATGCGAGGTCTTCCTTGGCGTAGCGCGGATTGCCCGGCTCGGGCGTGGTGACGTACATGTACATCAGCGTGTCGGACAAGGGCACCAGCCCGATCCCGGTCTGCCCTTCATAGGCCTGCAGTCCGATGACATCGGGGGTGCGTACGAAATTGTAGCGCCAGACCGACTGGCCAGTGAATTCGGGCCTGGGCGCATCGGCGAAGATCGTCTGGCGGGTCTGCGAATACAGGCCGTCGGCGCCGATGACGACATCGTAATTCCCGGTGCTGCCGTCGCTGAAGGTCACCGATACGCCACTGCCGTCATCGTCCATGTCGCTGACCGTCAGGCCCAGCCGGACGTTCGCGCCAGCGCCGATGGTGCGATCGCCCAGAACCTTGTGCAGCGCGCGGCGGCCTATGCCGACATTGCCGGGATAGCCATCGACCAGCCGCGGCGTGGGGATATCGGCGACGCACTGGCCGGTGGGCAGATAGACCTGGACCCGGTCGAACCCGAAGCCCGCGCTGATATAGTCGTCGATCAGCCCGAGTTCGGTCATCGCCCGGATAACATTACCCTGCTGGATGATGCCGACACCATAGACCGACCAGTCGGGGTCGCGCTCGATCACGTCTACCGCATGGCCCTTGCCGCGCAATGCGATGGCTGATGTCAGCCCGCCGATGCCGCCGCCAACGATCAGAATTCTCAAGTGTTTCACGCGCCTGCTACCTCTCCGGCCCGCCCGTTTATCCGGCAGGGTCATCATGGTGCTGAAATAGAGGCACGGGTGTAAATCTGTAAATTCTATTGTTTGGATTGATGTCTATCAGTTGTATCGATGAATGATGCCCGCGTCAGGGCAGCGCGCTGTCATGGCGGAGCTGGTTGCGCAACCATTTGAGACCCTCATCGGTGGCGCGCGCGCGGTTGAACTGCAGCATCTCGCGCATCATCGGGAAGGGGAAGGGGATCGGCGCGATCGCGATCGGAAACATCCGCGCCATCCGCCGCGCCAGGCGCTCATGCATCAGCGCCAGCCGGCTGGTCTCGATCACCAGCCACGGCACGACGGTGAAAGACGATGCCATCACATCCATCCGGCGGAAACGGCCGAGCTGCTCCATCATGCTGTCGCCGAACGCGCTGGTGCGCTGGTTGCCCATATGGACCCCGACATGGCTGGCCTGCATCAACGCCTCTTCGGTCAGAACGTCGGAAAACAGCGGGTTGCGGTCCCACCCGACCACGACATGGCGTTCTTCAAAGAACAATTCGGCCGGCTGGCCAGGGTTGATGAAGTCCTCGGGCGTGATCAGCAGATCGAAGGCGCCCTGCGCGAGCAGATCGGAGCTGCCGTCGGAAGGGAGCACGGATTCGAGGCGGATGCTCGGCGCGATATCCGCCAGTCGCCGCGACAGTGGCGCGATGATCGCGGCGGTGATGTAGTCCGAGGCGATCAGCCTGAAGGTGCGCTGCGAGGTCGCCGGATCGAAGGCGGTCGAGGTGGTGATCAGTGCGTCGACCTGTCGCAGCGTTTCGTGGACCATGGGCACCAGCGATTCGGCATAGGCAGTCGGAAACATCCGCTTTCCCTGGAGCACAAGCAGATCGTCGCCGAAATAATCGCGCAAACGGCCCAGTGCCGCGCTCATCGCCGGTTGGCTCAGATGCAACTGCTCGGCCGCGCGCGACACGCTGCGCGTTTCCATCAGGCTGCTGAATGCCACCAGCAGGTTGAGATCGAGACCCTTGAACCGCATAAATTAACCTATCGATGACGTGATTGGATTACCATTAAAACAAAAGATTTAACCTATGGCTAGCCCTTGTCCTAAAAGGCCCGTCAATACAGCGGTTGCCCGTGCAGGCAGTTGCGCCTTTTTGGGGAGATGAATGATGAGAGCTTTGCTGCTGGCGACCACCGTACTCGCTGGACTGACCGTCCCGGGTGCCGCATGGGCACAGGACCAATCGAACACCGCCGAAACCACCGCTGACGAAGGTAATACCGGTCTCGGAGAAATCGTCGTAACCGCGCAGCGCCGCGAGGAAAGCCTGCAGCGCGCTGCCGTCGCCGTCACTGCTGTCACCGGCGACGACCTCATAAAATCGGGCATCACCGAAACGGCCAATCTGGGGCGTCTGGTCCCCTCGCTGGTCGTTCAGCCCACTGGTGGTACCACCAGCTTCTTCCTGCGCGGTGTGGGAACCAATTCACAGAATTCCTTTGCCGAAAACGCCATCGCGTTCAACTTCAACGGCATCTATGTGGGCCGCCCGACGGCGCCTGCTGGCGTGTTCTACGATCTGGAGCGGGTCGAGGTGGTCAAGGGCCCGCAGGGCACGCTGTACGGCCGTAACGCAACCGGTGGGGCGATCAACGTCATCCCCAAGGCGCCGAGGTTGGGCGAAGTCAGCGGCGATGTGCTGCTCGAATACGGCAATTACGATAGCAAGAAGGCTTCTGTCGCGCTGAACGTGCCGTTGGGTGACACGGTCGCCCTTCGTCTGGCTGGGCAGATCGTCGATCGCGACGGCTATATCTCGGACGGCTACGACGATGACAAGGGCGAGGCATTCCGCGCATCGCTGCTGATCCAGCCCTCGGACCTGTGGTCGATGACGCTGGTGGCGGATTATTACAACCAGCGCGGCAAGGGAGCAGGTGCCGTGTTGCTGCCTGAGGCACGCTATACCGTTCCGCCGCTCGAAGACCGGGTGAGCATCTCCGACCCGCGTGCGCAGGCTGCTGTGCGCCAGTTGGCCTCTGGGATCTTTGCACCGCCGTTCTGCGGAGGCGCGGGCAACTTCGTCAACAGCGGCTGCGTTGCGCTGGCAGGCTCCGACGGCTTCCTCGACAACCAGTTCTTCGGTGTCAGCGCCACGGTGGTGGGCGACATGGGCTTCGGCACGCTCACCGTCATCCCGGCATATCGCCGGTCGGACGTCAATGTGCTGACCTATCTGCCGGGCTTTGCCGGGACGATCCAGGACGTTGCCGAGCAGACGTCGCTCGAGGTGCGTATTTCCTCCAACGAGGACCAGCGGCTGCGGTATGTGCTGGGTGCGTTCTACTTCGGCGAGAACCAAGTCACGGAAAACTTCTTCCGCCAGGGCAACATCTCTACCACCCGCTTCACGCCGCGGCTGAGCACCGAGAGCATCGCTGCCTTTGGTCAGCTGACCTTCGATATCGCCGATACGCTTCGTCTGGTAGCGGGCGGTCGCTATACCAAGGAAGACAAGTCGCAGTTCACGTCCGTCGCCGCGGGCGGTTTGCCGGGCCCGATCCAGCCCCCGCTCAGCGCGCCGTTCACCGGCGAACTGTCGTTCGAAAAGTTCACCTGGAAGGCCGGGCTGGAATGGGATGCGGGGCCTGCATCGCTGGTCTATGCCAATGTCGCGACCGGCTTCAAATCGGGTGGCTTCTTTGTCGCCCAGCCACCTGCCAACACCTTCGCGCCGGAAGAGCTGACGGCTTATACCGTGGGCGCCAAGAACCGCTTTTTCGACAACAAGCTGCAGCTGAACATCGAAGCATTCTATTGGGACTATCAGGACCAGCAGATCACCTTCGTCGGTGGCGTTCGGACCGCAGGCGGCATCTTCGCGCAAGGGTCGACAACGGTCAATGCGGGCAAGTCGCGCATCTATGGCGCGGAGTTTGAGGCGCGCTTTGCGCCGAGCCGCAACGATCTGTTCAGCCTCAATGTTCAGTATCTGAACGGCAAGTACAACAGCCTGACCACGGCCAACTTCTCACCCACCGGCGCGCCGGTGACCACGGGATGCGCCACCGTGGGTAGCCGCCTCGCCAACCCGGGCGTCAACGGCGCACGCTTTTTCGATATCGACTGTTCGGGCCGGCCTACCGTCAACTCGCCGAAATGGGCGGTCAATATGGGGTATGAGCGTACGTTCGAGCTGACCAGCGATCTCAATCTGGTGTTCGGCGCGCGTGGCAACATCGAAAGCGGTCGCTTCATGAACTCGAACTACCGCCCGGAAGAGCGGCAGGGCAGCTTTGCCATGGCCGATGCCTATCTCACGCTAGAAAGCCTCGCCGGATGGAACATCACCGGCTTCGTCAACAACATTAGCGATGAGGTCGTACTGGCGCGCGCTGGCACCCGTCCGATCCTCGATTTCCCGGTGGGCACACTGCGTCCGCCGCGCACTTATGGCGTGCGGCTCGGGTTCAGCTTCTGATGCGCCGCTGCGTCGTCGTGCCGGTTTTGGCGGCCCTTCTGGTTGCCGCGCCAGTCTTGGCGCAGCCTGCGCCTGCGGACGAAGCGTTCATCACGCTTGGGACGATGGGCGGTCCTGTCCCCAGTCCTGATCGCTCGCAACCGGCCAATGCGCTGGTTCATGCGGGCCAGGTCTATCTTGTCGATGCCGGCGACGGGACAGTGCAGCAGCTCGCGCGCGCCGGCATCCTGCTGCCCCGGGTCAGCGCGGTGTTCCTCAGCCACCTGCATGTCGATCACACCGGGGGGCTGTCTGCGATCCTCGGTCTGCGCAACCAGACCAACGTGCGCGCGCCGCTGACTGTCTATGGCCCGCCGGGCACGCGCGAACTGGTGGCGGGCATGGTCGCATCGATGCAGCCTGCGGCTCGCGTCGGCTATGGCATTCCCGGCCAGCCCTGGATGCCGCCGGCCGACACCGTGACGGTGATGGAACTGGATGATGGCGAGCGAGTAATGCTCGGCGATATCGCGGTCACCGCGGCACAGAACTCGCACTATGACTTCGCGCCCGGCAGTGTCGAGGACCGCAACTATAAATCGCTGTCATTGCGCTTCGATCTGCCCGGTCGCTCGATCGTCTACACCGGCGACACCGGGCCGAGCGCGGCGGTCGAAAAGCTGGCGAAAGGCGCGGACCTTTTGGTCAGCGAAATGATCGACATGGCGGGCACGATGGCCAATGTCGCGCGCAATTCACCGGGCATGCCGCCCGAAGCGAAGCAGCGGCTCGAGCAGCATCTGTCCACGCACCACCTCACCCCCGATGCGGTCGGGCAGCTTGCGGCGCGGGCAGGGGTGAAGGCGCTGGCGATCACCCACTTTGCTGCAGGCACGCCCGACCCGGAGCGGACAAAGGGCTATGTCGCGCAGATTCGCAGGCATTACAGCGGGCCAGTAACACTCGCGAACGACCTCGACCGGTTCTGACCGGACGCTCAGTCGGCCCAGTAAAGCCGCATCGGATTGTCCACCAGCAGCCTGTACTGCAATTCCTGGGTCGGCGCGACCTCGGGAATGGTGTCGACCAGAAGCCCGTCGTCGGGCAGCACGCTTTCCATATTGGGATGCGGCCAGTCGGTGCCCCATAAAACGCGGTCGGCATAGTCTTCGACCAGCGGGCGCACCGAGCGCACGAAGTCCGCATAAGGCGGCCCTGCTGGATCGAGCCTGTCGGCACAGGTGACCTTGGTCCAGATGTCGTCGCGGCTGTCGAGCAGGCGGCGGAACGCGCTCATGTCCGCGCCGTCCGGCCCCTGACGCACATCGGGGCGGCCCATATGGTCGATGATGATCGGCACCGGGATCGCGGCGAGGAACGGCAGCATCTCTTCGAGAATATCCGCTTCGAAATAGACAACGACATGCCAGCCCAGCCGCGCGATGCGGCGCGCGATGTCGAGAAATCTGTCCTTGGGAGCATTA
The DNA here is from genome assembly GCA_046291395.1 of Blastomonas sp. Classification (GTDB taxonomy): domain Bacteria; phylum Pseudomonadota; class Alphaproteobacteria; order Sphingomonadales; family Sphingomonadaceae; genus Blastomonas. Next base: position 13,071 of record JBKBTF010000025.1, on the reverse strand, counting down.
TCGACCAGCCGCTTGAGGAAGTTGAAGCGCACCCCGCGAATGCCGCCTGCGTGCAGTGCGTCGAGTTCATCTTCGCCGATGTCCGGATCGACCACCGCAACCCCGCGCGCCATGCCGTTCGAGAGCGCGATGGCGCTGAGCGTCGCGCGGTTGTCGGTGCCGTGGCAGCTCGCCTGGACGATGACATTGCGCGCAAAGCCGAGATGGTCGCGCAGGGCGAACAGCGCGTCGGGCCCGGCATCTTGCGGCAGGTACTTCGCCTTGGGACTGAACGGAAACTGTGCCATCGGTCCGAAAACATGACAATGCGCATCGACCGCGCCCGGCGGCGGGGAATAGCGGGGCTTCGATGGGGTCAGCGTCCAGCTGCGAATCCGGCCGCCGGTGTCGGTGGTGCTCATGTTGAAATCCCTGTTTCTGTGCGCTGGTCGCCCTCACCCTTCCCACGATGCTCGCGCATCGCGGGCCCCTTCCCTCTCCCGGTGGGAGAGGGAGGGAGGCGCGAAGCGCCGGAAGGGTGAGGGCGATGAGGCGGCCATCACCCGAAAATCTCGCCATCCATCAGCTTGCGCGCGGTGCGCAGCATGCCTGCCTCGACAGGCGCGCCGCTGTCATCGATCGTCACCCAGCATTCGGTGACGCCGCTGGGATGTTCGACGCCCAATGTCCTGGTCTCGCCGTCGGGGACCTTGGCCAGCAAGGCTGCAGGCGATCCTGCGATCAGGCAAGCGGTGGCGACGCTGACTGCGCCGAGCACGCCGATCGAGGCATGCGCCCGGTGCGGGATCAGCGAGCGCACCGCAATCGCGCCGCCTTCGCGCGGGGCGGCGACCAGCATCATCTTGGGCACCGACTTGGTGGTGACATCGCCGAGGTTCATCAGCGGGCCGGCCTTGAGCCGGATCGCCTCGACCTTCGCCTTCATGGCCGTATCGGCGTCGAGCGTTTCGCGGTCCTCATAGCCAGTGATGCCCATATCGCTCGCCGCAATGACCACGCAGGGCATGCCGTTGTCGATCATCGTTAGCGACACGCCATCGATCATGTCGACGCCATGGCCGGTGGGCAGCAGCGCGCCGCACGAAGAGCCTGCGGTGTCACGGAATGCAAGCGCGATCGGTGCTGCGGTGCCGGGCACGCCGCTGATCGCAGCATCGCCATCGTAGCGAACCGTGCCGCCGGGCGTCTCAACCGTGGCAACCGCGACCTGACCGGTGTTTTCCATGAATATCGCGACGCGCGTCATGCCGTCGCTTGCCGCTACCAAGCCACGTTCGATCGCAAACGGGCCCACGCCTGCGAGGATGTTGCCGCAGTTCTGTGCGTCGGTGACGATCGCCTGGTCGACGAACACCTGCAGGAACAGATAGTCGACATCGACCCCGGGTCGGTCGGATTGGCTGACGACCGCGACCTTGCTGGTCAACGGATCCGCCCCGCCCATGCCGTCGATCTGGCGCGGATCGGGCGAGCCCATCGCGCGCAGCAGGAAGGCGTCGCGCTCGGCGGGGTCGGCGGGCAGGTCGTCCCTGAGGAAGAACCCGCCCTTCGAGGTGCCACCACGCATCCACATGCAGCGGGCGGCCTTCATAAGCCCCTCCCCTTCAGGGGAGGGGTTGGGGTGGGGCAGTGTACGGTGTTGGAAGTCCATTCCCCACCCCCAGCCCAGTTTTGGAGGCACGTGACTCCAAAACTCCTCAAGGGGAGGGGAGCGCTTTGGTCAGACATATTTGAGCCCCATCTCGGCGAGGCGCGGACGCATGTCGTAGATATCAAGACCGAGCTCGCCTGCGGCCAGGCGGAGGCGCTTGGCTTCTTCCGCTGCCTCGCGCGCCTGCGCCTTTTCGAGCACCGCTGCGGTATCCGCGCGCCTGACCACGCATACGCCGTCGTCATCGGCCACGATGACATCGCCCGGCTCGATTGCCGCGCCTGCGCAGACGATCGGCACGTTGACGCTGCCGAGCGTGTTCTTGACCGTGCCTTGCGCGAACACTGCCTTCGACCAGACCGGAAATCCCATCCGGGTGAGATCGCGCACATCGCGCACGCCCGCATCGATCACCAGCCCGCGGCAGCCGCGCGCGATCGCGCTGGTCGCCAGCAGGTCGCCGAAATAGCCATCGACGCACGGGCTGGTGGGGCTCAGCACCAGGATGTCGCCCGGCTGAAGCTGTTCGATTGCAACATGGATCATCCAGTTGTCGCCCGGAGGCGCGGAGATGGTCACGGCATTGCCCGCGATCCGCGCACCCGCATAGATCGGTCGCATGTGGTGCGCGAGCAGACCGATGCGGCCCTGCGCCTCGTGCACCGTCGCGACACCGGCAGCGCCGATGCCATCCACCACCGCCAGATCGGTGCGCTCGATATTCTGGACCACGATTGCCATGATAAAACTCCTTGTCGCCTCGCCGTGCCCGCGCGCGGACCATCTTCGCCAATCCAACTTGTGGACGGGCGATAAGTTTTTGCTATGTCTTGCAGCGATGACCATGCCGTTCGAACTCAACCTGCGCCATCTGCGCGCGCTCGTCAGCGTCGTTGCGCTGCGCAGCCTCAACCGTGCGGCCGAGACTGCGGGGCTGTCGCAGCCCGCGCTGACGCAAGGACTGGCCAAGCTGGAGCGGCAACTGGGCGTGCTGCTGTTCGACCGGCATTCGGCCGGGGTCGAACCAACCTTGGCCGGAACCGCGCTCGCCGAACGGGTCGAGCGTGCCTTTGCGCATCTCGCCGCCGCCGTGCGAAGGCCGGGCAGGGCTGGCGGGCGGGGCTTTTCGCGACCCGAGCAGCTGATGACCGCGACCCAGCTCCAGGCGTTCCTGCATTTCGCCGATGCGCAGGGCTTTGCCGGGGCTGCGGCGGCGAGCGGCCTGTCGCAGCCCGGCATTCATCGCGCGGTTCGCGAGCTCGAGCAGATCAGCGGGCTGGTGCTGGCAGAGCGGCGCGGGCGCGGCATGGCGCTGACCCCGGCCGGCCGCGCGATGGCGCGCGGCGTGCGGCTGGCGGCAGGAGAGATTGCCGCCGGGATCGCCGAAGCGCTGGGCGAGACGAGCACCGCCAGCCGGATTGCGATCGGCGCGATGCCGCTCAGCCGCGCGCTGGTGGTGCCGCGCGCGATCGCGCACTTTCTGCGCGATTGCCCCGGCACGGTGATCGATGTCGTCGAGGGTTCGTGGCGAGAGCTGATCGATCCTTTGCTCGACGGCGTCATCGACCTGATGATCGGCGCATTGCGCGAGGAGCCTCCGTCCGAGGTGGAGCAGGTGGCGTTGTTCACCGATCGGCTCGCCGTGTTCGGGCGCAAGGGGCATCCGCTGGCGGGCAGGCCTGTGCGACTGCAAGAACTTCAGGGCCAATCCTGGGTCGTCGGTCCGCAGGGCACGCCGCTGCGCGCGCACTGGCAGGCGCTGTTTGCGGGCGATCCGCCGCCGGTGCCGGTCGAGTGCGGATCGGTGATGGTGATCCGCGGGCTGGTCATGCAGAGCGACCTGCTGACACTGTTGTCGCCCGACCAGATCGCGGTCGAACTGGATGCGCAAATGCTGGTGCGGATCGACCTGGATCTGCCAGGAAGCGTACGCACTATCGGACTCACCACGCGGCGCGGATGGCGGCCCACGGTCGCGCAGCAGCATCTGGTGGACCTGCTCCATCAGGCATCAGTTGAGACCAGACTTCACGAAAACCAATAAGGTGCCGTCCAATTGGATTGGTGGCACGAGGCCCTCCTCGTCTAGGCCAGAAGCATGGCAATCAACGTCACCTTTATCGGCTTTGGAGAAGCGGGCCGCGCCTTTGCTCGGCCGGGCGCGGGGGCCTTCGACCGCAAATCGTTGGGCGACGCGACGCGCGCAGAGATGCTTGCGGCATATGCTGAGCACGCGGTGGATGGCTATGACGATCCGGCGCAAGCGCTGGCTAAGGCGGATGTCGTGCTGTGCCTCGTCACCGCCGATCAGGCATTGGCGGCGGCGCGCGATTGTGCCGCGATGCTGGCGCCCGGTGCGCTGTGGCTCGACATGAACAGCGTTGCACCCGCCTCCAAGCGCGAGGCGGCGCGGCTGATCGAGGCGGCGGGCGGGCGCTATGTCGATGTCGCGGTGATGGCGCCGGTATTGCCGCAGCGCCGCGCGGTGCCATTGCTGATCGCAGGTCCGCATGCCGAGGCGGCGGCCAGCATAATGACAGGGCTGGGCTTTACGAACGTGACGATTGCAGGGCCCCATATCGGTGATGCATCGGCGATCAAGATGATCCGCTCGGTCATGGTCAAGGGGCTCGAGGCGCTCAGCGCCGAGTGCGCGCTGGCAGCGGACCGTGCGGGCGTCTCCGATGCCGTGATCGCCTCGCTCGATGCCAGCTGGAAACAGCAAAGTTGGCATGAGCGGTTCGATTACAACCTCGATCGCATGATGGCGCACGGGCTGCGCCGCGCCGCCGAGATGGAAGAGGTCGCGGCTACGCTCGAGGAACTCGGCGTCGATCCGGTGATGACGCGCGGCACGATCACGCGCCAGCGCGCGCTGGGCTCGCTGGCGATCACGCCGCCCGACGGGCTTGCGGCCAAGCTGCGGGCGATCGGCACTGAAAACAAGGTTGAACCCGCATGACGCTGATCATCGACTGCCACGGCCATTATACGGTTCTGCCCAAGGCGCACGACGCCTGGCGCGAACAGCAGAAGGCCGCATTCGAGACGGGGACGGTGTGTCCGCCCTATCCCGACATCTCCGACGACGACATTCGCGAGACGATCGAGGCGAACCAGCTTCGGCTGATCAGGGAGCGCGGCAGCGACCTCACGATCTTCAGCCCCCGCGCGTCGGCTATGGCGCCGCATGTCGGCGACGAGGCGGTGGCGCGTGAATGGGCGCGGCGCTGCAACGATCTGATCGCGCGTGTCGTCGGCCTGTTTCCGGGCGTCTTTGCGGGCGTGTGCATGCTGCCGCAGAGCCCCAATGCGGATATGCAGGGCTCGATCGAGGAGCTTGAGCGCTGTGTCTGCGAACTCGGCTTCATCGGCTGCAACCTCAATCCCGATCCGGGCGGCGGCCGGTTCGAGCACCCGCCGCTGACAGACCGCTTCTGGTATCCGTTCTACGAGAAGATGGTCGAGCTCGATGTCCCTGCGATGATCCACGTTTCGGGCAGTTGCAACCCGGCGATGCACGCGACTGGCGGCTATTATATCGCGGCGGACACCATCGCGTTCATGCAACTGCTCGAGGGCGATCTGTTCGCCGATTTCCCCACACTGCGCTTCATCATCCCGCACGGCGGCGGCGCGGTGCCCTATCACTGGGGGCGCTATCGCGGCCTGGCCGACATGCTCAAGAAGCCGGCGCTCGACACGCATCTGATGAACAACATCTTCTTCGACACCTGTGTCTATCACCAGCCGGGAATCGACCTGCTTGCCGATGTGATCGACAACAAGAACATCCTGTTCGGCAGCGAGATGGTCGGTGCGGTGCGCGGCATCGATCCGACCACCGGCCATTATTTCGACGACACCAAGCGCTATGTCGACGCGTTGCAGATCAGCGATGCCGAGCGCCACATGATCTTCGAAGGCAATGCCCGCCGAGTCTTCCCGCGTCTCGATGCCCAACTGAAGGAGCGCGGCCTGTGAGCCATCAGGACATTCACGCCTATCTCGCCGAGTTCGAGGACATCCCGGGCACCCGCGTGTTCACCGCAGCGAGGGCGCGCCAGGGCTATCACCTCAACCAGTTCGCGCAGAGCCTGATCAAGGCGGAGAACCGCGAACGGTTCAAGGCGGATGAGCGTGCCTATCTCGACGAATGGGCGATTTCCGAAGCGGCCAAGCTGGCGGTGATGGCGCGCGATTACAACGCGTTGATCGAGCATGGCGGCAACATCTATTTCCTCTCCAAGCTGTTTTCCACCGACGGCATCGCCTTTGCCGAAGCGGTGAGCACGATGACCGACATGAGCTGGCCCGAATACCGTCAGATGATGCTCGATGGCGGCCGCTCGCCCGAAGGCATGCGATCGATCAGGGAGAAACGCTGATGGCCCGCATTACTGCAGGCGTGGCCAGCAGCCACGTACCCTTGCTCGGCGTGGCGCATGACCAGGGCAAGGAACGCGACGACTATTTCGGCCCGATCTTCGCAGGCTATGACTGGACCCGCGATTGGGAAAAGGCGCAGAAGCCCGATGTCGTGATCCTGGTCTATAACGACCATGCATCTGCCTTCGACATGAAGATCATCCCCACGTTCGCGATCGGCTGCGGCGAGCGCTACAAGCCTGCCGACGAAGGCTGGGGACCGCGCCCCGTTCCCGATGTCTTCGGCCATCCCGACCTTGCCTGGCATATCGCCCAAAGCCTGATCCTCGACGAGTTCGACATGACCATCGTCAACGAGATGGACGTCGACCACGGCCTGACCGTGCCTTTGAGCATGATGTTCGGAAAATGCGATGCGTGGCCGACCAAAGTCATTCCGCTCGCGGTCAATGTCGTCACCTATCCGCCGCCATCGGGCAACCGCTGCTGGGCGCTGGGCGAGGCGATCGCGCGCGCGGTGGCCAGCTTCCCGGAGGATCTCAACGTGCAGATCTGGGGCACCGGCGGAATGAGCCACCAGCTGCAGGGACCGCGCGCGGGCCTGCTCAACCGAGAGTGGGACAACCGCTTTCTCGATATGCTCGAGGCGGATGACGACGCGGTGCGGCACATTCCGCACATCGAATATCTGCGCGAGACGGGCAGCGAGGGCATCGAGATGGTGATGTGGCTGATCATGCGCGGCGCGCTCGGCAACAGCGTCAGGACGTTGCATCGGCACTACCACATTCCGTGCAGCAACACCGCCATCGGCCATCTGGTATTGGAGCCTAAGTTATGAGAATTGCCCTCGCAGGCGCAGGTGCCTTTGGTGAAAAGCATCTCGACGGACTGCAGCGGATCGACGGGGTGGAGATCGTCTCGATCGTCAGCCGCAGGCTTGAGCAGGCCGAGGCCGTGGCGCAGAAATACGGCGCGGTGCATGCGACCACCGAACTCGACGAGGCGCTGGCGCGCGACGATGTCGATGCGGTCATCCTGTGCACGCCGACGCAGATGCACGCAAGCCAGGCCATCGCCTGCATGAAGGCGGGCAAGCATGTGCAGGTCGAAATACCTCTGGCCGACAGCTGGGCCGACGCGCAGGCGGTGCTCGCCAAGCAGCAGGAAACCGGGCTCACCTGCATGGTCGGGCATACCCGCCGGTTCAACCCCAGCCACCAGTACGTCCACAACGAGATCACGAGCGGCAGGCTGAACATCCAGCAGATGGACGTGCAGACCTATTTCTTCCGCCGCCAGAACATCAACGCTAAGGGCGAGCCGCGCAGCTGGACCGATCATCTGCTGTGGCACCATGCCGCGCACACCGTCGACCTGTTCGCCTATCAGGCGGGGCGTATCGTGCAGGCGCACGCGATGCAGGGGCCGATCCATCCCGATCTGGGCATCGCGATGGACATGTCGATCCAGCTCAAGAGCGAGAGCGGCGCGATCTGCACGCTGTCGCTGAGCTTCAACAATGACGGGCCTTTGGGCACCTTCTTTCGCTATATCGGCGACAGCGCGACCTATATCGCGCGCTACGACGATCTGGTGAACGGCAAGGAAGAGCCGATCGATGTTTCCAACGTCGCGGTTTCGATGAACGGCATCGAGCTGCAGGACCGCGAGTTCATCGCCGCGATCCGCGAGGGGCGCGAACCCAACAGCTCGGTCGCACAGGTGCTCGATTGTTACCGGGTGCTGGGCGATCTCGAAAAGCAGCTCGGCGCATGATCCCCCGCCGGACGCAGGTTGCCATCATCGGTTCCGGTCCGGCTGGTCTGCTGCTCGGCCATCTTCTCAAGGCCGAAGGGATCGACTGCGTGGTGCTGGAACGCCAGAGCCGCGCGCATGTCGAAAGCCGCATCCGCGCAGGGGTGCTCGAGACGGTGACCACCGACCTGATGCACCGGCTGGGGATCGACGAGCGCATGAACCGTGAAGCGATGGTCGAGGATGGCTTCAACCTCGCCGATGGCGACCTGCTGGTCCGCATCGACATCAAGGCGCTGACCGGCAAGACGGTGGTGGTCTACGGCCAGACCGAACTCACCCGTGACCTGATCGCCGCCGCCCCGCAACGCGCGCTCGACATCGTGTTCGAGGCGCAGGACCTGGCGCTGCACGATGTCGACAGCGACGCGCCCAGCGTCAGCTATGTCAAGGATGGCGTGGCGCAGCGGCTGCAGTGCGATTTCATCGCCGGGTGCGACGGCTTCCACGGACCATCGCGGCGCGCGATCCCGCTCTCGAAGGCCCGCGAACACACCCACGAATACCCGTTCGGCTGGCTCGGCATCCTCGCCGATGTCCCGCCCTGCCATGACGAGCTGATCTATGCCAATGGCCCGCGCGGCTTTGCGCTGGCCTCGATGCGGTCGTCGACGCGCAGCCGCTATTATATCCAGGTGCCGCAGGGTGAAAGCCTCGAAAGCTGGTCTGAGGATCGGCTGTGGGACGAGCTGGAGGGGCGCTTCAGTGCGATCTCGCAGCACGGCGTGACCCGGGGCCCGGCGCTAGAAATGTCGATCGCACCGCTGCGGTCCTATGTGTTCGAGACGATGCGGCACGGGCGGCTGTTCCTGGCCGGCGATGCCGCGCACATCGTGCCGCCGACGGGCGCCAAGGGGCTGAACCTCGCGGCTTCGGATGTCACCTATCTGGCAGATGGCCTGATTGCCCACTACGCGCAGCGCGGCGAGAGCGGCCTGCTGCAGTACGAGCGCAGCGCCCTTGCGAGAATCTGGAAATCGGAACGTTTCAGCTGGAGCCTGACCAGGCTGATGCACAGCTTTCCGCAGCAGGGCTCGTTCGAGCGTCGCATGCAGATCGCGGAGCTCGAATATCTGGCGAGTTCACCGGCGATGCAGACTGCGATCGCCGAAAATTATGTCGGGCTCCCCCTATAGGCGACATCTGACGGCAGCATGCTTCGTGGGCGCGCAAGCGGGATTTCCCAAGTTCGCGGGAATGACGTAAAAAGGGGAAGGGAGGAGGACAGAGGCCGGACCCCTGTTGGATTTGCGCCCGCACCCCTCCTGCTCCTGAAAACACACGGGCAAGCGCGCGCCGGAAACGCGCGCAGGCGGCGGGCCGGGGACGGTCCGGTCGAAACCGGATGCGTGCGGCGGACTGGCGGGTGATCTGGTGCTAAGCCTCATTCCGCCAAGGGCTGATGGTCCTTCCATCTTGCGCTTTCGGTGGCTCCCGGCATGAAACCGGTGTGCGGCGAGGAAGGAGTCCTTAGCTACCGCACAGCTGACCGTCTGCCGCCTGGGTTCGGCTTGCCCGATGGGGTTCCGGCTCTCGCGAAAAGGCCCCCCCCCCCCCCCCAACCCCCCCCCCCCGGACGATCCCGGGAAAGCACATGCCTTGAGTCCGCACCGGGCAGATTTGGTACGGAGGCGGGGATTGTTTAACCTATTTGGTCGGAAATGTCAATCTGGCGCTATATGGGTCTGCCCGCATCGACCCAATGGCGCATGGCCGAGATCAGCTGGATGGTCGGATAGTCGCGAATATCGTCCTCTGATGCTCCCTGCGCCAGTTCGCGCTCCCAATGCCACTCCTGAAAGGCGGCGTAGTCACCCCGTATCTTGGCTGCGCCAGTATTGTTGGCGCCGGCATGGTGGACCAGCCAATTGCGGACGATCCTGATGATGGCAACAAACTGCCCGCCATGGGCCTGGATGTCCCAGCCAGCGATATCGGACAGACCCTTCTGGTAATCATAGCGATCGTGCTCGAGGATCAGGATGGACTTGTCGAACAGCGGGGCAGGGCCGAAGCGCGCGCAACCATGATCGAGCCCCAGTTCGAACGGCATGTTCAGCCGGGCGTATTCCCCAGCGGCACTGGATTTGCAGCGGCTGAGATCGTGAATGCCGTAGCGCGAGCTACGGATCAGCTCGATGATCCGGTCCAGCCGGTTGGCGGCGTTGTTGGCATTTTCGGGCGCGATCCGGGGGAAGAAATCCAGATCGGTGATGCAGAACGCCATGGCCTGCAGCAGCGGCGCAAATTCATCGTCGAACGGGCAGTTGACGAACACCGATTTTTCAAACGACGGGGCGGCGATCATCCCTTGGGCGGATGAGGATCATTGCCATACGAATTACGTTCCCGAATGCGTCCGTCGCGCCCGTGGATATATAGCTCGGTGCGCTGGTTGCGGGCTAACGTGGTCGCTGCAGCGATCGCTTCCTGCTGTGTCGCATGGTTGCTGCTGGCGCGGGACGACCCGGCCTTCCTGACACTCCACCCTCGCTCCGAGGGGACTACATGCTGACCTTGCTTCGACATGACAGACTCCAAACTGCGCTGCATATATATACGTTTGGTTGCTTCATGCAAACCCAGCGCCAGATGGAATGAACTAGGCCGGACGATATCGTCTAATGTCGCTTAACACACTGTAGAGGTTGCCGGAAAGTTTTGCGGACTACCTCGATATATAATCACTGAGGTTTGAAGTGTTCCGCTAGCTACGACGAAATATCATCTGGCAATCGACCTATAATGCCTAAAAATGATAGAATTGATTGTTTTACAAGCGACAGGTGGGCTTTGCTTTGCCATATCATTACAGCTATAATTAACAAATTAACCGTACGATTCTGGCGAACTTTAATTGATTCACGCGTTGCTTGGCTAAAAGGCAGAGATCGATCAGATGCGTAGATCAGAGTATTTCTAGAGTTCGCTTGGTTCGCAACGAATAATTTTATGTCACGGAATTTCGCTTTTTTTGCAAGGTCCTCCAATGCCTCTGCAAAAAGCAATGCGTCAGGGATGCCTTCTCGAGCATGAACCAGATCAAGTGGTTCTATCGGTTGTAGTGCGATTTTTTCGCCGCCCTCAATGTCAAAATTCGAGAGTGGAATTTTTATGTCGATCCGTGGAACGTCATAATGGAAAATCAATTGGCATTCGCGAATGATCGGTTGAATGCTATTTCTAACTACCATAGTGCAGGCCAAAATAGCCGCCTTATGTGTATGATTGTATGCATTAAATTGGTTAGCGTGCTCATATTTCCTTAACTGTATGCACTTTATTATAGTACTAGCAGCTTCTTCTTCTGCGGTGATAGCTCTAAACGAAGCTATTTCTCGATCTTGATCAAAAATCTTTTGAGATTTATTGATATGATTGAGGGCACTTAGTAACCGGTAGCGAAGTGACCCAGGTAAGCGAGCAGAAATTTTCTTCAGTGCATCAATTAATGGCTCGGTTTGATCGTCTGAAGCAGAATCTTGCGTTTCCAATTTGTCAATCCAGCAAGGGTAGAGTGGCATCGAGACCTAAGGACGTCACCAAGCTGATTACCTTACTGCAAATCTGAAAGTCAATTCTACGCGGGATATCCCTCAAATCAACTCATCCTCATCCAGCAGCCGGTCGTTCAGCAGCCCCTCGGTGATCTGATCCACCCGCTCCTCGACATCGCCGAAGCGCGTCACCTCGGCGATATGCACAAGAGCATCCCCCTGGTTGACCACGGGCAGCACGGCGTGGCCGATGATGATGCCGTCGATCGGGGCGCGGAATTCCTGGGCGTCGTCGCCGAAGATGCCAGCGACGCGGCCGATGATCTGGCCCTTGGTCACCGCGTCGCCCGACTTGGCGGCGAGCACGCACAGCCCGCCGCGCGGCGCGCGGATCCAGATCGAGCGGCGCGAGCGGGCAGGGATGGTGACCTGCGTCGCTTCGGGGTGCGGCTGGATCATGCCCAGATGCGCCATGACGTTGAGCACGCCGTTGACCCCGCAACGCACCGACAGTTCGTCGAAGCGCAGCGCCTCGCCCGCCTCCATCAGCAGCATGTCGACGCCTTCGCCGCGCGCGATGTCGCGCAAGGAACCGGGACGCAGCGGGCTCTCGATCACCGCATGCGCGCCGAACATCATGGCGAGCTCGCGCAATCTATCGTTGTCGGGGGCGATGCGGATCTGCGGCAGGTTGTAGCGGTGGACCGCGGCGGAGTGGATATCGATGCCCAATGAGCAGTGGCAGATCACGTGCCTGAGGAAGATGTTGGCGAGCTGCGCTGCGAGCGATCCTTTCGCGCTGCCGGGGACCGAGCGGTTGAGATCGCGCCGGTCGGGCAGATAGCGGCTGTGCGCCTGGAATCCGAAGATGTTGACCACCGGCAGGAACAGCACGGTGCCCGCCATATTGACGGCGTCCAGCCTGGCGAGCAGCCGCTGGATCACCGCGGTACCGATGATCTCGTCGCCATGAATCGCGGCGGAGACGAAGATGCACGGGCCGGGCCCCGCGCCGTGCAGCACGCGCACCGGCAGGCTCGCCGGAATACCGGTGGCGGTGTTGCTGACGGGGATCGCGAGCGTGGCGCTGCTGCCCGGGTCGATCGTGACCCCGGCGATGGTGAAAGGCTCGGGGGCGGGCGGCTCGGCGGTGGTCAGGCTGTCGGTCATCGTCCCCCCGGTGGCCCGCCGGTCGGTGCGTCCGGCTTGCATGCGGGGCCTGCGGAGAGTATGACGGCAAGGCAGTTGCAGGCGCAACACCATTCGTCGCGCCCTGCCATGCTTTTGTCTTGTCCCGTGCTTGACAGCCTGGGCGACTCCGCTTATGCGCGGCATTCATTTCCATTAAGTGGTTCAGAAACAGGCAGCGCATCGCAAAATGCGTGTGGCCTGTGTTTTGCGCTTGATGGCCTTGAAGCGATGAGATGGGGCTGCGGTATCCGCACCCTGTGGAGCAGGAGAAGTATTAAGTGGCACGTATCGCCGGGGTCAATATCCCAACCAACAAGCGCGTTATCATTGCGCTGACCTACATTCATGGAATCGGGCGCACCAAGGCGCTGGAAATTGCCGACAAGCTGGGCATCGATCACGCCCGCCGCGTTCAGGACCTGAGCGATGCGGAAGTGCTGCAGATCCGCGAAACCATCGACTCCGATCTCACCGTGGAAGGCGATCTTCGTCGCCAGACCGCGATGAACATCAAGCGTCTGATGG
>JBKBTF010000024.1:0-47628 GCA_046291395.1 Blastomonas sp. | reverse complement strand
CCCTGAAGGGGAGGGGCTCGGAAGGCGAAAAAAATGAACGAACTGACCAAATTCAACAATCCCGCCGTGAAGCCTGAAACCTTCGACGAAATCCAGATCGGCCTTGCCTCGCCCGAGCGCATCCGTTCGTGGTCGTTCGGCGAGATCAAGAAGCCCGAAACCATCAACTATCGCACGTTCAAGCCCGAGCGTGACGGCCTGTTCTGCGCGCGCATCTTCGGTCCGGTGAAGGACTATGAATGCCTGTGCGGCAAGTACAAGCGCATGAAGTACAAGGGCATCGTCTGCGAAAAGTGCGGCGTTGAAGTCACCGTGACCAAGGTGCGCCGCGAGCGCATGGGCCATATCGAGCTCGCCGCCCCCGTCGCGCACATCTGGTTCCTGAAGTCGCTGCCTTCGCGCATCGGCCTGCTGCTCGACATGCAGCTCAAGCAGCTCGAGCGCGTGCTGTATTTCGAAAGCTATGTCGTCATCGAGCCGGGCCTCACCAGCCTCGAGAAGTACCAGCTGCTGACCGAAGACGAGCTGCTCGACGCACAGGACGAGTTCGGCGAGGACGCCTTTTCGGCCGGCATCGGCGCAGAAGCCGTGCGCCAGATGCTGATGGACCTCGACCTCGAAAGCGAGCGTGCCGATCTGCTGCAGGAGCTCGAGACCACCAAGTCGGAGCTCAAGCCCAAGAAGATCATCAAGCGCTTGAAGGTCGTCGAATCGTTCATCGATTCGGGCAACCGCCCCGAGTGGATGATCCTGGAAGTTATCCCCGTGATCCCGCCCGAGCTGCGTCCTTTGGTGCCGCTCGACGGCGGCCGCTTTGCGACCTCGGATCTCAACGACCTGTATCGCCGCGTGATCAACCGCAACAACCGCCTGAAGCGGTTGATGGAGCTGCGCGCGCCGGACATCATCGTGCGCAACGAAAAGCGCATGCTGCAGGAAGCCGTCGATGCGCTGTTCGACAACGGTCGTCGCGGCCGCATCATCACCGGTGCCAACAAGCGTCCGTTGAAGTCGCTGTCCGACATGCTCAAGGGCAAGCAGGGCCGCTTCCGTCAGAACCTGCTCGGCAAGCGCGTCGACTATTCGGGCCGTTCGGTCATCGTGACCGGTCCCGAGCTCAAGCTGCACCAGTGCGGCCTGCCCAAGAAGATGGCGCTCGAGCTGTTCAAGCCGTTCATCTACGCGCGTCTCGATGCCAAGGGTCTGTCGATGACCCTCAAGCAGGCGAAGAAGTGGGTCGAAAAGGAACGCAAGGAAGTCTGGGACATCCTCGACGAAGTCATTCGCGAGCACCCGGTCATGCTGAACCGTGCGCCGACGCTCCACCGTCTGGGCATCCAGGCGTTTGAGCCCGTGCTGATCGAAGGCAAGGCGATCCAGTTGCACCCGCTCGTCTGCTCGGCATTCAACGCCGACTTCGATGGTGACCAGATGGCCGTCCACGTCCCGCTGAGCCTCGAGGCGCAGCTGGAAGCGCGCGTGCTGATGATGTCGACCAACAACATCCTCTCGCCCGCCAACGGCAAGCCGATCATCGTGCCGTCGCAGGACATGGTGCTGGGTCTGTATTATCTCTCGATGGACCGCGAAGGCGAGCCCGGCGAGGGCATGCTGATGGCCGACATCGCCGAAGTGCATCAGGCGCTGGAAATCGCTGCGGTGACCCTGCACTCCAAGGTGATCGCGCGCGTTCCGCAGACCGACGAACAGGGCAACCAGTACCTGAAGCGGTACAACACCACGCCGGGGCGCATGCTCATCGGCGAGTGCCTGCCCAAGAGCCACAAGGTGCCCTTCGACGTCGTCAACCGCCTTCTCACCAAGAAGGAAATCGGCGACGTGATCGATCAGGTCTATCGTCACACCGGCCAGAAGGACACCGTCCTGTTTGCCGATGCGATCATGGGCCTGGGCTTCCGTCACGCCTGTCGCGCCGGTATCTCGTTCGGCAAGGACGACATGATCATCCCCGATTCCAAGGAGCGTCTGGTCGACGAGACCCGCGCCCTGGTTGCTGACTATGAGCAGCAGTACCAGGATGGTCTGATCACCCAGCAGGAAAAGTACAACAAGGTGATCGACGCCTGGAGCCGTTGCGGCGACCAGGTGGCGAACGCCATGATGGAAGAGATCAAGGCAACGCCCAAGGACGAGAACGGCCGCGAAGCCCCGGTCAACTCGATCTACATGATGAGCCACTCGGGCGCGCGTGGTTCGCCAGCGCAGATGAAGCAGCTTGCCGGTATGCGCGGCCTGATGGCCAAGCCTTCGGGCGAGATCATCGAAACGCCGATCATCTCGAACTTCAAGGAGGGCCTCACCGTTCTTGAATACTTCAACTCCACCCACGGCGCCCGCAAGGGCCTGGCGGATACGGCGCTCAAGACGGCGAACTCGGGTTACCTGACCCGCCGTCTGGTCGACGTCAGCCAGGATTGCGTCATCGTCGAGGAGGATTGCGGTACCGAGAACGCGCTGGAAATGCGCGCGATCGTGCAGGGCGGCAGCGTCATCGCCTCGCTGGGCGAGCGTATCCTGGGCCGGACCCTGGCCGAGGATATCGTGGATACCAAGTCCGGCGAACTGGTGATTGCCAAGGACACTTTGCTCGACGAGGCCAACATCACCACGATCGAGGCCCTGGGTCTGCAGGCAGCGCGCATCCGTTCGCCGCTGATCTGCGAAGCGACCATGGGTGTTTGCGGCAAGTGCTATGGCCGTGACCTTGCTCGCGGTACGCCGGTGAACATCGGCGAGGCTGTCGGCGTGATCGCCGCGCAGTCGATCGGTGAGCCTGGCACCCAGCTGACGATGCGGACCTTCCACATCGGCGGTGCGGCGCAGCTCAACGAAACCTCGAACCTCGAAGCGGTGGCCGATGGCACATTGCAGTACCGGGATATCCCGACCATCGTGAACAAGCGCGGGCAGCGCCTGTCGCTCGCCCGCAACGGCGAAATCGCGATCGTCGACAAGGAAGGCCGCGAACGTGCGGTCCACCGTATCCCGTACGGCACCGTGCTGCTGGTCGACGACAATGGTGTGGTCAACCTGGGCGACCGGATCGCCGAGTGGGATCCGTTCACCATGCCGGTGATCACCGAAAAGCCCGGTATCGTGAAGTATCAGGACCTGATCGACGGCAAGACGCTGATCGAGCAGACCGATGATGCCACCGGTATCGCACAGCGCGTGGTCGTGGAATTCCGTGGATCGCTCAAAGCCAAGTCCAAGGAAGATCTGCGTCCCCGCCTGACCCTGCTCGACGATGATTCGGGCGAGGCTGCACGCTACATGCTGGCAGTCGGCGCGATGCTGTCGGTCGAGGAAGGCCAGAAGGTTGAAGCAGGCGACGTTCTCGCCCGTGTCAGCCGCGAGGCTGCCAAGACCCGCGACATCACCGGTGGTCTGCCGCGCGTTGCCGAACTGTTCGAAGCGCGCAAGCCCAAGGACAATGCGATCATCGCAAAGGTCTCGGGCCGCATCGAATTCGTCCGTGACTACAAGGCCAAGCGCAAGATCGCGATCCATCCTGAAGAGGGTGAATCGGTCGAGTATCTGGTGCCCAAGTCCAAGGTCATCGACGTTCAGGAAGGCGATTATGTCAAGAAGGGCGACAACCTGATCTCGGGATCGCCTGACCCGCATGACATCCTTGAAGTGCTCGGCGTGGAAGCGCTGGCCGAATATCTGGTCAGCGAAATCCAAGAGGTCTATCGTCTGCAGGGCGTGAAGATCAACGACAAGCACATCGAGGTGATCGTCCGTCAGATGCTGCAGAAGGTGGAAATCACCGACGGCGGCGACACCACCCTGCTGCCGGGCGAACAGCTCGACCGCGAGGAAATGGACGAGTACAACGCGCGTCTCGACGCGGGCAAGAAGTTCGCGGAAGGCAAGCCCGTGCTGCTCGGCATCACCAAGGCTTCGCTGCAGACGCGTTCGTTCATCTCGGCGGCGTCGTTCCAGGAAACCACCCGGGTGCTCACCCAGGCGGCGGTCGAAGGCAAGCGTGACTCGCTGATCGGCCTGAAGGAAAACGTCATCGTGGGCCGTCTGATCCCGGCAGGTACGGGCGCGGGCATGAACCGCATGCGGATCGCCGCCAACAGCCGCGATGCTGCGCTTCGCGCCCAGCAGCGCGCGCTGCAGCGGGCGATGGCAGCTGCGAACGAAGTCGAGGCGGCTCCCGCCCCGGCACCGGTCGCAGCCGAGCCTGAAGCGGTGGATACCGACGCGGAATAAGGCTGCGTGCCCGGCTCATGCCGGGGCGCAACCGCGTACAGCCAAAAGAAAACCCGCCGGAAGCGATTCCGGCGGGTTTTCTGTGTGCGGTTATCGACCGGTAAGGCCAGCGGCCCGCCCAGGCGGCCGCTCGATCAGTCGGTCAGAGAATGCCGAAGACCAGCAGCGCGATGATCAGCAGGCCGGGCACGCCCAGCAGCCACAAAATAATGCCTTTTCCCATGATGGTTCCTTCTTCGAAATGCGTCAGCGATCAACGGGATCGCATGCCAGGGCACGGACGCGGTTAAGCCTGTTTCGGCAAGTGCACCGCCTGTGCCCGCGATTGGGTTGCTGCGTCGCGCTTGATCACTTTACCTCTGCAGCGAGGATTGGTTCCCCGATGAAGGCGTTCGCGATGCGCGTGCAGGCCGCTCAGAATGGGTTGAGCGTATAGCCGTGTTGCTGGAGCAGGGCATGCGCGGTCATTGCCGATAGTGCCATTTTCACCCCGGGCGCTAGATCCGCGCGAGTGATGCCCTGTGCCACGGCGCTCTGGCCGCACAGATGAATTTCGACCCCGTTGTCGATCAGCGCCGCGATCGCCGCAAGGTTGGCGTTGGCCGCGCCATCATGCTTCTTGCCATAGCTTGCCGCATCGGTGAGGTCGAAGCTCGCCGGGCCGTGCACCACCACCGCGACCCGCACCGCGTCGCGTGGCACCCCGGCTTCGGCATGCATGTTGATGAACCGGGCGGCGCTTTCGAGCGTGCGGTTGATGGCGCCGGGCTTGGCGGCCTCGGCGACGTCGAAGGCGACGCTGAACGTTGCCGAAGCGGGCAATGGCTCGTGCCCATCGACCGTCGCAACCGGGCCGAAATCCTTGATCACGGTGCCAGCGTGAAACCCCGGTCGCAGCGTGTCCTGCGCGTTCACGGGGGCGAGGCCCATGCTCAGTATCAGCGCAAGCGTGGCGGCCATTGACGTGATCCGGTGCGATATGCCGCGCGACATGCTGTTCTCCCTCAGATTGGCCTCACCGTATCAGGCTGCCAGGCGATCCGCTACCGATCCGGAAGTGGCTCCGCCCGCACCTTGGGGCAAAGGTGCGGGCGGAGGTGCCTGAGCGGGCCCGGGGAAGGGAAGGCGACCTTGGGGAACAGGTTTGCTTTAAGCGGTCAGCTTGGCGGCGGTCCGTGCGACTTTTGCACCGAGATAGCGCGCGCCATCCAGATCGATGGCATGCGGCTGACGCGACCCGTCGCCGCCGGCAATGGTGCTGGCGCCATAAGGCGATCCGCCGATGACGTCGTCATTGCTGAGCTGGCCCTGGAAGCCATAGTCCAGACCGACGATGGTCATGCCGTGGTGGAGCAGGTTGGTCAGGATCGAGAACTGGGTCGTCTCCTGGCCGCCATGCTGGCTGGCGGTGGAGGTGAACGATGCGCCCACCTTGCCGACCAGCGCGCCCTTGGCCCACAGCCCGCCGGTGCGGTCCCAGAAGGCTGCCATCTGGCTCGACATCCGGCCGAAGCGGGTGCCGGTGCCGACGATGATCGCGTCATAATCAGCCAGTTCCTGCGGGTCGGCGACCTGCGCCGGCTGGTCGGTCTTGAAATGGTTGGCCTTGGCGACCTCTTCGGGAACCGTTTCGGCCACACGCTTGACGGTAACATCCGCGCCTTCGCCGCGCGCACCTTCGGCCACGGCCTCGGCCATGGTTTCGACATGACCATAAGTGGAATAATAGAGCACCAGAACTTTTGCCATGAGACGTCTCCTTCGCGTGAAAATGAACAGGGGTGTCCCGCCGCCGGGAGGGGGAAGCGGCGGGACGAGGGGATTATTGGGCCCGGGTTTCCGCGATCAGAAACTCGGCGTCTTGTGTTGCCGAGACGGTGATCTCGGTTTCGCGGGTGATCGCGGCGGCATCGCGCGGGCCGATTTCGACCCCGTTCACCTTCACGCTTCCTGCCGACACCACAAGATACGCAGACATGCCGTCAGCGATCCGGTGGGTGATGTTGTCCCCTGCTGCCAGAGTTGCTCCTGAAAGCCGGGCATCGGCGCGGATCATCAATGCACCCGCTGCGATATCCTCGTCGCGGCCGCTGGCCAACACCTCGAGCTTGCCCGAGCGATCGCCCCTGGGGAACTGCCTGGCGTCCCAGCGCGGCTTCCCGCCGGGAGCATCGGGGATGATCCAGATCTGGAACAGCCGGGTTTCCTCGTTTTCCAGGTTGAACTCGCTATGGGCAACGCCGGTGCCTGCGCTCATCACCTGAACGTCTCCCGCCTCGGTGCGGCCCTCGTTGCCGAGGCTGTCGCGGTGGGTGATCGCGCCGGTGCGGACGTAGGTGATGATCTCCATGTCGCGGTGCGGATGGGTGGGAAAGCCACTCTTGGGGGCGATCTCGTCATCGTTCCACACGCGCAAGGCGCCCCAGCCCATGCGGGCGGGATCATGATAGCCGCCGAACGAAAAATGATGGCGGGCATTGAGCCAGCCGTGGTCTGCATGGCCCAGCGAGGAAAAATCGCGCTTCTCGATCATGTCACTTGCTCCTTCGAGGGCACCTCCTGCTCGCCGGTGCCTTGGCTTGAGGAACAGATAGGCCGATGCTATCGTTTCCAAAATACCCAGTTTGGAAAAGGATTGTTTCTGATATGCGCTTACCGGACTTCGACGCCTGGGCGGTGTTTGCCGCTGTCGCCGACACCGGCAGCTTCACTGCGGCGGCAGAGGCGCTCAGCGTGTCCAAGGCCAAGGTCTCCAAGGCCGTGTCGCGGCTGGAGGCGGAACTGGGCACGGTGCTGTTCCACCGGACCTCGCGGCGGCTGTCGCTATCGGCGGCGGGACGATCGCTGGTCGATCACGCGCGGCGGATCCGGCTGGATGGCGAGGCGGCGGTCGAGGCGGCGCGCGACGAGGCATCGTTGCTCTCGGGCACGGTGCGCATCGCGGTGCCGATGAGCTTCGGGCTGCGCGCCGTCGCGCCACTGGTGGCCAGGTTCATGGCCTTGCACCCCGGAATCATCATCGACATGCACCTGTCCGACGCGCGGGTCGATCTGGTCAATGAAGGGTTCGACCTCGCCCTGCGCATCGCAGTGCTGCCCGACAGCAGCCTGCGCGCGATCCGGCTGCGCAGCGTCGAGTTATACATGATCGCTTCGCCTGAATATTGCACGCGGAACGGCACGCCGCGGCATCCCGCCGAACTGGGGGGGCACAAGGCGGTTCATTACGCCAATTCCGCCCAGCCGGGCGTCTGGTTCATGACCGGGCCGGATGGCGACAGGGTGCAGGCGCGGGTGAGGCCGGCGCTGATAGTCAACAACGCCGACGCCGCAATGCCCGCAGTGCTGGACGGGCTGTGCATCGCCTCGCTGCCCGATTTCTTCTGCAATGATGCAGTGGCGCAGGGACGACTGGCGCGGCTGCTGCCGGACTGGCGTTTCGACACCACCACGCTCAGCATTGTCACGCCGCCGTCGCCGCATCGTCCAGCCAGGGTGGAGGCATTGATCGCCTTTCTCCGTGACGAACTGCCGGAAGCGTAAGTTAACCTCGGCGCGAATTCGTTACCAATTGGAAACCATATCGGATTAGCGTGTAAAAATGCGACGGACCGTTAATGTCCGTGCGAGCGCATAAAAGCCGAGTCTTTCCCGCGCATTGCGCCCCTGGGGCCGTAATCCGTGCGTCCGGCCGGCCAAGGTTTACCCAAAATTAACCTTTTGCCCCCAAATCTTTTATGGTTAATGTTTTCCTCGTCGATCCGTTCTTGGGTCCAGATGACTGAACGGTGCCGATGGCACGGGCGAAAAGGGGCTGCACATGCGGGTGCTTTTGATCGAAGATGAACCGACCACGGCAAAGGCGATCGAGCTGATGCTGACGACCGAAGGGTTCAATGTATACACGACCGATCTGGGTGAAGAGGGCCTCGATCTGGGCAAGCTGTATGATTACGACATCATCCTGCTCGACCTCAACCTGCCCGACATGCACGGCTATGACGTGCTGAAAAAGCTCCGCGTTGCCAAGGTGCAAACGCCGGTGCTCATCCTTTCGGGCATCTCGGAGATGGACAGCAAGGTGCGCTCGTTCGGCTTTGGTGCCGACGATTACGTCACCAAGCCGTTCCACCGCGAGGAGCTGGTCGCGCGGATCCACGCCGTGGTTCGTCGCTCCAAGGGTCATTCGCAAAGCGTGATCCGCACCGGCAAGCTGGCGGTCAACCTCGATGCCAAGACGGTCGAAGTCGACAGCGCCCGCGTTCACCTGACCGGCAAGGAATATGCGATGCTCGAGCTATTGAGCTTGCGCAAGGGCACCACGCTGACCAAGGAAATGTTCCTCAACCACCTCTATGGCGGCATGGACGAGCCCGAACTCAAGATCATCGACGTGTTCATCTGCAAGCTGCGCAAGAAGCTGGCTTTGGCCTGTGGCGGTGAAAACTATATCGAGACCGTCTGGGGCCGCGGCTATGTGCTGCGCGATCCGGAAGCCGATGGCGAAGTCATCGCTGCCTGAGGCGGGCATTCGCACTGACATTCGAAAAAGGGCGGCGGGCAACCAGCCGCCCTTTTTGTTTGCCTGCCGCGCGCGCACGGTGCCAGCGGGCCTTGCCAATGGCGCCGGCGCCGCTAACGCTCGGGCCTTATGGGGACCATGACACCGCAGCATCCGTTTCGCACCCATGCGCGCGTGCTCAGCGCGTCGCTGGTCGGCACCGCGGTGGAGTTCTACGATTTCTATATCTACGCGACCGCCGCAGCCCTCGTATTCGGCCCCTTGTTCTTCCCATCGGAAAGCGCATCGGCGCAGTTGCTGCTGAGCTATATGAGCTTTAGCCTCGCCTTTTTCGCGCGGCCAGTCGGCGCGGTGGTGTTCGGCCATTTCGGCGACCGGATCGGGCGCAAGTCCACGCTGGTCGCCTCGCTGATGCTGATGGGCGGCTCGACCTTGCTGATCGCCTTCCTGCCGACCTATCAGATGGTCGGCTGGGTCGCGCCGCTGCTATTGTGCATCCTGCGCTTCGGCCAGGGTTTCGGGCTGGGCGGAGAATGGGGCGGGGCGGCGCTGCTCGCGGTCGAGAACGCGCCGCCGGGCTGGGCCGCACGCTTCGGCATGGCGCCGCAGCTGGGCGCGCCAGTGGGCTTCATCGCCGCCAACGGGCTGTTCCTGCTGTTGGGTCTGTCGCTGACCGATGCGCAGTTCGTCGCCTGGGGCTGGCGCGTGCCGTTCCTGGCGAGCGGCGTATTGGTGGGGCTGGGTCTTTGGGTCCGGCTCAAGATCAGCGAGACCCCCGATTTTGCCGAGGTTCTGGCGCGCGACAAACCCGCACCGGTCCCGGTGGCCGAGCTCTTCCGCAACCACCTGCGTGCGACCTTCGCCAGCACCTTCGCGGTCGTCGCCTGCTTTGCGATCTTCTATCTCTCGACCGCGTTTGCTTTGGGCTATGCCACCACCGCCCTGGGGCACAACCGGGTCGATTTCCTGCTGGTGCAATTGGGCGCGATCCTGTTCCTGGCGCTGGGCATCGTGCTGTCGGGTTACCGCTCGGACGCGACCAGTAGCGGACGCGTCCTGATGATCGGCTGCGCAGCGACGATCGGCGTCGGCCTGCTGTTCGGGCCGCTGCTGGGCTCGGGATCGCTTTGGCTGGCCTGGATCGCGCTGTCGATCGCGCTGCTGGTGATGGGCTTCGTCTACGGCCCGCTGGGTGCATGGCTGCCGCAGCAGTTCCCGGCCCGGGTGCGCTATACCGGTGCATCGGTGGCGTTCAACGGCGGCGGCATCATCGGCGGCGCGCTCGCCCCGATCGCGGCGCAGGCGCTTGCGGACAGGGGCGGCGCGGATGCGGTCGGGCTGTACCTGGCGGCGGCTGGGGTGTTGAGCTTTGCCGGGCTCTGGGCGCAGCGGGGGCGGGCCGCGGGGTAGCAGCGGGTCAGGGGTATTGCTGGCGGGCGTGTAGCACAGCCGTTATTACGATGGCGTCCGGCTCAATATTGTAAATCAGCAGATAGTTGGGATGGACGATCGCCTCCCGTGTGCCTGCGACACGACCTGCGCGATGCATCCGGGGAAACTCCAGCAGCTGCTTCGCACAGCCATCAAAAAGCTTCTTAAGCCGTTCTGCCGCGTCCGGATTTCTGTCGGCTATGTAGCCGATGATGTCATCGTGGTCTGCTTGGGCTTCAATTGTCCAGATCAGCCGCACGCTGCCTGGCCTTTGATATAATGTCTGCAGCGCGCGCCATTACTTCTTCATGTGGGATCCGGGGTGCGGTCGATCGCAGCGAACGCTCCACCTTTGCGCGGAACCACGCGTCATAGGCTGCCTCTTCCTCGGACGAGGCGAATTCGGATTCGATGGGCGAGTATTTGACCATGGCTTCAGTCTATCACATCGCCCGCAAGCCGCAACAAGGTGAGCTTTGCCTTGCCGACGACGCGTTCGGCGTCGATCTCGAAGCCTGACACGTCGAGCTTTTCCGACTTGCCGGTCTCCACGCTGATCCAGGTGGAAGGTGCGAACCATCCCAGCCGGGCCAGCTTGTCGAGCGCCACCGCGCCTGCGCCTGTCGCATAAGGCGGGTCGATCAGCACGACGTCGAAGGGCTTGAGCGCCGGGCCCAATGTCAGCGCGGAGCTGGGGCGGATTTCGGCGCGGTCGTCGGCTTCCAGCGCACGGATGTTGGCGCGCAGCACTTCGATCGCCGCGCGGTCCTGCTCAACGAACACGCATTTGGCAGCCCCGCGCGACAAGGCTTCGATCCCTAGCGCGCCCGATCCTGCGAACAGGTCGAGCACCGACAGCTCCTCGAACGATCCCAGCCGGCTGGTGAGCATCGAGAACAGGGTCTCGCGCGTGCGGTCTGCGGTGGGGCGGGTGGTGTCGCCTGCCGGCGCCTTCAATTTGCGGCCCCGCCATTCGCCCGCGATAATACGCAGCATCCTATCCCTCCACCTTGGCGGGGGAGGGGGAGAAGTCTTCCATCATTTCAACGTGTTCCTGAAGGTGATCAGATCGTGCCGGCGCACCTCTTCGAGCGCGCCGGGCTCGATCCCTTCGAGCAGGAACGGGCCGTAGCGGGTGCGGATGAGGCGCGATACCTTGAGGCCGAGATGCTCGAGCACGCGGCGCACCTCGCGGTTCTTGCCCTCGGTCAGCGTCATCTCGATCCAGCCGTTGCGCCCGGTGCGGCGTTCCAGATTGGCGTCGATCTTGCCGTAGCGGATGCCCTCGATGGTGATGCCGTGGATCAGGTCCTCGAGCTGGCTCTGGCTGACTTCGCCGAAAGCGCGCGCGCGATAGGTGCGCTCGACGCCGGTCGCGGGCAGTTCCATCTGGCGCTTCAATCCGCCATCATTGGTCATCAGCAGCAGTCCCTCGGTGTTGAGGTCGAGCCGTCCGACGGGCATCATCCGCGGGGCTTCGGGCGCAACGCGGGCGAGGTGATCGTAGATCGTCTCGCGCCCGGTGAAATCGCGCGCCGCGGTGAGCAGCCCGGCGGGCTTGTGAAAGCGCCACAGCTTTGCAGGCGCCGGTTCCTTGACCGGTTTGCCGTCCACGGTGATGCCGTGCAGGCTGGTGAGGACCATTGCTGGGGTGGTGATGGCCACGCCATCGCGCGCGACGCGACCGCCCTCGATCATCCGCTCGATCTCGCGTCGGCTGGCGATCCCTGCGCGCGCCAGCAGTTTGGCGATGCGCTGACCCTCGCCGAGTGCGGACGTCTTGCGCGCGGCGGGTTCGGGCGGGGTTTCGCTCTGTTGAAGCGGATCGAATTTCGGTTTCCGGGGGGGCATGGCCGCTGCTATAACGAGGAAGGCGCCGCGCGGGAACGCAAGAATTGCCTGCTGCGTATTTCAAGTTGACGCTGATGTCCCTGCCCGAAGGTTCCCATATGCTTTTTTCGCGGTTCACCCGGTCGATCAAGACCATCCTGATCGTCGAGGATGAGCCCCTGGTGGCATTCGACAACGAACTGCGGGTGGTCGATGCAGGGTATCGGGTGGTGGCGACCGTCGATACCGAAAGCGAGGCGATCTCGCTGCTGGAGCGCGAATCGATCGATCTGGTGCTGGCGGACGTCAACCTTTCGCGCGGTGGCAGCGGGATCGAGGTGGCGCGGGTGGCGAGCGGACTCAACATCCCGGTTTTGTTCGCCACCGGCACCTGTCCCGGCGGTGCCCAGCAATATGCGATCGGCTGCCTCAACAAGCCTTATAGCGCAGCCGAACTGGTCGGCGCGATCGAGGCAGTGGACCGGATGATCGGGGGCGAGACACCCAAGACGATGCCTGGCCCCCTCAGCCTGTTTACCGTGTAGACGATCCTCAGCCCTGATTGCCGAAGCTGGTCGGGTCTGCATCGCCCGGACCATCATTTTCGTCGCTGTCCAGTTCGCCCAATGGGCTCTCTTCATCGTCATCGTTGCGCTCGCCGTCGAAGGCGCTGCGGTCGATGTTTCCGGACTGGACCATCTGGTTCATGTGATCGACCAGATCCTGCTCGTCCTGAGGCACGACCGATAGACCCTCCGACCCGCCCTTTTCGCTGTCCTCGCTGGGATCGTCGCTGCGGTGCAGCGCGTCTTCGGCAATATCTTGCGCCTGGGGCGCGCCCTGTTGCGACTGGTTGATGGTGCCGAAGTTTTCGTTCTGGCGTTTGTCTGCCATGATGTGCGTCCTTTGTGCGACTGGATTGCCTGCCGCACATACGCGAAAACCGCACGGACGTTGCGCGTCCCAGACTGTCTCCGGCGCTGTCAGACGCTGGCGGGGGCCAGCCTGGGGCTGAGGAAGTGCACTACGGCCAAGGCGAGCAGATAGGCGCTGGCGCAGATCGCGAACAGGATTTCGTAGCTGCCGGTGCTGTCGAGGATATAGCCGGTGAACAGCGCCATTCCCATGCCGCCCACCGCACCGACGGTTCCGCCGATGCCGATGACCGAACCCACCGCTCCGCGCGGAAAGACATCCGAGGGCAGGGTATAGAGGTTGGCGGAAAACGCCTGGTGTGCCGCCGTTGCCAGGCCGATGATCAGCACCGCGCCCCAGAGGCTGTCGATATCCTGCGCAAACCAGATCGGGGTCACCGCCAGTGCGCACAGCAGCATCGTCGATTTGCGGGCGAAATTGGGAGTCTTGCCAGCCTTGATCAGCCGCGACGACATCCATCCGCCAAAGACCGAACCGCCATCCGAGATCAGGTAGATCGCCGCCAGTGGCAGGCCGAAGGTCCTGAGATCCATGTCATAGCGTTCGAACAGATAGCCCGGCAGCCAGAACAGGAAGAACCACCAGATCGGGTCGATCAGGAATTTGCCCAAGGCATAAGCCCAGGTTTCGCGCTTGGATAGCAGCCGGCTCCAGCCGATCGGCTCGACCGGGTCGGCCGGGTCCTGCTGGATCCAGGCGAGCTCTCCGGGCGATACGCGCTTGTGTTCGGCCGGGTGACGGTAGATCGCCCACCAGGCGATCAGCCAGACGAGCCCGAAAATGCCGGTGATGTAGAACGCCTCACGCCAGCCGAACCACAGAACGAGCAGGGGGACGAGCAGGGGCGTGATGATTGCGCCGACATTGGCACCTGCGTTGAACAGTCCGATGGCAAAGGCACGCTCGCGCTGCGGAAACCAGTCAGTGACCGCGCGGATACCAGCGGGGAAGTTGCCGCTCTCGCCGATACCCAGGCCGAAGCGCGCCATGGCAAAGCTGGTCACGCCGGTGGCAAGGCCGTGCGCCATGTGGCCGATGGTCCAGATGACGATGGCGACCGAATAGCCCAGCCGCGCGCCAACCACGTCGACGATCCGGCCAAAGCCGACATAGCCGATCGCATAGGCGACCTGGAACCAGAACACGATGTTGGCAAAATCGCTTTCGGTCCAGCCGAATTCGGCCACCAGGGTCGGCTTGAGCACGCCGATCATCTGGCGGTCGATATAGTTTATCGCCGTGGCGGCGAACAGCAAGCCGACGATCACCCAGCGATAGCGGCCGGCGTTGGCAGCGGCAGCGTCGAGCACGGGCGGGCTGCCAAGCTTGGCGCCGTTCGTCGTCGGGGCATCAACCATCTTCACTCTCCCTGTGGGGCGCGGCCAGGCTTTTGCCGGTCCGCCAACTCGTCTTTAACGGGGTGTGGCCGCGACCACCCGGCAGCGAACGTTGCCGCAGCCTTCGAAGATTGCGGTAAACGTCTGTCCGACGCCGATTTCGTGGACACCGGTGATCGCCCCGGTCGAGACCCACAGGCCGTTCGAGACATCGACACCGCGCCCGATCAGATGGTCGAGCAGAAAGCGGACCGCGCCATAGGGGCCGTCGAGCATATTGGCCGCGGTCGCCGCACCGACGGCCTCGCCGTCGATCTCGCTGCGCACGAGAATCGCACACAGGTCCAGATCGCGCCAGCCTTCGAGCGCAGGCCCCTGCACGAGCCCTGCGTTGTTGCCGAAATCGGATACGGTGACCAGCGGACCATCGGTGTTGATCCCCGGATAGGGCGAGCTGGCGATCTCGATGCCCAGCCGGACGTCATCGAGGAGCGCCTTGGTGCCCTCATCGCCGGTGGGGACATCGCCGGAAAATCCCGTGGCGACATGCAGCAGCATCTCGGCCTCGCCAGCGGCAAAGCCGCCCGCGTACACGGGCATATCCGGAACCGCGCCATCGGCGGCATCGACAATCGAATCGGCAAAGATCGGACCCGAAAGGCGGTTGGTGCCCAGTTGCCCGTCGAGCGGCGGGTTGATCCGCCCAACCTTCCAGCCGACCACCTCGCGCCCGTCGATGATGATCGCCCGGTCCTGGATTTCATAGGCCGCCTGCAGCGCCCCGGGCTTCACGCCGGGATAGCTCTGCAAAGCGCGCGCCTCGCGGCGTGCCCTGACAAACGCCAAGGCAACATCATCGGCCTGCGTGTTCACCGTCAACTCGTTCCCCATCCCGATCCTCAATTCTTCTCTTGTCCGGCTGCGTAAAGGAAACCGGTGTCATTCGCAAGTGGCGGCGTTTCCTTGCCATGCTCGGCTACAGCGTCACGCCCCTTTTCCAGATCGCAATCGCGCGCTGCCCGCCGTTTTCGGCGGCTGTCTTCCGTCCGCTGGCAAAGGCGATCAGCGCATCGAGAAAGGCTCCGTCGGTAGCCTTCTGGCCCGCCTTGAGGGCCAGCGAGGCATCGAAATCGATCCAGTGCGGCTTGGATTCGGCGAGGGCCTGATTCGACGCGATCTTGACCGTGGGCACAGGAAAGCCCAGTGGCGTGCCGCGACCGGTGGTGAACAGCACTAGGGTTGCGCCGGCAGCAGCCAGCGCGGTCGAGGACACCGCATCATTTCCTGGCGATTCGAGCAGGGCAAGCCCGGGCGTCGTCGCCTGCTCGCCATAATCGAGCACCGAGGTCAGCGTCGCTGTCCCGGCCTTCTGCACCGCGCCTGCCGATTTTTCTTCCAGCGTGGTGATGCCGCCTGCGATGTTACCGGGCGAGGGGTTTTCCGACACCGGCAGGCCCTGGCCGAGATAATAAAGCTTGAACCGGTTGATCAGCGCAGCGGCAGCCACAAAGGTCTGCGCATCTGCAGCGCGGTCGAGCAGTGCCTGCTCCGCGCCGAAGATCTCGGGGATCTCGGTCAGGATCGGCGTGCCGCCGCATGCCGCCAGCGTCTGGCTGAACCGGCCGAGCAGCGGATTGGCGGTGAGACCGGAAAATCCGTCCGACCCGCCGCATTTCAGACCCACGACAAGCGCCGACAGCGGCAGCGGCTCGCGCTGCTGGGTGGAGGCCTGGGCGACGAGTTCGTCGACCAGCGACGCCGCAGCCGCCATTTCATCGCCGACAATCTGTGACGACAGGGTCCGCACCTTGGCGCGCGAGGCCTGCGGGATGGCGGCGAGCAGATCGTCCAACTGGTTCGATTCGCAGCCCAGCCCGATCAGCAGCACGCCTGCGGCATTGGGGTTGGCCGCCAGCCCCGCCAGCAGTGCGCGCGTGCCGCCGAGATCATCGCCAAGCTGCGAACAACCATGCGGGTGGGCAAAGGCAAATACGCCATCGATCCGGCCCTCGGCGATTGCGCCGCAATGGCGCGCCTCGGCGGCGCGGGCGACCTGCTCGGCGGTCAGTCCGACACAGCCTACGGTCGGCAAAATCCATATCTCGTTGCGGGTGGCCGCGCGGCCATCGGCGCGCCGATAGCCCTGCCAGACGGGGGCGTTCGTCGGATCGGTCGGGGCCGAGCGGGACATTTCGGACCGCGTATATGAAAGCTCGCCCGCCAGCGCGGTAACCAGATTGTGGGTATGGACGTGCTCGCCCGCCGCGATCGCCCGGGTCGCTCGGCCGATCGGCAGTCCGTATTTGACGACCCTGTCCCCCTCAGCATGGTCATGGACGGCGAGCTTATGCCCCTGCGCCACATCCTGCCGCAGCACCACCGGATGCCCTGCGACGATCACCGTCTCGCCCGCGATCAGCGCGCGCAGCGCAACCGCCACACTGTCTCCAGCGTGAACCAGCATGGCATCGGGAATGGGGGCGTGATCAGCTGCCAGCACGACTCTCCTTCTTGAGGGCATTGGCGCTATGGATAGCGGCGTGGTAACCGGTGTCAATCAGCATGGCATTGCCATGGTGTCCCTGCTGGGGCTAGGAGAAACCGGGCACTGACACCGGTGTAGCTTGCGATGGATCGGAAACGCGCGTGATAAAGGCAAGGGACGGCAAGCCGACCATCAACGATGTCGCGCGCATTGCCGGCGTTTCCAAGAAAACGGTGAGCCGGGTGATCAACCGCTCGACGCTGCTCAACGATGCGACGCGCGAAAAAGTCGAGGCCGTGATTGCCGAGCTTGGCTATGTCCCCAATCCGCAGGCGCGCGCGCTGGCCTTGCGGCGCAACTTCCTGATCGGGCTGATCCACGACAACCCGAACGCGCAGATGGTGCTGGGGGTGCAGGAAGGCATATTGTCCGCGATCCGCGATACCGAATTCGCGCTGGTCGTGCGCCCGGTCAACCGTCGATCGCCCACGATGCTGGAGGACGTGCGCGCGTTCCTGGAGCAGCAGCGGCTGTTCGGGGTGATGCTGCTGCCGCCGATCTCGGAGAACGATGCACTGGCGCAGCTCTGCGAGCAACTGGGCGTCACCTATGTCCGCATGGGTTCGGTGCGGCTCGATGATGACGCGCACATGGTCGCCTCGAACGACCGCGAGGCGGTGGCCAAGGCGGTTGCCTATCTGGTCGGGCGCGGGCACCGCCGCATCGGCTTCGTCGCGGGGCCCGAGGGCTTCCGCTCTGCCGCCGAACGCGCCCTGGGTTACAGCGATGCGCTGGCGACCGCCGGGATCGCGCTCGAGGCGGGGATCATGGCCGAGGGCAACTACACGTTCGAAACCGGGATCAAGGCTGGCGAAAAGCTGCTAGCCGCGTCGCCCCGGCCGACCGCGATCTTCGCCAGCAACGACGAGATGGCAGCCGGCGTATTGCATGCCGCGCGCAGCCAGGGCCTGTCCGTGCCCGAGGATCTGTCGATCATCGGCTTTGATGACACCGCGATTGCCGCGCACATCTGGCCGCCGCTGACCACGGTGCGCTGGCCGATCCAGGCGATGGCCAAGGCGGCCGCAATCAAGCTGATCGACCCGGCAGAGGCGCGCAAGCACCCGTCGCATTTCCTGTCCGACCTGATCGAACGTGCTTCGGTCGCATGAGAGACACCCAGCGGCGCTGAACCCCATTATGGGGTTGCACGTCGTTATGACACCGGTTACCGTGATTTCAGCAACGGGCCTCGGGCCCCGGCGTGCAACCGCGCCAGCAACGAGAGGACATTTATGAAGATCGCCCTGATCACCGAGAACAGCCAGGCTGCCAAGAACACCGTCATCCACGAAGCTCTGACCGAAGTCGCCGAGCCTTTGGGCCATCAGGTGTTCAATTATGGAATGTATACGGCAGAGGACAAGGCCTCGCTGACCTACGTCATGAACGGCCTGCTCACCGGCATTCTGCTCAATTCGGGTGCCGCCGATTTCGTCGTCACCGGTTGCGGCACCGGCATGGGGTCGATGCTCGCCTGCAACGCCATGCCCGGCGTGTTCTGCGGCCTCGTGATCGACCCGACCGACGCCTTCCTGTTCGGCCAGATCAATGATGGCAATGCGATCTCGATGCCCTATGCCAAGGGCTTCGGCTGGGCGGCCGAGCTCAACCTGCGCGATGTCTATGGCAAGCTGTTCGATGGCGAACGCGGGCTTGGCTATCCCAAGGAGCGCGCCGAGATCATGCGCACCAACCGCGGGATCCTCAAGGACCTCAAGGCGGCGACCTGCCACGACATGCTGACCGTGCTCAAGACGGTCGATCAGGATCTGCTCAAGGCCGCGATTGCAGGCGACCGCTTTGCCGAGTACTTCTACGCCAACGCAACCGATCAGGATATCGTCGGCTATCTGCGCGAGGTCGCAGGCTGAAGCCTGCAGGGGAAACGGACATGACAACCAGCCCCTTCGATCTTGCGGGCAAGACCGCGCTCGTCACCGGAGCGAACACCGGTATCGGCCAGGCGATCGCGGTTGCCTTGGCCGAGGCCGGCGTCGATGTCGCGGTGGCGGGGCGCTCGGAGCCGACCGAAACGCTTGGCGCGATTCAAGCGACCGGACGCAAGGCGGTGAACATCACCGCCGATTTCGGCTCGATCGAGCCGGTCGGCCGTGTCGTCGATGAGGCGCTGGCGGGTCTTGGCAGGATCGATATCCTGGTCAACAACGCCGGCATCATCCGCCGCGCCGATCTGCTCGACTTCAGCGAGGAAGACTGGGATGCGGTGCTCGACACCAACCTCAAGACCCTGTTTTTCCTCAGCCAGGCTGCAGCGCGGCATATGACCGAACGCGGATCGGGCAAGATCGTCAACATCGCCTCTTTGCTGACCTTTCAGGGCGGGGTGCGGGTGCCGAGCTATGCTGCGGCCAAATCGGGTGTCGGCGGGGTGACCAAGGCGATGGCCAACGAACTCGCGCCCAAGGGCATACAGGTCAACGCCATCGCACCGGGGTACATCAGCACCAACAACACCGCAGCGTTGCAGGCGGACGAAACCCGCAACCGCCAGATCATGGAGCGCATCCCCGCCGGACGCTGGGGACGGCCGCAGGATATCGCAGGCGCGGCGCTGTTCCTCGCATCGCCCGCATCGGATTACGTCACCGGCCATGTGCTGGCGGTCGATGGCGGGTGGCTGGCGCGATGACGTCCACCGGCGCAATCGTCTGTTTCGGCGAGATGCTGCTGCGGCTCTCCCCGCCGGGCGTGCGGATGATGGTGCAGGCGCAGTCGCTCGAAATGGCGGTCGGCGGCGCGGAAGCCAATGTCGCCGCCGGACTCGCCTCGCTCGGCCACATGACGCGGATGGTGACGCTGCTGCCCGACAATGTGCTGGGCGACAAGGCGCGTGCCGAGCTGGGCGCGGCAGGGGTCGATACGCGCTTCGTGGCGCGCGGGGCTGGCCGGATGGGGCTGTATTTTCTGGAGCCCGGCGCAGGCATGCGTCCGTCTTCGATCACCTATGACCGCGTCGGCTCGGCCTTTGCATTGTGCGATCCGGACGCATTTGATTTCGCCGGCGCGCTCGATGGCGCGGCCTTGCTCCACCTGTCGGGGATCACGCCCGCTTTGGGTCCCGACGGCGTCGCGCTCGCGCAGGCCGCCGTTGCCGCAGCGCAGGCGGCGAATGTCCCGATCTGCTTCGACGGCAACTATCGCGCCTTGCTGTGGGACGCCTGGGACAGCGACCCGCGCGCCATCCTCACCGATCTGGTGGGGGTGGCGACCGTGCTGATCGGCAACCACCGCGATATCTCGCTGCTGCTGGGCACAACCTTCTCCGGCGATGGCGCCGAACGTCGTCGCGAGGCAGTAGACGCAGCCTTCGCGGCGTTCCCCAAGCTCGAGCTGGTCGCCTCGACCGCGCGCCATGTGGTGAGCAGCGATCACCACCGCATCGCCGCGCGGGTCGATACCCGGCAGGGCAAGCACCAGACCGCCGAGATCGATGTCACCGGCATCGTCGACCGGATCGGCACCGGCGATGCCTTTGCTGCGGGCGTATTGCACC
The DNA here is from genome assembly GCA_046291395.1 of Blastomonas sp. GTDB lineage: Bacteria > Pseudomonadota > Alphaproteobacteria > Sphingomonadales > Sphingomonadaceae > Blastomonas. Next base: position 27,265 of record JBKBTF010000024.1, on the reverse strand, counting down.
AGTATCTGCAAGGCGGCAGCGAACAGGCGATGGCCGAAACCGGGCTGGCGCTCGCCGCGCTCAAGCATTCGCTTCCTGGCGATCTGTGTCTGATCGGTGCGGCTGAGCTTGCTGCGTTTTCCGCGACGGGCGGCGATGTCCGGCGCTGAATTTTCCCGGCGCGGATTGCTGGGTGGCGGCGCGGCGCTGATCGCGACTCCCGTGTTGGCCCGCGATCCCAAGGTGGGCCGCTTTACCGGCCTCCGCGAAGAAGGCGTGCTTGCGTTCAGAGGCATCCGCTATGGCCGCGCGCAGCGTTTTTCCCGCGCGGTGGCCGTGCCGCTCGGCAGCGATTTGAAGGCGCAGGATTTCGCTCCGATCGCGCCGCAGCGGGGCAACCCCGATCTGCCGCAGTCCGAAGACTGCCTGTTCCTCAACGTCTGGACGCCCGAGGCGAATGCGAACGCAAAGCGCGCGGTAATGGTCTATTTCCACGGCGGGGCATATTCCAACGGCACCGTCACCGATCCGCTGACGCATGGGCACCGGCTGGCAGCAAGCGGCGATGTCGTGGTGGTCACGGTCAATCACCGGCTCAATGCGTTCGGCTATGCCTGGCTCAAGCCCTTGGGCGAGCGTTTTGCCGACAGCGGCAATCTCGGCCAGCTCGACCTGATCCTTGCGCTGCAATGGGTGCGGGACAACATCGCAGGTTTTGGCGGCGATCCGGGCAAGGTGATGGTGTTCGGCCAGTCGGGGGGTGGCGCCAAGATCGCGACCCTGATGGCGATGCCCGCAGCCGACGGCCTGTTCCACAGTGCCGCGACGATGAGCGGCCAGCAGGTGACTGCCAGCGGCCCGGGCAATGCCTGGAAGCGGACGCAGGCGCTGATGGCCGCGCTGGGATTGCAACCGGGTGATGCCGATGGCCTGCTGGCGGTCCCGTCCGAGCGGATCGTCGAGGCGCTGACGACGACCGATCCCGTGATGGGTGGACCGGTCTATTTCGGGCCGGTGCTCGACATGACCAACCTGCCGCGCCACCCGTTCTGGCCCGATGCCGCGCCGCAATCGAATCCCATTCCGATGATCCTGGGCAACACGCGCGAGGAAACCCGCGCGTTCATCGACCCCAAGGGCGCGAAGCTTCAGGGGCTGGGCTGGGACAACCTCGCCGCGCGGATCTTGCCGGAGATCAAGATCGACCTCGATGCCGACTGGGTGGTGGCGCAGTACCGCGCGCACTATCCCGACTGGACGCCCGAGCAGATCTTCTATTCGGCGACCACCGCTGGCCGCTCATGGCCGGGGCAGGTGATCGAAGCGGACGAGCGCGCAAAGGCCGGGGCGGCAGCGACCTGGGTCTACCAGCTCGACCGCGCCTCGCCGCTCGACCCGCTGCGCGGCGCGGCGCATACCGATGACATCCCATACGTCTTCGGTATGCTCGATGCGCCGGGTAGCATGAGCGGGACGGATGCAGGCGCGCGCGCGACGCGCGACGTGATGATGCGGGCGTTTGCCGGGCTGGCCCAGACCGGCCGGCCGGGCCTTGCCGACTGGACGCCCTACACGCTGCCCGAGCGCGCCACTCTGGTGGTCGGCGACGGCATGGCGACGATCGAAAACGATCCGCGCCGCTGGGAGCGCGAGCTGTGGGCTAAGGCTCCTTACGTTCAGCCCGGGAGCTGACAGGCTCTGCAACCGGATAGGCGATGATCAGCGCCAGCGGTTTCTCCCCCTTCTGCCAGATGCCGACCACCGCTCCGTCATACAGATACGCGGTCATCCCGGGCTTGAGCATCGCGCGCTGGCCGTCGGAGACCACCTCGCCCTCGCCATCGAGCACATAATAGACCTCGTCATGCGCGATTGCGTGCTCGCCGATCGCGGACCCGATATCGAGCGTGCGGCGGCGGAACTCCATCCGGCGTGGCTGCGGCGCATGGTCGCTGATACGCCACGCGGTGCTCATGCCGATCGAGCCGTGCGGCGGCGGTTCGCGGCGAACGGTGTCCACCTCGTCGATCACCGCCATCGGCGGCGCGGCCAGCAGCATCAGGGCCAGCGCGGCGCTCATGGCTGCGAAGTCCGCATCTGCTGATCGCGGTTCGAAAGCGATTCCTGGCTGCCCGCCTTCTGCCCCGGATAGCGGCCCGACTTCGGCGTCATCGTGTCGAGATTCCATTCGGATTCATTGAACGATGCAAAGGTCGCGACCGGCGCGGGGTATCCGCCGACCTCGCTCTCGTCGTCGATGATGTCGCCGCGCCCCTCGGCGACGAAGAACAAGACGCGGATGTCATCGGGCGCGCGATCCCAGGGCCTGGCGCCTGCGGTCTGCAGCAAGGATGTCTCGACCTCGCCCGAAGGCAGGATGCGGTATTGCGACAGATCAGCCAGCGGTGCCTTGGCGGTGATCAGCTTCGCCCTCGTTTCACCATAGCGCCCGAACTGGGGCAGGGCATTGCCATGCCGGTCGACCGCGCGATTGTCCTTGCCGTAATAGGCAAGGTCCCCGTCACCACCCAGCATCAGGAACGGCAGGCCCTCGTTGGTGTCGTTACCGCCGCGCATGACGTTGCCGACCGCGGTGATCTCGCCGGTGACGTATTCCTGTCCCAGCCATTCGAGATTCATCAGGTTGTAGTGCACCGCGCGGTGCTGGGGGTTGAAGATCAGATTGTTGATCATCGCGACCTGCGCCCCGCCTTTTACCAAGGGCGAGCGTTCGACATGGTGCGCCCAAACGTTGCGGTAAAACGTTATATTCGTTGCATTGTCGTGGATCAGCGACCCCTTGGAATGCTCGCCCTTGGGATGGCTCGAAACAGCAAGGCCTTCGGCTGCGAGATTGTCGCGAAAGACGATATGGTGGCTGGTTCCGGCGCGCCATTCTTCGACGGTGTTGCCCGTGAAGCGCGGACCCGAGGCGGACATGTTCTCGTCCACGCCCCACAGGAAGCTGCAATGTTCGACCACGATGTTGCGCGCAGCGACGGTGGAAAACGAATCCGCTTCCCACCCCGACATCCGCGCCTGGCCGTCGGCTCCGGTCATCACCCTGATATGCGAAACCACGACATCATGCGTCTTCACGTCGATACCGCCCTTGATCAGGGTGATCCCCGGCGACGGCGCGGTCTGCCCGGCGATGGTGACAAAGGGTTCGGCGATATCGAGCGAACTGCGGTCCAGATCGATCACCCCTCCGACCTCGAACACGATGATGCGCGGCCCCTTGGCGGCAAGCGCCTCCGCGAACGACCCGGGCCCGGATTTGGCGAGGGTCGTGACCTTGATGATTCGCCCGCCAGCGCCGCCCTGTGTCGGGTCGGCGGGGTGCGGCTGGGCCATGGCGGATGTGAGCATGGTCAGGGCAAAAGCGCCCACGCAAAGGGTTTTTCCAAGGCTTGCAAGCATGTCTGTCTCTCCCGTTGCCATGGTTATTGACACGCGCCCGACTTGAGGGCAATACATAATGACACCGGTTACCGTGATGGGGTTCGGCCCCGGATGGAAAAGCGGCAAAGACAGCAGGTACCCGGCAGGCGAGCTGCAAGGGTGCGGGATCGGGGGTGTCAGCAGGGTTCGGGCGTGTTCGCCTCTTCTCCTTTGACACCGGTAGCAATAGGCCCGAAAAGGGCAATTGGGAGGGGATTGAACATGGGCACTATCATTTCGCGGCAGGCATCGCGCGTTTCTTTCATGAAGCTGGCGTTGCTGGCGGGATGCGCGTTCGGCGCCGCCGGAACGGCGCAGGCCCAGCAAGCCACCACACAAGACCAGGTTGCAGAAGACGGCAACGTTGCCGCCGACGAGATCGTCGTCACCGGCTTTCGCCAGTCGCTCGAAGCCGCGATCAACCTGAAGCGCAATTCGGTGGGTGCGATCGACGCGATCGTCGCCGAGGATATCGCCAAATTCCCCGACCAGAACCTGGCCGAATCGCTGCAGCGCATTCCCGGCATCTCGATCACGCGCGATGCGGGCGAAGGCCGCGCGATCACCGTGCGCGGTCTGTCCAGCCAGTTCACCCGCGTCCGCGTCAACGGGCTTGAAACCGTCGCCACCTCCACCGACGGCGCCTCGGCCAACCGCGACCGCGCGTTCGATTTCAACGTCTTCGCCTCGGAGTTGTTCAGTTCGATCGTCGTCCACAAGACCGCCGAAGCCAGCCTGGATGAAGGTTCGCTGGGCGCGGTGGTTGATCTCAATACCGGCAACCCGCTTGCCGCCAAGGCCGGATTGACCGGCGTGGCGTCGGTGGTCGCCAGCTATAACGACCTGTCCGAATATGTCGGCCCGCGCCTTGCCGGCCTGTTGAGCTGGCGCAACGATGCCGGCACCTTCGGCGTGTCGGTCTCGGCGGCCTATCAGAAGACGCAGGTCCTCGAGCTCGGCAACAACACCGTGCGCTGGGCGCAGGCCCGGTTCGACTCGGTCAACGGCGCGCCCTGCTTCACTGCCAGCGCGACCAACCTGGCCGCCCGTCCCAACACCGGCGGCGTCTACACCAACGGTCGCAGCGCAGCCTGCGATCAGGCCGCGCTTTCCTTCCACCCGCGCATTCCGCGCTATGGCGAGGTCAAGCACGACCGCGAGCGTCTGGGTATCACCGGGTCGATCCAGTTTTCGCCTTCGGACGCCACCAAGTTCTCGATCGACGCGCTGTACTCGAATTTCAACAGCGACCGTCGCGAGCGCTGGGGCGAGGTGCTGCTGCGCTCCAACGAACGGTCGATCGACGTGATCAACCCGGTATACGACGCCAACAACAATATGATCTCTGCCACGCTCAACGATGCATGGGTCCGCACCGAGCATTATCTGCGCAAGAGCACGACCGAATTCTATCAGGTCGGCGGCACCTGGGATCAGGATGTGACGGACAATTTCCGCTTCACCCTGCTCGGCGGCCTTTCCAAGTCGAATGCCGATATCCCGGTGGAAACCACGATCGTGTTCGATGACCGCGACGCGCAGGGCTATAGCTACGACTATACCGACATGAAAAGTCCGAAGCTGACCTTCGGCACCAGTGTCACCGATCCTGCGGTCTTCCAGCTTGCCGAAATCCGCGACCGCCCCTCGGAAATCGAAAACAGGTTCAAGACCGCTCAGCTGCGCACCGAATGGGACGTGGCCGAAGGCTTCACCATCAAGGCGGGCGCGATGTGGCGCCGGTTCAACTTCGATACCATCGCCTTTACCCGGGACACCGCGGTGTGCGGCAATGGCGGCGTGGACCGCGTGCTGGGCACGATCACCTGCTCGCCCAGCAGCCTGTTCGGCCCGACTGCCGTCTATGGCTTCCCGGTCACCGCGGCCTTGTCCGAAATGTTCAATCTGGGCCGGGCGGGGCAGCCTGCAGGCAACACCAATGCCTGGCTGGTTCCCAATCTGGATGCCGCGACCGCGTTCACCAAGCTGTACGAGCGGCCGCTGGCGCTCGATGCGGGCAACAACCGCGGTGTTCAGGAAACCACCAAGGGCGGTTATCTGCAGGTCGATGCCAAGGGCGAACTGCTCGGCCTCGAATACGCGCTCAATGCCGGTATCCGCTATGTAAAGACCGAGCAGTCCTCCTACGGCCTGGTCAGCGGTGTCGAGGCAACCGTTGAACGCAGCTACGAAGACTGGCTGCCTGCAGCGAACATTGCGCTCTTCCCGACGCAGAACCTGATCATCCGTGCAGCCGCCGCCGAGGTGATCACCCGCCCGACACTGGGATCTCTGACACCTGGCGGTTCGGCCGATGGCTTCAACTTCCGCGTCAACAGCGGCAACCCGTTCCTCGAACCCTTCAGGGCGACGAACTACGACCTTGCCATTGAATGGTATTTCGCACCGCAGGCGCTGCTTTCTATCGCCGGTTTCATCAAGAACGTGGACAGCTTCACCCAGACGTCGGCGATCACCGAGGCGACATTCGCGCAGACCGGGCTTCCCGTTTCGGTGCTCAACCCCTCATCGCCTGCAGCGCTCAACCCCGCGCTGCTGACCCAGCCGATCTGGACCTTGACCACCCCGGTCAACGGAACCGGGGCGAAGCTGAAGGGTGTTGAAGTCGCCGCGCAGATTCCGTTCAGCGCGTTTGTCGACGGGTTCTTCTCGAACTTCGGCATTCTGGCCAATGCGACCTATATCGACAGCAATGCCGACTTTATCGTCCAGGGTCCAGCAACCGTCCCCGGCGGCGCGCTGGTCAACCAGACCCGCCCGGCAGCGCTCGCCAATGTGTCGAGATGGTCCTATAACGGCACCTTCTATTATGATGACGGAAATCTCTCCGCTCGCGTCATGGGCACCTACCGCAGCCGCTGGCATGAGGGCGCAAGCGGCACCGGGAACGTTCTGGAAGGCTATGGCAGCCAGTTCAACCTCGATGCCTCGATCCGCTACAAGCTGACCGAATGGGTCGAGGTTTCGCTGGAAGGCAACAACCTTACCGACACCTATCGCTATCGCTTCACCGATTTCGATGCGAACCGCAATTACGAGAACAACCATTTCGGCCGCAACTTCTTCGTCGGTGCGCGCTTCAAATACTGATGAGCCTGCCGGGCGGTGGCTCCACGCTGCCCGGCGCACATGAACACCAAGGGAGCCGCCATGACCATCGATCGCCGATCCTTCATGGCGGCTTCCGTGTGTGCGGGGCTGGCGGGTCCTGCGCTCGCGCAGACCGCGGTGCCGCAAGTGCCCGGCTCGCCGCTGCCGCCGGGCCTGCCGCAGCCTTCCGAAACCATCGATCTTTGGCCCGGCGGCGCGCCGGGAATGCCCGCAAGACCGCACACCGAGACAGTGCAGGAGCGCTCGACCGACCGGCTTGTCACCGACCGAGCGGTCTTCGGCATCACCGTGCCTCGGCTTGCCGTTTTCCGCCCCGACCGGCCCAATGGCGCGGCGGTGCTGATCACGCCGGGCGGCGGCTATCGCTGGGTGGTGGTGGACAAGGAAGGCTATGAGATGGGCCGCTGGCTGGCGGCGCGCGGCTTTACCGCCTTCGTTCTGTTCTACCGGCTGCCGGGCGAAGGCTGGGCGGCTGGGCCGAACGTTGCGCTCGCAGATGCGCAGCGCGCGATGCGCGTCATCCGCGCACGTGCAGGCGATTTCGCGGTGGACCCCGAGCGGGTGTCAGCGATGGGCTTTTCCGCAGGTGGGCATCTGTGCGCCGATCTGGCGACCCGGTTTGACGCGAAGGTCTATGCGGCTGTCGATTCCGCCGACCAATTGTCCGCCAGGCCGCACAGCGCGGCTCCCATCTACCCCGTCATCTCGATGACCGCGCCCGATGCGCATCCCGGATCGCGCGAGCTTCTGGTCGGCAAGAATGCCAGCCCAGCGCGCGAGGCCGCGCATTCGCCGCACCGAAACGTGCCTGCCCATGCGCCGCCGTTCTTCCTGCTCCATGCCGAGGATGACGACGCGGTGCCGGTCAACAACGCGCTGTTGCTGCGCACCGCGCTCAAGGAGAAGGGCATCCGCGTCGAGACGCATCTTTTTGAACATGGCGGTCATGGCTTCGGCCTTCGCCGGGCGATCGGCAAGCCGGTCGAGGCCTGGCCCGAACTGTGGCGCGCGTGGGGCCGCACCACCGGGCTGGCGCTGTGACTTTTCGCCCGCCTGTCATCAGCCGTCGCGGTGCCATTGGCTCCGCCGCGCTCACCAGCTTGGGGCTGGCTACGCCGTTGCGCGCTGCCCCCTCCCCGGCGCCGAAACCTTCCCCGAAATGGCGCCGGGGCCTGGACAACCAGCGCATCGCCGATCTGGGCGACGGCAGCATTCTCAACCCGGTGCTGTCGGGCGATCGGCCCGATCCTGCGATCCTCAAGGATGGCGAGGATTACTACCTCACCTTCTCGAGCTTCGAATCCTATCCCGGGCTGCTGATCTGGCACTCGCGCGATCTGGTGAACTGGCAGCCCCGCAAGGCAGCGCTCACGCGCAACATCGGCTCGGTATGGGCGGTCAGCCTCGAGAAGCACGAGGGGCGCTATTTCCTCTATATCCCGGTCAAGGCCTCTCCGCAGAATGACATCTTCGTGATCTGGGCGGACAATATCGACGGCCCGTGGAGCGATCCGGTGTCGCTGGGTTTGCACAACCATATCGACCCGTGCCACGCGGTGGGCGAGGACGGATCGCGCTGGCTGTTCCTTTCGGGCGGCGATCGGGTGCGGTTGTCCGATGACGGCATGCGCGTCGCAGGCGACGTTGAGCACGTCTACGATCCCTGGCGCTATCCGACCGAATGGGATGTCGAAGGCTTTGCGCCCGAAGGACCAAAGATCCACCGCATCGGCGATTGGTTCTACATGCTGACCGCGGTCGGCGGCACCGCGGGGCCCCCCACCGGTCATATGGTCATCGCCGCGCGGTCGAAATCGATCCATGGCCCGTGGGAGCAGCACCCCGGCAACCCCCTGGTTCGCACCACCGACATCCGCGATGCCTGGTGGTCGCGCGGCCATGCCAGTCTGGTCGAAGCGCCCGACGGATCGTGGTGGAGCCTGTATCACGGCTATGAGAACGGCTTCTGGACGCTCGGGCGGCAATGCCTGCTCGATCCCGTCGAATGGGACGCCGACGGTTGGTTCAAGATGACCGGCGGCGATCTGTCGCAGCCGATGGCCAAGCCCAAGGGGGGCAGGGCGCTGCCGCACGGCATGGCGCTGTCCGACGACTTCGCATCGCTCGAACTGGGCACGAAATGGTCGTTCTTCCGCCCCGCGCCCGACGAGGCAAATCGCGTGCGCGTGCAGGAAAACACGCTGTTTCTTCAGGGCAAGGGCCTTGCGCCTTCGACCGGATCGCCTCTGCTGCTGACCGCGGGCGATACGTCTTACCGGTTCGAATGCGATGTCGAACTGGCCAAGGGCGGGACTGCTGGGCTGGTGCTGTTCTATGACGACAAGCTCTATGCGGGCTTGGGCTTCGATGCCGAGCGTTTCGTGACCCACCAGTACGGCATTGAGCGCGCGCGACCGGTCAATCCGCACGGGTCCGCCATGCGCCTGCGCGTCACCAACCGCCGCCATATCGTCAGCTTCCACAGCTCGGGCGATGGCGGCAGGACCTGGGTCAAGTTCGATCGCGGCATGGAAGTCTCAGGGTACCACCACAATGTGCGCGGCGGTTTCCTGATGCTGCGGCCGGGCCTGTATGCCGCAGGGCCGGGCGAGGCGGCGTTCCGCAACTTCACCTTCACCGCGCTGACCGAGGGCTAGTGGCGGACGGGTGGCGGCCCGTGGTTGAACAGGCGCGCGCTTGCTGCTAGCTGCGCGGGCGAAACCGACGCGGGCGTGACGCGCCCTTCTCGCTCCACGCCCCAGTTGTAAGGACGTCTTATGGTCCCCCGTTATTCCCGCCCCGCCATGACCGCCATCTGGGAGCCCGAGGCGAAATTCCGCATCTGGTTCGAGATCGAGGCGCACGCCACCGATGCGCTGGCCGAACTCGGCGTGGTGCCCCGGTCTGCCGCCAAGGCTTTGTGGGCGTGGTGGGCGACCAACCCGGTGATCGATGTGCCCGCGATCGACGCGATCGAAGCGGTGACCAAGCACGATGTCATCGCCTTTCTCACCTGGGTGGCCGATCAGGTCGGCGACGAGGCGCGGTTCATGCACCAGGGCATGACCAGCTCGGACGTGCTCGACACCTGCCTTGCGGTGCAGCTGGCGCGGGCGAGCGACCTGTTGCTCGCCGATCTCGACGCGCTGCTCGTGGCGATCGAACGCCGCGCGATGGAGCACAAATATACCCCCACCATTGGCCGCAGCCACGGCATCCATGGCGAACCGACGACCTTCGGATTGAAGCTCGCGCAGGCCTATGCCGAGTTCGACCGCTGCCGCGCACGCCTCAAGGCGGCGCGCGCCGAGATCGCCACCTGCGCGATTTCCGGCGCGATCGGCACCTTCGCCAACATCGATCCGCGGGTCGAGGCACATGTCGCCAAGAAACTGGGCCTGGCGCTCGAGCCGGTCTCGACGCAGGTCATCCCGCGTGACCGGCATGCGATGTATTTCGCGACCCTGGGCGTCATCGCCTCGTCGGTCGAGCGGCTGGCGACTGAAGTCCGCCATCTGCAGCGCACCGAGGTGCTCGAGGCCGAGGAGTATTTCTCGCCCGGCCAGAAGGGCTCGTCGGCGATGCCGCACAAGCGCAACCCGGTGCTGACCGAAAACCTCACCGGTCTTGCCCGCGTCGTGCGCGCCGCCGCGATCCCTGCGATGGAGAATGTGGCGCTGTGGCACGAGCGCGATATCTCGCACAGCTCGGTCGAGCGCTTCTTTGGCCCCGACGCCACGATCACGCTCGATTTCGCGCTGGCGCGGCTGACAGGCGTGATCGACAAGCTGCTGGTCTACCCTGAGCGGATGCAGAAGAATCTCGACAAGATGGGCGGGCTTGTTCACTCGCAGAGGGTGCTGCTGGCGCTGACCCAGGCTGGCGTGAGCCGCGAGGATGCCTATCGCCTGGTCCAGCGCAACGCGATGCAGGTTTGGGAATCGGATGGCGCGCTGGCGCTGCTCGAATTGCTCAAGGCCGATGCCGAAGTGACGGCGGCGCTGTCGCCGCAGGAGATCGAGGAAAAGTTCAACCTCGATTACCACTTCAAGCATGTCGACACGATTTTCGCCCGGGTCTTCGGCTGAGCCTGCGCGGCGACCGGTCAGGCTGGCCATTGCAGGATTATACCCCTATGCTCCGCGCTTCCGCCGGGACGCGGGCAAGGATTGAGGAGACACGGCGGTCATGCAGTTCCTGAAGACACTGGTGCTCATCATGCTGGTCGTGGTGTTCATCGTGTTCGCCTATAACAACTGGCAGGCGGTCACGGTCGATCTGTGGGGCGGGTTGCAACTGGTGACCAAGCTGCCGGTGCTGCTGGCGTTCACTTTCCTTGCCGGTTTTCTCCCCCTCTGGGCGTATCACCGCACCACCAGCTGGCGGATGAAGCGCCGGATCACGACGCTTGAGGCCAACCGGACGCGCGCGGCTGCGGCTTCGGCCACGACCGGACCTGCGCCGCTGCCGGTGCAGGCCCCGTCCGAAGCCCCCGGCACCAGCATCAAGGATCAAGAACCGGAGAGCGCGTTGCGCTCGGTATGACACGGTCAACAGAGGGTCACGCTAACATCATGTCCAATCCCATCTATCTTGCGGTCGACCTGCCTAATCTGGCGCGTGCAAGTGCGCTGGTGCAATCGGTCCGCGCCCACATCGGCGGGGTCAAGCTGGGGCTGGAGTTCTTCTGCGCGCATGGCCATCACGGCGTCCACGAGATCGCCAAATTGGGCCTGCCGATCTTTCTGGACCTGAAGCTGCACGACATCCCCAACACCGTCGCCGCAGCGATGCAGGCGATTCACGTGCTCGAGCCTGCGATCGTCACCGTCCATGCCGCGGGCGGCCGCGCGATGATGGAAGACGCCAAGGCGGCAGCGGGCGCCAACACCAAGGTGGTCGCGGTCACGATGCTGACCAGCCTCGACGACGACGACATGACCCAGATCGGCATGGCGGGGAGCGCGCACGACAGCGTGCTGCGGTTGGCGGACCTGGCACATCAGGCCGGGCTCGATGGCATCGTGTGTTCAGGCCAGGAGGTCGGCGCGGTGCGGCACCAGTGGCGCGACGGCTTTTTCGTGGTGCCCGGCGTCCGCCCTGCCAGCGCCACCGCAGGCGACCAGAAGCGCGCGGTCACCCCGCGCCAGGCGCGCGATGCCGGCGCATCGGTGCTGGTCATCGGCCGCCCGATCGCCCGCGCGGCAGAGCCCGACAACGCGGCACGCGAGATCATGGCGACGCTGTGAGCCGCTCCTGCGCTGACCGTCACCCTGAACTTGTTTCAGGGCCCATTTCTCCTCTCGCGCGATCCAGGCCATGGCGAACCATGGGTGCTGAAACAGGTTCAGCATGACGACCAGACAACCGGTTGAGAGACAATGACGACCCTCATCAAGATCTGCGGGCTTTCCACCGAAGCGGCCATCGATGCTGCCGCCGCGAACGGCGCGAGCCATATCGGGCTGGTGCATTTCGAGAAAAGCCCGCGCCATGTGACGCTGGAGCAGGCAGCGGACTTGCGCCGCCGCACTCCTGCGAGCCTCAAGGTCGTGCTGCTGCTGGTCAACGCCTCGCCCGAGCTGACGCAAAAGGCCTATCGCACGGTCCGCCCTGATGTCATCCAGTTCCACGGATCGGAAAAGCCCGAATGGCTGGCCATCGTGAAGAAGCATATGGCCGTGGAGGTGTGGAAAGCCGTGGGTCTGCGCAGTGCCGAAACGCTCGCCAACGCGCGCCGGTTCGACAGCATCGCCGACCGCCTGCTGTTCGATGCGCCCGCGCAGGCGCTCCCCGGCGGTAACGGAACGGTCGTCGATTGGTCGCTGCTGAAGGGGCATCACCACATCCTGCCCTGGGGGCTGGCCGGCGGGCTCGACCCGGACAATGTCGAAGAAGCACTGGCCGCGACGCACGCGCCCCTGGTCGATGTCTCGTCGGGCGTGGAGAGCGCGCCGGGAGTCAAAGATATGGACAAGATGGCACGCTTTTGCCAAGCGGTTGCCAACCATGACCAACGCAGCACCCCAGCTTAACAGCTATCGCAATCAACCCGACGCGCAGGGCCATTTCGGCCAGTTCGGCGGACGCTATGTTGCAGAAACCCTGATGCCGCTGGTGCTCGATCTCGAGAAGCACTATCGCGCCGCCCAGGCCGATCCTGCGTTCAAGGCGCAGTTCGACGATCTGCTCGAGCATTATGTCGGACGCCCCAGCCCGCTGTACTATGCCGAGCGGCTGACCGAGGAACTGCGCAAAGCTGCCCCCGAGGGCAAGGGCGCGCAAATCTGGTTCAAGCGCGACGAATTGAACCACACCGGCGCGCACAAGATCAACAACTGCATCGGCCAGATCCTGCTCGCGATGCGGATGGGCAAGACGCGGATCATCGCCGAGACCGGCGCGGGCCAGCATGGCGTCGCCACCGCCACCGTCTGCGCGCGCTTCGGCCTGCCCTGCGTGATCTATATGGGCGCGACCGATGTCGCGCGGCAGCAGCCCAATGTGTTCCGCATGAAGCTCCTCGGCGCGGAGGTTATCCCGGTGACGAGCGGCGCGGCGACGCTCAAGGACGCGATGAACGAGGGGCTGCGCGACTGGGTCGCCAACGTCCACGACACCTTCTACATCATCGGCACCGCCGCCGGCCCGCACCCGTATCCCGAACTGGTCCGCGATTTCCAGAGCGTGATCGGCAAGGAAGCGCGCGCGCAGATGCTTGCCCGTATCAACCGCCTGCCCGACCTGCTGGTCGCGGCGATCGGCGGCGGATCGAACGCATTGGGTCTGTTCCACCCGTTCCTCGACGATCCCGATGTGAAGATGCTCGGCGTCGAGGCGGCAGGCTACGGCCTCGACGGTACCGAGCACGCCGCAAGCCTCTTGGGCGGCTTCCCCGGCATCCTGCACGGCAACAAGACCTATCTGCTGCAGGACGAGGACGGCCAGATCACCGAGGGCCATTCGATCAGCGCAGGCCTCGATTATCCCGGTATCGGCCCCGAACACGCCTGGCTCAAGGACATGGGCCGGGTCGAGTACACCGCGATCACCGACGACGAGGCGCTGGACGGCTTCCAGCTGCTCTGCCGCACCGAGGGCATCATCCCCGCGCTCGAGCCTGCGCACGCGATTGCTGCCGTGGCGAAGGTCGCTCCGACGATGGACCGCGATCAGATCATCCTCGCCAACCTGTGCGGGCGGGGGGACAAGGATATCTTCACCGTGGCGGACAAGCTGGGAGTGGAGATGTGATCAAATAGCCCTCTCCCCTTTAGGGGAGAGGGTTGGGAGAGGGGGATGAAGTGCGACCCGAACGTCTCACCAAACGCGCAAAGGCCATGCGCGTGGAAGCCACCGAACCCGAAATCAGATTATGGCTCGAACTTCGCGCCAAACGCTTCGCAGGCGTAAAGTTCAGACGACAAAAGGTCATAGGAAACTACATCGCTGACTTCGCATCACGAACTCCGATGCTGGTAATCGAATTGGATGGCGATACGCATGACGGCCGCGAGGTCTATGATGCAGAGCGGACGCGGCATCTCGAAAGCCAAGGCTATCGAGTGCTTCGCTTTACGAACTATGATGTTATGACCGCTATGGAAGGTGTGCTGATGGTAATTGAAGCGGCTTTGCAGCCCCCTCTCCCAACCCTCTCCCCTGAAGGGGAGAGGGCTCAATGAGCACGCGCCTCGCCAACGCCTTCCCAGCTGATCGTGCAGCTCTCGTGTGCTTCGTCACCGCAGGTGATCCCGATGCAGCCTCCACCCCCGCGATCCTCGACGCCCTCGTCGAAGGCGGCGCCGATGTGATCGAATTGGGCATGCCGTTTACCGATCCGATGGCCGATGGCCCCGCGATCCAGGCGGCGAACCTGCGTTCGCTGGCGGCGGGCACCAAGACCGCCGACATCCTGCAAATCGCCACCGGTTTTCGCAGGCGCCACCCCAATGTGCCGCTGGTGCTGATGGGCTATGCCAACCCGATGACCCGGCGCGGGCCCGAATGGTTTGCCGATGCCTGCGCCACAGCGGGCGTCGATGGTGTGATCTGCGTTGATATTCCTGTCGAGGAAGATGCAGCGCTTGGCCCCGCATTGCGCGCCAAGGGCATCGCGCCGATCCGCCTTGCCACGCCCACCACCGATGCCGCGCGGCTGCCCGCCGTGCTCGAAGGCGCGGGCGGGTTCCTGTATTACGTCTCGGTCGCAGGGATCACCGGCAAGCAGCAGGCGGTGCAGGCGAGCATCGAGGAAGCGGTCGCGCGGCTCAAGGCCTCGACCGACCTGCCGATCGCGGTGGGCTTCGGCGTGCGCACGCCGCAGCAGGCCGCCGCAATCGGCCGCGTCGCCGACGGGGTTGTCGTTGGCAGCGCGATCGTCGAGATTATCGCCCAGCATGGCGCGGATGCCGCAGGCCCGGTGCGCGATTATGTCCGCACTCTGGCCGATGCCATCGCCACCGCGCGCCAGACCGCAACCGCCTGAGGAGCTTAGCAGATGAACTGGTTCA
This sequence comes from Blastomonas sp., assembly GCA_046291395.1. GTDB lineage: Bacteria > Pseudomonadota > Alphaproteobacteria > Sphingomonadales > Sphingomonadaceae > Blastomonas. The sequence goes on along the minus strand of JBKBTF010000024.1, from coordinate 12,197 downwards.
GCCGAGTCCGCAACGCCATCCCCTTTATCGCCCGCCAGGACGAGAGCCCCGACAATCTGTGGCACAAGTGCAAGGCGTGCGGCGAGATGGTGTTCGCCAAGGAGTTCGAGGACAATCTTTCGGTCTGCCCGAAATGCAACCATCACGAGCGCATCGGCGCGCAGCGGCGTTTCGGCATGCTGTTCGACGACCAGTTGTGGGAAGAATTGCCCTCGCCGACCGTGACCGAGGACCCCCTCAAGTTCCGCGACAGCAAGAAATACGTCGACCGGCTGAAGGCCGCGCGCGCGGCCCATGTCGGCAACGACGCGCTGACCAACGGTCTGGGCCGGATCAAGGGCAACAAGGCCGTGGTCGGGGTGCAGGATTTCGCCTTCATGGGCGGATCGATGGGCATGGCCGTCGGCGCGGCGTTCATCGCCGGCACCGAGCGCGCGATCGCCGAAAAGTGCCCCTATGTGATCTTCACTGCCGCCGGCGGCGCGCGGATGCAGGAAGGCATTTTGTCGCTGATGCAGATGCCGCGCAGCACCGTCGCGATCACGCGGCTGCACGCGGCGGGGTTGCCTTACATTGTCGTGCTGACCGACCCCACCACCGGCGGCGTCACCGCGAGCTATGCGATGCTGGGCGACGTGCAGATGGCCGAACCCAACGCGCTGATCGGTTTTGCCGGGCAGCGGGTGATCGAACAGACCATCCGCGAAAAGCTGCCCGAGGGCTTCCAGCGCTCCGAATATCTGCTCGAGCATGGGATGCTCGACATGGTCGTCGAGCGTAAGGACCTGCGCGACCGGCTCGGCAGTGTGATCGATTATCTGATGGCGGCAAAGGCCGCGGCGTGAAGCTGGCGGGGCGCAGCCGTCACTCGCTGGCCGCGCCCTCTCCCCTCCCGCTTGCGGGAGGGGTGCCCGAAGGGCGGGGTGGGGGCGAGGCGCAGCCGAGCCTTCGGACCGTCGTGCTCCCGGCCCACCCCGGTCCGGCAAGCCGGACCTGCCCCTCCCGCAGGCGGGAGGGGAGAAGGTGATGCCCGACCACGCCGTCTCTTCCGACCCGCGCGTCCAGACCCAGCTCGACCGGCTGACCGCGCTGTCGCCCGGCCGCGACGTGCTGGGGCTCGAGCGGATCACGGCGCTGCTCGCCCGGCTGGGCGATCCGCACCTGCGCCTGCCGCCGGTGTTCCATGTCGCTGGCACCAACGGCAAGGGGTCGACCTGCGCCTTTCTGCGGGCGGCGATCGAGGCTTCGGGGCAGACCTGCCATGTCTACACCAGCCCGCATCTGGTGCGGTTCAACGAACGCATCCGCATCGCCGGGCGGCTGATCGATGACGATAGGCTCGCCGATTATCTCGCGCGGGTGCTCGATATCGCCGAGGGCACCGGCGCGAGCTTTTTCGAGGTGACGACCGCTGCCGCGTTTCTCGCCTTTGCCGAGACGCCTGCCGATGCGTGCGTGATCGAGGTCGGGCTGGGGGGCAGGCTCGATGCGACCAATGTGCTGCCACGCCCCGCGGTGTGCGGGATCGCGGCACTCGGCATCGACCACGAGGCGTTCCTGCTCGCGCCCGAAGAGGGAACGCCCGAGGTGCCGATGGAGCGGATCGCGTTCGAGAAAGCAGGAATAGCCAAGGCGGACGTGCCTTTGGTGATCCAGCGCTATGCCACGGGAATGATGGGTGCGATCGCCGGCCAGGCGATGCGCGCGGGGGCGTTTGTGAAAGCGCGTGGCGAGGACTGGGACGCGGCGCTGTATCAGGGGCGGCTACATTACCGCGATGTCGACGGGCGCCTCAGCCTGCCCATCCCACGCCTGCCGGGCGAGCATCAGGCGGACAACGCCGCCTTGGCCATCGCGATGATCCGCCACCAGAGCGCGATTTCCATCCCCGACAGCGCGCTGAGTGCGGCGATGGGCTGGGCCGACTGGCCCGCGCGGCTGCAGCGGCTGGGCGACGGCCCGATGACCGCATTGCTCGGCACAGGCGAGGCCGTCTGGCTCGACGGCGGGCACAATCCCGATGCGGGCGCCGCGCTGGCCCGGCATGTCGATGGCATGGGCGGCAAGGTGCACCTGATCATCGGCATGTTGTCCAACAAGCAGGCGGGCGCACTGCTCGGCCCGCTCGAGGCGCATCTTGCCAGCGTTACCGCGCTGCCGGTGCCCGGGCATGAATGGCACGATGCCGATGCGTTCCAGGCGTGCCTGACATCGGGGATCGAGGTCGAGGCGGCGGCGGACGTCGAGGCCGCGCTGGCCGGGCTGGCGACCCGCGAGCCGATGCCGGTGCTGATCGCAGGCTCGCTGTACCTGGCGGGCGAGGTGCTCAAGGCGAACGGGCAGGAGCCCGATTGATTATCCGAGTGGGCGAGTGCGTAAGCCACCCCTATCCCGTTTGTCCCGAGCGCAGTCGAGGGACCTTTTCGCCGCCGTTTCGGATGACGTCCCTCGACTTCGCTCGGGACAAACGGAATTTGATCGAAGAAGAGAAATATACGCCCCCTATTCCCCGCTCTCCTCTGTCCCCGCAGTGCCCAAGGATCGATCGACCAGGCCGCTCGCCATCATCCACCAGAACAGCAGCACGCCGGGCAGAGCCGCGAGCGTGGTGAGCAGATAGAAGTTCGCATAGCCCAGCGATTCGATCATCCCGCCCGCCAGCGTCCCGGTGAGGAACCGCCCGGTGATGCTCGCCGCCGCCGAGAGCAGCGCAAACTGCGTCGCGGTGAACTCCAGATTGCACAAAGCCGACAGATACGCGACCACGCACACTCCGCCAATGCCGCTGGCAAAATTCTCGAAACCTATCGCGCCCGCCATCGCCCAATTGCTGTGGCCGGACACCGCAAGCCCTGCAAAGGCGAGGTTCGAAACCGCCATCAGGATCAGGCTGATCATGACCGAACGCTTCATGCCCAGCCGCGCGTAGAGGAAGCCACCGACGAAGATGCCTGCGAGCAGCGCCCAGAAACCAAGGCCGACGTCATAGATTGCAACCTCGTCGTTGGTGAACCCCAGGTCCTCGAACAGCAGCCGCAATGTCAGGTTGGCGAGCGTGTCGCCGATCTTGTGGACCAGCACGAACAAGAGCACGATCAGCGCGCCCGAGCGCTTGAAGAACTCGGCCAGCGGACTGACATAGGCGATCGCGGCGGCGACCGGGCCTTTCAAAGGCTTGGGCTCCTGCCGCCGTGCGGGCTCGCCCATGATCAGCCCGGTGATCACTGCGAACAGCCCGAAGAACGACACCGCGATATACGCCGTGGTCCAGTCGGCGCGCGCCGCGATCACCAGCGCAATCGCGCCCGCAGATGCCGCACCGATGCGCCAGCCATATTGGCTCATCCCCGAGCCCACGCCCAATTGATGCGGTTCGAGCAGTTCGATGCGATAGGCGTCGATGACGATGTCGAAGGTCGCGCCTGCCACCCCAACCAGGATCGCGGCGACCGCGACCTTGCCAATATCGGCCTCCGGATCGAGAATGCCCAGATACATAATGCTGAACATCACCAGCACCGCGCACAGGATCAGCCACGAGACGCGCTGGCCGATGCGGCCCAGCAAGGGCAGCTTCACCACATCGATGATCGGTGCCCACAGCCACTTGAAGTTATAGGCGAGGAAGGTCAGCGCAAAGGCGGTGACGGTGGACTTCTCGATCCCCGATTGCGCAAGCCGGGTCGACAGGGTCGCTGCGATCATCGCGAACGGAAAGCCCGACGAGATGCCCAGGAACAGCGCGGCCACCGGTGCCGCCTCGGTATAGGGGCGCAGGCCCGTCGGCAGCGACGCGCGCCATCCTGTCACCTCGGGCGCGACCCCTGCAGCGTGTTCGGTCATCAATATGTATCCCTTCCCGTGTCCCGGACCGGGAAACTAGCGGCATCGCCGATTTACGCCAGAGGGATATTGCCAGTGCGTGCTCAGATCAGTGCCAATTGCCCGCAGGCGATCGGTCGATCTCGACAAAACCGCCCGGCGGCGGGACCAGGCCCGGCCAGTCGCTGGCCGCGAGCCCCCGGCGCATGCCCAGGATCGCCGCGATCGGGCCGCCATGGGTGACCACCAGGACCCGGCCCGCAGGGAGAACCTCAAAGGCAGCGAGCGACCTGCGCGCGAGCTCCATCGTGGTTTCGCCATCGCCGGGGCGGAACTGGTCGGGGGCATCGATCATCCCGTCCATCGCGCTGCCGGTGGCGCGATAGATCGCGTCCCAGCTGCGCCCCTCCCAGCTTCCGAAATCGCGCTCCTGCCATTGCGGATCGGCATGTGCCGGCAGGTCGGTCAAAGCGGCGATCGCCTCCGCCAAAATGCGCGCGCGGCTGAGGCCGGAATGCAGAATGATCTCCGGGCGCCATGCGGCAAGCTCGGTCGCGAGGGCGCGGACATGCGCGGTGCCGGTACGGCTCAGCCCCATGTCGCTCTGCCCATAGCAGCGGTCCTTCCAGACCTGCGCGACCTCGGTATGCCGGACCAGCAGCACCGTGCGCGTCGTCACGGCGTGGCCGTCGCCGCGAGCAGCAGGATCAATTGCCCGGCATAAGCGGCAAAGCCGAGGCAATCGCCGGTGCTGCCGCCGATCCGGCGCAGCAGCAGCGCGCGGAACCACAGCAGGAACACCCCGGCGCCGAGCACTCCCAGGAGCAGGGGCAGGGGGTTCAGCACGGCAAAGCCGAGCATTCCGGGCAAGGCCGTCGCGAGCGCAATCCACAGCACAGACCGCCCGACGCCCGATGCGACATCCTTGGCGAGCCCGGTGCCCTGCGGCGCGGGCGCGACCAGGGTCATCAGCACCACGACCAGCAGCCGCCCGAAGGTGGCAGCCGCCACGATGGTGAGGAACGCCAGCAGCGGCGGCATCGCCTCGATCACCGCCAGCGTCAGCGCCGCGCGCAGGCCGACCGCGAGGATCAGCCCCAGGCTGCCATAGCTGCCGATGCGGCTGTCCTTCATGATCCGGCGGACATCGTCTGCGGTGAGGCCACCGCCGAATGCATCGCAGAAATCGGCGACCGCGTCCTCGTGGAACGCGCCGGTCAGCCGCGCCTCGAGCGCGAGCGCGATCAGCACCGCGACCAGCGCAGGCCAGAGGCTGTCGGCGGCGAGCGCGACGCTGGCAGTGAAGACGCCGATCCCTGCGCCCACCAATGGAAACCAGCCCACTGCCTGCACCAGTCCCGTCGCGACCTGCTGCGCGGTCAGCTTTTCGGTGCCGGGCACGGGTATCCTCGTAAGAAACTGGATCGCGAGCACCGGCGGCGCCCAGGCGGGGCACTTGGCCATATCAGGCGCCGATATCCGCGAGCCGAGCGACATCGCACAGCAGCGCGGCAGCGCTGTCGAGCAAGGGCAGCGCGACGAGTGCGCCGCTGCCTTCGCCCAGCCGCATCTGCCATTCGAGCACCGGGGTGAGGCCTAGCTGGTCGAGCGCGGCGCGGTGGCCGGGCTCGGCAGAAAGGTGGCCTGCGATCATCACCCGGCGAGTCCCCGGGCACAGTCGCTCGGCGATCAATGCGGCGGCGGTGGTGACATAGCCGTCGAGCAGCACAGGCATGCTCTGCCGCGCAGCCTCGGCATAGAAGCCCGCCATCGCGACGATCTCGAACCCGGCGATCGCTGCCAGCGCGGGCTTGTCGGTGCGCCCGTCCAGCCGCGCGACCGCAGCGGCGACGATATCGCGCTTGATGCTGCGCATCGCCGCATCCGCGCCTGCGCCGCTTCCGGTGGCGGTATCGGCATCGATCCCGGTCAGCGCGTGCGTCAGGCAGGCCGCAGCCGTGGTGTTGCCGATCCCCATCTCGCCCGCGATCAGCAGCTGGTGGCCCGCATCGACCGCGCTTTTCGCCTCTGTCTCGCCCAGCGCCCAGGCGGCGTCGAACTGGTCCACCGACATTGCGGGACCCTGGCTGAGATCAGCGGTTCCCGGTGCGACGGGGTTTGCGTTTAAATGCTGGGGCCAGGGCTCGCGCGGCGATTGAACCATCCCGGCATTTACAACCCGCACGTCTACGCCATGCGTTTGTGCCAGTGCGGTGCTGGTCGCCTTGCCGCTAAGGATCGTCTCGACCATCGCGGTGGTCACCGCCGAGGGCCAAGGCGTCACGCCTTGCGCCACCACGCCATGATCCGCGGCGAACAGCACGATGCGGCGCGGGCGGGTGAGCGGGGTGAGCGATTGTCCCGCCAGCGCCAGCTCGACCGCGAGCGCCTCGAGCCGTCCAAGGCTGCCCACCGGCTTGGCGAGGGCATCGAGCTTCACCTGAACATCGTCGCGGGTGATCATCATCGCTCCAGCCTCGTGATGTCGGACGGCAACCGGTCCTGCCAGCCATGCCGGACAAGCTCGGGCGTCTCGCTCTCGCGCTCGGGATATCCGAGGCACAGCAAGGCGATGAAGCGCCAATCCGAAGGCACGTCGAGCAGATCGTTCATGCCGGCAGGATCGATGATCGACACCCAGCCGAGGCCGACGCCATGCGCGCGGGCCGCAAGCCACAAGGTGTGCACTGCGGTCACCACGGACCAGCACAGGGTTTCGGGCATCGTCGCGCGGCCGAGGCCGTGCCCAGCCTCGCCCTGCTCGTCGCAGAACACCGCGACGATCTCGGGCGCCTCGCGCAGGCCGTGGAGCTTCAGGCCATCGTAGAGCGCCTTGCGATCGCCCGAATAGCTCTCGCCCGCAGCGCGCTTCTGCGCATCGACCGTGTCGGCCAGTGCCGCGCGGCGTTCGGGCGAGACGATGCGGACGAAGCGCCAGGGCTGGGCGTTGCCCACCGACGGCCCATGGCACGCGGCATCGAGCAGCGTGTCGAGCAACCCCTCGGGCAATGCGCGCGTGTCGAAATGCCGGACATCGCGCCGCCATGCCAGGAGCTGGTCGAGCTGCTCGCGAAAGGCGGAGTCGAACACCGGTTCAGTCATGAGACTTTCCCGCAATTTCCAGCAGCCGGTCGATATCGACATGCTGTCCAAGCCCGGCCGCCAGCGCATCGAGCGCCTGGTCGACGCGGTGCTGCTGCGCGACGCCATCGGACTGAGCGCCAAGCCGCGCCAGCCATGCGCCGCGCTGGGCGGGGTGGTCGAACAGCCGGTGGATGTAGCAGCCCGCGATTTGGCCATCGGCGCTGACCGCGCCATCTTCCGCGCCATCGGCCAGCCGCAGCAACGGTCGCACCGGGCCGAGCGCGCGGGTCTGGCCGACATGGATTTCATAGCCCGCGAACGCCGCGCCATCGCTGAGGCTGGTGCCGGTGACATCGACCACGCGCTTGTCGCCGGTCAGCCGGGTGGCGACGGGCAGATAGCACAGACCCTCAACCGTTTCGGGCGCGCCCTCGACGCCATCGGGGTCCTCGATGCTCTGGCCGAGCATCTGATAGCCGCCGCAGATGCCGAGCAGGCCGCCGCCGCGCCGGACGTGCGCGGCGATGTCGATGTCCCAGCCCTGCGCGCGCAGGAATTTGAGGTCGGCGATGGTCGCCTTGGTGCCGGGCAGGATGACCAGAGCCGCATCGCCGGGGAGCGGCTGGCCCGGCGGCACCATCACCAGCTTCACGCCGGGTTCGTGTGCCAAGGAATCGAAATCGTCGAAATTGGCGATCCTCGACAGCATCGGCACGGCAATGGTGATCGCGCCCTCGCTGCTGGCAGCAGCATCGAGCACCACCGCATCCTCGGCGGGCAATTGCCGCGCAGCAGCCAGCCAGGGGATCACCCCCAGCCCGGGCCAGCCGGTGCGGCGTTCGATCTCGGCATAGCCATTGTCGAACAGCCGGACATCGCCGCGAAACTTGTTGATCAGAAAGCCGTGGATCATCGCGGCGTCACCTTCGTCGATCACAGCCTTGGTGCCGACGATCGAGGCGATCACGCCGCCGCGGTCGATGTCGCCGATGAGCACCACCGGCACGTTCGCCGCGCGGGCAAAGCCCATATTGGCGATATCGCCCGCGCGCAGGTTGATCTCCGCCGGGCTGCCCGCGCCCTCGACGATGACGATATCGGCGTCGGCCTTCAGCCGATCCCACGACTGCAGCACCGCCGCGAGCAGCTCGCCCTTGCGGTGCTGGTAATCCGCCGCGCCCAATGTGCCGACCACCTTGCCGTGCACCACCACCTGCGCGCCGGTGTCCGACTGCGGCTTGATCAGCACCGGGTTCATATCGACATGTGGCGGCACGCGGCACGCCAGCGCCTGCAGCGCCTGCGCGCGGCCGATCTCGCCGCCCGCGGCCACAGCAGCGTTGTTCGACATGTTCTGCGGCTTGAACGGGCGCACGTTCAGCCCGCGGTTGGCGAGCAATCGGCACAGTCCTGCCACCAGCACCGACTTGCCGACGTCCGATCCGGTTCCCTGCAGCATCACAGCAGCCATGCGAGCCCTCCTGCCAAGGCCCATAGCAACACGCACGCGCGGCGATAGACCCAAAGCGCGCGCTGCAGGTCGGCGGCATCGGGCGCGGGGCCATCGCCCAGCCAGGCGCGGTGGGCAGGTTCGCCGTCATAGCGGGCCGGGCCGCCCAGCCTGCGCTTCAGAACGCCGGCCATCGCCGCCTCGGGCCAGCCGCCATTGGGCGAGGCGTGGTGGCGCGCATCGCGCAGCATCATGCGCCATCCGCCTATGCCTGCGAGGCAGACGAGCACGCCCGATATTCGCGCGGGGATGAAGTTCACCAGATCATCGGCGCGCGCCGATGCCCAGCCGAAGTGGAGATAGCGTTCGTCGCGGTGGCCGATCATCGAATCTGCGGTGTTCACGGCCTTGCAGATCAGCAGCCCTGGCAGCCCCGCGACCAGAAACCAGAACGCGGGCGCAACAACGCCGTCGCAGAAGCTTTCGGCCAGGCTCTCGGTTGCGGCGACCGCGATGCCGCCCTCGTCGAGCGCTGCGGTGTCGCGGCCGACGATGCGACCCACCGCGGCGCGCGCTGCGCCGACATCGCCGCGCAGCAAGGGTGCGGCCACGGCGCGGACGTGATCATCCAAGCTGCGCTGCGCAAGACCGGTGGTTGCGAGCACGATCACCAGACCGACCGCGAGGCCATTGCCCACCCATGCTTCGATCAGCCATCCAACCGCGCCGACACTCGCAGCGACCAGCGCCAGCAGCGCGGTCCCCAGCACCCGGCGGCGGGTCGCGCTGCCTGAATTCCAGCGCCGTTCGAGCGCGGCGATGGCAGCGCCGATCCAGATCACCGGGTGGCCGATCGCGGCCAACAGCCATGCGGGATAGCCGATCGCGGCCTCGCCGATCAGCGCCAGCAGTAGCTGTTCGGGCCGCGCCAGCATCAGCGCCGAGCCATCGGGCTGGTCACGATGAACCGCACGCCGTCGGGGGTCATGCCGATATGCGAGGACACGCCATAGGTCGCGGCAATCCGCTCGGGCGTCAGCACCTCTCCGGGCGGCCCTTGCGCGACGATTCGGCCATCGCACAGCAGCAGCACCTCGTCCGCGACCCGGATCGCGTGGTTGAGATCGTGCAGCACCACGATCACGCCTGCGCCCGAGCGCGCGACGTCGCGCAGGCATTCGAGCGTGTCGAGCTGGTGCGCGGGATCGAGATTGGCGAGCGGCTCGTCCGCCAGCAGCCATTGCGGCTCGCCCGCCAGCACGCGCGCGAGCAGGACGCGCGCGCGCTCGCCGCCCGACAGCGCGGTCATCGGGCGCGCGGCAAACTGGGTGACATCGGTCGCGGCCATCGCGCGCGCCACGGCAGCGCGGTCGGCGTCGGTTTCGCCCCAGCGGGTGCGGTGCGGATAGCGGCCCAAGGCCACCAAGGTCGCGACATCGACATCCCAGTGCACATCGGCGCCCTGCGGCAGCAGGCCGATCTGCCGCGCGAGATCGCGCATTCCCAGCGCTGCGCGGGGCTGCCCGCCGACCAGCACTTGGCCGCTTTCGGGGGTGTGCAGCCCGGCAAGACACGAAAGCAAAGTCGATTTGCCCGCGCCATTGGGCCCGAGCACCGCGGTTACGCGTCCGGGCACAAAGCTTGCGCTGACCGCATCGAGCACGCGGCGGCCGCCGAGCTTGAGGGTCAGGTTTTCCGCTGCCAGCACGCTCATGCCAGCGTCCGCCGCATGCGCAGCAGCAGGATCAGGAAGAACGGCCCGCCGAGCATCGACATCGCGATGCCCAGCCGCAGCTCGCTCACCGTCGGCAGCGCGCGCACCAGGCAGTCGGCGACCAGCAGAAGCAGCGCGCCCGCGAGCGCCGAGGGCAGCAGCACCGCCGAGGGCCGGTTGCCGACGAACGGTCGCACCAGATGCGGCACGATCAGCCCGACAAAGCCGATGATCCCGGCAGTCGCGACCGACGCGCCGACGCACAGCGCCACGCCGATGACGATCAGCAGCTGCAGCCGCAGCGGATCGACCCCCATCGAACGCGCAGCGGACTCGCCCAATGTCAACGCATCGAGCGTTCGCCCGGTGAATGCGAGCAGTGCAGTCCCCAGCGCCAACAGCGGCAGCGCGAGCCAGACATCGTCCCAGCTGCGATCGGTGAGCGCGCCCATCAGCCAGGTGACGATCTGCGATGTCGCAAACGGGGTGGGGGCGAGGCTGATCGCCAATGCGGTCATCGATCCCGCGACGCTCGACAGGATCACGCCTGCGAGCGTGAACACGATGATGCTGCCCGAGCGCCCGACCAGCAGCGCGAGGATCGCCATGGTGATGCCTGCACCAGTGAGCGCGAACACCGGCAGCAGCCAGGCCGATGCGGCATAGCCGAAGTACAGCGAGATCACCGCGCCCAGCGCCGCGCCCGATGACACGCCGAACAGCCCGGGATCGGCCAGAGGATTGCGCAAGTAACCCTGCATCGCCGCGCCGGAGATGCCCAGAGCGCCTCCGACCAGCACCGCCAGCACCGTGCGCGGCATCCGCAGCTCGGCGATGATCGGCCAGCGCGGATCTCCCGCCACCCAGGCGTCGAGCGGGATCCACACCTTGCCCGCCATCAGCGACAGCAGCACGGTCACGGCGATGCCCGCCATCAGCGCGAGGTTGAGGGTGAGCGCGCGGTTCACAGCGACTGCCGGATTCTGGCAAGGTGGCCGACGGCCTCGATGATCGTCGGGCCACCGCAGTGCAGCAGCCGTTCGGGGTAGCGGCGCACCGCAATCTGCCGCTTCAGCCCCGCCAGCACCGGATGGCCGAGCATCCTGTCCGAGGGGTCCTGCGCTCCGACCGACAGCAGCACCATGGGCGGCCGCGCCACCAGATGCTCGAGCGGCAGCACGTCCCATTGCTGGAGGCCATAGTCCGCGCTCATGTTGCGGTATCCGGTGACGCGCAGCAGGTCGCTTGCCAGCGTGCCATCGCCGGGCACCAGCCCGCCGCCCTGCCAGATCAAGGCTCCGGGTGGCGTGGCGCTCCTGGCCGATGCTGTGCGCACTGCATCGTCGATCCGCGCCACCAGCGCCTCGCCGCGCGCGGTCTGGCCGACCGCGGCTGCGATCGTGCGGACCTGTGCGGCGCTTTCTGCGATGCTTTCGGGGACGCTGATCTGCACCAGCGGAATGTTCATGCGGTGCAGCGCCGCAATGGTCGACGGGGCGACATGCGCGCCGGCGAGCACCAGGTCAGGCGCGAGCGCGACGACCTCTTCGGCGGTGCCCGAGGTCGCGGCAAAGCGCAGCGCCTGATCGAGCGGGATCGAGGTTGCGCGCTCGTCGTGCGAATAATGGCTGATCGCCGCGATCTGCGCAGGCTCGGCAATCTGCATCAGCACCGCATCGACGCACGGGTTGATCGAGACCACGCGCGGCAGCGCCGCCCGCTCGGGCGAGGGACGCTGTGCCACGCGGTCAGCGGCTTGCGACGAGCAGCCCGCGACTGTCAGGCCAACAACAAGGGCGAACGCGCGGATCAATACTCGACCCCCTTCTGCGCCTTGAACCCGGCCTTGAACGGGTGCTTCACCTCTTCGAACTCGGTCACCAGATCGGCGATTGCGATCAGCTCGGGCTTGGCGCTGCGGCCGGTGATGCAGATGTGCTTGGTCAGCGGGCGGTCCTTGAGGAAGGCGACGATCTCCTCGATCGACAATGTGTCCTGCCGCAGCACGATGTTGAGCTCGTCGAGGATGATGAAGTCGTAGGCGGGATCGAGGATCAGTTCCTTCGAGCGTTCCCAGGCGGCGCGCGCCGCCGAGATGGCGCGCGCGCGGTCCAGCGTGGACCCGGT
>JBKBTF010000023.1:10643-47975 GCA_046291395.1 Blastomonas sp. | reverse complement strand
GCGCTCTACGATCATCTTGACGCGCTCGCCCGAATCCTTGGCGAGCAGCGGGTTGTAGATGCCGATCTGCTCAAGATACTTGCCGTCGCGCGGTGCGCGGCTGTTGGCGACGACGATCTTGTAATAGGGGCGCTTCTTGGAACCGCCGCGCGACAGACGCATGGAAATAGACATTTGAACCTTACCTTTCTGAGATATTTGAACTTAAATCACTTTTTCTTGAAATTCTGAAAGCCCGGAGGGAGCCCGTTGGGCAGGCCCGGAAGCCCGCCCGGCATGCCCTTGCCGCCGCCACCGCCGAGCAGCCCGGCAATGTCGTCTTCGCTCGGCATCTTGCCGCCGCCCAGACCACCCATGCCGCCTGCACCGCCGCCGCCGAACATGGCCGCGAGACCCTTCAATCCGCCCATCTTGCGAATCTTCTTCATCGCGCCTTCCATCTCCTGGTGCATCTTGAGCACCCGGTTGACGTCCTGCACGGTGGTGCCCGATCCCTTGGCGATGCGGATCTTGCGCTTGGCGTTGAGCAGAGCGGGCTTGTCGCGCTCCTTGGGGGTCATCGAACCGATGATGGCGTCCATATGGACCAGCACCTTGTCCTCGACGCCGCTGGCGCTCATCGCCGCCTTGGCCTTCTTCATGCCCGGCATCATGCCGGCGAGCGCGCCGATGCCGCCCATCTTGGTCATCTGGCGAAGCTGGGTGCGCAGGTCGTTCATATCGAACTGACCCTTGGACATCTTCGCGGCAAGCTTGTCGGCGTCTTCTTTCTCGACGGTCGCAGCGGCCTTCTCGACCAGGCTGACGACATCACCCATGCCCAGGATGCGGCCTGCGACGCGGCCCGGATGGAACGGCTCGATCGCGTCCATCTTCTCGCCCATGCCGACGAACTTGATCGGACGCCCGGTGACCGCGCGCATCGACAGCGCAGCCCCGCCGCGGGCATCGCCATCCATGCGGGTCAGCACGACGCCGGTCAGCGGCACCTGTTCGGAGAAGTTCTGCGCGACGTTGACCGCGTCCTGGCCGGTCAGCGAGTCGACGACAAGCAGGATTTCGCGCGGGGTCGTTTCGCTGGCGACCGCCTTCATCTCGTCCATCAGCTGCTGGTCGACATGCAGGCGGCCTGCGGTATCGAGCATCACGACGTCGAACGACTGCAGCTTGGCCGATTGCAGCGCGCGCCGCGCGATATCGACCGGCATCTGGCCAGCGACGATCGGCAGCGTGGCGACACTGATCTGCTCGCCCAGCACCTTGAGCTGCTCTTGCGCGGCGGGACGCTGCACGTCGAGCGAGGCCATCATGACCTTCTTGCCGTGCTTTTCCTTGAGCAGCTTGGCGATCTTGGCGGTGCTGGTGGTCTTGCCGGAGCCCTGCAGGCCGACCATCATGATGACGGCAGGCGGTGCGACGGCGAGATCGAGCTCGCTGGCTTCGGAGCCCAGCATCTCGGTCAGCGCGTCGTTGACGATCTTGACCACCTGCTGGCCCGGCGCGACCGACTTGAGCACCGACTGGCCGACGGCCTTTTCGGTCACGGAATTGATGAAATCGCGAACCACGGGCAGCGCGACATCGGCTTCGAGCAGCGCGATGCGGACTTCGCGCATGGCCGAGCGGACGTCCTCTTCCTTCAGCGCGCCACGGCCACGCAGCTTGTCGAACACGCCGCCAAGGCGATCAGTCAGATTATCGAACATATCCGCATCTCCTTCTGCCCGCCCAAATGGCCCGTCGCCCCGACATGATCAAGCATTGCCCGATACAGCTTTGCGCAAAACGCACAAAACGCCGGTGGGCGAAACCTCGCCGACCGGCGCACGCATGGACCGCGGATGCGGCTCTAGCGGCTGGACTGGGTGCCGATGCGCAATCGGGTGCGCACAGGCTGGGCGGGCCACTAGCGCAAGTGCCGTCCGCTTGCAACCCCTGCAAGGCGGACCCGCCACCGATTTGAATCCCTAACCGCGCGTTCACTATCATATAGCGCAGAAAAGCTGACGAATGCACTGGACGCCCCGCCCAAGCGTAAACGTTCTTTTAACGCTCGCGGGGTAGGCTTCTTGCCATTCAGCCGGATAGTCCAAGCCGGCTGGGGGGAATGATGGTGCAACACGTGAAAACCGATCCCGCGAGTATCGACCGTACAGAGGTGCTGGCTGACCGCGCGGTTCAGGGACGTGATTTCATCGCCGGGGGCATCATGACGGCGGCACTTCTGATGTTCGTCGGCACCGCAGGCAGCATTCTGCCCACCGTCATCTATCAGTTGAATGGCTATCCCGTCTCGCCCGACAATATCGCCGTCACCGCCCTGCTGCTCAACATCGCGCTGATCATCTTCGCATGGCGGCGTTACAATGAGCTCCACCAGGAAATCGCGCATCACAAGAACGCCGAGGAACAGGCCAAGACGCTCGCCGTGACTGATCCGCTCACTGGCTGCCTTAACCGCCGTGCGATCGGCGAAGCTACGTCGAGCCTGATCGCGCAGGCATCCCGACGCGAGATGACCGTCGCCTATCTGATGCTCGATCTCGATAACTTCAAGAATATCAACGACATCCAGGGCCATGACGCAGGAGACAAGGTGTTGGTCGAGGTCGCCCGGCGGCTCAAGGCCACCATGCCGCCCAACAGCCATGTCTCAAGGCTGGGCGGCGACGAGTTCGCCTGCACCTTCATCTTCGACGCCGACTTCCCCGAAACCGTGCAGCGCGTGGCCGAGGACATGATCGAGCAGGTCAGCCAGCCGATCATCGGGCCGATTGGCCATGGCGACGCCGAACTGACCGTTACCGCATCGATCGGCATCGCCCGCGCGGACCTGTGCGACAACAGCCTCGACGTGTTGATGCGCCGCGCCGACATCGCGATGTATGCCAGCAAGAAGCATGGGCGGAACCGCTATTGCTGGTTCGATCCGCGCATGGAAAGCGAAGTGCAGTTCCGCAACAAGATCGAATCCGGCATGCGCGTCGGCATCGGCCGCGGCGAGTTCGTGCCCTATTATGAGCAGCAGATCGACCTTGCCTCCGGCACTCTGATCGGCTTCGAGGTCCTGGCGCGCTGGAACTCGCCGGAGCTCGGCCAGATCGCCCCTGACATCTTTATCCCGATCGCCGAGGACACCGGCATGATCGGTGACCTGTCGGCCTGCGTCATCCGCCAGGCGATGGAAGATGCGCGCAACTGGGACCAGAGCCTGACCATTTCGGTCAACATTTCGCCGGTACAACTGCGCGACCCGTGGCTGGCGCAGAAGATCGTCAAGCTGCTGGTCGAGACCGGATTTCCTGCCAGTCGGCTCGAGATCGAGATCACGGAGAGCTGCCTGTTCGAGAACATGGGGCTGGCCCAGTCGATTATCGGCAGCCTCAAGAACCAGGGCGTCCGCGTTGCGCTCGACGATTTCGGCACCGGCTACAGCTCGCTTGCACATCTGCGGGCGCTGCCGTTCGACCGGATCAAGATCGACCGCAGCTTCGTCACATCGATGAACGAGAGCAAGGAAAGCCGCGCGATCGTCCAGACCATCGCGCTGCTGGGCGAATCCATGGGCCTGCCGATCACCGCCGAGGGCATCGAGGACGGCGACCTGATCGAACACCTTACCGCCATCGGCTGTGCCAAGGGCCAGGGCTTCCATTTCGGCCAGCCGCTTTCGGTCGAACAGGCCCGCCGGCTGCTGGCGGACCGCAACATGCTGGGCTTGCCCGTCCAGCCGCGCGCAAATCCCGATCACGAGCCGTTTGACGAACTGGCTGGGTTGACCGAACCCCAGCGCCGCGCCGCGCTGGGCGAGTGAACGCGCGTCAGGGTTGACTGCCCGGAGCCGTTGGCCCTTCTCAATCCGCGTCCCAGCGTCTAAAGCGCGGCCATGGCGCACTACCGCTTCCACAAGATGCACGGTCTCGGCAATGACTTCGTCATTTTCGACGCCCGCGAGCACAACCTTTCGCTGACCGCAGACCAAGTGCGTGCGCTCGCCGATCGCCATCTGGGCATCGGTTGCGATCAGTTGATCGTGATGCGCGCACCCGGTGCCTCGGCCAACGCCGATCTCGCGATGCAGATCTTCAATCACGACGGCAGCGAAGTCAGCGCCTGCGGCAATGCCACGCGCTGCGTCGTCGCGCTCGCCGGGCGCGATGTTCTGATCGAGACCGGCGCGGGGCTGCTGCGCGGCACGCTGGGCGATGGCGCGGTCAGCATCGACATGGGGCTGCCGGGGCTGGAGTGGGATGCGATCCCGCTCGCCTATCCCATGGACACCGCGCATCTGCCTGTCGGCTGGGAAGACCTCGCCGATCCTGCCGCAGTCAGCATGGGCAACCCGCATATCATTTTCTTTGTGGAAGACAGCGCGGCGATCGACCTGGAGCGGCTCGGCCCGCTGATCGAGCATGACCCGCTGTTCCCCGAGCGTGTGAACGTGAACATCGCGCACATCGCCGATGATGGAATCCACCTGCGTGTATGGGAGCGCGGCACCGGGCTGACACTCGCCTGCGGCACCGGCGCGTGCGCCACTGCGGTTGCAGCGATCCGCCGGAAGCAGGTGACAGGCCCGGTGCAGGTGCACCTGCCGGGCGGCATGCTGACCATCGACTGGCAGCCAGGCAGCACCGTGATGATGAGCGGCCCTGCCACCCATGTCTTCACCGGCGAGATCGACTTCTGACGCCGATGGCCGACACCCTGCCCATCGCGACCGGCCCCGAGATCATCTCGATGGGCTGCCGCCTCAATATCGCCGAGGGCGCGGCGATGCGTGGCCTGCTGGACGGGTGCGACAACGTGATCGTGATCAACAGCTGTGCCGTGACCAACGAGGCGGTGCGCCAGACCCGCCAGGCGATCCGCAAGGCGCGCCGGGCAAGGCCCGATGCGCAGGTGATTGTGACGGGATGCGCGGCGCAGACCGATCCTGCGATGTTCGCGGCAATGCCCGAGGTGGACCGGGTGCTGGGGAACGTGGAGAAGCTCGTCCCACAATCTTTCACCCCCCTCTCCGAGTTCCCGAGCGAAGTCGAGGGACGGGATGTGCAAGGTCCCTCGACTTCGCTCGGGACAAACGGGGTTGGGTTTGAGAAAATTCACGTCTCCGACATCATGGCCGTCCGCCAGACCGCGCCGCACATGGTCACCAGCTTTGCCGAACACGCCCGCGCGTTCGTCGAGGTGCAGAATGGCTGCGATCATCGCTGCACCTTCTGCATCATCCCTTATGGCCGGGGCAACAGCCGCTCGGTCCCCGCGGGCGCGGTGGTCGATGCGGTGCGCGGTCTGGTCGAACGCGGCTATGCCGAGGTCGTGCTGACCGGGGTAGATGTCACCAGCTACGGCCCCGATCTTCCCGGATCGCCGACGCTTGGGCTACTGATCGAACGCCTCCTCAAGCTGGTGCCGGACTTGAAGCGCCTGCGCCTGTCTTCACTCGACGGGGTGGAGGTTGACGACCGGTTGTTCGACCTGATCACGGGCGAGCCGCGCGTGATGCCGCATGTCCACCTGTCGCTGCAATCGGGCGACGACATGATCCTGAAGCGGATGAAACGCCGGCACTCAAGAGCACAGGCCGTCGCATTGGTCGAGCGGCTGAAGGCCAAGCGCCCGGATATAGCCATCGGAGCGGACCTGATCGCAGGATTTCCGACCGAGGACGAGACGATGCACTCACACAACCTTTCGATCCTCGATGCCTGCGATGTCGTCTACGGCCATATCTTTCCCTTCTCGCCTCGTGCCGGCACGCCCGCAGCGCGCATGCCGCAGCTCGATCGCGCATTGGTCAAGGCCCGCGCCGCAGAGATGCGCGCCGCTGCCCAGGCCCGTGCCGCGCGCTGGCGCAGCACGCTGGTCGGGACCCACCAGAACCTTCTGGTTGAGCGCGACGGCCGCACCGGCCATGGCGAAAACTTTGTGCGCATCGCTTTGCCTGAGGCCAATCCTTCCCATATCGGAAGGATCGTGCCAGTGAAGACAACCGGGCGGGACGGCGATACGCTGACAGCGGAGATGAATACATGAACGACGGCAGCTGGAGCGAGCGCCTGCTGGGCGGCTTTCGCAAGACGTCGGACAAGCTGACCCAGAACATCACCGGGCTGGTCACCAAGTCGCGGCTTGACGAGGACCAGCTCGATGAGATCGAGGAAGCACTGATCGTCAGCGATCTGGGGCCCCAGATGGCGGGCAAGGTGCGCGCGCGCCTTTCCGAAGGGCGCTTCGAGCGCGGACTGGACGAGGATGGCCTGCGCGAGATCGTCGGCGAGGAAATCGCCAAATCGCTGCGCACCGTAGCCGAGCCGCTCGACATCATCGCCTTCCCGCGGCCTCAGGTCATCCTGGTGATCGGCGTCAACGGATCGGGCAAGACCACCACCATCGCCAAGCTCGCGCACCTGTTCCAGGAACAGGACTATGGCGTGATGCTGGCAGCGGGCGACACATTCCGCGCAGCCGCCATCGGCCAGCTCAAGATCTGGGCGGATCGTCTCGGCATCCCGATCGTCAGCGGCAAGGAAGGCGGCGATGCGGCGGGCATCGTGTTCGATGCGGTCAAGCAGGCGACCGCCACCGGCATCGACGTGCTGATCGTCGATACCGCGGGCCGGTTGCAGAACAAGCGCGAGCTGATGGACGAGCTGTCCAAGATCCGCCGCGTGCTCGGCCGCCTCAACCCTGCAGCACCGCACGACGTGGTACTGGTGCTCGATGCGACCAACGGACAGAACGCCCTGTCGCAGATCGAAACCTTCAAGGAGGTCGCGGGCGTTACCGGCCTTGTGATGACAAAACTGGATGGCACCGCACGCGGTGGAATCCTGGTGGCAGCAGCAGAGAAATTCGGTCTTCCCATCCACGCTATCGGCGTGGGCGAGACCATCGACGACCTGCGTCCCTTTGACCCCGAATATCTGGCGCATGTGATCGCCGGAGGAGCAAAATGAGCGAAGAATTGCCCGGCGCGACCGAAGTCGTCGCCCCAACGAAATCGGAAGGCAGCCTGTTGCCGCTGCTGCTCGATTTCGGCCCGCTGCTGATCTTCTTCGCCGTGTTCAAGCTGACCCAGAGCGACGGCGCCGCGCTTGCCTCCACCCGCGCCGCCATCAACGGCACGCTGGCCTTCATGGTCGCGATCCTGGTCGCGGTGGCGGTATCGAAATGGAAATTGGGCCGGGTGTCTCCGATGCTGTGGCTTTCGGCCGTGTTGGTGATCGGCTTTGGAGCACTTACCGTCTATTTCAACGACGAAAGCTTCATCCAGATCAAGCCGACGATCATATATGCCTCTTTTGCGGCGCTGCTGATCGGAGGCTGGATGACCGGGCGCCCGCTGCTACGCTACCTTTTGCAGGCAGCGTATGACGGGCTGAACGAGACCGGCTGGATGAAGCTGTCGCGCAATTGGGGCATCTTCTTTGCGCTGATGGCGCTGATCAATGAAGGCTTGCGCTATGGCCTGGATTTCGAGACCTGGCTGACGGTCAAGGTCTGGGGCGTCACCGCGGTGTCGTTCCTGTTCGCGATGAGCCAGATCCCGATGCTGATGAAGCACGGCCTGGCGATCGAGGGCGCCAAGAGCGAATAGGCTGCCCTGTCCCCCGGCTTCGGACCTTCAGCCGCGATGCATCAGGGAAGCACTCACCAAATCTTAACGTGACGGTCGCTAAGCTCGATTACCATCGCGCAGATGTCTTGCGACGCGCTGGCTGAGAGACGGTGCAGTGCTCCCGCGACGACGGGAGACGCATATGTTCAATTTCATGCTGGAACCGGGAATCCCCCTGCTCACGGTCACCCGTACCGGCCAATGGTCGGTGGCGACCGTCGCTGCGCACGAAATCGCGTTTCGTCAGGAACTCGTCCAGCTGCGTCACTCGGGGAAGACCCGGGGTCTTATCGTGGATATCGGCGCCACCTGGATGCAGGAGCGCGACGTCGCATGGGCGCTGCGCCGGATGGAAATGCGGCTCGGAGAACTGAGGCCCGAGCGGATCGCTGTGGTCTCGTCGTTCGGAGCGTCGCGCCTGCATGCACGGCACCTGAAGGAACCCGACACCCAGATTTTCGCCTCGATGGAATTTGCACGCGCATGGATCATCAGCAAGGCTGACGCGACCGCCTATCCCGGCCAGGTTCATGACCAGGCCAGCCATGCCGAAGCCGAGGGGCTTACGGTCCATGTGCATGGACCATCCGACGTGCACATCATGCTGACCCCCGCTGCGGCGCTCGAAACCGCCAAGCGGATCGGGGATGCGGCGGTCGAGGTGATCATCGAAAATGCCATGGCCGACGGCGACCGGGCGACGATCGCCACGCTTGTCGAGTGCGCCGAAGCAAGCCTGGCAAACTCGCGCCTGCAGGCGCAGATCATCTCGCTGCCGGGGTCGGAACGAGCCAGGATTTAAGCATCCCTGCCCCCTGGCAACGCCGGAGGGCAGGGTGTGCTCGATAGCCGAAATCAGCCTTCCTGATCAGCGCGCTCTATGCCCTTGCCGTCGAGATTCTGCGCCACGAACTCCCAGTTGATTGCCTTGTCGAGCACGGTGCCCGCATAATCGGGGCGCGCATTGCGATAGTCGATGTAATAAGCGTGCTCCCACACATCGAGTGTCAGCAGCGGCTTCATGCCTTCATGCGCGACCGGCGAGTCCGCATCGTGCAGCGAGGTGATCTCGAGCTTGTCGCCGTTGAGCACCAGCCACGCCCAGCCGCTGGCGAAATGGCCGACGGCCTCCGCCTTGAACTTGTCCTTGAAATCGGCAACCGAACCGAAATCGGCCTTGATGCGCTCTTCGAGCGATGCTGGCATGGGCTGACCCTCAGGGCTCAGGCAATTCCAGAAGAAGCTGTGATTCCACACCTGTGCAGAGTTGTTGAACAGGCCCTTGTTGCCCTTGTCCTTAGCGACGTTGATCACCCTGGTGAGGCTCGCGCCTTCCAGATCCGTGCCCTTCACCAGATCGTTGGTCTTGCCGACATAGGCATTGTGGTGCTTGCCATGGTGGTAGTCGAAAGTTTCAGCCGACATAACGTCGCCAAAGGCGGTCTTGTCGAAAGGAAGCGAGGGAAGGACGAAAGGCATGTAGTGCTCCTTGGGGAAAGTGAACAGACGGGTCCGCTAACCAACGCTGGCGCGCGGGCCCAGTTCCAGGGTCCCTGCGCGGGATTAATGACAGAGGTGTGACAGTCAGGTCTTTACCTCCACTCGGCCCCGGTCCATACAAAACCCCGGACGTACATTCATTTTCGGGGGAACATCATGGCCAAGTTTTTTGGTAACCTGCATCTCGTACTGGGCGTGGGCCTGGTCGCAGCGATTGCGCTGATGCTGGCATTCGGGCCGTATGTCGCGGTAGACATCAACAGCGTCACCCGCTGGCTGCACCTTTTCTTCGGCATCACCTGGATCGGCCTGCTCTACTATTTCAACTTCGTTCAGATCCCCACCATGCCATCGGTCCCGGCCGAACTGAAGCCGGGCGTCAGCAAGTACATTGCGCCCAAGGCGCTGTTCTTCTTCCGCTGGGCGGCGCTGCTGACAGTGATCACGGGACTGCTGATTGCTGTAGTCAGCGGCTATGCGCACGAGGCGTTGACCCTGCAGGGCACCGGCGGCGTGCTGCTGATCGGCATCGGCATGTGGATCGCCATCGTGATGGCGGCGAATGTGTGGTTCATCATCTGGCCCAACCAGAAGAAGGCGCTCGGCATCGTCGAGGCGTCGGCAGAAGCGAAGGCGTCGGCTGCGACGACCGCGATGATCGCATCGCGCACCAACACTCTGTTGTCGATCCCGATGCTCTACACCATGGTCAGCGCCAATCTGGGCTGATCCCTATCGCGGGCGGATGGGTCAGCGATCCATCCGCCATGGCGGATAGCGGCGGTTTTCGCCGCCGAAATACAGGCACAGCACGTTGCCTGCCGGGTCGCACAGCCGCGCCTCGCGCCAACCCCAGCTTTCGTCCTGCGGCATCTGGTCGAATGCGAACCCTTCCGATGCCAGTGCAGAGACGCGCGCATCGAGATCTGCGCATTCGAGATACGCCATGGCCCCGCCAGCGCCTTCGCCCACATGGATGGACAGCGTCGCGCCGTTGTCCGCTTCGAACCGGGCATAGCCGTTGTCCGGGCTGTCGACGATCTGCAGGAGCCCGATCGCACGGTAGAAGGTCACCGAGGCGGCATAATCGGTCGCGCCGAGCGTGATCTGGTTGAGGTGCAAGCCGGCGCCAACCGCGTCGTTGCGCACATTCTGGTGCCCCATCGGACCATTGGCCTCAACCAGCCGAGGAGCATCTCGCAGCGCCAGCCGTACGAACAGGCGCGCGCGCTCCACCGCCTGCTCCAGCGGCACCCCCTGCCCCAGCAACGTTGCAATCGCGCTGGACAGCGTGCAGCCAGTGCCATGGGCGTGTGGGCTATGGATGCGCGGATCGTCCCAGCGAGCAGTCTCTCCGGCGCGGTTCACCAGCCGGTCGGTCACCGTCTCGCCCGGGGCGTGTCCGCCCTTGATCAGCACAGCCGGGGCCAGCTCCAGCACCGCCGCCTCGCCGCCCAGCGCGCCAAGCTCAGGCAGATTGGGCGTGACAAGAGTGGCGCAGCCCATCAGGCGCCGGAATGCAGCGATGGTCGCTGGATCAGCCAGCACCGCCCCGCTCGAGGCGATCATCACCGGATCGAACACCACCGGGATTTGACCCTGTGCCGTCAGCCAGTCCGCCAGCGCTTCGGCGATGGCCGGTGATCCCAGCATGCCGATCTTGATCGCATCCAGCCCGAAATCGCGCGCTACCGCATCGATCTGCGCAATCACCATTTCGGTGTCCAGCACCTGCACCGCATCGACCCCGCGCGAATTCTGCGCGGTGATCGCGGTGATCGCGGTCATCGCATGACCGCCCAGCATGGTGATGGTCTTGATATCCGCCTGGATGCCGGCACCTCCACCGGAATCCGATCCTGCGATGGTGAGGATGCGGGCGGGCCGGTCACCCATGCTGCGGGAACTTCCGCACGCTCGACCCGGGAAACTTGACGAGCAGCTTTCTGGGCCGCACCGGACGGTCGACCAGTTCTCCGCCGCAATTGGGGCAAATGTCGTCGAGTTCCTCGCTGCATTCGGCGCAGAAGGTGCACTCTAACGAACAGATGAACGCGCCGGGGGCATCGGGCGGGGTGTTGGTGCCGCAGCGTTCGCAATCGGGCCGCATCTCTAGCATCAGGCGGTCACCTCCGCGCCGAGGGCCAGCGCGTTTTCCATCACGTAACCGGAATGCCGCGTATCCTGGACGCCGACGACACGGTGCTTGTGCCTGCCGCGCAAGAAATGCGCGCCTGCCGCATGTCCCAACGCCATGGACGTCGCAGCGGTCATCAAACCGCTGTTGGTGCGCCCGCAAATGCCATCGGTGCCGAAAAACTTGCGCGTCACGAATGCTTTTCTCCGTTTCCAGCGTATGGCACCTAACCGATTGTCTTGCCGCTTGCCAGCCACCCGCGCGTATCTATGGTGGTACAACCGCGTAAACAATCAGGCAAAACTCATTTCCGCCCCGTGCAGGATGGAAAAATGACGGGGGTTCTTGAATGCTGAAAACACTGCTGGTGCTGGGTGCTCTCATCATCGGTATCTCGATCGGCATCGCGATCGGCAACGGGGCGCCGGGCGTGGTCGATGCGGCCGATGTCATCGGATCGCTGTGGCTGCGCGGTCTGCAAATGACCGTGATTCCGCTGGTTGTGGCGCTTTTGATCACCGGGATCCTGCGCACCGCCGAACTGGCGAGCGCCGGCCGGTTGACCGTCCGCGCCATCGTCACGATGATCGTGCTGTTGTGGGCATCGGCCGCGATGGCGACAGTGCTCACCCCTGCCCTGCTCGGCGCATTTCCACTGCCGGAAGCAGCACGAACCGCGTTGCAGGGCGCGCTGTCCGCAGCCGAGCCAACCGGCGATATACCGCCGTTCACCGAATTCCTGCGCGCGCTGATCCCGACAAACCCCATCGCCGCCGCCGCCGACGACGCGATCCTGCCGCTGATCATCTTCACGCTGGCGTTCGCCTTCGCGCTGACCCGTCTGCCCGCCGACCGCCGGATGCCGGTGCAGGGCTTTTTCGGCGCGACCGGCGATGCGATGATCATCCTTATCGGCTGGGTGCTTGCGCTCGCGCCGATCGGGGTGTTCGCGCTCGGGCTTGTCGTGGGCGCACGTGCGGGTGGTGCCGCCTTTGGCGCGCTGGGCCATTATGTGCTGATCGTGGTCAGCGTGGGATCGGTATTGTGGTTCGCCGCATTTGCGATCGCGGCGTTTGGCGGCAGGATCAGCCCGCCCGCGTTCCTGCGCGCATCGATCCCCGCGCAGGCGGTAGCGATATCGACGCAGTCCTCGCTCGCTTCGCTTCCGACCATGTTGACAGGAGTGCGCAGCCTGGGCGTCGGCGAGCGCACTGCGGATGTCGTGCTGCCGATCGCGGTCGCCCTGTTCCGTGCGACGGGTCCGGCCATGAACATGGCGGTCGCGATCTATGTCGCGCACCTGATGGGGATCGAGCTTGGCCCTGTCGCGCTGGCGGCGGGGCTGGCGGCGGCCGCCATCACCACCATGGGCTCGGTCTCGCTCCCCGGATCGATCAGCTTCATCAGCGCCATCGCGCCAATCTGCTTTGCGATGGGTGTTCCGATCGAACCACTGGCGCTTTTGTTGGCGATCGAGGTGTTTCCCGATATCATGCGAACGCTGGGCAATGTAACGATGGACATGGCGGTAACCACGACGATTGCGCGCGCAGAAGGAGACACCCAATGATCTATCGCACACTGGGCGGGCTCGAAGTTTCCGCGCTGGGCCTGGGCTGCATGCCAATGGCCGGTATCGGCGACAACATGTATGGCAAGGCCGACCATCGCGAATCCATTGCGACGCTTGAACGGGCCATGGAACTGGGCGTGACATTCTTCGACACCGCCGAGGTTTACGGGCCCTATGTCAACGAGGAATTGCTGGGCCAGGCGATCCGCGGCCGCCGCGAACGGCTGGTGATTGCCACCAAATTCGGCTTCCGGATCGAGGATGGCAAGATCGCCGGGGTCGATTCATCACCCGGCAATGTGCGCCATGCGTGCGAAGGATCGCTGCGGCGGCTGGGGGTCGACACTATCGACCTGTATTACCAGCACCGCGTCGATCCTGACGTGCCGATCGAGGAGACGGTCGGCGCGATGGCGCGGTTGGTCGAAGAGGGGAAGGTGCGGTTTCTTGGCCTGTCGGAAGCGGGGGCCGACAACATCCGCCGCGCCCATGCCACCCATCCGATTGCGGCGCTGCAATCCGAGTATTCGCTATGGGAACGCGGCGTGGAAAATGAAATTCTGCCGCTGTGCCAGGACTTTGGTATCGGTTTCGTACCCTACAGCCCCTTGGGACGCGGCTTTTTGACAGGTCAGTTCACCAAGCGGTCCGATCTGCCCGAAGGCGATTACCGCCTCAACGATCCGCGCTATTCGGAGGACAACTTCGCCAGCAACATGGCGATTGTCGATGCGGTCAAGACGGTCGCCGCGGCGCACAGCGTTTCGCCAGCCCAGATCGCCCTCGCCTGGCTGCTGGCACAGGGCGAGGACGTGGTCCCGATCCCCGGATCGAAGCGCCGCGCGACGCTGGAGGATTCCATGGCGGCGGTGAACGTGAAGCTGAGCGCTGCCGATCTCGACGCGCTGGATGCCGCCGCCCCCAGAGATGGCACGGCCGGGGAGCGTTATGGCGAGATCGGAATGAAGATGGTGCGGATTTAGTACTCCGGCCAGTTCACCACCAGCGAAAGACGCCAGCAACCCCCAGACCCAGCGGAAGATGCGCCCATTGGCCCGCGATCCAGAAGGCTACCCCGCCGATCACCGCGATCCATCCGGGAAAGACCAGGCCCCTCCCAAACGGAACGAAGCTGGTGTGCGATTGCCAGTGCAGCCAGGCGTCCCCCATCAGGATGAACTTCTTGCGGTCCTGCATTCTTGAGCCGACCAGCGCCAGAATGATGATCGCACCGCACAGGATGAAGGTATCGATGCGCGGTGCAACCAGGATATGGCTGACACCCCACAGCGCGAAACTCCACATCATCGGGTGGCGGGTGATGCGGAAGACCCCGCCCGGTTCCTTGACCGCGATGCGCTTGGCAGCCGCTTCCGGGACCGGCAGCGCAGGATTACCGATCAGCGATCCGACGAACAGGATCGAGGCGAACAACATGATCAACGTGCTGACGCCCCAGACAATATCGCCGGCGGGCCAGAACGGCGCCGTTGCCGGAGCGCGCTGGAAGCCCTGCACCATCAGGTAAAACGTCACCAGCGACACCGCCGTGTAAACAAGCTGGAACCCCTTGTCGCCAAGCCGCGCCACCATCGGCGCGCGTAGGGGGTGCGACATGGCAAAATGGCTGCCGACAAACCCGACTGCGCCCGCCAACAGCATCGCATAGCCCTGCATAGACGCCTCCCCCTACCCGCTATTTGTCCTGTGTCAGCGAGTCCCTGATCGCACCATATTACCGCTCATAGGCCTTTGGCAAAGCCCCTTCCTGCGGCGTGCGATAGCGATCGCGAAGCCTGGCCTGACGGTTGTCCAGCGGTTGCTGCACGCCGTCGATCATCACCGCCACCGGCGCCGACGACAGTTCGAGCGGGTCGCCATCCCAGATCACGACGTCGCCCTGACGCCCAGATCTGAGACTGCCGAGCATCGCATCGACCCCCAGCGCCTGAGCGGGCCCCGACGAGATTGCGGCGAAGGCCTCATCCCAGGTCAGTCCGGTCGCGCCCGGCACCTGTTGCAGCGCCACCAGATTGCCAGCATATTGCGGCGAGTAATGCAGCTTGTGCGCATCGCTGTCGTTGATCATTCCAATGGCAACGGTCACGCCTGCGCGCTTCATGCGGCCGATGTTCGACTGCGTCGCGGCGGTCTTCTCGAAATCGGACGGCAGGTCGTTGAGCGCCGAGGCAATCACCGGCACATTGGCCGCAGCGATCTGGCTTGCCACCATCCAGCCTTCCGAAACGCCGACGAGCACGAGCTTGAGCGCCGGAAACTCCTCGCGCAGCTTGAGCACGTTCAGGATATCGGCGGCGCGTTCGACATGCACCAGCAACTGCATCTCGCCATTGACCACCGGCACCAAAGCCGCGGCATCCTGGCGGTTAAGCAAGGCATCGTGCGGATGGGCCGCGACCCCACGCTGGCCGTTCGCAAGCGCGCGGGCCTCGATCAGACCATTACGGAATTCGAGAAACGCCGAGGCACGACTGCCACCAGCCTTGGACGAACCGGTCTCGCCGAGCTCGACAAACTGAAAGGCCCGTGCCTTGGTCACGGCATTGTAATCATCGCCCAGGTCGATCAGCGCGCCCATGCCGGCGAATATCGAGGCAGGTGCCTCCGGTGCCACCACGGCCCGGGTAATGCCCGCAGCGCGGTTG
This sequence comes from Blastomonas sp., assembly GCA_046291395.1. GTDB lineage: Bacteria > Pseudomonadota > Alphaproteobacteria > Sphingomonadales > Sphingomonadaceae > Blastomonas. The sequence goes on along the minus strand of JBKBTF010000023.1, from coordinate 32,475 downwards.
ACCGCGATCGGCGTCACCTTGGCGTTGATCGCCGGAGCAACATCAATGGCAGCAGAGAAGTCGCCGGTGTTGGCGCTGCTGTCGTTGGTTTCGCGGACCGCCTCGACCTCGACCAGACCGATGCGGCTGAAGCCTGCAAACAGGCCGGGCGTTACCCAGCGACCCGTGGCATCGACCACCTGCGCACCTGCAGGAACCGCAACGCCGGCCCCGGCTGCGACGACCTTGCCATCGCGGACCACGACGGTGCCCCCCTCGATTGGAGGGCTGCCATCCCCGATGACGACCTTGCCGCCGGTGATGGCAATGGTCTGCGCGGCAACCGGCGCGGCAAGCAGCGTGACAGCGGCGGAGACGAACAGAAGCGCCTTATTCATCTGACGGCTCATTTCGTGTCTCCCTCACCCGGCTGGCCCAGCTCGAAATCGCTCACCGGACGGCGCCTTGGATCGTTTGAATCATACAGCATCGCGCCGTCGATCCAGACCTTCTCAGGCCGCGCATAGACAGAAAGCGGGTTGGTATTCCACAAGACCACATCGGCCATCTTGCCCGGCTTCAGGCTGCCCGTCTGCTCGGCGATTCCCATCGCCTTGGCGGGGTTGTATGTCAGCCAGCTGATTGCGGTGGCATCCGAAATGGTAAAGCCCATGCGGCGGCCATCGCCCAGCGCCTTGGCGGCTTCCTGGTTCAGCCGCTGGATCTGGTTCTGGTCGTCCGAATGGATGATCGTGCACGCGCCGGTGTTGTGGATGATCGCGGCATTCTCCGGAATGCCGTCATAGGATTCCATCTTGAAGCCCCACCAATCGGCCCACACCGCCGAGCAGATGCTGTTTTCCTTGAGCAGATCTGCAATCTTGTAGGCTTCCACCGCGTGGTGGAATGTCGAGACGGTATAGCCGAACTCCTTTGCCATATCGATCACGACCGCCATTTCATCGGCGCGATAGCAGTGATTGTGAATCTGGATCTTGCCTTCCAGCGCGCCCTTCAGCGTATCCATGCCGATGTCGCGGACGGGCGGGGTGCCGCCCTTCTTCCCGTATTCATCCCAGCGGGCCTTGTACTCAGCGGCGCGGGCCCAGGTCTGGCGGTTGAGCGCCAGATTGCCCATGCGGCTGCCAGGCTTCTGGTTGCGGCTGCCATAGACGCGCTTGGGGTTTTCCCCGCACGCCATCTTGAGCCCATAAGGCGCGCCGGGGAATTTCATCGCCTGCATGGTGCGGCCGGGCACGTTCTTGAGCGTGACCGAACGGCCGCCGAAAAGGTTGGCAGAGCCCGGCAGGACCTGCAGGCTGGTGATGCCGCCATTGGCCAGCGCCCGGCTGAAGCCCGGGTCCTGCGGCCACACGCTGTGTTCCGCCCAGACATCGGCCGTGACTGGCCCGGTGACCTCATTGCCATCGGCGTGCGCCGACACGCCCGGCGAAGGGTAATCGCCCAGATGGCTGTGGATATCGATGATTCCGGGCGTGACGAACTTGCCGGTACCATCGATCACCATGACGCCGGCCGGGATCGGGGTGTCCGCGGGACCGACCGAGGTGATCTTGCCATCGGAAAAGAACACCACGCCATTGTCGATCTGGCCGCCCTCGCCGTCGAAGATGGTGACATTACGGATCGCAGTGGGTGCCCCGCCATAGGGCTTGTAGGTGCTGGGATACGGGTTCTCGTTAAAGCTGACCCGCTCTTTCGACGCAGTGCTGTTCGCGCTGGATGGCCGCTCGGCGGTCGTCGTATTGGCGCAACCGACGACCAATATGGCCGCCAGCGGCGCAGTGAACCCGTATTTCATGTGATCTTCCCTGTCGCAGATTTATCGTTGTGTGTCGGTGACGGCTCAGACGCCGCGCGTAGCCGGATGAACACCCGCCGCCTGGTTTTCCGCCAGTTCCGCCTCGCCCGCAAGCTCGGCATCCTTGAGCGTATCGAGGTGCATCAGCCTCTTGATCAGTGGCGAGACGACCATCACGGCAATGCCGACGCCGATCGCGATCCAGCCGATGTTCGAATAGACGTCTAGCACCGTCTGCTGGCCCGCGCCTTCACCGCTCGCAGCTTCCGAGCCGGTCGCAGCCGCGATCAGGCCGGCAACGAAATTGCCGGAGGCAGAGGCGAAGAACCAGGTGCCCATGATCAGCGAAGCCATGTGCGCAGGGGCCAACCGGTTCATCGCGCTGAGGCCCACCGGGGACAGGCAAAGCTCGCCCGTCGTGTGCAGCAGATAGATCAGGAAGATGAACAACACCGGGGTCGGAACGCCCGCTCCGGTCGCGGCGGCGCCTGCCACCAGCACCAGAAAACCCGCACCGAGTTGGACCATTGCCAGCCCGAATTTGGCAGGAGCCGAAGGCTCCAGCCCCTTACGGCCCAGCCAGGTCCAGGCGGCCGCAAAGAATGGCGCCAGCAGCACGATATACATCGCATTGACCGACTGGAACACCGATGCCGGAACCCCGCCGCGATCGACATAGCGATCGGTATAGAGGTTGAGCGAAGAGCCCGCCTGTTCGAACAGTGCCCAGAACAGGATCGAGCCCAGGATCAGGAACATCGCGGCAAAGATACGGTCACGGTCGTGCGGTTCGAGTTTGGTCACGGCAGTGATCAGCACATAGCCGACCAGAATGATACCCGACACCAGCAGCAGCCAACCGACGACCGACTGATACTGGATCAGCGCCCAGATGCCCAGAACAGCAGCGATGCCGACGCCGTAGATCAGCCATTCCTTCTTGATGCCCATCACCGGGGCCCTTAGCGCTGCCGGATCAGGGGCTTCACCGCGTCCGCACAGCAATGGCTTGCCGAGGATGAACACCACCAGGCCCAGCAACATGCCGATTCCTGCCGCGCCGAAGCCATACGACCAGCCATAGGTTTCACCCAGATAGCCGCAGGCGAGCGAACCGAGGAACGCGCCGAGATTAATGCCCATGTAGAAGATCGTGTACGCGCCATCGCGGCGAACATCGGTGCGCGGATAGAGTTGACCGACGATCACCGAGATGTTCGCCTTGAGGAAGCCTGACCCTACGATGATGAATGCGAGCGCCAGCCAGAAGATGCTGAGCGATGCCGCATCCTGCCCGCCGGTGCCCTCAAAACCCATCAGCGCATGACCGAAAGTCAGCAGCACTGCGCCGAAGGTCACCGCCTTGCGTTGTCCCAGATAGCGGTCAGCCAGATAGCCGCCCAGCACCGGCGTGATATACACCAGCGCGGTGTAGGCACCGTAAATGACGCCCGAACTCTCGTCCGAAAACAGCCAGTGCTTGGTAAGGTAGAAAATCAGCAGCGCGCGCATGCCGTAATAAGAAAAGCGTTCCCACATTTCTGCGAAGAACAGCACGTAAAGCCCCTTGGGGTGGCCCAGAAACGTGCCTTTGGAATCGCCGCTGACGGCATAACCGCTGGCCATAATCGCTTTGCTCCCGTCGATTTTATAATGGCGACCTGTCCCCGGGTCCGCCATAGCATGCGCGCCAACCTAGACAAAAATGCGCGGCTGTGAAGCGCCTTGTTGCAGATGATACCGCCTCGCAGCTTTCGCCCAGATGACCGGAGCCCCAACTTGAACGGATTCAACGACCTATCCAGCATCCCCACCTATTTCGCCACCCGCCGATCTGGTCGCCCGCGCGACATGATCGCCCCCGGCCCCGATGCTGCGCAGTTGCGCGAGATCGTCGCCATGGCTTCGCGCACCCCGGATCACGGCAAGCTGAACCCCTGGCGCGTGGTGCATGTCGCCTGCGACCAGCGCAACGCGTTCGCCAAGGTACTGACCGCTGCCTATCGCGCCGAAAAGCCCGATGCGGGGAGGCTGGAGATCGAGGCGATGGAGACCATGGCACGGCAGGCGCCCGAACTGCTGGTGGTGCTGTATTCCCCACGCGAATCGAGCAAGATACCGCTTTGGGAGCAGCAGCTATCGGCAGGCGCGTTCGTGATGAACCTGTTGCATGCGATCCACGCCCACGGTTTTGTCGGCGGATGGATCACCGGCTGGCCAAGCTACAGCGATGCGGTACGCGACCATTTCGGCACCGCCCCCGAGCAGATTGCAGGCTTTGTATTCGCAGGCAGCGCGGGCCAGCCGCTCGAGGAGCGCCCGAGGCCAGAGCTTGATGCGGTATTCAACGAATGGAAGCCCGACTCCGCCGCCTGATCTGCCTGGCCTCAAAGAGCCGCCTCTTCATCATCATCCTCCAGCCCGGCTTCGGCCTCGGCAGCGAACTCGAGCGTGATTGCGGCATCAAGCTTGTCGAGCGGTTCGAGCTTCGATTCCTGCTTGTGGGCAAGCTGTGCGGCAACATCCCACGCCTTGGCTGCGGCGAGCGCGATGCCTTGCCGGTTCTTCAACGGCTCGGCAGCTGCCTTGGCGATCTGCAGGCTTTCCTGCTCGCGGCAGAATTTTTCGGTAACGCGCACGACGAAGCCCTCCCTGGCGTTGATGGTTCGAATCGGAAAGGCGCCGATGGACGCGGGTTCGCGCAACATCGCGCTGGCTCCTGCGAACGGACCGAGCGACGATAGCACGCGCCGCCTGATAACACGAACGCTCGTTGGCCAAGCGCGGCGCAAAGGCCACGTTACTGGTCCTGCATGTCCTTGGGCGGCCGGCCCCTGGGTCGCTTCTCTGGGGCTGCCAGCCTGATCCCGCGCCGGGCCAGCGCCTCGCCCTGCTGGCGCCGCAGCATCGACTGCGCGATTTCCGGGGCATAGGCCAGATGCGTCAGGCGGCATGCGTCGATCTGCGGGCGTCGCGACCTGAATATGCGACAATCGCCTCATCGTTTCAGGAAACCGTTTCGGCTGCCGCGCGTAATCAGCGGCATGGAATTGAGGAAACAGGACATGACGATGCACTTTCCCCGGCTCGCTGTTGCCCACCGCCAGACGCTGGCCGCAGGACACAGTTTCGCGCGCCATATTGCCGGGCGCGGATTCATGCCGCTCTACCACGCCGGCGATACCAACCACTGTCCCGGCTGCGGCGGCAAGAGCTGGCATGTCGGGCGGATGAGTGCGGAATGCGCTACGTGCGAGACCGCAATCCCCCTCGCGGATGTTGCAGCCCAGCCGATGCAGCCACTGTTCCACGTGACCCGAAGCCGCACCGCCTGGGTGGAGTGAAGCGGACCGCTGCGGCCATGGCTGCCGCTCGCTAAGTCAGCGAGCGCCCCAGAACCTTGGGATAGAATTCCTGCTCTTCCCAGCGCAGCCGCGTGAAAAGAGCGGCCGCCAGCGGTGAAAACGCCTTCAGAAAATCGTCTGGGCTTTGCGCCACCCGTTTGGCGGGCCAGTGCGCGTTGAGCTCCATGAGTGCCCCGCGCCAGGCAAGCAGTTCATCATGAAAGCGCCGGATCAGGTCGGCCCTCTCGGTCGCGACATGCGGGTTGTCGGCGATGTGCGCGCGGAGATAATCGATCTCGGCTGAGCAATGCGCAGCGACCGTGCGCGAAAAGGTGAGGCGAAGCGCGGGCAACGGGTCCGCCGCCTCTGCGGGCTTCCCCTGGGCGAGCGCGGTGGCGTGCGCCAGGATCGCCCTTGCGAGACCAGCCAGTTCCTGATGCTGCACCGAGAAAAGCCGAAATACCATGGCAGGAGACAATGTCCTTGTGCGCGACGAAAAAGGCGTCAGGTCGATTTTACATTTGTAGCTTCGCTAGGCGCAACAGGGTTACCATCCGGTTAATGCCTTGCCCGCCCCGGCACATTGCGTCATCGTTTGGCGATATCAATCAGGGGAGCAGCCTCACATGACCATGGACCTACACGCGCCCGAACGGCGCGCTTTTTTGCGCTCGGCTGCATTGGTCGGCGGCGGGCTGGCTATGACCGCGGGGAGCGGCGCAGCGCTCGCTGCAGACGGTGACATGGCGCGCATTCGCAAGGCGGCGCTGGCCAACCGCGAGGCCGACATCAAGCGCATCCAGGACTGGATCGCCCTCCCCTCGATCGCGGCAGAGAACCTCAACATGCCCGAGGGCGCGGCGTATATGGGAGAGCTGATGAAAGCCGCAGGATTCACCGGTGTCGAGACCGTGCCCTCCGATGGGCATCCCGGCGTGTTCGGCACCATCGATGTCGGCGCCAAGCGGACGCTGGGCATCTATTTCATGTACGACGTCAAGCAGTTCGACCCCGTCGAATGGTCCTCGCCGCCGCTTGAGGGGCGCATCGTCGACAAGCCCGGCTGGGGCAAGGCGATCATGGGGCGCGGCGCGGTCAACCAGAAAGGCCCGCAGGCGACCTTCCTCGCCGCGCTGCATGCGATGAAGGCGGCGGGGGTCAAGCTGCCGGTCAACATCGTGCTGCTGGCCGAAGGCGAGGAGGAGATCGGATCGCCCAACTTCAAGCAGATCGCGACGACCCCCAAGGTGCTCGCCGCGCTCAGGCGGTGCGAGGGCATCTTCATCCCCGCGTGCTGGCAGGGTGCGAATGGCGAGGTTCAGGTCAACCTGGGCTCCAAGGGCATCATCGAGCTCGAGCTGATCGCCAGCGGCGCCAAATGGGGCCGAGGTCCCAAGGGCGACGTCCACTCGAGCTACAAGGCGATGATCGATTCGCCGACCTGGCGGCTGGTGCAGGCGCTGCAGACACTCGTCTCGCCCGACGGCAACAACGTCGTCATCGGCGGCTGGGCCGACAATGTCCGCCCGCTGACGCCGCGCGAAAAGGCGCTGATCGCCGAGGCTGCCAAGGGCATGGACGAAGCGCAGATGAAGGCCTCGTTCGGCGTCACCCACTGGATCGACGACCTGCCGCTCGACCAGGCGTTGGTCCGGCTGGCGCAGGAGCCTACCGCGAACATCGAAGGCCTTGTCGCAGGCTATACCGGCCCCGGCGGCAAGACCGTGCTGCCCGGCAAGGCGGTCGCCAAGATGGATTTCCGCCTCGTCCCCAACCAGACCCGCGCCGAGGCCGAGGCCAAGCTGCGCGCGCACCTCGACAAGCACGGCTTCACCGATGTCGAGGCCAACGTCTCGGGCGGCTATGACCCCACCGAGGTCGCCGAGGACAGCCTGCTGATCAAGGCGGAAATGGCGGCGTATGCCAGGATGGGGGTCAAGGCCAACCTCAACCCCAGGCTGGCCGGATCCTGGCCGGGCGCAGTGTTCACCGCCCCGCCGGTGAGCATCCCCGCCGGCCATTTTGGCATCGGCCATGGCAGCGGCGCGCACGCCCCAGATGAGTATTTCGTGGTGGACTCGTCCAACCCCAAGGTCGCCGGGATCACCGATGCGACGATGGGCTTTGTCGAGATGCTGTTCCAGATGGCAGCTGTCCGCTGAGCGCACTTTCTGGCAGGACCGCGCCATGAAGATCACCGCCGCCATTCTCGATAGCATCGGCCATACTGGGCCGTTTGCCGACACCCGCCCGCTTCGCCTCGCGCAGATCGACCTCGCCCCGCCGGGCGCGGACGAGATGCTGGTCAGGATCGAGGCGGCGGGCCTGTGCCACAGCGACCTGAGCGTCATCAACGGCGACCGCCCGCGCCCGATGCCGATGGCCTTGGGGCACGAGGCGGTGGCGACGGTGATCGAACCGGGCGCGATTGCTGCCAAGCATTTTGCACCCGGAGACCGGGTGGTGCTGAGCTTCCTGCCTCTGTGCGGCTACTGCCCGAGCTGCCATTCGGGCGAGGGATACCTCTGTGGCAACGGCGCGGAGGCGAACGGCGCGGGGACTTTGCTGGGCGGCGAACGACGGCTGTCCGAGAACGGGCATCCGGTGCAGCATCACCTCGGCTCGTCGGCCTTCGCGACGCACGCGGTTGTCGACCGGCGTTCGGCGGTGAAGATCGACAGCGACATTCCGGTGGAGATCGCCGCGCTGTTCGGCTGCGCGGTGCTGACCGGCGCGGGCGCGGTGCTCAACGGCGGAAACCTGCGCGCAGGCGAAAGCGTCGTCGTCTACGGCCTCGGCGGCGTCGGCCTCGCCGCGCTGATGGCCGCGATCGCCGGCGGCGCGCATCCGGTGATCGCGATCGATCCCGTCCCCGCCAAGCGCGCGCTGGCGCTGGAACTGGGCGCTCTCGCCGCCGTTCCGCCCGGGGACGGCGAGGACGCGGTGATCGCGGCGCTCGGCCGCAAGCCCGATCTGGTGATCGAGACCGTCGGCAAGGCGGCGGTGCTCGCCAAGGCGTACGGGCTGGCGCGGCGCGGCGGGCGGATCGTCACCGTGGGCCTGCCCAACCCGGCGGACATGCTCTCGATCCCCGCGGTATCCTTGGTCGGCGACGGCAAGACGCTGATGGGCAGCTATATGGGCAACGCCATCCCCTCGCGCGACATCCCCCGCTACATCGCCCTGTGGCGCGCAGGCCGGATGCCGGTGGAGAAACTGCTGAGCTCGGTGAGCCCGCTGTCAGAGATCAACGCGCTGTTCGATGAACTGGCGAGCGGGACGGCGATTAGGCAGGTGGTGGTGCCGTAAGCAACATCGCTACCCACTTCCGCTCAGCCTGAGCCTGTCGAAGGCCCCGCTATTGGGCCAGCGTGGCCGCGGGTCCTTCGACTTCTCGGGCTGAAGCCCGCGGCTCAGGATGATCGGGGGTGGTTGGGCTGGGCGCGCCTTATTGCCCTCTCCCCTTGCGGGAGAGGGTTGGGAGAGGGGTCTGGAGCGTTAGCTCCAGGATCGCCGCCCCCTCTCAACTTCGCCTAGCCAGCAAGCTGGCAAGGCTTCGTATCTCTCCCGCGAGGGGAGAGAGGGAGGTTGGTGCGAGCCTTAAGCGGCGGGTATCTCCCCCACCCCCGGCGCAATCCTGCGCGCGACGTCATCCAGCCAGCCGATAAACGCATCCACCCGCGCCAGCTTGCGCATGTCGCGGTGGACCACCAGCCAGAAGCTGCGGTGGATCGTCACGCTGTCTTCCAGCACCCGCTCCAGCCGCGCGTTCTGCTCGCCCATGAAGCACGGTAGAATGCCCACGCCTGCCCCGCTGGCGATCAGGCTGTGCTGCACGTTGATGCTCGAGCTGGTCAGCACCGGTTCAAGCCCGGGGCCGATCTCGTCGAGATAGCGCAGTTCGTCGGCATAGATGAAATCGGGGATATAGCCGATCAGCGGGTGGCGGCGCAGGTCGTTGACGGATGTGATCGGCCCGGCGGCGGCGAGATAGTCGCGCGCGGCATAGACGCCGAGCTGATAATCGACCAGCTTGCGCACCTTGAGCGGCCCCGCAGTCGGACGCGAGAGCATGATCGCCAGGTCCGCCTCGCGCTTGGAGGGGTTGAGGAAACCGTTGGTGGCGACCAGCTCGATGCGGATTGCGGGGTGGCGGCGGTGGAAATCGGCAAGGTTGTGCGCGATGATCCACGCGGCAAATCCCTCCGCGACGCTGACCCGGATGGTTCCGGCGAATACCGTCTGCTCGCCGGTCAGCTCGGTGCGCGCATCGACCAGTGCCTGCTCGGCGCCCTCGGCATAGACCAGCAATTTGCGACCATGTTCGGTGAGCGCGATGCCCTTGCCGCTCGCCTCGAACAAGGTGGATTGCAGATCGCCCGACAGCCGCGCCAGCCTGCGCGCCACCGTGGTGGGGTCGATCTCGAGCCGCCGCGCGGCTTCCGCGACGGAGCCAGCGCGCGCGAGCATCAGGAAGATGCGCAGGTCATCCCAGTTCATGATAGTCGCCAGTTCATGGTCTTCCGCTCCCGAGGGTTGCATTTATGCAGCTTGTTGTGATGTTTTTACGCAATTGCTTGCAGTTATGCCAGAGGCTAATGAGACCTCAAGCGACAAGCACCATTTAGGAGAGCGATCATGCGCACCGTCACCCACCGTCTGGCCCCCGGCGCGAGCGCGCCCGCAGGCACCCGCCAGTCCGACATCTTCGATCCCAACAGCGGAGCGGTGCAGGCCAAGGTCGATCTGGGCGGCAAGGCCGTTCTCGATGCCGCGGTCGATGCCGCGCTCGCCGCGCAACCTGCCTGGGCCGCGACCAACCCGCAGCGCCGCAGCCGTGTCATGTTCAACTTCAAGGCCCTGGTCGAAGCGAACATCGACGAGCTCGCCGCTTTGCTCTCGAGCGAGCACGGCAAGGTCCACGCCGATTCCAAGGGCGATATCCAGCGCGGGCTCGAGGTCATCGAATTCTGCTGCGGCATCCCGCACGCCTCGAAGGGCGAATACACCCACGGCGCGGGCCCCGGCATCGACGTCTATTCGATGCGCCTGCCGATCGGCATCGGCGCAGGCATCACGCCGTTCAACTTCCCCGCGATGATCCCGATGTGGATGTTCGGCCCCGCGATCGCCACCGGCAACGCCTTCATCCTCAAGCCTAGCGAGCGCGACCCTTCGGTGCCGGTGCGCCTTGCCGAGCTGATGAGCGAAGCGGGCCTGCCCGATGGCATCCTGCAGGTCGTCCATGGCGACAAGGAAATGGTCGACGCGATCCTCGATCACCCCGCAATCGCCGGCGTGTCGTTCGTCGGATCGTCCGATGTCGCGCATTATCTCTACCAGCGCGGTGTCGCTGCCGGAAAGCGCGTCCAGGCGATGGGCGGCGCGAAGAACCATGGCATCGTCATGCCCGATGCCGACCTCGACCAGGTGGTCAAGGATCTCGCGGGCGCCGCCTTCGGCTCGGCGGGCGAACGCTGCATGGCACTGCCCGTCGTCGTGCCCGTGGGCGAGGACACCGCAGAGCGGCTGCGCGCCAAGCTGATCCCCGCGATCGAAAAGCTGCGCCTCGGCGTCTCGTCCGATCCCGATGCGGATTACGGACCCGTCGTCACCGCCGCGCACAAGGCCAAGGTCGAAGGCTGGATCCAGACCTGCATTGACGAAGGCGGCGAACTCGTCGTCGATGGCCGCGGCTTTACGCTGCAGGGCCATGAGAACGGCTTTTTCGTCGGCCCGACATTGTTCGACCACGTCACCACCGATATGAGCAGCTACAAGGAAGAGATCTTCGGCCCCGTGCTGCAGATCGTCCGCGCCGCCGATTTCGAGGAAGCGGTAGCCCTCCCCAGCAAGCACCAATATGGCAACGGCGTGGCGATCTTCACCCGCAACGGCCACGCCGCGCGCGAGTTCGCTGCGCGGGTCAATGTCGGCATGGTCGGCATCAACGTACCAATCCCGGTGCCGGTGGCCTACCACACCTTCGGCGGATGGAAGCGCAGCGCGTTCGGCGACACCAACCAGCACGGCATGGAAGGCGTGAAGTTCTGGACCAAGGTCAAGACGATCACCTCGCGCTGGCCCGACGGCGCGGTGGATGGCAGCAATTCCTTCGTCATTCCGACGATGGGTTGATCATGCCCAATGGAAAACCTGACGGGGTTCTGGTCCGGTAGCTATTGGTACGATGAACCAGGCGAACCGACCGTGCCGTTCATGCTCAACTTGACCGACGATAATGGTGCGCTGTCAGGTGAAGCGAGTGAGCCCAACACGGTCGGAACGTCATCGGACTATCTGAAGGCCTTCATCAAGGGCACGCGCACTGGTGCGCTTGTCGCATTTGCCAAGGTATATGACGGTGCCAGCGATCTGGCGCACCGGGTGGACTATGCCGGTTCGGCATCAAATGACGGCCAGAAGGTATCGGGCTATTGGCTGCTGGAAGACTATTCGGGTGGCTTTGAAATGACCCGCACTTTGCTGCCCGCAGAAGAACTGACGGAAATGAACGTGGAGGTGCCAGTGATTGTCAGTGCACCACCTGCAACATGAGGTAATCGACATGGCAACCATCGGATTTATCGGCCTGGGTAATATGGGCGGCGGCATGGCGGCGAACCTTGCCAAGGCCGGGCACACTGTCATTGCGTTCGATCTTTCGGGCGAGGCGCTGGCGCGGGCGGGCGCTGCGGGCTGCACGCCCGTCTCCGATCCGGTGCAGGCGGTGAGCGATGCCGATGTCATCGTGACGATGCTGCCTGCGGGCAAGCATGTCGCCTCGGTGTACAACGACACCGTGTTCGGCGCGGCCAAGCCCGGCACGCTGCTGATCGATTGCTCGACGATCGACGTGGACACCGCTCGGCAGGTCGCAGCGGCTGCCAAGGAACGCGGGTTGGTCGCGGTCGATGCCCCGGTATCGGGCGGGATCGCGGCGGCCAACGGCGGCACACTCACCTTCATGGTCGGCGGCAGTTCGGCCGGTTTCTCGCGCGCCGAACCGATCCTGTCGGACATGGGAAAGGCGGTGATCCACGCGGGCGACAATGGCGCTGGCCAGGCGGCGAAGATCTGCAACAACATGCTCTTGGGCGCGACGATGGCCGCAACCTGCGAGACCTTTGCGCTGGCGAAAAAGCTCGGGCTCGACCTGCAGACCTTCTACGACATTTCGTCCAAGGCGTCGGGCCAGAGCTGGTCGATGACGAGCTATTGCCCCGTCCCCGGCGTCGGCCCCGCCAGTCCGGCCGACAATGGCTATACCGGAGGCTTTGCCGCCGCGCTGATGCTCAAGGACATGCGCCTCGCGCTCGATGCGGCCAAGGCCAATGGCGCGCACGTGCCGATGGGCGAGCGCGCGGAAGCCATCTATGCCGCATTCGTGGAAGCCGATGCCCAGGGCCTCGATTTCTCGGCGATCATCACCGCGCTGGAATGAAGCCGCGGCGGCCACTGATCCAAATGCCCACGTTCTCGTCACCCTGAACCTGTTTCAGGGCCCATTGTGCCCCGGGAGCCGAAGCCGCTTGGGGAGAAATGGGTCCTGAAACAAGTTCAGGATGACGAACTGTGGGATCATCCGCCCCTTCAGTTCGCCCCCCTCTCCCCCTATATCCCCAGCCATGGCGCTGCCCGAAATCATCACCGACTGGTTCGGGCAGCGCGGTTGGGCACCCCGGCGGCATCAGATGGAGATGCTCGATCAGGCAGACGCCGGACGCCACGCGCTGCTGGTCGCCTCGACCGGCGCAGGCAAGACGCTCGCGGGGTTCCTGCCCACGCTCGCCGATTTCACCGACGGCAAGACCCATGAGGGACTGCACACGCTCTATATCTCGCCGCTGAAAGCACTCGCGCACGACATTCAACGCAATCTGCTGACCCCGGTGACCGAGATGGGGCTGGGCATCTCCATTGAGACCCGCAGCGGCGATACGCCATCGGACCGCAAGGCGCGCCAGCGCGCACGCCCGCCGCACATCCTGCTGACCACGCCCGAATCCTTGAGCCTGCTGCTCTCGTACCCCGAAAGCTTCGAGATGTTCGCGGGGCTCAAGACCGTGATCGTCGACGAGGTCCACGCCTTCGCCACATCCAAGCGCGGCGATCTGCTCAACCTCTCCCTCGCCCGGCTACAGGCGATTGCCCCGTCGCTGCGCCGTGTGGCGTTGTCCGCCACCGTAGCCGATTCCGACGCCTATCGCGCCTGGCTCGCGCCTTATGGCGATATCGATACCGTGGCTTTGGTAGAGGGCGAGCCCGGTGCCGAGCCTGACCTCTCGATCCTCATCACCGACGACCGTGTCCCCTGGGCCGGGCACAGCGGCAACTATGCGGTGCCGCAGGTGCTCGAGGAGATATCGCGCAACCAGACGACTTTGGTGTTCTGCAACACGCGCTTCCTCGCCGAGTTCATCTTCCAGAAGCTCTGGGAGCTAAACGAGGCGCATCTGCCGATCGGCATCCACCACGGCTCGCTCTCGGTCGAGGCGCGGCGCAAGGTCGAGGGCGCGATGGCGCGCGGCGAGCTGCGCGCCCTGGTCGCCACCGCCAGCCTCGATCTCGGCGTCGACTGGGGCAATGTCGATTGCGTGATCCAGATGGGCGCGCCCAAGGGTTCGTCGCGGCTGCTGCAGCGGATCGGCCGTGCCAACCACCGCCTCGATAGCCCCAGCCGCGCGATCCTGGTGCCGGGCAACCGCTTCGAATTTCTCGAGGCGCAGGCGGCGTTCGATGCGGTCACCGAGGGCCAGCGCGATGGCGAGTCCTTCCGCCCGGGAGGGCTCGACGTGCTCGCGCAGTATATCATGGGCGCGGCCTGCGCGGGACCATTCCACGAGGATGCACTGCTCGACGAGGTGCAGTCCGCACTGCCCTATAGCGGCATCGACCGCGCAGCCTTCCAACGTGTGCTCGGCTTTGTCGAGAACGGCGGCTATTCGCTCAGGGCCTATGACAAGTTCAAGCGCCTGGTGCGGCTCGCCGATGGCACATGGCGACTGGCGCACCCCAAGTTCGCACAAGCATATCGCCTCAATGCCGGGATCATCGTCGACGCCCCGATGCTCGAGGTGCGGTTTAAAAACGGGCGCTCGCTGGGGCGGGTAGAGGAGAATTTTGCCGCGCAGCTCGCGCCGGGCGATACCTTCGTGTTTGCCGGCATGGGGCTCGAGGTCGAACGGATCAAGGACATGGACCTGCTGGTCAAGGCATCATCCAAGGCGTCGCAGATCCCGAGCTATGGCGGCGCGCGGATGCCGCTGACCACGCATCTGTCGCAGCGGGTGCGCAACTTCCTCACCGACCGCGCGAGCTGGGCCCGCTTTCCCGATGACGTGCGCGAGTGGCTCGAGATGCAGGACTGGCGCTCGGCGATGCCCGCGCCCGACCAGCTTCTGGTCGAAACCTTCCCACATCACGGGCGGCATTACATGGTCTGCTACCCGTTCGAGGGCTGGAACGCGCACCAGTCACTGGGCATGCTGCTCACCCGGCGGATGGAGGATCGCGGGCTGCAGCCGATGGGCTTCGTCGCCAATGATTATGCGCTGGCGGTCTGGGGTCTGAAGCCGATCACGGACCCCGGAGCCCTGCTCTCGGCCGATATCCTTGCCGATGAGTTCACCGACTGGGTGCAGAATTCGTATCTGCTCAAGCGCGCCTTTCGCGAGGTCGCGGTGATCAGCGGGCTGGTCGAACGCCAGCACCCGGGCAAGAAGAAGTCCGGGCGGCAGGTCACCTTCTCGACCGACCTGATCTATGACGTCTTGCGCAAATACGAGCCCGACCATGTGCTGCTGGAGGCGGCGTGGGCCGATGCGCGCGCGCGGATGACCGATGTCGGGCGGCTCGGCGACCTTCTCGACCGCGCCGTGGGCACGATGCTGCATGTCGACCTGGAACGCGTCAGCCCGCTCGCGGTGCCGGTGCTGGTGATGATCGGGCGCGAAAACGTCGCGCAGGGATCGACCGACGATGCGTTGCTGGTCGAGGCCGAGAGTCTGGCTGCCATGGCGATGCGCGGCGATTGATTGCCACCGATCGGCTGCGGTGGTAATCTTGCCACGCGCCGAAACGGCATGGACCTGCGGGCGCGGGAGAGGATCGCTACAATGACCTTACGCCCCCTGTCCGGTGCGCTGGCTCTCGTCATTGCCCTGTCTACGCCTGAGGTCAGCGCGCAACCTGCCGGCCCCGAGCCAGGGATGGCCAATGCGACCGTCGGCGCGCTCGAGGCCAATCCGGTCAGCACCAGCGCGGAGGTGGTCAGCATCGCCCAGGACCGCGCCGATCGCATGACGGTACCGGTCAGCATCGATGGTCGCGGGCCGTTTTCCTTTCTGATCGATACAGGGTCCGAACGCACTGTCGTCTCGCGCGATGTCGCAGCAAGGCTGATGCTCCAGTTCGCCGAGATCGCCCGCCTGGTCAGCATTGCGGGCAGCAAGATGGTGGAGACGGTGTATGTGCCGGAACTCACCTTGGGGCGGCAGAATTATGGAGAGGTGGTCGCACCGATCCTTGAATCGCATCACATCGGTGCTGACGGGATTCTGGGGCTGGATGGCCTGCAGGACCAGCGCATCCTGTTCGATTTCACCACAAACGCAATCAGCATCGAGGATGTTGCCCGGCGCGCGCCGCCCGGCGATTTCGAGATCGTCGTCACCGCGCGGCGCAGATCGGGCCAGCTGATATTTACCGATGCCACCCTGGATGGGCGACGGATCAGCGTGGTGATCGATACCGGGGCGCAGGCCAATATCGGCAATCTGGCCCTGCTGCGACGGCTGGGCAATGGCAAGCGCCTGACCCAGGAACAGGGCAGCCTGATTTCGGTGACCGGTCAGTCGATTGACGTGAATGCCGGGCTGGCCCAGGATTTCCGGATCGGGCGCGCGCAGTTCGAATATGTTTCGATCTTGTTCACCGACTCCGAAGCCTTTGCCCAACTGGGCCTCGACAAGACCCCAGCCCTGCTGCTGGGCATGGGCACTTTGCGCCTGTTCAGCCGGATGATGATCGATTTCAAGCAGCGGCGGGTATTGTTCGACATGCCCGACGAGGCACGACGCAAAGCGGTCGGCGCGCCGATCTAGGCGGCTATCAGCACCAATCGGGCCGACCGTTCCCATACCACACTGCCAGTCCCTCTCCCACCAGCGTATCGCCCAGACTCGTCCCGCCACGGGTCAGCCGATACAGCGCCCGGCCATAACGGTCCTGCGCGCGGTCAGCCGGCTCCAGCATGAACGGCCCGGTGTTGAGCAATTCGACCAGGCGACGGGTGGCAAGCCTGCCGCGCTGGAGCTCGGCGGGGCATCGTGGCGAGGATATTTCGGGCGTATCGATATCAGCAATGCGGATCTTCTGCCCGCGCAGCCAGATGGTGTCGCCATCGACAACGCATGTCACCCGCGCGCCGCCGCCACAGATACCGAACCGGGCCGACACCGCATCCGGCTCAGCGCCGACGTGCGGCGTGCGGGTAAGCTCCGCTACCGGTGCCGGAGCATCTTCCTGCACTTCAAGCAGCCGACGCTGCTCGCGCGAGGTTGCCCACGGATCGGGCGTTTCGGCATGGTCAAGCATTTGCAGAGCCACAACATCCTGTGGCATCGGCATCAACCAGGCGTTGAGGTTCCATCCGGCCAAGGCGGCAAGCAGCACCGACAGAATGATGATCAGCGCCTGATTCTGCTGCGTCCTGCGGGAGGAAATGGGGTCAATTTTCGCCACACGGCATGATCGCGCCGGCGGGTTAACGGTTCCCTACCATCAGCAGATCAATCGTGGAAAACCACGGTCTTGCTGCCGTTGATCAGCACCCGGTCCTCGAGATGGTAGCGGACCGCACGCGACAGCACGCGGCGCTCGATATCCCGTCCCTTTCGCACCAGATCGTCGGGCGTGTCGCTGTGGCTGATGGCCTCGACATCCTGATGGATGATCGGCCCCTCGTCGAGATCGCCGGTCACGTAATGCGCGGTCGCACCGATGATCTTCACGCCCCGCTCCCAGGCCTGGTGGTAGGGCCTGGCCCCCTTGAAACCGGGAAGAAAGCTGTGATGGATGTTGATGCACCGCCCGGAAAGATAGCTGGCCATGTCGCCCGACAGGATCTGCATGTAGCGCGCCAGCACCACCATCTCGGTGCCGGTCTGCTCGATGATCGCGCGGATCGCTGCCTCCTGTGCTGGCTTTGTTGCCGCGGTCACCGGAAGGTGGTGATGGGGGATATTGCCGATCATCGTGTGGCTGATCGCCTCGCGCGGATGGTTGGAGACGATGCCGGTGACAGCCATGTTGAGCTCGCCGATGCGCGTGCGGTACAGCAGGTCGCCCAGGCAATGATCGAACTTCGATACCAACAGCAGCACGCGTCGCGGCTCGGCCGTATCGCGGATCGACCATTGCATCGAATGGGCCTGAGCGACGCCCGTAAAGGCTTCGCGAAAACTGGCGATCGGATCCGCCCCATCGATCAATTCGAAGCTGACGCGCATGAAGAACCGGTCCTGGATCCGATCGTTATATTGCTGCGATTCCAGGATATTGGCTCGATGGGCGGCGAGAAACCCCGCAACAGCGGCAACGATGCCGGGACGGTCGGCACAGGACAGGGTCAGGCTGTAGCTGTCGGTCATGGCAAACTCCAAGCAAGCGGGTGCGGACGTAAATGCCCGATGGAGCCGCGTCTGTAATGCCTATTTGCCAACGAACAGGAAACCAACGCCCGCCATGATGCAGGCAAAGGCGGCAAGGTGCCGCCAGTGCAGCGCCTCGCCCAGGACCGCGACCATGAACACACCGAACACGGTCAACGCCAGTGCTTCCTGCACGATCTTGAGCTGGCCCGGTGTCCAGCCATGGGCAAAGCCGATACGGTTGGCGGGCACGGCAAAGCAGTATTCGACCAGCGCGATGCCCCAGCTGATGGCGATGACCCAGAAGATCGGGCGGGCGGCCGCAGCCTCCGGCCCTCCTTTCAGATGCCAGTACCAGGCCGTGGTCATGAAGATGTTGGATATGGCGAGCAGCAGGACGGTTGGCGCGATCTGGCTTGGCATGGCGGACTTTCGTTGCGTGAAGGATCGACCGATATTGCACCCGTCCCGCCCGTGCGAGAGGTAAAGAGAAGATAAATCTGTCGTCAACGCCTTGTTAACCCCTGCTGCCAAGGGGCGCTTAACCAGCAATGCGCACATCTTTGTGAACTTGTTCAAAAAAGGGGGTCAGCATGTCACCAGACAGTGTGTTCATATCATTCCTTTCGATCTCGCTCGCATCGGTGTTTCTGGCGCTGCTGATCGGAACGCGCGGCGATCAGATCCGCAAGGTGGCGATGGCGATGACCGAGGAAAGCGGTGGCCTGACCCGGCGCAAGGCCTCGCGCATCGCCGCTGTCGAGCGCAAGACCGCGATCGCGGATGAGGCGATACAGGCGCGGGCACGCGGCGAGCGGTTCGTGCCGCCGCGCGATTACCGCGCCGGCTGACACTGGCTCACGCCTGTTCGACGGGCCCCGATGTCAGATCTATGATGAACCCGAGCACGCCGATGGTCGAGCCGTCCCGGCCGAAGCGGCAAGTTCCGCGGGACATCACCTCGCGCACCTCTCCATGATCGGTGAGGATGCGCGCACGGAAATCATAATCCTCGCCATGGTCGAGCGAGCGCTGCACTGCGTCGGCAACCTTCAGGCGGTCGTCGGGGTGGTAATAAGACACCGCCTCCTGCAGCCCGGGCTGACCTCTCCTACGGTCGCGCTGGTGGATGACGAACACCTCGTCCGACCAGAGCAACGATGCTTCCAGTCGGTCGAACTGCCAGATGCCCATTCTGCCGACGCTGTGAGCCAGGTCGAGCGAGAGACGGACCCGGTTGCGGTCCTGGCGGAGCGCCCAATTCTCCCGCTGAGCCATGCGCAGTCGGCGCAGCAGCTCCAGCGCGGCCAGCGTCGCTACCAGCGCACATATCCAGGGGAGATGATCGATCAGGGTCAGCCACACGGTCCGGTCCAGTGTCAGGATCCGGAGCCGTCGATCGCGGCCTTGTGGGCGCGTGCGTTGTCGACATAATGCGCGACGCCCACCTGCACGTCGGCGATCGCAGGCGGGGGCAGATCGCGCATATACTGTGCCGGACGGCCGCCCCAGAGTTGGCCGCCCGGTATCGACTTGCCCGGCGTGAGCATCGCGCCCGCCGCCAGCATGGCATCGCTGCCGATCCGGCACCCGTCCATGACGATCGAGCCCAGCCCGACGAACGCGCGGGGCTCCAGCACGCAGCCATGCACCATCGCCAGATGGCCGATCAGAACATCGTCACCGATCAGCGTGGGAAAGCCGTCCGGCTGGCCGGGGCGCGGGCTGTCGCAATGGATGATGCTGCCGTCCTGCACATTGGTGCGCGCGCCGATGACGATGCGGTTGACGTCGGCGCGGATGACGCAATTGTACCAGATGCTGGCACCGGGGCCGATCTCGACATCGCCGATGATGCGGCATCCCGGCGCGATGAAGGCGCTGTCGTGGATGCGCGGGGTCTTGCCGTGCAGGCTGATGATCGTAAGGTCCTGCATGATTTCAACCCTTCGCCAGCAACTTGGCCGCGTGGAGCGCGTGATAGGTCAATATGCCGCTGCATCCTGCGCGGCGGAAGGCGAGCAGGCTTTCGAGCACCACGGCGTCGCGGTCGCCCGCGCCAACCGCCGCCATCGCCTCGATCATCGCATATTCGCCTGACACCATATAGGCATAGGTCGGCAGCCCGAAGGTCTGCTTCACCTTTGCTGCGATATCGAGGTATGGCAGGCCGGGCTTGACCATGACGCTGTCGGCACCCTCGGCGATGTCCATCGCGACCTCGCGCAGCGCCTCGTCACCGTTGGCCGGGTCCATCTGATAGCTTTTCTTGTCGCCCTTGAGCAGCCCGGAGGAGCCTACTGCGTCGCGGAACGGCCCGTAGAACGCGCTCGCATATTTGGCGGCATAGCTCATGATCTGGACGTTGTGGTGTCCGTGCGCTTCGAGCGCGGCGCGGATCGCACCGATGCGGCCGTCCATCATGTCCGACGGCGCGATGATATCTGCGCCCGCCGCCGCCTGGTTGAGCGCCTGGCCGACCAGCACCGCGACTGTCGCGTCGTTGAGCACGTAGCCTTCATCGTCGATCAGCCCGTCCTGGCCATGCGCGGTATAGGGGTCGAGCGCGACATCGGTGAGCACGCCGATGCGGTCGCCAAGCTCCGTCTTGATCGCGCGGATCGCGCGGCACATCAGGTTGTCGGGGTTGAGCGCTTCGGCGCCGTCCTGGCTGCGGCGATCGGCCTGGGTGTTGGGGAACAACGCGATGCAGGCAATGCCAAGCTCCGCAGCCTCCTTGGCGCGGGCGACGATGCCATCGACCGACCAGCGCGACACGCCGGGCAGCGATGCGATCGGTTCTTCCACGCCCTCGCCTTCGGTCACGAACAGCGGCCAGATCAGGTTGGCGGGCGAAAGGCTGGTTTCGCGCACCATGTCGCGGCTCCAGCGGGTTGCACGGGTGCGCCGCAGGCGGGTGGCGGGATAGGCGGTGGGGGGAAGGCTCTGGGTCATGCAGGAGCATTAGCGGGTGGTAGTGGGAAGGGGAAGGTGTGATGCCTGTCGAGCGCAAACTCTCCAACGGGGCACGACGTCCCTCGACTTCGCTCGGGAACACGGAAAGGGGGGCTTTCAACGGAACGACATTGTCCACGCAAGCCAGGCTCCGGCACACCCCCAGCCCGCCTATCCCGAGCGAAGTCCAGGGACGTCCCCAACACCCTACCCCACCGGCAGCGTCAGCACCGCGCGCAGGCCTTCGACGGCACCACTCGCACCACGCCGGTTCTGCACGGTCAGCGTGCCGCCATGCTGGTGCGCAACCGCGCGGGCGAGCGTGAGGCCAAGGCCCGTGCCGCCCGTCGCCATGTTGCGCGAGGCCTCGAGCCGGGTGAACGGTTCGAACATCCGTTCGATCTGGTCGTCGGCGATACCCGGTCCGTCGTCGTCGATGGTGATCGTGGCGCTCTTCGCCTGCCGCAAAACGCTGATCCGCGCGCGCTCGCCATAGCGCACCGCATTGCCGATGACGTTGCGCAGCGCACGGCGGATCCAGGTCAGCTGCAACTGCGCGACGATCCGCTCGCAATCGGCCAGTTCGACGTCTTGCCCCAAATCGCGATACTCATCGGCAATCAGTTCGACCAGTGCGCCAAGGTTGACCGACTCGGGTGCCTCGCCCGTCCGCCCGATCCGCGCAAGCGACAAGATGTCGTCGAGCGTGCGGGTGATGTCATCGATGCTGGCGACCATGCGTGAGCGCTGGCGGTCATCGGGCACCGATTCGACGCGGACCCTGAGCGCCGCCAAAGGCGTCTTGAGATCATGCCCGATCGCGCCGAGCATCACGTCCTTCTCGTTGAGCATCGCGGAGATTCGCGCGCTCATCGCGTTGAACGACCGGGTCAGGTCGGCCAGGTCGCTGGGGCCGGATGGCTCAATCGGCTGGGCCTGCTGGGTCTGCTCGAACAGCGCCACACCGTCGCGCAAGGCCCCCATCGATCGCGCGATCCGCCGGGTGAACCAGATCAATGGCACCAGCATCACCAGATACAGCACCACGGTCTGGACGATGATCGTGACCCCGATGCGGT
>JBKBTF010000023.1:0-10633 GCA_046291395.1 Blastomonas sp. | reverse complement strand
GGGAACGCGGATGCTGAGCCACTGGCCGTCGGGGCGTTCGATTGCGATCAGCGCCAGCTGGCGGATGTCCGCTTCACCGCGCCCGGCGATTTCCGCGGACAGCCGCGCCATACGCTGCGGGCGCGGCGGGGCGGCCAGGACAGCCGCGTCAATCCGGCGATATTCCACGCCATAGCTCGGCAGGATATTGCTCAGCCGCGCCTCAATCTGTGGCATCGTCCGCATGCCCGGTTCGATCGGGTTTTCGGCTGTCAATTCGGTGCGGCGCAGCCTGAGGCCCGGAGCACGGTTCATCCGGCTCAGCCTTCGCTCGCGCAACGGGCGGCCTTGCTCGATCCTGTCGGTCGCGGCAATCAGCCTTACCGCAGCTTCCGCTGCAACCCGGTCCATCGCCTGCGCGCGCTGCGCTCGTACCAGCAGCACCCCGTTGACCAGCTGGCCGACAAGCAGCGCAAGCGCGATGGTCAGCAGCAGTCGGCCGGCAAGGCTGGACGGCGACAACTTCTTGAAACTGGGCCGTTTCAGCAGGGTCATGAAGCGTCGGGGCTCGCCAGGCGGCGCACCTTGGCAGCCAGCGTGTAGCCGCCGCCCCATACGGTCTTGATCAGCTTGGGGCTTCGGTTGTCGACCTCGACCTTCTTGCGCAGACGGCTGATCTGGTTGTCGATCGCGCGGTCGAAAAGATGCGCCTCGCGACCATGCGCCAGATCGAGCAACTGGTCGCGGTTGAGCACATGGCCTGCATGTTCGGCAAACACCTGCAACAGCTTGAATTCCGCGGTGGAGATCGGGACCAGCGCGCCATCGGGATCGATCAGGCGGCGCTTGACGGTGTCGAGCGTCCAGCCTTCGAACTCGAAGCCCTGCACCTCTTCCTCGAGAGCCTGGGGTGAGCGCGCGGCCCGGCGCAGCACGGTCTTGATCCGCGCCACCAGCTCGCGCGGATCGAAGGGTTTGACCACGTAATCGTCGGCGCCGATCTCCAGCCCGATGATTCGGTCCATAGCCTCGCCCTTGGCGGTCAGCAGGATCACCGGGATTTCGGATTGCGCGGCAACATGGCGGCACAGGCTCAGGCCATCCTCGCCGGGCATCATGATATCGAGCAGCAGGATGGAGAAACGCTGGTCGCGCATCAAAGTCCGCGCTCGGGCGGCATCGCCGGCTTCGGTCACGTCGAAGCCCTGCCCGACGAGATATTCGGCCAGCGGTTCGCGCAAGGACGGTTCGTCATCGACGAGCAGGATGTGGACGGGTTCGCTCATATCAATTCAGCATGTGCCGGTTGCGGGGGTCAAAGGCAACCAGCCCCGATGCAGCGGGGAACCTGCACCGGGGCCGGAAGGTCGGATCAAGGCTGGATCAGCCCGCGGGGTTAGCGCGCTTGTCCTGCCAGCGCTGCTTCATCGCTTCGCGGGCGGCATCCCGCTCGGCCTTGGTCACCTGGCCGTCATTGTTGGTGTCCTGCCGCTTGAAGCGCTCGACTGCGGCGGCTTCGAACTCGGCCAGCGAGATGGCGCCGTCCTTGTTGGTGTCCATCCGCATCATGCCGCGCTGCATGGCTTCGCCGCCACCGCCGCGCTTGCCGCGCCATTTGCCGCCGGGTCCACCGCGCTTCTCGCCCGGCTTGGCCTCGGCGCCACGCTGAGCCATGCGCTCACCGCGCTTGGCTTCACGGGCTTCGCGTGCTGCGGTCATCTCGGCCTGGCTGATCTGACCGTTTCCGTCGGTGTCCAGCTTCTTGAACCGCTCCGCCTGGCGAGCCTCACGATCGGCCTTGTCGATCTTGCCATCGTTGTTGATGTCCATCTTGGCAAAGCGCTCGCGGGCATGGGCGCGGACCTCGGCTTCGGTGGTCACGCCGTCCTGATTGCCATCAGGGCCGCGCATCTTGCCGCCGCCTGGTTGGGCCATGGCCATGCTGCCAGTGAGCATCGCGGCGAGAGCGGCACCTGCTATAAGGGTCTTTTTCATGGGGTATTCCTCTGTGGTTCATGTCCTTTGGGGAGGAGGCCGCCCCGGCCCCAACGCAAAGGGGGATGGGGTGGGACCCGGACGACTTCCTTGAGAGCCGTTATAGGGGGGCATTGTCGCACAGCTGTGCCGGATCAGGCAAAAAGTGTCGCAAAGTGTATCAAAGGCGGCGGTGTGTTCATTCACGGGCAAGCTGTTTCGAGGAATTCGGCTCGTTCTTGCTGCAATGCAGCAACGCTCCACTTGGCTAATGCGCCGCATCCTGATAGGCGCGCGTCCATGCTCGCAATGAACAACATCACCGTCCGGCTTGGTGGCCGCACGATCCTCGACGGCGCAACCGCAGCCATTCCCCCCGGCGGCCGCATCGGCCTGATCGGGCGCAACGGCGCAGGCAAGTCCACGCTGATGAAGGTGATGATCGGCGAACTCGAGCCCGATGACGGCGAAATCGAGCTGCCGCGCCTCGCGAAGCTGGGCTATATTGCGCAGGAAGCGCCGCACGGCGCGATGACCCCGCTCGATACGGTGCTGGCGGCCGATGTCGAGCGCACCAGCCTGCTCGAAGAAGCCGAAACCTGCACTGACCCCGACCGGCTGGGCGATGTCCACGAACGCCTGCTCGCGATCGATGCCTATAGCGCCCCCTCGCGCGCGGCGATCATCCTTACGGGGCTGGGTTTCGACGACGAGATGCAGAACCGACCGCTCGACAGCTTTTCGGGTGGCTGGAAGATGCGCGTTGCCCTCGGCGCTCTGCTGTTTTCGCAGCCCGACGTGCTGCTGCTCGACGAACCCTCGAACCACCTCGATCTCGAAGCGACCTTGTGGCTGGAGAATTTCCTCAAGGCGTATCCGGCGACGCTGATCGTGATCAGCCATGAACGCGACCTGCTCAACAACGTGGTCGACCATATCCTGCACCTGCAGGGTGGCAAGGTGACGCTGTATCCCGGCGGCTATGACAGCTTCGAGCGGCAACGTGCCGAACGCGCGGCGCAGCTCGCCGCCGCCAAGGCTTCGCAGGATGCCCAGCGCGCCAAGCTGCAGGATTATGTCGCGCGCAACAGCGCCCGCGCCTCGACCGCCAAGCAGGCGCAGTCGCGTGCCAAGATGCTCGCCAAGATGCAGCCGATCACCGCGCTGATGGAAGATCCGAGCCTGACCTTCGACTTCCCCAGCCCGTCCGAGCTGAAACCGCCGTTGATCACGCTGGATCTGGCCGCTGTCGGTTACAGCGCCGATACCCCGATCCTGCGGCGGCTGAACCTCAGGATCGATCCCGACGACCGGATCGCGCTCTTGGGCCGCAACGGCAACGGCAAGACCACGCTCGCCCGCCTGCTCGCAGCGCAGCTTCCTCCGCTCGAAGGTGCGATGGAAACCGCAGGCAAGATGCAGATCGGCTATTTCACCCAGTATCAGGTCGAAGAGCTCGAGAGCGACAGCACCCCGCTCGAACAGATGACCCGCGCGATGAAGGGCAAGACCCCGGCTGCCGTCCGCGCACAGCTCGGCCGTTTCGGCTTTTCGGGCAACCGCGCGATGTCAAGCGTCGGCACCCTGTCGGGCGGCGAGCGCGCGCGGCTGGCGCTGGCGCTGATCACCCGCGATGCGCCGCATCTGCTGATCCTCGATGAACCGACCAACCACCTGGACGTCGATGCGCGCGAGGCTCTGGTGCAGGCGCTCAACGAATATGACGGCGCGGTGATCCTGATCAGCCATGACCGGCACATGGTCGAGCTGACCGCCGACCGGCTGGTGCTGGTCGATGAAGGGACCGCGACCGAATACAACGGCTCGATGCGTGATTACATGGACTTCGTGCTCGGCATCAACCAGCCCAAGGGCGAAGCCAAGCCCAAGATGTCCAAGAAGGACAAAAAGGCCGATGCCTTCCACCGCGATCAGATCCGCAAGGTGGAGAACAGGGTCAAGGCGGCGGAAAAGGCGGTGGCCGAACTGCAGGCGCAGTGTTCGGACATCGATCGCGCAATGTTCGACCCTTCGTCGGCCAAGCCAGAGCACGCCAAGCTGACGATGAGCGAACTGGCGCGGCAACGCACCCGGCTCGGTGACGAACTTGCCGCAGCCGAAGCGACATGGCTTGAGTGCAACGAGAAACTCGAAGCGATGAATTGACGCTTGCTGGCCATTCGGCGATGGTTTAACTGATCGGTTAAATCATCGAGAGGATACCTGCATGGCCGACGCCTTTATCATCGACGCTGTCCGTACCCCGCGCGGGGTCGGCAAGCCCGGCAAGGGCGCGCTGTCGCACCTGCATCCGCAGGATCTGGCGGCGACCGTGCTCAGGGCGATCAAGGATCGCAACCACCTCGACACCGCCACCGTCGACGACATTGTCTGGTCGACCTCGACCCAGAAGGGCAAGCAGGGCGGCGACCTCGGCCGCATGGCCGCGCTCGCGGCGGGCTATGACGTCAAGGCCAGCGGCGTGACTCTCGACCGGTTCTGTGGCGGCGGCATCACCTCGGTCAACATGGCGACGGCATCGGTGATGTCGGGCATGGAAGACTGCGTGATCGCAGGCGGCACCGAGATGATGAGCTACACCCAGCAGGTCGGCGCGGCCGAAGCCAGCGCAGGCCTGCCGCCGCCGCTGATGGGGTCGCACAACCCCGCGCTCGACGAACTGCACCCGCAGTCGCACCAGGGCGTGTGCGGCGATGCGATCGCCTCGATCGAGGGCATTTCGCGCGAGGCGCTCGATGCGCTGGCGCTGGTCAGCCAGCAGCGCGCGGCGCGTGCGATCGCCGAGGGCCGTTTCGACAAATCGGTGGTGCCGGTGCACAATCCCGACGGTTCGGTCGCGCTCGATCGCGAGGAGTTTCCGCGCCCCGAAACCACCGCAGAGAGCCTCGCAGGCCTCAAGCCCGCATTCACCGCACTTGCCGATTTCGAGATCGGTGGCACCACCTTCCGCAAGCAGATCAACCGGCGCTATCCCGACCTGACGATCGAACACGTGCACCATGCTGGCAACAGCTCTGGCGTGGTCGACGGTGCCGCCGCGGTGCTGATCACCTCGAAGGATTATGCCGACAAGCACGGCCTCAAGCCGCGCGCGCGGATCGTCACTTATGTCAACATGGGCGATGACCCGACGCTGATGCTCAACGCGCCTGTCCCCGCCGCCAAGAAGGCGCTGGAACGAGCTGGCCTGACCAAGGACGATATCGACGTCTGGGAGATTAACGAGGCGTTTTCGGTGGTGGCCGAAAAGTTCATCCGCGATCTCGATCTCGACCGCGAGAAGGTCAACATCAACGGCGGCGCGATGGCGCTGGGCCATCCGATCGGCGCGACCGGATCGATGCTGATCGGCACAGCACTCGACGAGCTGGAACGCTCGGGCGGCCGTTATGGCCTGATCACGATGTGCGCCGCGGGCGGCATGGCGCCTGCCATTATCATCGAGCGCATCTGAAGCGGTGCGAGCGGTGAGCGCGCTAGACGAGCGCGTTCACCGCGGCCATGAACGGACCGATTGATACCGGCTTGGAGACATAGCCTTCGGCCCCGGCGTCGCGGATGCGGTCCTCGTCGCCCTTGCCGGCATAAGCCGTGACCGCCATGATCGGGATCAGCCGCAGATCGCGATCGGCCTTGAGCGCTTCGATCAGTTCCAGCCCGCTGATGTGCGGCAACTGGATATCCATGATAATCAGACCCGGCACGAAATCGCGCGCGCGTTCCATCACCTCCCGGCCATCGGCCAGCCCCTCGACGGCAAAACCGTGCGCGGTGAGGAGATCGCAGAAAAGTTTGCGATTGAGGTCGTTGTCCTCGACAACCAGCACTCTTTTTGCCACTGAACCGCTTATCCAAATTGCCGGTGCGCAAGGCAGCGGACGTTATTCACCAGAACGCGGATGTAGGCCAAAGCCGTGACCGACACAATCAGGCCAGACACATTCAGGCCAGACCGGGGCCAGCATGACCCGGCGACGATGGCGCTGCTGGCGCTGTCCTGGCTGCTGGCTGATGGCGAGCGCGCCGAGCGGTTGCTGTCACTCACCGGAATGACCGTCGACGATCTGCGTCAGGGCGCGTCGAACCCGGGAATCCTGGCGGAATTTATCCGTTATCTCGAGGGACACGAGGCCGATCTGATCGCCGCTGCCGAGGCTATCGGCACCAGCCCGCCGGCTTTGGTCAACGCCCGCATCGAACTTGAACGCCAGACATGACCCCGAACGGACCCGACATGACCACCTCCCCCCGCGCGCCCCGCCCGCTGCTGATCACGGATTGCGATGAGGTGCTGCTGTATATGGTCGCACCATTTCGCGAATGGCTGGATGAGGTGCACGCCATCGACTTCGATTTTTCCGGCGGCGATTTCGCCAAGGCCTTGATCGACCGCAAGACCCGCGAAGCGTTGAAGCCGGGTGATATCTGGCCTTTGCTCAATGCGTTCTTCGACACCGAAATGCACCGCCAGATGCCGATCCCCGGCGCGATAGAGGCTCTGCAAGCCATCAGCGAACAGGCCGACATTGTCGTGCTGACCAACCTTATGGATCACCGGCAGCAGTCGCGCAGCGAGCAACTCGCGCGCTTTGGCGTCCACCACCGCGTCGTTTGCAACCAGGGGCCCAAGGGCGAACCGCTGAAGCGGATCATCGACGAGCATGCGCCCAGCGTTGCGATCTTTGTCGACGATCTTCCGCAGCACCACGCATCCGCCGCCGAGCATGCGCCCGAGGTCTGGCGGCTGCACATGGTCGGAGAGACCGCACTGGCCCCGCATATCGTGTGCGCTGCCGATGCGGGCCACGCGCACGCCCGGATCGATAGCTGGCACGAGGCGCTCGACTGGGTTCTCGAACGTTTCGCGCTCGGCGTCCCTGCCCCCGGCATTGCAGCTGCGGCTTGACGCACGCCCACCCATTGGAGAGAATGCGCACATGACTGACATCGTTGAAAAAAGGCTCGCCGAGATCGGGTTGGAACTGCCCCAGCCCGCAGCCCCTGTGGCATCCTATGTTCCCGCCGTGGAAGTGAACGGAATGCTCTACATTTCGGGTCAACTTCCGTTTGTCGACGGCAAGGTCGTCACGGGTCGGCTGGGCGAGAACGTTTCGCTCGAAGCCGGAGAAGCCGCTGCGCGCGCGTGCGGCATCATGCTGATCGCGCAGATGAAGGCGGCTCTGGGCTCGCTCGACCGCGTCGAGCGGATCGTGAAACTGGGCGCGTTCATTGCCAGCACGCCAGAGTTCAATGCCCAGCCCAAGGTCGCCAATGGCGCGTCCGACCTGATGGCGCAGGTATTCGGCCCGGCCGGCCAGCATGCCCGCAGCGCCGTGGGCGTGCCGGTGCTGCCACTGGGTGCAGCCGTGGAAATCGATGCAATTGTTGCCATTCGGCCTGCTTGACGGCTGGCTGGCGCCGCCGCCCGACCCCCGCCGCATCGCCTGGCTGGGAGAGCAGCCCTACGCGCATCGCGGACTGCATGACGGGATGTGGGATGGGCCGGTTCTCGAAAACGGCCTGCCCGCCTTCGCTGCAGCAATCGCGGCAGGCCATGGCATCGAATGCGATGTCCAGCGCAGCATCGACAACCGTGCGGTGGTGTTTCACGACTTTTCACTCAGCCGCCTGACGCTGGCGCAGGGCCGGGTTGACGGCAAGACTGCAGCCGAACTGACTCAGATCCGCCTGATGGGCCAGAACGGTGCGATTGCCGAGCTGGGCGCGGTGTTGGGCGTGGTGCGTGGGCGCGCGCCGGTGCTGATCGAGATCAAGACCGATAACGACCATGTTGCACCTTTGTGCCTGGCGGTGCGCCGCGCGCTCGAAGGCTATGGCGGCAGGGCGGCGATCATGAGCTTTCACCCGGCGGTATCGGCGTGGTTCCGTCGGCAGGCGCCGCATGTTACGCGAGGTCTGGTGGTGACCGAGGAGGGCAGTCGCAATTGGAAGGGCACGCTGCAGCGCCACCGCGACCTGTGGCGCGCCATGCCCGATTTCCTGGCCTATGACATCCGCGACCTGCCCAGCGCCTTTGCCACCGCGCAGCGCGCGCGCGGCCTGCCGGTGCTGACCTGGACCGTGCGCAGCGATGAGCAGCACGCCATCGCCTCCGCCCATGCCGATGCGCCGATCTACGAACGGGCAGCCCGACCCGAATGAGCGAGCGGGCGATCACCGCAGAGGTTGGCCGCAGCATCGCCGGACTCGATGCAGCCCAATGGGACGCGCTGGCCGGATCGGACAATCCGTTCGTCAGCCATGCGTTCCTCAGCCTGCTCGAGCAATCCGGCAGCGTCGGGCGCGGCACCGGATGGACCCCTGCCCCGATCACCATTCGCGGCCAGGATGGTGCACTCGTCGCTGCGCTTCCCGCCTATCTCAAGAGCCACAGCCAGGGCGAATACGTCTTCGACCACAATTGGGCGCACGCTTGGGAGAATGCCGGGGGCAGCTATTATCCCAAGCTTCAGATCGCGGTGCCGTTCACCCCGGCGACCGGCCCGCGCATCCTGCTCGCCGATCCGGTCTGGGCGTTGCCGATCCTGACCGCCGCGCAGAACCTGGCCGAGCAGAACGGCCTGTCCTCGGTGCACGCAACCTTTATCGAGCCTGCGCAGCTGCCACTGTTCGAGCAGGCCGGATGGCTGCTGCGCGCCGATACGCAGTTCCACTGGCACGACGAGCACTATGGCAATTTCGAGGGCTTTCTCGCTTCGCTGACATCGCGCAAGCGCAAGGAACTGCGCAAGGAGCGGGCCAAGGCACAGGAGGGTGTCGAGATAGTCCACCTCACCGGCGATGCGATCACCGAGGAGCATTGGGATGCGTTCTGGATCTTCTATCAGGACACCGGTGCGCGCAAATGGGGCCAGCCCTATCTCACCCGCGAGGCATTCACCCTGATGGGGCGGACGATGGCCGACCGGATCCTGCTGATCCTCGCGCTGCACGATGGTCATCCGATCGCCGGCGCGCTCAACTTCATCGGCAGTGACACGCTCTACGGCCGCTATTGGGGCTGCACTCTCGACAAGCCATTCCTGCATTTCGAGCTCTGCTATTATCAGGCGATCGACGCGGCGTTGGCGCGGGGTCTCAGCCGCGTCGAGGCGGGCGCGCAGGGCGGGCACAAGATGGCGCGCGGCTATGCGCCCGAGATCACCTGGTCGGCGCACTATCTGCCCGATCCCGGCTTCCGCCGCGCGGTCGGCGATTTCCTCGAGCGTGAACGTGCGGCGGTGGAAGCCGATCGCGAAATGCTGACCGAAATGCTGCCGTTCAAGCGCGGGCCATCTCCTGCTTGACGCTCACGAACGGGCGGCGCACCATTGCACCAGCCACGCTTGCCACGGCTCACCCCTTCTAGAAGAAAGCTCCTCCATATGCGCACCGTCCGCCTTGCCGCCATGCTGCTTGCCTTCGCCAGCCCTGCCGCCCTGTTGGCGCAGACCGCGCCCGATACCCGGCTGACCGGACAGGACCTGTTTGCGCTCGAGGTGGCCGCCGACCCGCAGATCGCACCCGATGGCAGCAGGATCGCCTTTGTGCGCCGCGGCAACGACATCATGGCGGACAAGACCGTCGCCTCGATCTGGCTGGTCGATGCGGGCACCGGTGAGCTGGCCCCGGTTGCCGCTGGTCCGGGCAGCCACAGCCAGCCGCGATGGTCGCCCGACGGCAAGCGCCTGGCCTATGTCTCCACCGCAGAAGGCGGCGCACCGCAACTTTATGTGCGCTGGATGGCATCGGGGGAAGCGGCGCGCATCACCGGCCTGCCGCAAAGCCCCGGCAACATCGCCTGGTCGCCCGATGGCCGCCAGATCGCCTATACCATGTTCGTCCCCGCAGAGGGGCCCAAGCTCGGCAAGGCGCCGGACAAGCCCGAGGGCGCGACCTGGGCTGCACCGCTCGAAACCTATGACCTGCTGTCCTATCGCGCCGATGGCGCGGGCTATATCAAGTCCGGCTTCGACAAGATCTTCCTCGTCCCTGCAACCGGCGGCGCACCGCGCCAGCTCAGCTTCGGTGAATATCATGACGGGGGCGGCCTGACCTGGAGCCGCGACGGCCAGACACTGTTCTTCTCTGGCAATCGCTCGCCCGATTGGGAGAGCGACCCCGTCGATGCCGAGATCTACGCGCTCGATATCGCCAGCGGCGCAATCAGCGCGCTCACCGACCGCGATGGGCCCGACGCATCGCCGGTGGTCTCGCCTGATGGCAGCAAGATCGCCTATATCGGCTTCGACGACCAGCTGCTCGGCTATCACAACGCCCAGGCGTATGTGATGAACCGCGACGGATCGGGCAAGCGCGCGGTTGCGCCCGCACTCGACCGCAGCATCGACACGTTGGTCTGGGCACCCGATGGCCAGGCACTGATCGCACAATATGACGACCATGGCGAAACGCTGGTCGCGAGGATCGGCATGGACGGCTCGGTGCGCGAGATTGTGCGCGGTCTTACCGGCTCGTCGCTCGACCGCCCCTATTCGGGCGGATCGTTCAGCGTCGCGAAAAACGGCGCGATCGCCTATTCTGGCGGCGATGCGAGCCGCCCTGCCGATGTCATGCTTGCAAGCGGCGGCAAGACCCGCGCGCTGACCCGGTTCAACCAGTCGCTGATGGCCAGCAAGCGCATGGGCGAAGTGCGCAA
>JBKBTF010000022.1:0-48203 GCA_046291395.1 Blastomonas sp. | reverse complement strand
GGGTGAACGGCGCGTTTCGGCGAGCCCGGAAACGGTCAAGAAATTCATCGCGCTCGGCGCGGACATGGCGGTCGAAGCCGGGGCGGGCGAATTTGCATCGGTGTCCGATGCCGATTTCGCCGCTGCCGGTGCCACCGTCGCCTCGCGCGCCGAGGTTCTGGCCGGGGCCGACATCATCTTCGGGATCCAGGGACCCGATCCTGCCAGCCTGGCAGGCGCAAAGCCTGGCGCGATGATCGCGGCTTCGCTCAACCCCTTTGGCGAGCGGGCACGCATCGATGCCTATGCCGCCGCCGGTTTTCAGGCGCTCGCGCTCGAGTTCATGCCGCGCATCACCCGCGCGCAGTCGATGGACATCCTGTCGTCGCAGTCGAACCTTGCCGGTTACAAGGCGGTGCTCGACGGTGCCTCCGAATATGGCAAGGCCTTCCCGATGATGATGACCGCAGCAGGCACCGTGTCTGCCGCCAAGGTGTTCGTCATGGGCGTTGGCGTCGCCGGGCTGCAGGCGATCGCCACCGCACGCCGGCTCGGCGCGCAGGTCTCGGCCACCGATGTGCGTTCGGCCACCAAGGAACAGATCCAGTCGCTGGGCGCCAAGGCGATCTTCGTCGAGAATGTCGCGGGCATCGAGGGTGAGGGCGCAGGCGGCTATGCCACCGAAATGTCCGACGAATACAAGGCGGCGCAGGCCGAACTGGTTTCGTCGCACATCGCCAAGCAGGACATCGTCATCACCACCGCGCTGATCCCGGGGCGCGCGGCGCCGCGGCTGGTTTCGGACGCGCAGATCGCCAGCATGAAGCCCGGCAGCGTTCTGGTCGACCTTGCTGTCGAGCAGGGTGGCAATGTCGAAGGCGCCGTGGCGGGCGAGGTCGTGGTCAGGCACGGCGTCAAGATCGTCGGCCACCGCAACGTACCATCGCGGCTGGCAACCGACGCCTCGGCGCTGTTTGCGCGCAACCTGTTCAACTTCTTTTCCGCCTTCTGGGACAAGGAGGCCAAGGCCCCCGTGTTCCCCGACGACGACGAGATCGTCCAGGGCGTCCGCGTCACGATGGGCGGCAAGATCGTTAGCGAGAGGTTGCTTGGTCAGTGACCACAATGGGTGATCCACTCAAAATCCTCCCCTGCAAGGGGAGGGGGACCGCGATGCGCAAATCCAAGCCCACTCAGATCATAAGCGTTTTAGGGGACTCGTAACCGCCATGGACTTCATCTCAATCCTCTCGATTTTCGTGATGGCCTGTTTCGTGGGCTATTACGTCGTCTGGTCGGTGACCCCCGCGCTGCACACGCCGCTGATGGCGGTGACCAATGCGATCTCCTCGGTGATCATCGTCGGTGCGCTGATCGCGAGTGCCGAGGCCGGGTCGGACGTGGCCAAGTATCTGGGTCTGCTGGCGGTGGTGTTTGCCAGCGTCAACATTTTCGGCGGTTTCGCCGTCACCGAGCGCATGCTTGCGATGTACAAGAAGAAGGAGCGCAAGTGATGCGTCCGGGGGCAATCATGAATCTAAACCGTCATCCCTTGGCCTTCGCGGCGGCTGCAGCCAGCGCCATGACATCGGTCCCCGCGTTCGCTGCGGGCGGCGAAGGCACTGCGGTCAGCCCCTGGGTGTCGCTCGCCTATCTGGTCGCGGGCGTGTTCTTCATCCTCGCGCTGCGCGGGCTGTCGAGCCCCGAGACCAGCCGCGACGGCAACCGTTTCGGCATGATCGGCATGGGTATCGCGGTGATCACCACGCTGATCACGCATGATATCGCCAACATCGTCGAGATCATTGCCGCCATCGCGATCGGCGGTGTCGCGGGCTTCGTCATCGCGCGCAAGATCAAGATGACAGACATGCCGCAGCTGGTCGCTGCGTTTCACTCTCTGGTCGGCATGGCCGCCGTGCTGGTGGCGCTTGCCGCCTGGCTCAACCCCGAAGCCTTCGGCATTCTCGATGCCACCGGCCAGATCCTCGCGGTCAGCCGCGTCGAAATGGGGCTGGGTGTCGCGATCGGTGCGATCACCTTCTCAGGCTCGGTCATCGCGTTCCTCAAGCTGAACGGCAATATGTCGGGCTCGCCGATCATGCTGCCGGGGCGTCATGTCATCAACCTTGGCGTGCTTGCAGCCATCCTGGGAATGATCGCAGTCTACACCGTGTCGCCCGAAGGCGGCCCCGGCGAAGGCTGGCTGTTCCTGGTGATCACTTTGCTCGCGTTCATCATCGGCTTCCTGCTGATCATCCCCATCGGCGGCGCGGACATGCCGGTCGTGGTCTCGATGCTCAACAGCTATTCGGGCTGGGCGGCCGCGGCGATGGGTTTCACCCTGTCGAACACCGCGATGATCATCACCGGCGCGCTGGTCGGCTCGTCGGGGGCGATCCTCTCCTACATCATGTGCAAGGCGATGAACCGCAGCTTCATCTCTGTGATCGCTGGCGGCTTCGGTGCCGAAACCAGCGGTGGCGGCTCGGGTGCTGCCAAGATCGACCGTCCCTGGAAGCGCGGGAGCGCCGAAGACGCAGCGTACATGATGAAGCAGGCCGAAAGCGTGATCATCGTGCCCGGATACGGCATGGCGGTGGCGCAGGCGCAGCACGCGTTGCGCGAAATGGGCGACCTGCTCAAGAAGGAAGGCGTCAGCGTCAAATATGCGATCCACCCGGTCGCAGGCCGCATGCCCGGCCACATGAACGTGCTGCTCGCCGAAGCCAATGTGCCCTATGACGAGGTGTTCGAGCTCGAGGACATCAACAGCGAGTTCGCGCAGACCGATGTCGCGTTCATCATCGGCGCGAACGACGTGGTCAATCCGGCGGCGAAGACCGACAAGTCCTCGCCGATCTACGGCATGCCCGTGTTCGATGTCGACAAGGCCAAGACCGTGTTCTTCATCAAGCGCTCGATGGGCGGCGTGGGCTATGCGGGCGTCGACAACGACGTCTTCTACATGGACCAGACGATGATGCTGCTGGCCGATGCCAAGAAGATGGTCGAGGATATCAACAAGAACCTGGGCCACTAAGCCGGATGCGCAAGATCGGGTTGATCGGCGGGATGAGCTGGGTTTCGACCGAAACCTATTACCGGCTGATCAACAAGGAAGTGCAGAAACGCGCCGGATCGCTGTGCAGCGGGCCGATGGTGATCGAGAGCCTGAACTTCTGCGATATCGCGCAGGTCACAACGCCCGAGGGCTGGGATCATGCGGCTGAAAGGCTGACGACAGCGGCGCGCTCGCTCGAACAGGCGGGCGCGACCGCGATCCTGATCTGCGCCAATTCGATGCACAAGGTCTATGACCGGGTTCAGGGTGCGGTATCGGTGCCGATCGTGCATATCGCCGATTGCGTCGGCGAGAAGATGCACGCCGATGGCATCAAGCGCGCCGCGATCATCGGCACGCGCAACGTGATGCTCGAAAGCTTCTACCGCCAGCGGCTGATCCGCCACGGCATCGGCCTGCTCGCCCCGAACATGGAACGGGTCGAGGAGATCGACCGGATCATCTACGAGGAGCTGATGGAGGGCCGCGTGGTGCGCGAATCGGAGCGCACGATGAAGACCTTCCTCACCAACATTGCCAAGGAAGCTGTCGATGCGGTGGTGCTGGGCTGCACCGAGCTGGAAATGATCATCGACACCAAGGCCAATGTGCTGCCCATTTACGACGGCACTGCAATCCACGCGCGTGCCGCGGTCGACTGGATCATGGGCGAGGGTTGATCGTTAAGCCACTTTGGCCGATGGGATGCCCGGCTCCGGCTTT
Source organism: Blastomonas sp. (assembly GCA_046291395.1). Lineage (GTDB taxonomy): Bacteria > Pseudomonadota > Alphaproteobacteria > Sphingomonadales > Sphingomonadaceae > Blastomonas. The sequence continues at coordinate 44,437 of JBKBTF010000022.1, read as the reverse complement.
TGCCGAAGAACGATGATCTCATGGAACGGTACCAGACCCATGCACCCCCGCGCTTCCTATGCCTGCGATCCCGATGCCACGCGCGGACGCCGATATGCCGAGGGCGGGGCGCCGACGCGCGGGCCGCGCAGCGCCTTCCAGCGCGACCGCGACCGGATCATCCACTCGATCAGCTTCCGCCGCCTGCGTCACAAGACGCAGGTGTTCGTCGCGCCCGATGGCGATCATTACCGCGTCCGGCTGACCCACAGCCTTGAGGTCGCGCAGATTGGCCGGACCATCGCGCGGGCGCTCGGTCTCGACGAGGATCTGACCGAAGCTTTGTGCCTTGCGCATGATATCGGCCACCCGCCCTTTGGCCATTCGGGCGAGGACGCGCTGCAGGAAGCGATGGAAGGGCAGGGCGGGTTCGATCACAATGCGCATACGCTGCGCGCGCTGCATGTACTCGAATCGCCCTATCCGCGCTGGCAGGGGCTGAACCTGAGCTGGGAAGTGCTTGAGGGCCTCGCCAAGCACAATGGCCCGGTCGCCAGCGCGCCTTGGGCTCTCGAGGAGATCGACGCGGCCTTCGATCTCGATCTCACCCGTCATGCTTCGCTCGAGGCGCAGGTCGCGGCGGTGGCGGACGACATCGCCTATGACAATCACGATATCGATGATGGCTTGCGCGCCGGGTTTCTGGCGTTTGACGATCTGCTTGGCCTGCCCTTTGCCGCCGCGCAATGGGATGCGATTCGCGCGCGCTTTGCCGATGTCCCGCCCGAGCGGCTGCAGGCGGAGTTCGTTCGCGACCAGATCGGGCTGATGGTCAACGATGTCATCGCGTCGACGCGGACGCGAATCGCCGATCTGGGCATCGTCGGTACCGAGGACGTCCGCGCTGCCGGGCAGACGATCGCGGGCTTTTCGGAAGCCATGGCGGCGCAGGAGCGTCAGCTCAAGGCGTTCATGTACGACCGCGTCTATCACCACCCCCGCCAGCTCGAGGCAGCCGCACTGGCGCGCGAGGTGGTCGCGGCGCTGTTCGCGGCCTATCGCGCCGACCCGGCGCTGCTGCCTGAGGATTGGCGCGCGCGGCTGCCCGAGCGCGAACCGGCCAAGAGCCGTCATATCGCCGACTTTCTGGCAGGGATGACCGACCGCTTCGCGCTGACCTGTCACCGCCAGATTTTCGGCCATGCGCCCGAGGGCCTCAGCCACGTTTGACGTGCATATATTGCATCGCAGCGTAATTCGGTTGACAGCCTTGGCGGCGTTGGTCATTCCGTGAAACGTCGATGGGGTGCGAGCCCTTGAAAACGGCACGGGAGAGTGCGGGGTGCAAGCCCCGCCACCGAAGGAGCAACCGCCCCGGAATCTCTCAGGTCATCGGGACCGTGTCGTTAGTCGGCGCTCTGGAAAGCGGGTGGCCCTGCCGGGCTGCTCCACCGAAGGGGTAAATGGGGGTCCGAAAGGCGGATCATCATGAAAGCTCTCAGGTTCAAGTGACAGAGGGGGTTGGATGTCGGGCGGGGCCGTGAGGCCGTGCCGTGCCATTCAGCCTCATGCCACCGGAGCGCCTGATGACCACCGACTATATCGCCGAAATGCTCGAGCGCATTCCTGACAAGCATCTGCCGCTGGACGCCTGGCACCGCGCACGCGGTGGCCGGATGGTGTCGTTCGCGGGCTATCAGATGCCGGTTCAGTATGAAGGCGTGATGGCCGAGCATCTGTGGACCCGCGAGAACGCGGGCCTGTTCGACGTCAGCCACATGGGCCAGGTGCTGCTCACCGGCGAAGACCCCGATGGCGCGCTCGAATCCGTGGTCCCCGGGGAGATCGCCAAGCTGCCCGTCAACCGCATGCGCTATTCGCTGCTGCTGAATGACGAGGGCGGCATTCTCGATGATCTGATGATCACCCGGCGGACAAGCGACCTGTATCTGGTGGTCAACGGCGCATGCAAATATGACGATCTGGCGCATATGCGCGAAACCTTTCCCGACGAGGTGGTGATCACCTTGCTCGACGAGCGTGCGCTCTTCGCGCTGCAGGGCCCCAAGGCGGGCGAGGCGCTGGCCAGCCTGATCCCCGAGGTTGCCTCGCTGTATTTCATGCAGGCGGGTGCGTTCACTTTCGAAGGCATGTCACTCTGGATCAGCCGTTCTGGCTATACCGGCGAGGACGGCTTCGAGATCAGCCTCGACTGCGATCACGCTGCGGCCTTTGCCGACCGGTTGTGCGCGATCGACAGCGTCAAGCCGATCGGGCTGGGCGCGCGCGATTCGCTTCGGCTCGAGGCGGGCCTGCCGCTCTATGGCCATGACCTCGACGAGGACACCAGCCCGGTCGAAGGCGATCTGGGCTTTGCGGTCAGCAAGCGCCGCCGCGCCGAAGGCGGTTTTGCCGGTGCCGAGCGCGTGCTGGGCGAGCTTGCAGGCGGAGCACCGCGCAAGCGCGTCGGGCTCACCGTCGAGGGGCGCCAGCCGGTGCGCGAGGGTGCTGAGCTTTTCCTGGGCGACCGGCTTGTCGGCAAGGTCACCTCGGGCGGATTTGCGCCCAGCCTCGGCGTGCCGATCGCGATGGGTATGGTCACAGCGGGTCACGCGGAAGTCGGCACCACGCTGGAAGCCGAAGTGCGCGGCAAGCGCATCCCGGTCACGGTCGCAGCCATGCCTTTCGTGCCGCACCGCTATCACCGCGCCAAAACCAACTGAACTTTCAAGGACATACGGAGCCAGATCATGAGCCGCTATTTTACCGAAGAACATGAGTGGGTCGAAGTCGAGGGCGATATCGCGACCGTCGGCATCACCGAATATGCGCAGCAGCAATTGGGCGACGTCGTGTTCGTCGACGTGCCTGCCGAGGGCAAGCAGTTCGACAAGGGTGATGAAGCCGCCGTGGTCGAATCGGTCAAGGCCGCCAGCGACGTCTACAGCCCGGTTTCGGGCACCATCGTCGAGGGCAATGACGTGCTCGCCGACGAGCCCGCTTTGGTCAACACCGACCCTGAAGGCGATGGCTGGTTCTTCAAGCTTGAACTGGCCGATGCCAGCGAGCTGGAAGGCCTGATGGATGAGGGCGCATACAAGAAATACATCGCAGGCCTCTGATTTTCTTAGCATTTCCTGACGATACCCTGGCCATCCCGCCAAAGGACATTTGATAGACCATGCGTTATCTCCCCCTCAACTCCCATGACCGGCAGTCGATGCTGGCCACCGTCGGTGCCTCGACGATCGATGACCTGTTTGTCGATATCCCGCAGGAAGCCCGGCTGACCGGCCCGATCCACGACCTGCCGATGCACGCGCCCGAAATGATGGTCGAGCGCCACATGAAAAAGCTGGCCGGACAGAATCTGGTGGCGGGCGAGGTGCCGTTCTTCATGGGGGCAGGGGCCTATCGTCACCACGTCCCGGCCTCGGTCGACCATCTGATCCAGCGCGGCGAGTTTCTCACCGCCTATACGCCCTACCAGCCGGAAATCGCGCAGGGCACGCTGCAGATGCTGTTCGAGTTCCAGACCCAGGTCGCGCGCCTGCTGGGCGTCGATGTCGCCAATGCCTCGATGTACGATGGCTCGACTGCGTGCTGGGAAGCCATCGGCATGGCGCGGCGGATCACCAAGCGCGCGACGGCGCTGCTGTCGTCGGGCCTGCACCCGCATTATGTCGGCGTCGCCAAGACGATGGCGCGGTTCACCGGCGATGCCCTTGTGTACAATGCACCGAGCCTGGATGCCGCGACCGATATCGACAACCTGATTGCGCAGATCGACAAGAACACCAGCTGCGTTGTCGTGCAGTACCCCGATATCCTGGGCCGCGTTGGTGACCTGACCGCGCTGGCAAGGGCCGCGCAGGCGGCGGGCGCTTTGCTGATCGCGGTGGTGACCGAGCCGGTGGCATTGGGCGCGTTGCGCAGCCCTGGCGAGATGGGTGCGGACATTGTGGTTGGTGAAGGCCAGTCGCTCGGCGTCGGTCTGCAGTTCGGCGGGCCTTATGTCGGCCTGTTCGGCTGCAAGCAGAAGTACGTCCGCCAGATGCCCGGACGGCTGTGCGGCGAGACCGTCGATGCCGAGGGCAAGCGCGGCTATGTGCTGACGCTGTCGACCCGCGAGCAGCATATCCGCCGCGAAAAGGCGACCAGCAACATCTGCACAAACTCCGGCCTGTGCGCGCTGGCGTTCAGTATCCACATGACATTGCTGGGTGAAAAGGGGCTGCGTTCGCTGGCCGAGGTCAACCACGCGATGGCGGTGACCGCCGCTGACCGGCTCGCCAGGGTGCCCGGCGTGTCGGTACTGAACGAGAGCTTTTTCAACGAGTTCACGCTGGTTCTTCCCAAGGATGCGCGCGCGATCATCCGCGAACTGGCCGACCGCCAGATCCTCGGCGGGGTTTCGCTCGGACGGCTCTATCCGGAGGAAGCGGAGCTGGCGAACGGACTGATCGTCGCGGTGACCGAAACCGCCACACATGAGGATATCGAGGCCTTTGCGGCCGCTTTGCAGGAGGTGCTGGCATGAGCATGAACAACCAGGGCCGTCCGACACGCCAGTCGGTCGAAGACTCCGCGAGCACCGCTCAGGCGACCAGCACCGGCAACCGCGCGCTGATGCTCGAGGAAGCATTGATCTTCGAGATCAGCGATTCCACCCGCACTGGCGTGGATCTGATGGACGCCCCCAAGGTCGCCTCGCGCCTCGGCGGGCTCGAGCGCAAATCCGCGATCGGCCTGCCCGGCCTGTCTGAGCAGGAAACCGTACGGCACTATACCCGGCTCAGCCGCCAGAACTATGCCATTGATCTTGGCCTGTTTCCGCTGGGATCGTGCACGATGAAGCACAACCCGCGGCTCAATGAAAAGATGGCGCGGTTGCCCGGCTTTGCCGACATCCACCCGCTCCAGCCGATCCACACGGTGCAGGGCGCGCTTGGCGTTATCGACGAACTCGGCGAATGGCTGATCAAATTGACCGGCATGGCGGGCGTCGCGATGTCGCCCAAGGCAGGCGCGCATGGCGAGCTTTGCGGTATCCTTGCGATCCGCTCGGCGCTCGAGGCACGCGGCGACAAGCGCTCGGTCATCCTGGTCCCCGAAAGCGCGCACGGCACCAACCCGGCGACGGCGGCGTTCGTCGGCTATCAGGTCGAGGACATTCCTGCGAACCCCGATGGCCGCATCAACCTCGAGGCGCTGATCGCGCGTCTGGGCCCCGATGTCGCGGGCGTGATGATCACCAACCCCAACACCTGCGGGCTGTTCGAGCGCGATCTCAAGACGATCTCGGATGCGGTGCACGAAGCGGGCGGCTTTGTGTATTGCGATGGTGCCAACTTCAACGCGGTGGTCGGCAAGGTGCGCCCGGGCGACCTTGGCGTCGATGCGATGCACATCAACCTGCACAAGACCTTCTCCACTCCGCATGGTGGCGGCGGTCCAGGTTCGGGGCCGGTGGTGTTCTCCGAAGCGCTCGCGCCGTTCGCGCCGTTGCCGTTCGTCGAGCGGATGGACGATGGCCATCTGGCGCTGATCGAGGAGGAAAGCGCGCAGGACCATCACGCGTCGAGCTTCGGCCGCATGGTCGCGTTCCACGGCCAGATGGGCATGTTTACCCGCGCGCTGTCCTACATCCTCAGTCATGGCGCCGATGGTCTGCAGCAGGTCGCAGAAGATGCGGTGCTCAACGCCAATTACATCCTGCGCTCGCTTGAGGACGTTCTTGACGCGCCGTTCGCAAACGCCGGGCCGTGCATGCACGAAGCGCTGTTCTCCGATGCAGGCCTCGCCGAGGGCTTCTCGACCATCGACATCGCCAAGGGGCTGATCGACGAGGGCTTCCACCCGATGACGGTCTATTTCCCGCTGGTGGTGCACGGCGCGATGCTGGTCGAACCGACCGAGACCGAAAGCAAGGCCGCGCTCGACCAGTTCATCGGTGCGCTGCGCTCGGTGGCCGAGCGGGCCAAGGCAGGCGACCAGTCGCTGCACAGCGCGCCGCATTTCGCCCCGCGCCGCCGTCTCGACGAGACGCTGGCCGCGCGCAAGCCGGTGCTGGTGTGGACCGAACCCGCGGCCGCACAGGCCGAAGCTGCAGAATAGGAGAGGGAAGGCCCACCCGGTGACGCGCCGGGTGGGCACTTTTCGCGCGCCGGGCCGTCAGAGCCAGCGGCGCACGCGGCGGCAATAATCCTGATATGGCTTGCCAAATCTCTGGGCCAAGTACTTCTCTTCCTTGGCAATCACCGCCCGGTCGATGGCGATGAAGGCGAACGGCACGAACAGCAGCACGCCTGCGCTCGCGTCCCAGATCGCATAGCCGATATGGATGATTACCATCGCCAGGTACATCGGGTTGCGGCTGTGGCGATAGGGCCCGCGCGCGATGATCGCCTGGCTGGGTGTCCACGGTTCGGGGTTCTCGCCATAGGCGCGGAACATGCCGAGCGACACGATCAGCACCGCGATCCCCGCCATCATCAGCGCAAAACCGATCCAGCCGATATCGCGGCCGATCGGCATCGTCGGTAGGCCGATGAAACGGTCGGCGAGCAGCCCCAGCAGGATGAAGCCCAGAAACACCAGCGGCGGGGGAAACCCGACCGCAGGCGCGATGCTCGCATCGATGCGCGGCAACTGGGGTGGTTCGTTGTCCATGATCGGGCCACCGTGGCGGCTCGCACCGGCTCTGGCAAGCTGCCTGATTGCGCGATGCGTCCTATCGCGGCATGGTTCGCTTATGACGGAACCACACCCCCACCCTCGGCCCTGGCTGATCGACGAGGCTGGCGCCGAGGCGCGCCGCCATGCGCCTGCGACCCTGCGTAACCGCGACGCGATTGCCGAGGTGCTGCGCGACCATCTGCCCGCTAGCGGCAATGTACTCGAGATCGCCAGCGGCAGCGGCGAGCATATCGTGCATTTCGCGCAAGCCTTCCCGCACCTCGTCTGGCAGCCCAGCGATTGCGAACCCGCCGCGCTCGCCTCGATCGCGGCCTGGGCTGCGCAGGCGGGTGCATCCAACGTGCGGCCGCCGCTGCGGATCGATGCCGCGCAGCCCGACTGGCCAATTGAGAGCGCCGACGCCATCGTCTGCATCAACATGGTGCATATCAGCCCGTGGGATGCGACGCTGGGTTTGTTCAAGGGCTGCGCTCAGACGCTCGCTGAGGAAGCGCCCATTATTCTCTATGGGCCGTATCTCGAGCAGGGCGTGGAGACGGCAGCCTCCAATCTTGCGTTCGATGACTCGCTCAAGGCGAGAAACCCGGAATGGGGGCTGCGCCACCTCGATGCCGTGGATCGCGTTGCATCGGACCATGGCTTCATGCGCACCAGCCGCCACGCAATGCCAGCCAACAATCTCACGCTGGTTTACCGGAAGCGTTCGTCCTAGCGCGAGTTGAATCGTTGCTATGTCGGCTTTTGAGAGGTTCGAGAAAAAAGCTGCCGTTCGGCAAGCGACCCCATTGCGGACGTTGGCACGCAAGTGCTAACTCCCATTAATGATCGTCTCTTCTGCACTTTCTAAGCTTGAGCGCAGAAAACTCATCAGGTGGGTAGATTGGGTTCTTGATGGGTTCCCATACAGAACAAACATCTATTGGCTCATCGTATTAGGACCTCTGCTGCTCCTGATGTGGCTGGGTTCCCCTACGGGTGTCTTGGCGACCTATGTCGCGCTTTGGATCATACCTTGGTCTCTGATATTTCTTTGGCGAGGCGTCCTCTGGTTTCGGGAACGCAAGCAGCCGTGGAATAGACGACGCTGACGTTCAAATGTCCGCTTCCCACCCATCATCAGTCGTGCACGCCGGATCGGCGCGTACCCTAAACCTGCCTTGCAGCTTTGCCGCGAATTTCGCCTGAACCGGAAATTCTCTTATCGACCCCATTGCGAAAATAGCTCTCGTAGATAGGCTGACCGAATGAGAACTCTAACGCGATACATTGCTTGGGCGCTTGGGACGGCTGCCTATTGCGCCATTGCCGCGTTGATCGTGCTGTTCTTGACTTGGACAGTTTCGGGCGACTGTGGGTTGGAGCGATCTGAAGCTGGCTTATTGGCATGTGTGGAGGAAAAACGATGGGTCTTTTTCGGTAGCTTGGCCGTAGTCACAATTGCCTACATTATTGCCGTTCGAGCTATTCTCATTCGCCGCAGGTAATGTCCGTTTTCCACCCACAAACAGCCGTTCCCGATGCGTCGGTGATTCACCAGGTCCGGTCAGGCAGCTATCGGATCAATTCTGCCAAAGCCGGTAACTCTTTCACAGACCCCTTGGCGGACCGCCCGCTTTATCCGTCATCCCGGGCTTGACCCGGGACCCAGGGTTTTAGTTCCAGACGGCGCACGCGATCGCTCTGGGCCCCGGATCAATTCCGGGGTGACGATGAAGGGTGGGGTGCTTTCCAACCCGGTTTCGGTCATCGCGATGCCCGCCGACACTCTGTCGCTGGTCTATCGCCGGATTTGACGCAATTCTATTGTCAAGCCGCCCGCATTCCGCCTAGCCTGTTGACGTAAACGGCAGGACCAAAATGGTCCGCCACAGTGGTTTTGGAGAGAGACATGCTGGCAACCACCGCGCTCGCGCGCACCGATCTGGGATCGACCATTCGCTACTGGGCACACGAACGCCCTGATGGCATCGCGCTGGATGACGGCGTGCGGCGTATCACCTATCGCGAGTTGGATGCACAGGTCGACCGCTACGCCCGCGCTTTTGCCGGGGCCGGGCTGCAGCCGGGCGAGCGCATCGCCTGGCTGGGCAAGAACGCCAGCCTCTATTTCATTTTGCTGGTCGCCGCCTCGCGCGCAGGGCTGGCCATGGTCCCGGTCGGCTGGCGGCTGGCTGTGCCCGAGGTGCGCTATATTTTGGGTGATACCGGAGCTGCCCTTCTGATATGCCAGAGCGCGTGCGCGGGGCTGGGTGCGACCGCAGCCAAGGGTATGGAATCGGTGCGGTTCGCGCTGGTCGAAGGCAAAGCGGACACCGCCAACCTCGCTTCCTTCGAGGCCTGGGTCGATGCCCAGGGCGAAGGCGACCTGCCCGAGGCCGATCCCGATCGCGGCGTGCTGCAGCTCTATACCTCGGGCACCACCGGCAACCCCAAGGGCGCGGTGCTGTGCAACCGCAACATGTTTGGCCTGCGCCCCATTATAGAGGCATCGGATATCGACTGGTACAAGATCAACCACGACGATTCGATGCTGGTGATCATGCCGGTGGCGCATATCGCGGGATCGGGCGTGGGCACGATCGCGTTCTACAACGGCTGCCGCGCGGTGATCCGCGCCGAGTTTTCGCCCGATGCGGTGCTCGATTGCGTCGCTGATGGCGTCACCCACATGTTCCTGGTGCCCACTGCGCTGCAGATGGTTGTCAACCACCCGCGCGCCGCGCACGCCGACTGGTCGCGACTGAAGCTGGTGATGTATGGTGCGGCCCCGATCCCGCTGGAGCTGCTGCGCCAGTGCATGCAGACCATGGGCGCCGATTTCTGCCAGCAATACGGCATGACCGAAACCACCGGCACCTTCTGCGCCTTGCCGCCCGAGGATCACGATCCGGACGGCAACGAGCGGATGCGCTCGGCAGGCAAGGCGCTGCCCGGGGTCGAGGTGCGGATCGTCGATGGCGCAGGCAATCCGGTGCCCAATGGCACGATCGGCGAAATCGCGACGCGCTCGCCGCTCAACATGGTGGGATACTGGCGCAACGAGGCCAAGACCCGCGAGACGGTGGACGCCGATGGCTGGCTGCGCACCGGCGATGCGGCCTATATGGACGATGACGGCTATGTCTTCATCCAGGACCGGGTGAAGGACATGATCATCTCGGGCGGCGAGAACGTCTATCCCGCCGAAGTCGAGAATGCGATCTTCGGCCACCCCGATGTGCTCGAGGTCGCGGTGATCGGCGTGCCCGACGACAAATGGGGCGAGGCGGTCAAGGCCGTGGTGGTGCCAAAGCCCGGGCATGAGGTTGATTCCGCGTCGGTGATCGCCTGGGCGCGCGAGCGGATCGCTCCGTTCAAGACACCCAAGACGATCGATGTCATTCCCGAGATGCCGCGCAACGCCACCGGCAAGATCCTGCGCCGGTCGTTGCGTGAGCCATACTGGCAGGGCCGCGAGCGTCAGGTCGGCTGAACGCTCTGGCGCGGGGGCCGCGACAGGCGGTGCTCGCGCCAGACGATGTACAATCCCGATCCGATGATCAAAGGTGCGCCGAACCATGTCGCGGGAACCGGCCAGCGGTCCCAGATCAGATAGCCGATCAGCGCCGCCCAAATCAGGCTGGAATAATCCATCGGCAGCACCACCGATACCGGCGCGGAGCGCAGCGACGATGTGATAGCCAGCTGGGCTGCGGCCCCGAACACGCTGATCAGGCCGATGATGCCCCAGGTTTCCAGATCGTGCGCCTGGCCCACGAACAGCATCGCGATGCCCAGTGGCAACAGCGACGTCAGCGAAAACCAGAACATCGTGGTCACCGGTCTTTCGGTTTCGCCCAGCTTGCGGATGAGGATGCTGACCCATGCGGTGACCCCGACGCCCGCCAGCGCGACGAGCGCGCCATTGAGCGGGACCAGTCCATTGCCTGGCTGGATGACGATCAGGACACCCGCCAGACCCAGAGCGATCGCGGCCCAGCGGTGCAGGCCCACCGCTTCGCTCAGCAACAGGACCGACAGCAGGGTCGCGACGATCGGTACCATGAAGCCGATCGCCGTGGCTTCGGCGATGGGCAGCAAGGTGAACGAGAGGAAGTTGAGCGTCATGCCCGTAAGGCCCACCGCCATGCGCGCGGCGTGGGTCCAGGGCCGCGATGTTTTCAGCACCGAAATGCCGGCGCCTGCGAAGGCCATCGGGATCATCAGCGCAAGCCCCGTCAACTGGCGGTAGAACACGCTTTCGAGGACATGCACGCCGCGGGTCGAGGCGATCTTGACGCACGCGAACATCGCGGTCAGGCACAGCGCCGCGACCAGCCGGGTCATGATCGCAAACAGCGGACGGTGGGCCGGCGCGTCGATGCGGTTGGCCGCCTGCGTGGCAGAGGGGAGTGGAGCGCGCGCCATGTCGTCTGGCTGCTATCAGCCCGCACCGGCTGCGTCATCCCTGCTGGAGCGGCGGCACCAATTTTTCTGCGACCCGGCGCGCAGCATCGGGGCATTTCTGCATGGAGCGAGTGGAAATCGGCAGGGCGGACGCTCTGGCCAAACCGGAGCGATTGCGATAGTCGCCGAGACAGAAACGAATGAACAGCAGCGACAGGATTGCCATGACAGACCAGTTCGAGCTCACCGAAGACCAGCTTGCCATCCAGGACGCCGCGCGCAAGTTCACCGCCGACCGGATCACGCCCTTTGCCGCCGAATGGGACGAGAAGCACATCTTCCCGCGCGACACCATCAAGGAAGCGGCCGACCTTGGTTTCGCAGCCATCTATGTCAGCGAGGAAAGCGGCGGGATCGGCCTTGGGCGGCTCGAAGCCGCGCTGATCATGGAAGCGATGGCCTATGGCTGCCCCTCGACCAGCGCGTTCATCTCGATCCACAACATGGCGTCATGGATGATCGACACCTTCGGTTCGGACGAACTGAAGGCGCGCTACCTGCCCAACCTCGTCACGATGGACAAGATCGCAAGCTATTGCCTGACCGAACCCGGTTCGGGATCGGATGCCGCCGCGCTCAAGACCAAGGCTGTGCTCGACGGCGACCATTATGTCGTCAACGGCTCAAAGCAGTTCATCAGCGGCGCGGGTGCCAACGACGTCTATGTCACCATGGTGCGCACCGGCGAGGACGGCCCCAAGGGCATCTCGTGCCTGGTGGTCGACAAGGACACCCCGGGCGTCAGCTTCGGCGCCAACGAGAAGAAGCTGGGATGGCACAGCCAGCCGACCGCGCAGGTGATCTTCGACAATGCCCGCATCCCCGTCGCCAACCGTGTCGGGGCCGAAGGCGACGGCTTTCGTTTCGCGATGATGGGGCTCGACGGCGGACGGCTCAACATCGGCGCATGCTCGCTGGGCGGGGCGCAGCGCTGCCTCGACGAGGCGGTCGCCTATACCAACGACCGCAAGCAGTTCGGCAAGAGGATCAGCGATTTCCAGAACACCCAGTTCATGCTCGCCGACATGGCGACCGATCTGGAGGCGGCGCGCGCATTGCTGTATCTGGCGGCTGCCAAGGTGTCGGCCAACGCGCCTGACAAGACCAAGTTCGCCGCGATGGCCAAGCGCCTCGCCACCGACAGCGGATCGAAGATCGTCAACGATGCGCTGCAACTGTTTGGCGGATATGGCTATCTGCAGGATTACCCGATCGAGCGCTTCTGGCGCGACCTGCGCGTACACTCGATCCTCGAGGGCACCAACCAGGTCATGCGGATGATCGTCGCGCGCGAGATGCTGCGCCAGTAAGGACCGAGACATGACCAGCGATGTAATTACCCGCGTCGAAGGGCGCACCGGCATCATCAGCCTCAACCGCCCACAAGCGATCCATGCGCTGACCACCGCGATGTGCCAGGCCATGACCGAGGCGCTGGCCGGCTGGATGAACGATCCCGCGGTCGAGGCGGTGATCATCGACCATGCCGAGGGACGCGGTTTCTGTGCAGGCGGCGACATCCGCATGCTGGCGACCAGCGGTGCCAAGGACGGGGTCGAGGCGCGCGAATTCTTCTTCGTCGAATATCGCCTCAACCATCTGCTGTTCGTCTATCCCAAGCCGGTGGTCGCGTTCATGGACGGGATCACGATGGGTGGCGGGGTCGGCCTTTCGCAGCCCGCGCGCTATCGCATCGCCACCGAGAACACCCGCTTTGCCATGCCCGAAACCGGTATCGGCCTGTTCCCCGATGTCGGCGGGGGCTGGTTCCTTTCGCGGCTGCCGGGCCGCACCGGACAGTTCCTGGCGCTGACCGGGGCGCGGCTCGACGGCTCCGAATGCCATGCGCTCGGCCTTGCCACTCATTATCTGCCGTCCGACACGCTCGCCAACGCCAAGGCGCAGATTGCCGAACACCCCGACAAGATCGACGATATCCTGGCCAGTCTCGCGGTCGAACCGCCACCGGCGCGTATTCTGGGCAACCGTGAGTTGATCGACCGGCTGTTCGCCTCGGACCGCTATGAGGGCATCCTCGCCGCGCTTGCTGCAGAGGGCTCTGACTGGAGCGCCAAGGAACTGGCGACCCTGGCCCATAAGTCGCCGCAGACCTGCAAGGTGGCGCTGCGCCAGCTCAGGGAAGGCGCGCAGATGCCTGATTTCGCTTCGGAGATGGCGCAGGAATATGCCATCGGCGCGCGTGTCGTCCAGATGCATGATTTCATCGAGGGCGTGCGTGCGTTGATCATCGAGAAGGACAATGCCCCGCGCTGGAGCCCCGAAACGCCTGAAGGCGTGACCGACGCGCTGCTCGACGGCATTTTCGCGCCGCTTCCCGCCGATCAGGCCTGGACCCCATTGGAGATTGCACGATGACCTATGAAACCCTGCTCGTCGAACAGCGCGGCGCCGTCACGCTGATCACCTTGAACCGCCCGCAGGCGCTCAACGCGCTCAACAGCCAGGTGCTCGCCGACCTGATCGCCGCGCTCGCCGCGTTCGATGCCGATGCCAGCCAGGGCTGCGCGGTGCTGACCGGCAGCGAAAAGGCGTTCGCGGCCGGCGCGGACATCAAGGAAATGGCGAGCCAGAGCTTTGCCGACATGTACGGCAGCAACTTCTTTGCCGGCTACGACCGCGTCACCGCGACCCGCAAGCCGGTGATCGCCGCGGTCGCAGGCTATGCGCTGGGCGGCGGCTGCGAACTCGCCATGATGTGCGACTTCATCATCGCGGGCGACAACGCCAAGTTCGGCCAGCCCGAGATCAAGCTGGCGGTGACGCCGGGCATGGGTGGATCGCAGCGCATGGCGCGCGCGATCGGCAAGGCCAAGACGATGGACATGTGCCTGACCGGGCGGATGATGGACGCGGCCGAAGCCGAGCAGTCGGGTCTGGTCGCGCGCGTCGTGCCCGTCGCCGATCTGGTCGAGGAAGCGGTCAAGGCGGCAACGACCATCGCCGGTATGGCGCCGCTGGCGACGCTGGCGGTCAAGGAAATGGTCAACGCTGCGTTCGAGACGACGCTGCAGCAGGGCGTGGTGTTCGAACGCCGCCTGTTCCACGGGCTGTTCGGCAGCGAAGACCAGACCGAAGGCATGGCGGCGTTCGTCGAAAAGCGCTCCGGCAACTGGACCGGTCGCTAACCTTATCCTGCGCGCAGCAAAGGCTTAACACCGGGGCGGGGCGTCCCTATCTTCGGCGGATCACCGGAGATAGCAAGACCATGCCGCAAGCCCATACCCTGTCGACCGCCAGACCGCCCAACCTTCTGCTGACGTTGACCGAAGGGCGGGCGGTGTTCGAGCTTGGATGGTTCGTGGCGCTGAGACGTGCGATGAAGCGGCTTCCCAAGGGCGACGGCCACGCAGTGATCGTGCTCCCCGGCTTCTTGGCGGGTGATACATCGACGCGGCCGATGCGCGGGCTGCTCAAGGATCTGGGCTATGTTCCTCATGGCTGGGATCTGGGCCGCAATCTGAGGTTCAACAGCGATCGCGAGCAGGCGCTCTATGCGCTGCTCGACCGTGTGCACGAAGAGTCGGGCAGGCCGGTGTCGCTGATCGGCTGGAGCCTGGGCGGACTGTTCGCGCGTGAAATCGCCAAGCGAAGTCCGGACAAGGTGCGGCAGGTGATCTCGCTGGGCAGCCCGATCTCCAACGACCGGGGCTATACCAACGCCCGCCATCTGTTCGAGCGGTTGAATGGCAAACACCCCGAACCGATGCGTCAGGGCCGATTCCAGGCGCTCGACGAGGCCCCTCCGGTGCCCACGACCTCGATCCTCAGCCGCAGCGACGGCATCGTCGCCTGGCGCGCTTCGGTGCAGAAGCCGGGACCGCAGGCCGAAACGCTCGAGGTCCTGGCCAGCCATTGCGGCCTCGGGGTCAACCCGATGGTGATGTACGCCATCGCCGACCGGCTGGCGCAGCCCGAGGATCAATGGAAGCCGTTCGACCGGTCGGGCTGGCGCTCGATGGTTTTCAGGACCGTCACGGCGGACTGAACCGGTGCGCGCTCAGCGCCTGGCCCCAATCAGCTGGTCGGCCGCCAGTCGCCCGGTCTGTGCGGCGCCGTTCATATAGCCGGTGTGGCTGTCGGACAGGTGTTCGCCGGCGAACAGGATCGGGCCGGACGGCAGCGGCGGCGTCGCCTTGCCGGTGTCATCCTCACTCCAGAAATGCGCGGCATATCGGGTGAGTTGGCCGGGCAAGTAGCGTGAATAGGCACCCTGGGCGTATGGGTCAGCCGCCCATGCCGTGCGTCGCAGGGTGCGTGCGGCAAGGCCGGGAACGGCAGGCGCGATCTCGCGCTCGCACGCGCGCAAAATTGCTTCGGCTCCCAGATCCTGCAGGCCGGAGACCTGCGCTCCGCCGAAGAACCAAGTCAGCACGCCTTCGGGCACTGCATTCTGCCCGGCGCTCGCCCCCCAGAATTCGCTGAACAGGCCCGGCTCGCCGCTGCGTGCCGCCCAGGCCGCGCCGCCTGCGCCGACCAGCGGCTCCCAGGGCCGGGCGGCATAGCCCGCATTGATCTTCTCGTTGCGTCCGCAGCTGAACTCCTGCGTCAGCGCCTGCCAGGCCGGCGGCAGGGTGTCGCCGAAATCGATGGTGCGCAGGATCTGCGCGGGCACGGTGATGATCACCCGGTCGGCCGTGACGCTCTGGCCGTCGGCGAAGGCAAGCACCAGCGCCTTGCCCTTGCGGCGGACGGACAGCAGCGCGTGCCCGGTCCTGATCCGGTCCATCAGCGGCCCGGCCAGCGCGCGCGGGATGGTCGAGGAGCCTCCGACGATGCTGTAGCGCTCGTCACTGCCAGAAATCAGCGCCACGCGGTCATCGGCGATGGCGGGTAGGTTGAAGAACAGTTCGAGCGCAGACACCTCGCCCGGCTCCGAGCCATATTCGGTGCGGATTGTCGCTTCCACCAGCGCGCGGACGCGGGGGGCGGCAGATGCGCCTGCAGCATCGAGATACTGGGCCACCGACATGGCATCGAAACGCGGAGCGCTGGCTTCGAAATCCGCGTCCACGGCCGCCGCGTCGGTGGCGATCCGCGTGGCGAGAGGGCGGAAATCGGCGATCAGCTCCGCTTCGGGAATCTCTACGCCGTCGACCACGAAGCGCTCGCGCGCCTCCATCGTGCCTCGGTCGACCAGGCCGATGTTGAAGCGCCTGGCCAGTGCCAGGATATCGCTGTGGTTGGTGTTGACCAGATGCCCCCCATCTTCGACATAGAGCGCGGATTCAGGCAGTCCGGTCGAGGTCAGCACCCGTCCGCCGATGCGGCCGCGCGCTTCGTAGATCGTCGCGTTCATTCCCGCGGCCACCAGACGGTCGAGCGCGACCAATCCGGCAAGGCCTGCGCCGATGATCGCGATGCGCGAGGATTTGCCGACCGCGGCCAGCGTGCTGCTGTCCCAGCCGGATGCTAACCCCATCGCAGCGAACCCCGCCAGCACGTCGCGGCGGCTGAGACCGGGCCCATGGCGGGACGATCGTGTCGACCCGGCATCAGCTCGAGCCAGAAGCTTCCAGACTATTCCAGTACCGCGCATGATGATGCTCCCCCCGGTTTCCAGATGGGAACAGGCTATCCTATCGCGTGCGGGGGTCAAGAATTCGCTTAGGCTGGCGGCGGTTGGGCTGGACATCGGGCCGCGACACCCCAAATGGACGCGATCCAAGGAGACGTTATCTTGCACAGCATCTGGGCCCAGCTTGCCCTTGCCATGTCCGCGCTGGCCGGAACCGCGGTAATCGCAGACGCGCGGCGGATGCGCAGGCGCGATTTCGACCGGGTGGGGTTCATGCCCTGGCCGCTGATCCTGATCGTGTCGGCGGTCGTCGCGGTGTTTGCCACCGCGATCGCGCTGAAGGGGTACTGATCAGAGACAGGCTTCCAGATACGCCTGTTCGAATCCGAACTGCCGCGCCTTTTCGAGCGTATAGGGGCGCAGGCCCGTCGAGCGGTATTCGCCGATGATCTTGCCGTCGGCGCCTTCGTCCATATACTCGAACTTGAACAGCTCCTGGGTGACGATGACCTCGCCCTCCATGCCGATCACCTCGGTGATGTTGGTGACGCGGCGCGAACCGTCGCGCAGGCGCTTGACCTGGACGATCAGATCGACCGATTCGGCGATCTGGCGGCTGATCGCTTCCTTGGGGATCTTGATGTCGCCCATCAGGATCATGTTTTCCATACGGCCGAGCGCCTCGCGCGGGCTGTTGGCGTGGAGCGTACACATCGATCCATCGTGACCGGTGTTCATCGCGGCGAGCAGATCGAAGCACTCCGCGCCACGAATTTCACCCAGGATGATGCGGTCAGGGCGCATACGCAGCGCGTTCTTGACCAGATCGCCGATGCTGATCGCGCCCTTGCCTTCAAGGTTGGGCGGGCGGGTTTCGAGTGGCAGCCAGTGCGGCTGCTGCAGGCGAAGTTCGGCGGCATCCTCGATGGTCAGCACGCGCTCGCCCGGATCGATCATCTTCGAAAGGGCATTGAGCATCGTCGTCTTGCCCGAACCGGTACCGCCCGAGATGACGACGTTGAAGCGGCAGGCGCCCGCGATCTTGAGCGCCGTCGCCATCTTTTCCGACATCGCGTTCCAATCCTTGAGATTGTCGAGCGTGATCGGCTTTTCGGAAAACTTACGGATAGAGATGGCAGTGCCACGCAGCGACAGCGGCGGGATGATCACGTTGACGCGGCTACCGTCCTTGAGACGGGCGTCGGCCAGCGGCGTGGTCTGGTCGATCCGGCGACCGACCTGGTTGACGATGCGCTGGGCGATCTGCAGCAGATGTTCCTCATCGCGGAACTGGATCGGCGCGACGGTGAGCTTGCCCTTCTTTTCGATATAGGTCTGCTCGGGGCCGTTGACCATGATGTCGGTGATCTCGGGATCGTTGAGCAGTTCCTCGAGCGGGCCGAAGCCGAGCAGTTCGTCGATCAGCACCTTTTCGAGCGCGAACTGCTCGCGCCGGTTGAGCGTCAGCTTCAGTTCGGCGAGCACCTCGAGGATGATCGGGCGGAACTCCTCGGCCAGCTCGTCCTTGGTCAGCGTGGCGGCGGCTTCGGGATCGACGCGTTCGAGCAGGCGCGGAAGCACCTGTTCCTTGATCTTGTGGACCGAGGCCTCGAAACCTTCGACCCGCGGACCGGTATCGGCAATCGAATTGGCGCGATCGGACAACCGGCTCATTGCCTCGTTGAGCGCGACGCTTTCGGGCGTCTGATCCAGCATGTCGAGGCTGGGAAGATCGACGGAATCAAGGTCGGGGAACTGGTCGCCGCCCATATCGAGCGACAGGCCGAGGCGTGCTTCGGGAGCCGGGGCAGCGCTTCCGCCCTTCATCGGGCGGGCCACGCCAAAGCTTGGCCGCGCTCCGGCGCCCATCTGCCCTATTCCGTTTTTTCTGCCAAACGCGCTCATGGTGACCGATTTTCCCGGATTTGGAGACAGATCAGATATCTGCCGATGACATACATGGTGAATAGCCCGGAAACTTTGACAATGTCCTAACGCCGTTGCTGGCCTGTCCGGCAAAAGGACCCGGCAGAGCGCCGGACACCCGCGATGCAGCTTGCATCGCACCCCATATCGGGCATTAAGCCCGGCAAAAGTTAACAACATCCAAGCAGGTCTGCGCATTGCCCGATAAATCCGATTCCCAGACCGCAACCGACGCCAACCGCACCAACATCGCCGCTGGCATGGCCTATGCGCTGGCCGGCTTTGCCTTGCTCTCGGCCGGCGACGGCATGATCAAGTCCGCCAGCGGCGAATGGCCCGGGATGGCGGTCGCAGCCTTGCGCTTCACCATCGGCGCGATCGGGCTGGGCGTGGTGCTGCTGCTGGTGGAGGGGCGCAAGGGGTTTCAGTTTCCGCTGCCCAAGGTGCAATTTGCCCGCGGTTTCTTTCTTGCCGCAGCGACTTTGACCTTCTTCACCAGCATCTTCATGATGCCGCTGGCAACCGCGGTGTCGATCCAGTTCATGGCGCCACTGCTGACCGCGGTGATTTCCTCGGTGCTCTATCGCGAGCGGCTGAGCCCGGGGCGCTGGGTGGCGACCCTGGTGGCGTTTGTCGGCGTAATCATCGTGCTGCGCCCGAGCTTTGCCGATCTGGGCCTGGCAGCGTTGCTGCCGCTGGCAGCCGCTTTCGGGATGAGCGGGCTGATGATGGCCAATGCGCGCGCCGCAGGCTCTGGCAGCGTGCTGCTGATGCAGTTCATCGTGGCGGCCATCGCCGCGCCGATCCTGGTGCTGGCGGCGGCGATCGGGCATGTCTCGGGCTATCCTCCGCTGCAGGTCGGCTGGCCCAGCGGCCATGTCATCCTGGTCTGCACCGTGGTCGCGGTCTCGGCGAGCTTTGCGCATATGCTGATCTACACCGCGACGGTGCGCGGATCGGCTGCGGTGGTCGCGCCGATGGTCTATGTCCAGATTCTGGTGGCGATCGGCATCGGGGTGGTGTTCTATTCCGACTATCCCGATCTGGTGGCGCTGGCAGGCACCGGGATCATCATCGCCAGCGGCATCTATCTGCTGCGCGACGGACGCAAATAGGAGGCGGGCATGGGACTGGCTGGCTGGATCTTCGCAATGGCTCTGCAGGCTGCGGCCTTGCCGACGCTGCCCGCGCCGCCATCGCTGCCATGCTGGATCGAGGGGCGCTGGGTCTCCGAAGCGGAAGACGGCAAATGGACCGAGGAGAACTGGACCGGATGCCGCGCGCAGACGATGCTGGGCACCGGGCGCGGCGGCCGGGCCGATGCGGTCACCAGCTATGAGTTCATGCGGATAGCGCGCAACGAGAATGGCGACCTGATGTTCTACGGTTCACCCTTCGGCAATCCGGCCGCCGCCTTTCGCGCGGTGAAGGCGGGGCCGGCGGACGTGGTCTTCGTCAACCCCAACCACGATTATCCCCAGCGCATCCGCTACTGGATGGAGGACGGCATGCTGCACGCCGAAGCCTCGATGATCGACGGTAGCAAGCCGCAAGCGTGGCGCTACAAAAGGGTCGCAGGCAAATAGCCTAGAGCAGCCATTCGACGGGCATCGCCCGCCAGAACACCACCTGCGCACGGCGCAACAGCGTGGTGCCGGGGTCGTGGCTGTGGATTACCGTGCCGTCGGAGCGCTCGTCGATCCATTGCAATTTCCCTGCGGACGACAATTGCACCCGATAGGCGCGCTCGCGCATCGGTTCGCTGAACAATTGCTGCAGGCGCTGGGCAAGCGCAGGGCTATCCATCAGAAAGCCGAGCTCGGTGTTGAGGTGCATCGAGCGGGGATCGAAGTTGAACGAGCCGACGAACAGTTTCTGGCCGTCGATGGTAAAGGTCTTGGCATGCAGCGACGAGCGGCTCGAACGCGGCAGGCTGCCGATCACGCCGCTGCGGGGCGCAGGGTGCCGCGGGGCATCGCCCTTCATCTCCCACAGATTGACGCCCGCGCGCAGCAACTGGCGCCGGTATCGGGCATAGCCGGCATGGACCACCGCGACATCCGTCGAGGACAGCGCGTTGGTGAGCACATCGACCTCGACACCGCGCGCGGCCAGCGCCTCGAACATCGCGGCGCCGGCCTTGGCGGGAACGAAATAGGCCGACACCAGGCCCAGCTGCTCGCGCGCCTGCTCCATGATAGCGCCGATCTCGCCGATCGGCTTGGGCTCGCGCGGGGTATGGCCAAGCGCCTTTGCCGGATCGTCGCTGATCATCTTGACCGGCACCCAGTCATACTCGAGTGCGTCATGGGTCAGCGGGTCGGCGTAGGACAGGGTATCGACCGCTTTGGCATAGCTTCCGGCGAGCGGATCGGTGTCGATCAGCCGCTGGGTCCGGCGGGCGAGTTCGCCCAGCGCGCCAGGGCCTGCCGAGGGCAGGATCAACGGTGCCGGATAGGACGACGCGCTGGTCCAGTAACGTGCGAAATCGGCGGCCATTTTGGGCACGATAGCCCCGATCGCCAGGACGTCGAGATCGGCAAATTCGGGCTGGTCACCGGGACCGAAATATTCATCGCCGATGTTTCGCCCGCCGATGATGGTCATCTGGTTGTCGGCGGTCAGGCTCTTGTTGTGCATCCGCCGGTTCAGCCGGATGCAGTGCAGCAGATAGCCGATCAGCTTGGGTTTGCGGATGACCGAGGGATTGAACAGCCGCACCTCGATGTTCGGGTGGCTTTCCAGCGCGACCAGCTCGTCATCCAGCCGGGCAATGCCGTTGTCGTCGAGCAGCAGGCGCACTTTCACCCCGCGATCGGCGGCCTCGCGCAGTTCCTCGAGCAGCAACAGCCCGGCCACGTCCTCGCGCCAGATATAATATTGCACGTCCAGATACCGGTCGGCGGCGCGGATGAGCTTGACCCGCGCGGCATAGGCACCGCGCGAATCGACCAGCGGCAAGATGCCCGACAGCCCCGGGTGCGCCGCCTCGAGCCCTGCGATCGCCTTGCCGATCCGGCTACCGGGGGTGTCTTTGGGCGAGGTTGGCACCGGTTCGGGTGGCAAGGCGGGCAGGCGGAAAACCAGCCGCATGATGGCCACGATCGCCACCAGCCCCACGAGCACGGCAATGATCGCCCCCCAAAGGCTCATCGGGCGCCGGGCAGACGCAGTTTTGCCCAGACGGGCAGATGGTCGGACGCCAAAGCCGCCAGCCGGCTCGAATGCACCGCAGCATGCTCGACCGCCAGATCGGCGGAGACGAACATCCGGTCGAGATGCGCCACCGGCCAGCGCGCGGGGAAGCTGGGCCCCGGGCGGATGTGCTCGAAATGCCGCACAAGATGCAGCAGCCCCGATGGCTCGCGGCGCCATTCGTTGAAATCGCCGGTGATCAGCGTGGGCCGCTCCTCGTCCTGCGCGTGGACATGGCCCAGCAGCGCCTTGAGCTGGCGTGGACGCCACAGCCCCGACAGATCCAGATGCGCGCCGACGATGCGGAGCGGGTTGCCGTCGATCTCCAGATCGGCGAGCACCGCACCGCGGGGTTCAAGCATCGGCAGCTTCAGCCGTTCGCCGCGCACGATGTCGACGCGCGGCGAGACGAGGATGGCGTTGCCGTGCCAGCCGATGCCATTGCGCGCCGTCGATACCGGCACCACCTGCCAGCCGGCCTCTGCGACCAGACCTGCGGGCAACGCGCTGTACCGCTCACCCAGCCGCCGGTCGGCCTCCTGCAGCACCGCGATGTCCGCGCCGGTCTCGGCGAGCACGCGCATGATCCGCTCGGGATCATGGCGGCGGTCGGCGCCGATCGCCTTGCGGATGTTGTAGCTCACGACACCGAAGGTTTCGGGGCCAGGGGATTCGGGACCAGAGGATTCGGGGCCAGGGGTTTCGGGGCCAGAAGATGGGGGGCCAGAAGATGGGGGGCGGGTGGCGGTCATCGGGTAAGGGGCCTCATGACATGGCTTTTGTGCCCGGGCGCGGGCCTGAACCGGATGCTCGATACCATCATACGACCCGGATAGCCGATTGTTGCGAAAACCGCCAGTTGTGGTCGGCCGGGGGATCGCGGATCGATGCGACGGGCGGCGGTACCAAGGTAATCGCGGCAATCGCGTGTGCTGCAATGCGGTATTTACATTGGCCTTGCTGCCATTAGGTTGTGATGCAGGACTGATCCAGCAACGGGGGCGGCGGTGGTGGCGATCGATTTCAAGGTCAATGGCAGGGATGTGAGCGTCGAGGCGGATGCCGACACGCCTTTGTTGTGGGCGCTGCGCGAGGACCTGCAGCTCACCGGCACCAAGTTCGGCTGCGGCATTGCCGCATGCGGAGCATGCTCGGTGCATGTCGACGGTCAGATCACCCGGTCGTGCAGCGTACCGATCAGCGAGATCGCGGGCCGGTCGGTCACCACGATCGAGGGGCTCAAGGGGGCCGATGGCGCGCTTCATAGAGTTCAGCAGGCGTGGATCGATGCGCAGGTGCCGCAATGTGGCTATTGCCAGTCCGGGCAGATCATGGCGGCGGTGGCGCTGATCGAGGCGACCGGCAGCCCCAGCGACACGCAGATCGACGAGGCGATGACCAACATCTGCCGCTGCGGCACTTATCCGCGAATCCGCAAGGCGATCCTTGCGGCCACCGGCCGGGCAGCGACTGCCTTGCAGGGAGAGGCATGATGGCCGACAATCCCACCCCGCATCTCGACGCACCGCTGGAGGCCGCCCCACCCAGGAAAAGGAAGGGCATGGTGCGCCGCGCCTTCCTGGTCGGCAGCGCGCTGCTGGTCGGCGGCGGCGTGTTCGGCGTCTACTGGAGCGACAGCTCGGCCAGGGCGCGCGCCAATGCGCTGACCGAAACCGGTAACGACCGCAATTTCCTCGGCTGGATGAAGATCGCCGAGGACGACACCGTCACCGTCTATTCGCCGCATATCGACTTCGGCCAGGGCACCCACACCGCGCTTGGCCAGATGCTGGCGGACGAGCTCGATGCCGACTGGAGCAAGGTCATGGTCGAGCAGGCACCGGCCGACACCGCCTTTGCCAACACGCCTCTGGGCAAGGGCTTTCTCGCCGAGATGTCGGGCGTCCCCGGAGTCATCAACGCGCTGCCCGGTGCGCTGATCGCGATGATCGCGCGCTCGCTGCCGCTGCAGATCACCGGCGGATCGTCGGCGGTGCGCTATACAGGCCAGGTGGGCATGCGCGCGGTGGGCGCAGCGGTGCGGCTGGCGCTGATCGAGGAGGCGGCCGACCGGCTGGGCGTGCCTGCATCCGAACTGACCACGGCGGACAGCAAGGTGATCCACGGCAAGTCCGGTAAATCGCTGCGTTATGGTGAACTCGCCGCGGGCGCGGCCGAGCGCTCGCTGTCGAGCGATCCGGTGCTCAAGACGCGCGACCAGTTCACACTGATCGGCAAGGGCGTGCCCCGGCTCGATATCCCCGCCAAGGTCGATGGCAGCGCGGTCTATGGCATCGATCTGATGCTCCCCGACATGCGGGTGGCGACGATCGCGGCGGCGCCGGTGCGCGGGGGCAAATTGCTGGCGGTGGACGAGAAACCTGCGCTTGCCGTTGCCGGAGTCGAAAAGGTGGTGAAACTCGGCGACGCGGTGATCGTCGTCGCCAGTCGCTACTGGCAGGCGCAGAAGGGTCTGAAAGCGCTCAGCCCCAGATTCTCCGACGGCGGCCATGGCGGCCTGTCGAGCGAGACGATCCATGCCGCGCAGGACAAGCTGCGCAAGGCGGGAAAGCCCGACAACGAGGGTGGTGATGGCGATGTCGAGGCGGCGTTCGGCGTCGCGGGCGTCCAGACGCTGACCGCCGATTATCGCGTCCCGTTCCTCCATCACGCCATGATGGAGCCGTTCGCGCTGACCGGGCATTTCAAGGATGGCAAACTGACCTTGTGGGGCGGCCTGCAGGACCCGCTGACGACCCGCGCCCGCGCCGCCAAGGCGGCGGGGATCGGCATGGATGATGTCGTGTTCAATCCCATGATCATGGGCGGCGGCTTCGGACGGCGCTTCCCCGACATGACCGAGATCATCGATCAGGTGGCGGTGCTCGCCAAGCAAGTCCCCTATCCGGTCAAATTGGTGTGGAGCCGCGAGGAAGAGGTGCG
Source organism: Blastomonas sp. (assembly GCA_046291395.1). Classification (GTDB taxonomy): domain Bacteria; phylum Pseudomonadota; class Alphaproteobacteria; order Sphingomonadales; family Sphingomonadaceae; genus Blastomonas. The sequence continues at coordinate 19,713 of JBKBTF010000022.1, read as the reverse complement.
GCACGGCACCTATCGGCCGCAATCCTCGGCGCAATTGAAGGCGACGCTGGGCAAGGACGGCAAGATCGCCGCCTGGCGCACCGATTATGTGCAGAGCGGCGATGCCGAGGGCGAGACCAGCTTCATCTACACTATCCCCGCAACCTCCCGGCGGCATTTCAGCTATCAGTCCAACCAGATCGATGGTCCCTGGCGCTCGGTCAATTCGACCCAGATCGGCTTTTACAATGAAAGTTTCATCGACGAGCTGGCGCATGCTGCGGGCGAGGACGCCTATCAGTTCCGCCGCAAGCATCTGCCTGCTGGTTCGCGCCACCTCAAGGTGCTGGATACCGTCGCCGAGCGCGCCGGATGGGGCAGTCCGCTACCCGAGGGTGTCGGACGCGGCATCGCGATCGTCGAGAGCTTTGGCACCATAGTCGCCGAGGTGATCGAGGCGAGGGTGCGCGAGGACGGCAGCCCCGAGGTGCTCAAGGCCTGGGCGGTGGTGGATTGCGGCACCACGGTCAATCCGCTCAATGCCGAGGCGCAGATCGCAGGCGGGCTGATCATGGGCTTGTCCTCGGCGATCGGCGAGGCGATCACCATCGACAAGGGTGCCGTCGAGCAGAGCAACTTCAACGATTACAATATCCTGAAGCTAGCCGACGCGCCGCCGATGATCGATGTGTACTTCATCGAGAGCGGGGCGAAGATGGGCGGCATCGGCGAACCCGGGGTGCCGCCGGCATCGCCTGCGCTCGCCAACGCGCTGTTCGCCGCCACTGGCGAGCGCATCCGCACCTTGCCCATCCTCACCCAGGCCAGGACCTGACCGTGCGCTGCCAGCGTGCTTGAAGGCTGGGGCGCGCTGATCCTCGCGGCAGGTGCGGGGCGGCGCTTTGGCGGGGGCAAACTGCTCGCCGATCTGGGCGGCGCGCCGGTGATCCGAAGGACCACCGAGGCGGTGCTGGCGGCGGGCCTCGACACCGTGCTGGTCGCGACCGGCGCCGAGCATCCGCGGATCGTCGAGGCGCTGCAAGGGCTGGCCTGCCGCATCCTGCCGACGCCGGGATGGGAGGAGGGCATGGCCGCCTCGATCCGCACCGGCAGCGCCGCGCTCGCCGCGTGCCGCAAGGGCGTGTTCGTGTTTCTGGGCGATATGCCGCTGGCGCCTGCGGGGCTGTGCGCCGCGCTGGCGGAGTTCGCCTTGACGGCAGGCTATGCCGCACGTCCCGTGGTCGATGGCAGGCCCGGCCATCCGGTGTGTTTCGTGCAGCAAGCGGTGGCCGATCTGGCGCGGTTCAAAGGCGATCAGGGCGCGGCGCATGGCCTCAAACGCAGGCGCGATGTCGCCTATCTGGAGACCGACGACATCGGCGCGATCCTCGACATCGATTCGCCCGAAGACCTGATCGCCGCCGAGCGCGCATGGAAGTCGCGCGCTACCTCCGCCACCAGCGACAGCGCGATATCGCGCGGCGCCTTGCCGAAGCCCTGAAGCCCGATCGGCGCGTGCAGCCGTGCAATGGCGAGTTCGGGTACGCCATGGCCGCGCAGTTTCTCGCGCCGCAGCTCGAGCCGCGCGCGCGCGCCGATTGCGCCGACATAAAACGCCTCGGACTGCAGCGCGTGCGCCAGCGCCTGCTCGTCGTCCTCGCGGTCGTGCGACATCACCGCGACCGCCGTCCAGCGGTCGAGCCCGATGGCGTCCAGTGCATCGACCGCTGCCGACCGATGATAGCCGATCCCTTCGAACGGCGCCTGTTCGGGGCCGTTGGGTGTGATCAGCACCACTTCCATCCCCGCCTGCTGCGCCAGCGCCGCACTCGCCAGCGCCGCAGCATCCTCGCCGATCAGCACCAGCCGCAGCACCGGCTCGAACAGCTTGGCGTAGTGGCTACCATCCCATGGCTCGGGCGGCGGGGCTGTCGCGGCCTCGGCTTTGCGCGTGCGCCCGTCGCTGCGCCACAGCACCGGCGTGCGCGCGGCGAACCCCTCAAGCAGCACCGCCACCGCGGGTTCTGCCAGCGATACCCGTTCGACCAGCACCGATATGCCCGATCCGCAGGCCAGCCTGATATCGATCCACGGGCTGCCCTCGCCATAGCGCAGCAGCCGGGGTTCGCCATCGGCGATCACCTCGCGCCCATGGCGGGCGACGTCGTCCTCGATGCAGCCGCCGGACAGAAAGCCCCAATGCTGGGCGGCTGTGATCAGCATCTGCGCGCCGGGCTCGCGCGGGGCGGAGCCGGATGTCTCGACGAGCGTCGCGATCGCGCACACAGCATGGCTGGAACGCGCTTCCAGCAATGGCGGTCGGATGTCGTCGACTGCGGCCGCGAGCCGCCAGACGCTCATAATGTTTCCGTCCTCATTCGCGGTGCAGCGCCAGTTCGGCCATCGCATCGATGATCGCCTCGCGGTCGAGCCGATAGGTGCGATACAGATCGGGCAGGTCGCCGGTCTGGCCGAAGCGGTCGGTGCCCAAGGGACTGACCCGGTGGCCGCGCACCCCGCCCAGCCAGGACAGCGCGGAAGGCGACCCGTCAAGTACGGTGACAAGACCCGCACCGGGGCTGAGCGCGCCCAGCAGGCGTTCGATATGGCTGGCGCCTTGCGCCTTGCCGGTCCAGCGCGCCGCGCGCTGCGCCGACCAGTCTCGGTGCAGCCGGTCGGGCGAGGTCACGGCGAGCAGGCCGAGCCCGGGGATGTCGTCCTTGAGCGCTTCCCATGCGGCCAGCGCCTCGGGCGCGACCGCGCCGCAATAGGCGATCGCTGCGTCTGCCTCGCTTCCGGGTTCGCGCAGCCAGTATGCGCCCGCGATCGCGTCGTCCTCCCATGCATGGCTATCGCGCGCGACCTGTTCGATCACCCGCGTCGTCAGCCGCAGATAGACCGAGCTTCCTCCGTCCGCCTGCATATGCGCGAACGCCCAGCCCATCATCAAGGCGACCTCGTCGGCAAAGGCGGGCTCGAAGCTTTCGAGCCCCGGCTGGCCCATGCCGATCAGCGGCGTGTTGATCGACTGGTGTGCACCGCCTTCGCCCGCCAGCGTGATGCCCGAAGGCGTGCCGACCAGCAGGAAGCGCGAATCCTGATAGCAGCCGTAATTGAGCGCATCGAGCCCGCGGGCGATGAAGGGATCGTACACCGTGCCCACCGGCATCAGCCGCGTTCCGAAATGCTGCGCCGACAGCCCCAGCGCCGCCAAAGCGAGGAAGAAATTGTTCTCGGCGATGCCCAGTTCGATATGCTGGCCGGCGCGGTGCGCGGACCATTTCTGCGCCGAGGGGATTTTTATGCGCTGGTAGACATCGGCGAGTTCCTGCCGCCGGAACAGCCCGCGCTGGTTGACGAACGCGCCGAGGTTGGTGGTCTGGGTGACATCGGGCGCGGTGGTCACCAGCCGGTCGGCGAGCGGTTCGCTGGACTTGGCAAGATCGTGCAGCACCTTGCCGAACGCGGCCTGCGTCGATTGCTCCTTGCCTTCGGGCACCGGCAGGCGTGCGGGCAGGGGAATGGCGGGCGCGGAATGCTCGGCCTGCTTGCGCGCGATTGGGCTGGCATCGACGAACGCCTGCAGCGTGCTGGTGAGGTTGTCGCCAAGCCCGGACCACTTGCCCCATTCCTCGCCCGGCGAAATGCCCAGATCGCTGCGCAGGCTTTCGATCTGGCCGGTGTTCATCATCCCCGAATGGTTGTCCTTGTGGCCGGCGAGCGGCAGGCCATAGCCCTTGACGGTATAGGCGATCAGCAGCGTCGGCCGCTCGTCGTCCATGCTGTCGAAGGCGTCGAGCAGGGTCTCGATGCAATGCCCGCCCAGATTGGTCATCAGCCGGGCGAGCTCGGCATCGTCGAACGAGCCCAATAGATCGGCGACGCCGCGCTTCTTGCCGATGTCGTGCATCAGCCGCTCGCGCCACGCCGCACCGCCCAGATAGGTGAGCGCGGCGAATTCGGCGTTGGGGCAGGTCTCGATCCAGTCCTCCAGCGCCTTGCCGCCGGGGCGCTGGAACGCCGCGCGCTGCAATTTGCCGTGCTTGAGCGTGACGACGCGCCAGCCGCAGGTCTCGAAGATGTCGTCGAAGCGGCGGAACATGCGGTCGGCGGTGGTCGCATCGAGCGACTGGCGGTTGTAATCGACCACCCACCAGCAGTTGCGCAGATCGTGCTTGTAGCCCTCGATCAGGCATTCGTAGATATTGCCCTCGTCGAGTTCGGCATCGCCCATCAGCGCGATCATCCGGCCCGATTGCTCCTCGCGCATCTGGCCGTGCGCGATCAGATAATCCTGCACCAGCGAGGAAAACGCGGTGATCGCAACGCCGAGGCCTACCGAGCCGGTCGAGAAATCCACCGGGATGCTGTCCTTGGTGCGCGATGGATAGCTCTGCACGCCGCCAAGGCCGCGGAATCGCTCCATCTTTTCGCGAGTCTGCTCGTCGAGCAGATAATGGATCGCGTGCAGCACCGGGCCGGCATGCGGTTTGACCGCGACCTTGTCCTGCGGGCGCAGCGCATGGAAATACAGCGCGGCCATGATCGCGGTCATCGACGCGCAGCTTGCCTGGTGGCCGCCGACCTTCAGCCCGTCGCGCTTCTCGCGCAGGGTGTTGGCGTTGTGGATCATCCACGACGACAGCCAGCGCAGTCGTTGCTCGATCTGGGTCAGCTGCTCGACCGTCTTGGCGCGGTCCGGCTGCGTCGCGGTGTCGGCGGCGAGAGTCGATGCAGTCATTCGCGAGAAACCTTCCATGGGCCAAGGGCAGGGCTGCATGCTATATCGTCGGTCGGCAGGGTTTTGCTAGGTTGCAAAAGCGCGGCTGGTCGATTGTCATGCGACCGGCGCGATCGGGCTGGGCATTGAGCGAGGGCGAAACATAATGAGTGACGAGCGGGGTGCGGGCAAGATCATCGACCAGATCATTCACACCACTGCCAGCGACGGCAAATCGATCTGCATCCGCTCGATCCGCAGCACCGATGCAGAGCAGATGCGCGCCGGCATCGCGCATCTGTCCACCCAGTCGCGCTATCTGCGGTTCTTTTCGGTGCAGCCGATGCCGTCGGACAGCGTCATCCGGCAACTGGTGGACGCCGACGGGCATGACCACATCGCCTGGGGCGCGATCCATATGAACGGTGCGGACAATCCCGCGATCGGTGCGGTTCACGCGATCCGCAGCGCCGAGCAGGACCGCACGGGCGAGTTCTCGGTCGCGGTGCTCGACGATTATCACGGCATCGGGCTAGGGAGGATGCTGACCGCGGTGCTGCTCATCAACTGCTGCGCCGAACAGATGCAAATGCTCGATATCCAGACGCTGGCGGAAAACCAGGCCGCAATCGGGTTCATCCGCTCGATCGGGGGCGAGCTGCGCCGGTGGGACAGCGGGGTGCAGGACTATGTTCTGGAGGTGAAGCCCGCGATCGCCAAGCTGCGCGCGACCAGCGACCTGCAGGGGATCCGCGACATCTTCGCGGCGCTTGATCGCTATCTGTGAACCGCTGGCCGCAGGCCCGCGCTCAGCCCGGCCGGTTGCCCATCATCTCGCCCAGACGTACCGGCCGTTCGGGCGCCCAATCGGGATTGAACACGATGTTGTCCTGCCGGAACAGCATGATGACGGTCGATCCCAGCAAGAAGCGGCCCATTTCCTCGCCCTTGGCGAGCGTGATGTCCTGATCGGCATAATCCCATTGCGACGGCCTGCCGGTGCGCTTGGCGTTGATCACGCCGTGCCAGGGGGTCGCCATGCTGCCCACCACCGTCGCGCCGACCAGCACCATCACGAACGGGCCGTGCTCGGGCGATTCGAACACGCACACCACGCGCTCGTTGCGCGCAAACAGGTTGGCCACGCCGCGCGCGGTCACCGGGTTGACCGAATACAGCGCGCCCGGCACGTGGATCATCCGCATCAGCCGGCCGTCGCAGGGCATGTGCAGCCGGTGATAGTCGCGCGGCGACAGGTACAGATTGGCAAAGCTGCCGTGCCGGAAGGGGGTTGCCAGCGCGGCATCGCCGCCGACCAGATCGGTGATCGTATAGAGATGGCCCTTGGCCTGGAGGATATGGTGGTCGTCGATTGCGCCGAACTGGCTGATCGCGCCATCGACAGGGGACACGAAATCCGCGTCGGCCAACGGCCGTGCGCCGATCTTGAGCGGGCGGGTGAAGAAGTCGTTGAAGCTGGCATAGCTCGCGATATCGGGGTTTTCCGCCTCGCTCATGTCGACCTTGTAGCGGCCGACGAACCAGCGGATCAGCCGCGTGGTCGTGGCACCGCCGCGCGCTCCGGCGACGCGCCCGGCGAGGGTTGTGACGAGTTGCTTTGGCAGCAGGTGCTGCAGCAGAATGGACAGGCGATCGGACATGTCTGACGCTGTGTGCGAAAATCAGTCCGAGGTCCAGCCACTGCGGGTGCAGCCGTGCCCGGTCTGCCGCAGGCGGTTTCGTCGCGTTCAGTCGAGCCCGAGCTTGCGCAGCACGCGGTAGCCGAAGGACTTCACCGCATTGTTGACCGGATAGCGCCGGGGCGGGGCAGGGTTGAGCCCGAACTTGCGCAACACCGAGTTCATCGCGTGCGCATCGGTCTCGGCATAGCTCCATTCGGAGCGCCACGTGATCGACAGCGAGATCGAGGGCTTGTCGCCGTTGCGGACATAATGCGGTGCCATCACGGGGACGAAGATCGCCTGGCCGGGATCGAGGCGGTAATCGGTGCCGTGCGCGGCAAAGGCCTCGTCCCACGGCAGATTGCGCGGACCGCCGCCCGAATGATACGCCTCATGCGCCTCTGGCGCGGCAAAGCGCGGGTCGCCTGCCGGAAATACCGTCATCGTCTTGTGGCCGCGCAACTGCAGCAGGATGTTGTGCTCGGGATCGAAATGATAGGGCGTCATCGATCCGGGCGAGGAGACGAAGATGAACCCCTCGGGGCGCAACATCTCGCCGGTGGTCGCACTGGTGACGTCTTCGAGCTCGCCGAGCAGCGCCAGCAGCAGCTCGCGATAGGCGGGCACCTGCTCGATGTTCTTGAGCACGCACCAGCTGTTGGCGCTGTCGATGCTGCGGATCGTCTCGCCGATGGTCATGCCGTTCGAGGGCACATCCTCGGGCCGGATACCGATCGGCAGATCGCCACGGTTGTATTCGAGCGACTTTTCCGGGAGGGATTCGCCCAGCCGGGCGAGCGCTTCGAGGTCGAGCAGCGGATGCTGCAGCAGGCAATGGGTCAGCACATGCGGCGTTTCGGGATAGCACAGCGCAAAGCGCGCCTTGGCATCGGCGGTGAACACCGCGCCGGTGAGGGCGCCTGCAAACTCTGCCGGATGAGGCTGGTCAGTCATCGTCATTCTCCACGCTACGGGAAGGCGCCTGATCGTCTGCCGAAGCGGCGCGGCGACGGTCCATCAGGCGTTCGCCCTGCCGGAACAGGCCGAACAGGGCAGGGCGACCAAAGCCCCTGAGCGCGACCGACACGCGCGCGACATGGCGACGCTCGGCCCACAGGCTGTCGATCATCGGATGGCCTTCGGCGGCGCAGCTGTCCATCCAGGCAAGGCCATGATGCTGCAGAATATCCAGATTGTCGATCTGCAGCAGCACCCCTGGCGAGAAGCGGGCATAGTCCTCGGCAAAGGCGGTCTTGAACGAAAAGCCGCCCGGGGGACTGAGGAAATTGACCAGCATCGCAATCGCGCGGCCATCCAGCCGCATCGCGATAAGGTGCAGCCGTCCGGCGGCGTATGCGGCATGGCTCGCTTCGAGCAACAGCCCGCGTGTCTCGGGCATGTCGGCGAGCGCAGAGCCGTTGCGGCCCTTCCAGCCCGATTGTTCGAGGGCCAGAAACTCTTCCAGCCAGGCGTCGAGCCCGCCCGTTTCGCATCCCTGCACGGTTTCGATGTTGCCGAGCTCCGCCAGCCGGTTGCGCAACCGGGCGAGCTCCTTGCGCTTTTTCTTGCGCACGACCTGCTCGTAATAGGCAGCGCCATCGAGGTCGGTGGCGAGCATCGCGCGCTCTTGTGCGAGCACGATGGCACAGCTGCGCCGCTGGCGGGCGCACAGCTCCTCAAGTGCGGCAAAGACAGGGCCGTCCGTGGCGATGCCGTGCAGGTGCAGGAACAGGCCTGCGCCCGGCCTGCGGTCGAGATCGTCAAGCAGTGCCTGCCAGAACGCGGTTTCGTGCCCCGGACGGATCAGCGGCGTACCGAGAAAGCAGTTGGGGTGGCGCCAGTTCTGGCTGTGCGGCACCGGCCAGCGGCCATAATGCGCCTCGCGCGCGATCGGCATCAGCCCGCACAGCTGGTTGTCGACAGATAGCGCGACGATCTCGGCGCGGCGCAGCGTATCGCAGTGGCGGATCGCGGGCTGCAGGAATTCGGGCGCGTGAAACACATTGGGCTCGCTCGCGCATTCGGCGAGCCGATGCCAGGCGACGAGGAAGGCAGGGTCGATCGAGGCAGGGTCAAGCACGGCAAGGCGCACAGCATCCATCACTGCTGCAGCGGGCGCGGGGGGTGCCATGGTCATGCATTGGTCCATGCGCGGGTGCGTTCCTGTGTGGTCCGGCAATCGCGGGCCGATGCCCCGCTATAGGCCGCGACTTCGAAACAAGCCATTAAAGCGCGTGGTTAACTCGTTAAGTCTGTGCAGGAAGCAACGACAGGTGGGGCGCGCCTCAAGAAAAAGCCCCGCCGGTAGGGCCGGCGGGGCGAGTTGTCGTTTCAGGCTGCAGGATTAAGCCATGTGTCAGCCCGCTGCAAGCGCCGCCAGCAGCAGCAATGCAACGATATTGGTGATCTTGATCATCGGGTTGACCGCGGGACCTGCGGTGTCCTTATAGGGATCACCCACGGTGTCGCCGGTGACCGCGGCCTTGTGCGCCTCGGACCCCTTGCCGCCGTGGTGGCCGTCCTCGATATACTTCTTGGCATTGTCCCACGCGCCGCCGCCGCTGGTCATCGACAAGGCAACGAACAGGCCGGAGACGATGACGCCGAGCAGCAGTGCGCCAAGCGCGGCAAAGCCGTTGGCCTGGCCTGCGACCGCGGTGATCACGTAGTACACCACGATCGGCGCGAGCACCGGCAGCAGCGAGGGGATGATCATCTCCTTGATCGCAGCCTTGGTGACCAGATCGACGGTGCGGGCGTAATCGGGCTTGGATGTGCCCAGCATGATGCCCGGATTGGTGCGGAACTGCTCGCGCACCTCCTCGACCACCGCGCCAGCGGCGCGGCCGACTGCGGTCATGCCCATCGCGCCGAACAGATAGGGCAGCAGCGCGCCGAGCAGCAGCCCGACGATGACATAGGGGTTGGACAGCGAGAAATCGACCGGCACATCGGGGAAGAACTCCCTGAGGTCGGTCGTGTACGCGCCGAACAGCACCAATGCGGCCAGTCCTGCCGAACCGATGGCATAGCCCTTGGTCACGGCCTTGGTGGTGTTGCCCACGGCATCCAGTGCATCGGTCTTTTCGCGGACGCTGTCGTCCAGACCCGCCATTTCGGCGATGCCGCCCGCGTTGTCGGTCACCGGACCATAAGCATCGAGCGCGACGACCATGCCCGCCAGTGCCAGCATGGCTGTGGCCGCAAAGGCGATACCGACGACGCCCGCCAACTGGTGCGCGGCGATCACCGCCACCACGATCAGCAACGTTGGCAATGCGGTCGCCTCGAGGCTGATCGCCAGGCCCTGGATGACGTTGGTGCCGTGGCCGGTTTCGGACGCCTTGGCGATCGAGCGGACCGGGCGGTAGTTGGTGCCGGTGTAGTATTCGGTGATCCAGATGATCAGCCCGGTAACGCCGAGACCGACCAGCATCGTCAGATACAGGTCCATTCCGGTGAAGGTCTGGGTGATGACGCCTTCTTCTGGCTTCAGCGAATAGGCGCTTCCCATGCCGATGATCGCATCGGTGACGAAATACAGGCCAATGGCGGAGAGCACCGCGGTCACCGCAAAGCCCTTGTACATCGCGCCCATGATCGAATTGGACGATCCCAGCCGGACGAAATAGGTGCCGATGATCGAGGTGATGATGCACAGCCCGCAGATGCCGAGCGGCAGTCCGACCAGCGGCAGCAGCGCGGCATCGTCGCCCGCCACCAGCAGCGCGATTGCGACCATGGTGACGCCGATGGTGACGACATAGGTTTCGAACAGATCGGCCGCCATGCCGGCGCAGTCGCCGACATTGTCACCGACGTTATCGGCGATGACGGCGGGGTTGCGTGGGTCATCTTCGGGGATACCGGCCTCGACCTTGCCGACGAGGTCGGCGCCGACATCGGCCGCCTTGGTGAAGATGCCGCCGCCCAGACGCGCGAAGATCGAGATCAGCGATGCGCCGAAGGCAAGCGCGACGAGGCCGTTGACGATGTTGCGATCCTCGGGATCGCTGAGGCCATGGCCTGCGACGGCGTAGAGATAATAGAAATAGCCCGCAGTGGCGAGCAGTCCGAGCCCTGCCACCAGCATGCCGGTGATCGCGCCCGCGCGAAATGCGAGGGTAAGACCCGCCTGCAGCGAGACACTGGCGGCCTGGGCGGTGCGCATGTTGGCGCGCACCGAAATGTTCATGCCGATATAGCCGGCGACGCCAGACAATACCGCGCCGAGCAGAAAACCGATGGCGGAGACGGGATTGCCGAACCTGTCGAGCAGCGCCCACACGAGAGCGAGCACGACGACTCCGACGATGGCGATGGTGCGATACTGGCGGCCGAGATAGGCCTGTGCGCCTTCCTGGATGGCGGCGCCGATTTCCTGCATTCTGGCGTTGCCGGGTGACTGGCTGAGCACCTGGCGGCTGGTGAAGATACCGTAAAGAACAGCAACCACCCCACACAGGATGGCTATCAAAACAACATTCATGCGTCGCTCCCCCAAAAAAGCGATAGGCCGGATCGGCCAAGGTCGGCGGTCCCCGCGTCCTTTACATGAACGTCAGCGTCCCGAGGCATAGGTATAAGCGGGGTTTGCAGGGGCGCAACTTAATAAAGTTAAGCGGCGCCATGACGCATTATCCGTGCAGCCAGCCGAGCTTTTCAGGCAGATCGATCGGCATTCCGTTCCAGACAAGGGTCAGCCCCGACCCTTGCGCGAACACTCCGACGCGCCGGGCTGCGACCGGCAAATCCGGCTCGGCGTCGGCAGCAAAAAGCAGCTGATAATCATCCCCGCCGGTAGATGCGGACAGCAGGGCGGCCTGGTCGGAACCGAAGGCCGCGATGAAATCCTCAGACAGTGGGACGAGCGCCAGATCGATCGTGACGCCAAGCCCCGAGGCAGCCGCCATCCGCGCGGCATCGATCAGCAGTCCGTCGGACACGTCCATCATCGCATGGGCGATGCGGGCCAGCGCGCGGCCATCGGCGACAAGCGCCTGCGGACGGCGATAGGCGGCGATCAGAGACTGGGGCGCGCTCTTTCCCGCCTGCAGCAATTGCAGTCCCGCCCAGCCATCTCCGATCGTGCCGGTGACGAACAATCCGTCGCCTGCCAATGCACCCGATCGCGACGGCGGCTCCGGCACCGGTGGCAGCCCGATTGCGGTCAGCGACAGCACGCGCGGGGTGCCGGGCGGCGCGCTGATGGTGTCGCCGCCGATCAGCATCATGCCGTAATGATCGAGCGCGGCGCCTAGGCCTTGAACGAACGCGCGGTCCCACGCCACGTCACCGGTCAGCGTGTGTCCGGTCAGGCAGGCGAGCGGGCTGGCCCCCTTGGCGGCGAGATCGGAGACGTTCACTGCGACCAGCTTCCAGGCGATGTCGGCGGGGGGGTCGTTGGGCAGATAATGCACGCCCTCGGCCAGCATGTCCTTGGTCACCACCAGCGTCTGATCGCCGACGGTCAGCACTGCTGCATCGTCCGCCAGTCCGCGCGCCGCAGGGTCGGTGGCGATGCCGCGCAGCAGGTCGATAAAGGCGGGCTCGGTGGTCACCCGGCCGCGTCGTTACGGCCGCACATCTTTGGCGATCGCATCGAGCAGACCGTTGGCAAAGCGCGTGTCCTTGGCATCGAAAAACGCATGCGCGACATCGAGATATTCGTTGATCACGCTGCCCACCGGCACATCGCGCCGCGCCAGCAGCTCGTAGGTGCCTGCGCGCAGGATCTGGTGCAGCGTGCGGTCGAGTCGGGTGAGCGACCAGCCGCTGGCGAGCTTGCCCTCGATCAGCCCGTCGATCTCGGCGAGCCGCGCGGTGGTGCCTTCCACGACATCGTCGAAGAAGTCGACATCGGCATCGGCGAACTGGTCGTCGTCGATTTCCTCGCCCAGCCGGTGGGTGTGGAACTCGTGCAGCAGCTGCGCAATCGGGATTTCCTCCATCGTGTGCTGATAGAGCGCCTGGACGGCTGCGAGCCGGGCGGCCGAGCGGGATTGGGATTTCGGGTTCATAAGTGTTCCATCATGTCAGGCGGCGCCGGACGCTGTCGGCATGCGCGGGCAGGCCTTCCATCTCGGCGAGTGCCACGGCTGCCGGGCCGATCGCCTGCAGCCCTTCGCGGCCCAGTTCGATAAAGCTGGTGCGCTTCATGAAATCGAGCACCGAGAGCCCCGAAGAAAAACGCGCGCGCCGCCCGGTGGGCAGCACATGGTTGGGCCCGGCGACATAATCGCCGACGGCCTCAGGGGTGAGGCGGCCGAGGAAAACGGACCCTGCGTGCTTCACCTTGGCGAACAGGGTTTGGGGCTGATCGACCGCGAGTTCGAGATGCTCGGCGGCGAGCCGGTTGACCAAGGGCATCGCGTCTTCGAGGCTGTCGACGACGATGATCGCGCCGTTGGTTTCCCACGCCCTGGTCGCGACCTTCTCGGTCGAAAGCTGGGCGAGCTGGACGCCGACGGTATCCGCGACGATATCGGCAAAGCCCGCGTCATCGGTGAACAGGATCGACTGGCTGGTCGGGTCATGCTCGGACTGGCTGAGCAGATCGGCGGCGATCCATTCGGGGTCGCTCTTGGCATCGGAGACCACGACGATCTCGGAGGGGCCTGCGACCATATCGATTCCGACCACGCCATACAGCTGGCGCTTGGCTTCGGCGACCCAGGCATTGCCGGGGCCGGTGACGACATCGACCGCGCGGATCGTGTCGGTGCCGAAGGCGAGCGCGGCAACCGCCTGCGCGCCGCCGATCCGCCAGATCTCGTCGACCCCGGCGAGATGCGCGGCGGCCAGCACCAGCGGGTTGATGATCCCCTGGGGCGTTGGGGTTACCACGACCAGCCGTTCGACCCCGGCCACCTTGGCGGGGATCGCGTTCATCAGCAGCGACGATGGATACGCCGCGCGCCCGCCGGGGACATAGAGCCCGGCCGCATCGACCGCGGTCCAGCGCGCGCCGAGGCGGACGCCTGCCGCATCGGTATAGTCGCGGTCCTCGGGCAATTGCGCTTCGTGATAGACGCGGATGCGCGTGGCGGCGAGATCGAGCGCATTGCGCAGCTCGTCGCTCAGCGCCGCATAGGCCGCTGCGCACTCCTCCTTGCCGATGCTCCAGCCGCCGCCGGTCAGGCTGTGGTTGTCGAACCGCGCGGTGTAGTCGACCAGTGCCGCATCGCCGCGTGCCTTGACGTCGGCGATGATCGCGGTGACATCGCGGCTGACCTCGATATCGCTCTCGCGCCGCCCGCGCACCAACCGGTCGAACGCCTTGGCGAAATCCGTGTCGCGGGTGGAAAGCCGCAGTGTCATGCCGCCTGCCTCTGTTCGGCGGCGAGATCGCGGAACGCGGACATCAGCGGGCCCAGCCGCGCGTGATCCTTCTTGAGCGCGGCGCGGTTGACGATCAGGCGCGCCGACACCTGCGTGATCACTTCGGTCTCGACCAGGCCGTTGTCCTTGAGCGTGCGGCCCGATTCCACCAGATCGACGATCTGCCGCGCCAGACCCAGCGAGGGGGCGAGCTCCATCGCGCCGTTCAATTTGACGCACTCGGCCTGCACGCCCTGCCGCTCGAAATGGCGACGGGTGATGTTGGGATATTTGGTCGCGACGCGGATGTGCGACGGGCGCGGCTGGCGCTCGCCGGCCTCGTCGACGGGCTCTGCCACGGAAAGCCTGCAATGGCCGAAATTGAGGTCCACCGGCGCATAGAGGTCCGAATAATCGAACTCGTCGATCACGTCGGAGCCGACGATGCCGATCTGCGCCGCGCCATGCGCCACGAAGGTCGCGACATCGAACGCGCGCACGCGGATGATGTCCATGTCGGCGCGGTTGGTGGCAAAGCGCAGCGAGCGGTTCTTGGGATCGTGGAACTCGGGCGCAGGCTCTATCCCCACCCGCGCGAGCACGGGCAGCGCATCATCGAGGATTCGCCCCTTGGGGATTGCAAAGATCAGCGTGTCGGCCATGGTCGCGGCATGTAGGGGCAAGCAGGGCAAAGGGCAATATGGAGCGGCGCGACGAAATCGAGCGGCAGATCGGCGCGCAGGCCGATCATGCGGCGCACAACGACGCGCCCGCGACGGCGGCGGTCTGCCGCGCGCTGATCGCATTGTCGCGCGGAAACACCGCCTGCGGGGCGCGGATCGCGGGCTGGCCGGGCGATGTGCTCGCCGATGCGATGCCGCTGCGGCTGGCGGGCGGGCTGCACCATCTGTTCCGTGAAGGTACGGCCACGGCGCTGGGCGCGGTCTACAGCGGGGAGGTCACCGCGCAGGACGCAGTGGACGCCATCGTCGCCGATGTCGTCGCGCGGCACGATGCCGAACTGCTGCCGTGGTTCGATGGCCCGCCGCAGACCAACGAGGCGGGGCGCTCGTCGAGCTTTGTCGCCGCGCTGCACTGGCTGGCGAGCCGCACGACAGGGGTGTTCGAGCTCAACGAGATCGGGTCGAGCGCGGGGATGAACCTGCTGATCGACCGTTATCGCTATGATCTGGGCGGGGTCGTCTCCGGGCCGGCGAACGCGCCGTGCACGATCCGCCCCGACTGGCAGGGCCCGCCGCCGCCCGAAACGCGCTTCCGCATCGTCCGCGTGCGCGGCTGCGACATCCAGCCGATCGATGTGCGCGATCCCGCCGCCGCCGACAGGCTGATCGCCTATATCTGGCCCGAGGCGCATGCGCGGTTCGAGCGGATGGAGGCAGGCATCGCAATGATCCGCGCGCGCCCGGTCGATCTGGTCCAGGCCGACGCCGCCGACTGGATTATCGCGCGGCTGGCCGAACCGCAAGAGGCCGGGGTGACCCGCGTGCTGATGCATTCGATCGTCTGGCAATACATCCCGCCCGAGCGGCAGGCGATGATCGAACGCGCGATGGCCGGGGCGGGCGCAACGGCGACACCGGAGCGCCCGCTGGCGTGGATCGCGCTGGAAACCAACCGCGCAACGTTCCGGCATGAGCTCAAGGTGCGGTACTGGCCGGGTGGCGGCGAGCCGCACCTGCTGGGCGAGGCGCAGGCGCATGGCGCGTGGGTGCGGTGGAGGGGGTAGGGCGTGCGGCGGGGTCACGGCTTTCACGGACACCGTCCCCCACGCCATTAATTCAGCCTTACCCCACCCGCGCAGCCTCACCCCGCCTAGCCAAATCCCAACCCGCTCAGCCTGAGCCTGTCAAAGGCCCCGCACCAAGGGTAGCGTTCCACCACACCCGCTTTCCGGCGAAAGCCGGAATGCAGGGCGACAGCCTCGCACCGACGGCCCGCCACCCTCCTTCGCGCCTTCGCGTCTTCGCATGAAAATATCTGGTTCACGCGAAGACGCGAAGCCGCGAAGAGAGCCTGACTTCGATAGACCCCCAAGCGATCCCGCCCCTGGACTCCGGCGTTCGCCGGAGAACGTTTGGGCTGGGCCGCTGATGGCAGCGCGCGGCCTTCGACAGGCTCAGGCTGAGCGGAAGGGGGCGGGATCGTCCGGTTTCGGGTGCCTTGGCCGATAACGGCAATGTCGTAGATTGGGTGGTTAGCTGACGTTTCTCCGATGAAAATTCCATCGCTGGAAGGCCTGCCAAGCGGCGCTGCAAATAAGTGCTATCGATAGGATCAACCCGCTAGCGCATATTGAAATCCCTCCCGTCAGCAGCGTTTGAAGGAGCAGATCATTCTCTATTTCCGTCGGCGCGGGGAACCATTTCATGATGGCGTAGAATAAAGCTAAAGAACCAAAAAATGCAGCAATTCCAAGCCCGGACCGGGTTCCGGGCTCAACCAGATGTAACGCTTCGCGGCACCAAGACATTGCGAGGAGCAAAGGCAACATAAATGCCATCAGCAGGATTAATTGTAGAGCGCTCACGTAGTCATCATGCCTACGGTGGCCGATGACTGCAATGGGGTCGTTTCGAGAACAGCAGCTTTTTTCCAGCAAGCATCGAAAACTCCCCCCGCTCAGCCTGAGCCTGTCGAAGGCCCCGCGGCACCCTTAACGCAAACACACATCGTCACCCTGAACTTGTTTCAGGGCCCATTTCTCCCCAAGCGGCTTCGGCTCTTTGGGGCACGATGGGTCCTGACACGAGTTCTGGATGACGGAGTTGGGCTTGGACAAAGCCTTGCGGCGTTTGACAACCCCTTCGCGGCTTCGCGTCTTCGCGTGAACCTTTTGTTTTTGTTTCACGCGAAGGCGCGAAGAAGGGGGGCTGCAAGGGGCAGCCGTGGATTGCCCTGACTCCTGGGCTCCGGCTTTCGCCGGAGAGCGGTTGTGGTTCGGGTGAGGGTAGTGCGGGCTCAACGCTCCGCCAGAAACGCTTCCATCGCCGCGATCAGCGCATCGGGCTGTTCCCACGGCACGAAATGCCCGCCGGGGGCCTTGACCAGAGTCAGGTCGGGAACCAGCATCTCGATGCCGTCGAGCAGCGAGGGGCGCAGCGCGTAGTCGTCCATCGCCCAATAGAGCAATGTCGGCTGGGTGACGGGCGGGAAGGTGCGGTCGAGATAGGCGGGGCGCTCGACTGAGCCCTCGAGAGGCGGGACGATCAATGGGCTGGCGCGGTACCAGTTGACCATTGCGGTGAACGCGCCCGGGGTCTGCCATTGCGCGAGGTAGATCGCGCGCTCCTCGGGTGTGATCCGGCTGACCGCGCTGGGCTCGGCGAAGCGCGAATCGAAATAGGCGTCCCAGCCCATCTGCGCGACGATGCTCTCGAAATCCGGGCGGCGCATTTCGGTGATGTACTGCGCCGAGGCGCGCTGGTCGGTGTCGTCGAACAGCGCCTTCTGGTAGGTAAACGGATGGGCGGCGTTGGCCATGATCAGCCGCGTCACCCGGTCGGGGTGATTGAGCGCCGCCATCCACGCGATCGCGCCGCCCCAGTCGTGGCCTACCAGGGTGAAGGTATCGATCCCGAGGTGATCGGCCAGCGCCAGCAGGTCCGCGACCATGGCCTTGGGCTGATAGGCCGCGACCCCCTCGGGCTTGGACGATCCGGCAAAGCCGCGCTGGTCGGGGGCGATCAGCCGGTAGCGGTCGGCAAAATGCGCCATCACGTAGCGCCAGGTGCGGTGCGACTCGGGAAAGCCGTGCAGCAGGATCAGCGGCGGCGCGCCTTCCGGGCCTGCGATCGCGACGTCGAGCTCGACCCCGGTGGATAGCGCGATGCGGGTGAGCGGGAAGTCGGTCATCACATGGTCCCCACAGGATCTGTCGGCGCAGGCTCATGCCAACCATCTTCGCCGAAAACGGTCAAGGCATCTGTCCGAACATGCGTCGCAGGCGGCGGTGCCGGTGGTTGAAGAACATGCGGATCAAGGCGGCGGTCACGCCGGGCAGGAATTTTGGTTCGAACTCCAGCGTGTCGGTGACTCGGCAACCGCTGCCCGAATCGACCAACCGCCGCTCGTGCCGCCACTGCGCCATGCCGGTCATCGGCGACTGCTCGACGAAGCCCGATCCTAGCTCGAGCGAGAGCAAGGTGAGCGCGCTGGTCCCGGCGGGGATGAAGCCGCCGAGCAGGAGCCGGCTGTGAAACAGCGGCTGGCCCGGCGTGAGCGGCAGGTCGGTGAGGCTCTCCACTCCCGGCGGCGCGGTCATCGCCAGCATCGGCATCATCTCGCGCCGCAATCCGGCCAGCGTTGTCACCGATCGCCAGATCTCCCCGCGATCGGCGGCAAGCACCGAGGTGAACGAGGCAGTATGGCGGCCCAGCTCTATTCGCCCGGGGCCAGCGCCTTGATCGCCATCGCATGCACCTTCTGCCCGGGCAGATCGCCCAGCGCGGCGTTGACCATGCGCTGGCGTTCGAGCCGCGACTTGCCGGTGAAGGCGGCGCTTTCGATCACCACCGTGAAATGCGATTCGCCGCTGCCGTCATCGCCCATATGGCCGCTGTGCTTGGCGCTGTCGTTGATGACATGCAACTGCACCGGCGACAGCGCCGTCCTCAGCCGGTTTTCGATTTCGCTGGCCATCGGGCCCTTGGTTTTCGTGTCCATGCGACCCTATATAGACCGTTCCTTGCCGCAATACGAGGCGGCACGCAGCAACGGACGGCGTGGATTTTGACGGACTCTGGAGGATCGCAGCGGGATGACGGCAGCGCACGGCGTCGGACGCGATTCCATGGGCGGGTCGAAGGCACCGGACACCGATGCGACTGGGCCGACTGCCCCGAGGACGGCGAATTTCGCGCACCCTCGGCCGAGAACCGCGCGCATGGGGCGCGGTTCGATGGGCCGGGCCGCTATCGCTGGTTCTGCCTCGAGCACATCCGCGCGTTCAACGAGCGCTACAACTTCTTCGCCGGGATGAGTGCGGAGGAGATATACGAGGCGCAGCGGCCGACTTCCGGCTGGGACCGCGAGACTCGCGCCTTTGCCGCAGGCGCCGGCCAGGCGCCGCGCTGGGGCGACTTTTCCGATCCTCTGGATGCCATCGGCGCGCGCTTCCGCCAGAACATCAAGGATCGCGCAGCAGCCCAGGCGAACGACCTCGCCGCCGCGCAGCGCGGCCTGAGCGTCGCGGACCGCAGCGCTCTCAAGACTCTGGGCCTTTCTGCCGATGCCGACCGCACGACGATCCGCCAGGCGTATTCGAAGCTGGTCCGTGCCTATCACCCGGACCGTAACGGCGGCGACCGCAGCCACGAGAAAGCCTTGCAGGAGGTCATCGCCGCCTATACGCACTTGCGCAAACTTGCTGCGTTTGCCTGAACCATCCACCGGGCAAAGGCACCCGAGCCGACCATTCCAAGCGACCGAACATTAGCGGACACCGATATGACAGATATTTCCAATACCCAGCCTGACAGCCGTGAAGGCACGGTGCTCGATGCCCCCGACCGGATGGTGCAGGCGCGCGATGTTTTCGGCGTCGACATCGACATGCAGGTGCCCGCGTTCAGCGAGGCCGACGAGCGCGTTCCCGATCTCGATCCATCCTATGTGTTCGATCCCGAGACCACGCTCGCGGTGCTGGCGGGCTTTGCCCACAACCGCCGCGTGATGGTGCAGGGCTATCACGGCACGGGCAAGTCGACCCATATCGAACAGATTGCAGCGCGGCTCAACTGGCCGTGCATCCGCATCAACCTCGATGCGCATATCAGCCGTATCGATCTGGTCGGTCGCGACGCCATCGTGCTGCGCGACGGCATGCAGGTCACCGAGTTCCGCGAAGGTCTGCTCCCCTGGGCGCTGCAGACGCCGACCGCTCTGGTGTTCGACGAATATGACGCGGGCCGCCCCGACGTGATGTTCGTGATCCAGCGCGTTCTCGAAACCGAGGGCAAGCTGACCCTGCTCGACCAGAACCGCGTGATCCGC
>JBKBTF010000094.1:0-7366 GCA_046291395.1 Blastomonas sp. | reverse complement strand
GCGCGAACTCGGGATCGAGAACCTGCGACGGTGAGCACGCGCCGCCAGCATAATCGCGTGATTATCGCCTACCGTGAATCTGTGTCCGAATAATGCACAGGGGCCACAAGGTATGATGACCAAGGAGCCCATGTCGGATCGCTCGGTTGCCCGCCTGATCCAGCGTTACGCCGAAAAGGTTGGGCTCGATCCTGCCGCATTCGGTGCTCACTCGCTACGCTCAGGGTTCCTGACCGAGGCAGCCAAGGCGGGGGCCTCATTGCCGAAGATGCAGGAGGTATCGCGGCAGAAAAAGGTCGAGGTGCTGCTTGGCTATGTCCGCGACGCAGCGCTGTTCGAGAACCATGCGGGTGAGAGATTTCTGTAGTGCGTGTTTTTGAGCACGCTGCATGGTCCAATTGACCGGGTCTGGGACTAAGCCGTCGTTTCTCCGCAGCATGCCGAATGACCAGCACTACCAAAAGCCGACAATCCGTGTTCGCATGACCTGTGCGGCATATCGAAAGGCGATCAATCGAGCAGAACTGGTTCAGCTTGCCGCGCCACGCGGCGATACCTGCGATCGATTTCCTCCCAATTCAGGTTGGCCATGAACGCATCGACGTATTTCGCGGCCGCCGTGCCATAGTCCATGTGATAGGCATGCTCATACATGTCGAGCGCGATCAGCGGCACGCTGGCGACAGGCTGGTGCATATGATCCCAAGCCCAGTAATTGTGCAGACTGGCGGTGTGGAGATTCCACGCCAGAACGCACCAGCCCGATCCGCCGGCCAGCGACATCGCGGTGCGCCTGAACTCCGTATCCCACGCCGCGAACGAGCCGAAGGCCGCTGCTATGGCCTTCTGCACTTCTCCCGCCGCCGCACCATCGCCGCCGAGTGCACCAAAATACTGCTCATGCAGAATCACTGACCCGGTGCGGTGCAGTTCCTCGCGCTTGAGCCCGCCATAAACGATCGCGGGAAAGTCCTTGTCCGCCAGCGACGCCGCCAACCGGCCCTCGATCATGTTCAGCGTGCGCACTGACCCGATGTAGTTGTTATCGTAGTGTGAGCGGATGAGCTTTTCGGACAGGCCGATGAGCTTGGCAGGATCGAACGCCAGCGGCACTGGCTTGTGATTGCCCGCGAAGGCTGGCGTTTGCGCAGATGCGGGGGCACCTGCGGCGGCTGCAGCCAAGCCAACACCCACGATCCCCATGGCGCTGCGGCGGTCAACTTCGGTCATATGTCATTTCCCTTGATCAAAGACTACCCAGAGCCAGGCCAGCTACGGCAAGAACGGCGAGCATGCGAAAGATGCTCCACTTCAGCGCAAACAGTATGACAGCCGCCAGCACGGATAGCACGCCCGCACGCCAGTCGAAGGTTGCCCAGTCGGGCAGGTTGAGCTGCATCGGTCCGACGACCGCTATTGTCACGCGAGCGAACAGCACGTGCAGCGCAAACCAGACCGAGAGGTTGGCGATCACGCCGACCACGGCTGCTGTCAGCGCGGCAAGGCCACCCTTGAGGCGTGTCGCGTGCTGCAACCGTTCGATCCATGGGGCGAAGGTGAATATCCACAGGAAGCACGGCGCGAACGTCACCCAGGTGGTGAGGGCAGCGCCGAAAATGCCCGCGACGATCGGCGAGAACGGTTCGGGCGATCGGAACGCGGCAAGGAACCCGACGTGTTGTGTCACCAGGATCAGAGGACCCGGCGTCGTCTCAGCAAGACCCAGGCCATCGGCCATCTCACCGGCATGCAACCATCCATAAGTCTGCATCGCTTCCTGCGCCATATAGGCGAGCACGGCATAAGCGCCGCCAAAGGTGACAATGGCGAGCTGCGAAAAGAAGACGCCGACGTCCCACAGAACATGATCCTGACCCAGGATCACCAGCACCAGCACCATAGGCACCGCCCAGATCGCGAGCCATAGCAGCACCGTGCGCGACATGACGGCGAACGACGGCCGAGGTGAGGCATCTGTGCCTGAGCCGGATTTGAGCGCAAGCCAGTCGGGACGATAGGCCGCTACGATCATGCCCATCGCTCCTGCGCCGAGCAGGACGAGAGGGAAAGGCAGGTTGAACAGGAACAGCGCCAGGAACGCCGCAACCGCCAGCGCCTGTTTGAACCGCGTGTTGAGCGCGCGGCCACCGATGCGGATCAGCGCTTGCACAACAATGGCCAGCACCGCAGCCTTGATCCCCAGGAACAGCGCCGCAAACCAGTCGAGGTTCGCCGCCAGCGCATAGAGCGACGAGAGCGCCAGCATGATCAGCGCGCCGGGGATGACAAACAGAAGCCCAGCTGCAAGGCCGCCCTTCAGTCCGTGCAGCCGCCAACCAATCCACGTCGCCAACTGTTGCGCCTCGGGGCCGGGCAACAGATGGCAGAAATTGAGCGCGTGGAGATACTGCTCCTCATCGACCCATTTGTGCTTCGCGACAATCTCGCCATGCATCAGCGCAATCTGCCCGGCGGGGCCGCCGAAGCTCAGGCAGCCGATGCGCGCGAAGACGCGCACGAGCTGGCGGAAATCAGGAATATCTGTTGACACGTTCGCTGCCAAACACGGTCCCCATATTGCCGCCCCGCATCACGAGGCAGACCAGAGGCAACGCTTGGGCCTGAACAGCCTGATCGGGAGGTTGCTTCAGTCCCGATGCGTATCTGCTCCCACAACGGTGCATGGGCGTCAAGGGTGTCTGAGCAAGGATTCACGGGATTCCTAGGCAAAGAGTACTTGCTAGTTCAACAGTCTGCCTCTGGTTTTTCAATCGCTTGGTCTTTGCGTGTAAAGCGCCGCTTCCTTGCCGATCAGGATTTCGGCCAGCGCCCAATAGGCCTCGCCCCAGGCCGACAGGACCTCGTCGGTGGCTGCATCGCCCAGAATGTCGCGGATTGCGGGCAGCAGGGCGTCAGCGACTATCGGATAATGCTCGGGCTTGACGCCTGTTTCAACATGCCGCGCCGCCATGCGCATCACCGGTGCGGTCAAGGCTTCGAGCTTGTCGATGTTTTGCGCATAGGCGAGAATGGCTGCGGCAAGACGGCGCGGCTGTTCTCCGCTTTCCTGCGCGGCCTCATCGAACATGGCCTTGACTGCGGGATCGACGAACAGACGCTCGTACATCCGCTGGGTGATCGCCACCCCATGCTGTTGCAGCGCAGGTGCGGTCGAATTGACGATGGCCTTGGTCTCGGCGCTCAATATTCTGCTCATTATGTCCTCCTTATGGATATTGGTTGTCGAAACCGCGTGTCAAAACAGGCCGTGGCTGCCGCCGATAGCACCCGCCAGCGTGATCAAGGCCAGCACGATCAGGATGTGGTGTACGCGCTCCATGCGCTGGAAATCGGCCTGCGGGGTCTGCGAGGTTGCAAGGCGGCGGTGCAGGAACAATGGCTCGACCACGAACAGCATCAGCGTGAACACCGCCCAGAGCGCGACCATCGCATGCATCCACCAGAAGTGGAGCTCGGCAAAGCGGCTCCACATCCCGGCCCGGTGCACCATCCAGAAGCCGCTGGCGCCGCCGAGCAGCACCCAGATCTTTGCCTGCCAGGCAAAGCGCCCCTCGATCGCGTGGAATTTCCCCAGCCTGTCGGCTTCGCTTTCGCTATGCCGGATGGCCGGCATCACCACCCAGGTGACAAAGCCGACGCCACCGGTCCAGAACAGCACCGCCACGACATGGACGACGCGAGCGATTGTGAAGTCATCCACCGGACGGCTCGGTCATCTGGTCGCCATCCAGCACCGGCTCTGACCGGTAGAACTCGACTTGCATCGTCATCTTGCCCAGCGGGACCACGTAATGCGTCGCCAGTGGCGCAATCGGTGCAGGCATGTCTGGCGTGACCAACACCTCACGATGCGGTTCGGTGAAGATCAACCGCACCTCGCCTTCCAGCACCCGCAACAGCCCCCAGGTCCCGTCCTTGGTGCGATGGTCGTTGCGCAGCTTATCGGGCAGCGATTGATCGTCGAACACTGGCGAGGATGCATAAGGGGTGAGCGTCATGGTTTCGTCTCCAGGGGTGCAAGCTTTGGTGACCGTGCGCGCAAAGCCGCCAGCCCGCCGCGCTGCGCCAGCACTCCGGTCAGCAGGCTGTCGGCAATCCGGTGCGCCGACGTGTGAAATCTTTCTGCCGCTGCGGGGCTCGCAACGTTCTGTGCAACGGTCTCATCCCACAGCGCCAGCCAGCGATCGAAATGGGCCTTGGTGAGGATGCCGAGCGCAATGTGCTTCTGCATCGGACTGCCTCTAAAACGGCCCGGCTCGATCATGATCGAGGCCCAGAATCCCTTCATCCGCGGGAGATGCTGTGACCAGTCGGCGACGTGCTGGGCAAAGATTGGCCCCAGCAGATCGTCGGTCTGGATACGGTCGTAAAAGCGATCGACCAGCAGGCTGATCGAGATATCGTCGATCCCTATCTGGTGGGCCTCCGCGCGCTTGGCCGCGCGTATGCGCTCCGCATGGGCGGTCGCCGTCATGGTCGCAATGCTGATAAGATGTAATTCATTTGCATCGTTTAACGCGGCTGGCGCTTAATAGCAATATTTGATATGCATGTTTAATGAGATTGTCGCTTCACGCCGATTATGCCCTGCGCACGTTGATGTATCTGGCGGTCCATGATGGCCACAGGTCGATTGGCGAAATTGCTGGTGCCTATGGCATTTCCAAGAATCACCTGATGAAGGTGGCGCAACGCCTGGTGGCAGAAGGCTTTATTGAGGCAGTGCGAGGTCGAACCGGCGGCCTTCGGCTGGCGCAGGCCGCGGATCAGGTCAATGTCGGCAGAGTCGTGCGGACGATGGAAGAAACCGGCAGCTTTGTGGAGTGTTTCGACCCTTCGACCAATACCTGCGTGATTACGCCAGCATGCCAACTGCGTCATGCCCTGGCCGGTGCGCTTGAGGCATTCTTCAGGCATCTCGATCGCTATAGCCTCGCGGATATTGCCAAAAACCCGGCAGCGGTGCGCGAAAGCTTGCTGCCATCGGACATTGGCCGCTACTAACCTTTATCATGCGCATCGCGATCATCGACACAAGCACCACGCGCGCAGCGATCATCTCGGATGGCTTGCGCGAGGCTGGCCTCACCGACCTCGTGATCATCGATCACGCTGCAGGGCTTGCTGCGCAGATCGAACGTGCTGCACCCGAGGTTGTGCTGATCAATCTTGAGAATCCAAGCCGGGATATGCTGGAGGACTTTTTCGCAATGTCGCGTGCCCTTGCGCGGCCGATCGCGATGTTCGTGGACCAGAGCGATGCCGAGTCGACAAGTGCAGCGGTGGATGCGGGCGTATCGGCCTATGTTGTCGATGGCTTGGCTAAGCAGCGCATTAAGCCGGTGCTGGACCTCGCCATTCGCCGCTTTCAAGCATTTTCACGGCTGCAGGCCGAGTTGGCGGAAGCACGGACCGCGCTGGCCGACCGACAGGCAATCGATCGCGCCAAGGCGATCCTGATGAAGCGCAAAGGGCTGGACGAGCCAGCTGCTTATGCCCTGCTGCGCAATCATGCGATGCGATCCAACCGCCGCATTGCCGAGGTCGCCGAGGCCATCGTGACCAGCGAAGCCCTGATGGGAGATATGCCATGAGCAATACCCTCATGAGGATTGGTTTCCTGCCGCTGGTTGATGCGGCACTGCCAATCCTGGCGCGTGAGCTGGGCTTTGCCGAGGATGAAGGATTGGACCTGCAACTGGTCCGCGACATCACCTGGGCGGCGGTACGCGACCGTCTGATGTATGGGCAGACGGACGCGGCACACATGGTCGCACCGCTCGCGATCGCCACCGCATTGGGGTGCGACAGGCCGGCAATGCCGCTCGCCGTCCCGTTCGTGCTCGGTCTCAATGGCAACGCGCTCACCGTATCAACGGCACTGGCAGAAGCCTTGATGCTCGACAACACGCTGGGTGACCCATTCGAAATCGGCGCAAGGTTGAAGCTGGAGGCGGAACGCCGGGTCGCCATCGGCAAGCCGCTGCGTTTCGGGGTGGTCCATCGCTATTCCAGCCACAACTATATGCTGCGCTACTGGCTGGCTGGCGTAGGGATTCAGCCTGACGTCGATGTCGAGATCACCGTCACCAGCCCGCCCTTCGCCGCCGATGCACTGGCCTGCGGCGATGTTGACGGCATCTGCGTTGGCGAACCGTGGAACAGCATCGCGGTGGATCGCGGTGTCGGGCGGATCATGCTGGCCACTGCGCAGATCTGGCGGCGCGGTGTGGAAAAAGTGCTGGCGGTGCGGCTCGATGGTCGGCAGGCCGACACCGACGCAACCGAGCGGCTGGTGCGAGCGCTGCACAGAGCGGCTGCGCATTTCGTCGAGCCTGGCAATACAGAGGCAAATGCGGCCATATTGTCACGCTCGGAATATCTGGACGCACCCCGCGAAACGATCCTGCGGGCGACCACGGACCGGATCCGGCTCACGCAGGGGGCCGATGCCATTCATTATCCCGACTTCATGTTTCAACATCGCGAGGCCGCCAACTTCCCCTGGCGCAGTCAGGCCATGTGGCTGTATTCGCAGATGGCCCGGTGGGGGCATGCCGAAGCGAGCGAGGTGGGTTTTGCCGGAGCAGCCCAGGTGTTCCGTCCTGACATCTACAGGTCCGCGCTTGCTGGGACTGATGCGATACTGCCCGGCGCCAGTGCCAAGGTGGAAGGTGCCAACAGCGTGCCGCGTGGTGCTTCCAGCCAGACGGGCAGACTGATTCTCGGTGAAGACCAATTCTTCGATCGCGTTCAGTTCGATCCTGACCGGGCGATGGACTACCTGGAGCACCAGCGCACAAAGCCCATGATATGAGCATTCTAGCCTCGCCAATTGCAAATGCTGCAACGCACAAAAATTAGCTTGCGCTATAGTCGATTCGCTGACAACTTAAAGGAAGATCAGGCAATGATGCGTGGTCTATCATAACCAGGTCGGTCCAATGAAGGGCTGAACTGGCCGCTTCGGTTAATACGAAGCATGGCAATGACGCCGCCCGAACCGGTCCTGATGACCGCGCTTCGAGGCGGCTTTTTTCGTGTCTGAAAGGAGCATGGCTTTGACGGTTCATTCCGCCAGATTGACAGACGGGATTGTCCAGCTCTCGGGCGCGGCCATCGTTAGCTGCCCTGTCGCTGCCTTCGCGAGCATTGTCTCGCTGCTTCTCCATCATCACCGCGTGCTCCCCCCTGCGCTCCGGCCAACAAGCCCCGGCGTATGCGCTCGGTCCCACCAGCCGGACGGGTCTTCCGCGCCGCACCATCACAGGGGTTTATCATGAACAAGGGTTTCTGGTCGGCGGGACATCGCCCGACGCTGTTTGCGGCGTTCTTATATTTCGAT
>JBKBTF010000093.1:0-7392 GCA_046291395.1 Blastomonas sp. | reverse complement strand
AGAGACTAGACGGGCAGCGCCTAAACCTCTGGGCGATCAGGGGCATGGCGAAGGGATAGTCCAGACCACAAACGCCCGGGTTTCCGGGCGGCGGCGAAAGCCGTAGCGGGTAAGAAAATCCGTCGGGCTTTGCCCGTGGGGGTTCGAGTCCCCCCGCCCGCACCACGCTACCCGGCCTTATCGATCAGCGACCAGGGGCCCAAAAGCCCCATAGCCCAATCAGGCAGCGCTGCGCTTGAACGATGGCGCATAGGCGCTGGTGATCACGCAATTGCGGCCGGTAGTCTTGGCCTGGTACAGGGCACCATCGGCGCGCGCATACATGTCCCTGCCGGTATCTTCAGCATGCCAGTTTGCGATACCGATGCTGACGGTGATGTCGAGTGCGACATTGCCGTGCACCTCGAAGCTCTGCCGGGCGATGGCACTGCGGACCCGCTCGGCGATGGCATCGGCGATGACCGGGCGCGTGCGGTCCAGGATGATCACGAACTCCTCGCCGCCCATCCGGCCCAGCATGTCGCCGGCGCGCAACAGTTCCTGCATCCGCTGTGCCAGCACGCGCAGCGCGTCGTCGCCTGCCACATGGCCGTATCGATCGTTGATCGCCTTGAAGTTATCGACATCGACCACCAGCAGCGCCATCGCGCTGTCGGGGCGCACCCGGGTCAGACGGTCATCCAGCTCGGCCATGATCTTGCGGCGGTTGGCGATCCCGGTCAGCGGGTCGATCTCGGACAGCAGGCGCAGCTTCTCATTGGCCTGGTTGAGCGCCGAGGTGCGCTCGGCCACGCGCTCTTCCAGCAACGCGCGCGACTGACGGATCGCGCCTGCCATGGTCTCGAACCAGCCCACCAGCCGTGTCACTTCGTTCCCGTTCTTGTCCTGAGGTGGCAGGGCGATAAACGCGTCGTTGGCCAGTTCGCGGGTAATGCGCTGTGCATCCCGCGTCAGTTGCTGCAACGGTCGGCCCACCAGCCGGCGCAGGGCCAGGGTCACCACCAGGATGCACACAGCCAGAGCGATGACCGCCATCGCCGCAATCCGGGGGATCGGGCGCAGTGCCTCTGCAAGGATCACATTCTCCGGCTTGAAGGTGAGGGCATACCAGCCCGCGCCGGGCACCTCGTGCAGCGAGACATAGGCGCCCAGGCCCTCTGCCTTGCCGACATATCCGGTCTTGCCATGCTCGCGCACCAGGGCCCAAAGCGCCGCCAGTTCGGGTTTGCGGCTGCGGGTGATGTCCAGATATTGGCCGGTCTTGCTGCTGTGCTGCAGCGTGTATTCGGGATGATAGATCAGCCGGCCCTCGCGCGACACAAGGATGACGCTTTCGTCTCGGGTGTCGGCGAAGTGACCTGCGGGTACGACCTGGTCGAGCGGCAGGGAGGTTCCAAACGTACCGGAGTGGAGACCATCGCGATCGACCGGGGTCATGCATCCGGTGGTCCAGACCTCGCGATCCTTGAGCGAGATCAGCGACTGCAGCCCGGTGCACATCATCTGGCGCGCCGGATTGACCGCAGGCGTGGAGATCACGGCAAATTCACGGTCCTGAAAGGCGAAATCGGCAGGCGCTGTCTTGCGGTAATATTCCAACCGGTCGGGCCGGCCGGGCGCGAAGATCACCATCGCATTGGTGGGGGTGAAGAAATACAGGCTTTCGATCTCGAAACGGCTGCCTTCGCCCAGCGCGCGCACCGCATGGGTGGCCGCAACCAGATCGCGCACCGCTTCGGCATCCCGATCGAACCCGGCGGGCACGAACCCACCCATGCCCTGAACGTGGCCGATCGCGGTCCGGCCGCCCTCGAACATGGCGTCCAGGCTGCGCCGGGTGCCATCGGCCTGGGCGAGGAACAGCGCATCGAATTCGCGGCGCGCCTGCCCGCGCGTTAGCGTCGCGCGTTCGGCCCGGAACAGTTCGATCGCGCGTGCCTGGGTCTTTTCGATGCGGTCGAAGCGTTGCTGCAGCTCGTCGACGATCCGGGCATTGCGCTGGTCCAGCCTGACCAGCGAGTTGTCGATGGCGGTGTCGTGTTCCTGACCAAAGGCGAGCAAAGCGGTCGCCGCGATCACCAGCGAGAAGGCGATGGCGAGGCTCCACGCGGTGCGCGCGCTGATGGACAGCGCGGGATGCCAAGATCGAAGCCAAGCGAACATGCGCTCTTTTAGGGCAGCTTGGTTAATAATCGGCAAATGCAGTCGTTTTGGGGATAGCGTGACGGATACGTACAATCTGTGCCTGCCTCCAGCCTTACCGTCGGGGGCGTCGAAATTGGTGACCGGGTTGTGACCGGGGTCATGGTTTGACCGGTCACGACCGCTAGGTTACCATGGAACAGGGTCGATAGCTGTTCCTGCCAGGAGATGCTTGCGATGGGTGCGAAGTTCTTGAATATCATGGTGCAGTCTGCAGCGCTCGCTGCGGTGGTGGCTTTGGCCTTGCCGGTTCCCGCGCAGGCGCAGTTCGGCGGCCTGTTGCGATCCAAGCCCAGGGCCAGCGGCAAGACCGCGACCGGTTGCGATGACAGCGCGGGCAAGGCGGTGGGACGCTCGGTGATCGGCGGAATGCTGGGCAGTGTCACGGGGCGCATGGGCGGGCTCGCCAGCTTCCTTCCCGTGCCCGAGGTCGCCGGGCTGCTGACCGATGCCATTGCCTGCAAGCTGGAGCCTGAAGAGCAGAAAAAGGCCGCCGATGCGACGATCGAGGCAACGCGCGGCGAGGAGGTTGGCAGCACATCGACCTGGACCAGCGAGACCCGCGAGAACGTTTCGGGCACCTCCACCGTGGTGGGCAAGACCCAGCTCGCCGATGGATCGACCTGCATGAACGTCAATGACGTCATCATCGTCGAGGGCGAGGAAACCACCGTGTCCAAGCGCATGTGCAAGAAGCCCGGTGCAGCGCGCTATGAAATCGCGCAGGCCTGATTTGATGCGGGCTTTGCAACGGTCGCTGCTGCTGGCGCTGACGGGCGCGCTATTGTGCGCGCAGAGCCCGGCGGCGGTCGATCCGCTCAACCCGACCTGCCCGAAATCGCCCGACTGGTCGGCGAACAGGACCATGGCGCTCAAGGTCGTCAACAAAGGCGGGGCCAAGGTTCTGCTCGCCGAAGGGCCGATCGACCAGACGCTGCCCGACCGGCTGAAAAAGGCGCTGACCGACAATCCCGATATCGCGGAGATATGGCTCCGCTCGCCTGGCGGCAATGCGCGCGCGGGCAATGCGGCGGGCCGCCTGATTCGCGGCGCGCCGGGGCTGGTGACGCGCATTCCTGCGGGCTGGACCTGCTTTTCCGCGTGCAACTTCGTGTTCATGGGCGGCCAGCTCCGCGTGGTGGAGCCGGGGGGCCACTTCATGGTGCACATGTTCACCATGACCGGCGACCGCGACGCGATCGATCAATCGGTAGCGCTGGGTACCGAGACCACGGTCGAGCTGATCGGCGATATCGAGCAGGAAAGCGCGTTGCTCGCCAGCGAGGACAACGATTTCCTGATCCGCATGGGCGTCTCGCGCAAGCTGCTCACCGACATCATGTACAAGCAGAAGGCGGTGGCATCGAGCGGCCCCGGCGACAAGTCGACGCGGCGATGCCTGACGCAGGACGAAGTGTTCCAGTACAACGTGGCGAACGTGCGGGAGTAATTGGGAGGGCGCGGCTCAGGCGTTTGCGCTGAGCAGCCACACCTTGTTGGCCATCATCACGCCCTGGCCCGGCACATGGCGCTTTTCGAACAGCGTGACGAGGTCAGCGCGGGCGCGGGCGAGCACGTCCTCGCCCGCCTCGGCGAGTGCACGGCCGATCGCCATCGAGGCGAGCGCGAAGTCCGCTGCCTCGTCCGGCGAGGCACCGGGGCCGCCGATCGCCTGTTCGCCGTGATACGCCTCGACCTCAGGCGCGGAGAACCCGGCGATCGTCAGGATATCGCCAACATATTCAAGGTCGGCAAAGGCGAACGGGCCAGGCGCGCGTGGATCGGGCGAGGGGATGTCGATATGCGAGCGCGCGACGCCCATCAGCTCCATCATCCACGGATTGTCGCGCGGCGCGGCCCAGATCGCCAGATCGATCCGTCCGCCGGGCTTGAGCAGGCGATGCAGGTTGGTGAAGGCGGCATAGGGCTCTGCAAAGAACATCGATCCGAAGCGCGAGATCAGCCGGTCATATGGGGTGTCGAGCGTGACGGTGGCGGCATCGGCGCAGACGAAGCTGACATTGGGGTGGCCTTCAGCGCGGCGACGGGCCGCGCCGATCAGATCGGGCGAGATATCCAGCCCCAGCACTGTACCCTCCGGCCCGGTCGCCTGCGCCGCAGCCAGCGAGGTCAACCCCCCGCCACACCCCAGATCGATCACCCGCTCGCCCGGCGCGATCGCCGCGCGCGCGAGAAGCGCATCGCCGATGGGCGCGATCATGCCCTCGAACCGGTCGATATGGGTGAGCCACTTGATGCCCATCTCGCACGCCCAGTCTTCGCTCTTGAGTGCGTTGGGGTCGGCGGTGATCATGCAGTAATTCCTAATTTAACTCCATGTTCTTAACTTCACAATATTCAATAAAAACACTGGAAGAAAGGTAGTCGAGTATATCTAAATCTTCAGGTGTGAAATGCCGTATTTCGGCATGTCCTTGGTTACCTTCTACCGGGTCATGAACTACCCTCACGCCTTTGCGGTATTGGTTGCCTGCCCTCTTGATGTCACTAATCCTTGCCCATGCAAATATAGCGTTTGGAGGCAGCTTTTTATCCCGCAGCGTATCACGAAATGCAGTTGCTGCCAAAGCTCGGCTTTGTTTATTAAAGCTGCCAAAAAACTCGACCCAAGTAACAGATATCCCCCCTTTGTCTCCATCCCTTAGAGCGAAAGCTGCTGGTGATGGGCCAAAGTAGCAATCAATATCAGGATCGTGTATTCTCTTTGATCGCGCAGCAAACCGCATTACATGATCCTGATTCGGCAGTTCTTTTCTAACTGGCACTGAACCACCGATCTGCGCCGTATGGCGCTAGAATCTCGCGCAAGCGTTCCACTGATGCCTCCCCGGCTGCTCTTTCAGTTCCTCTAAGTGTACTATGCTGTATCATCCACCGTGTTTTATTGTTAGTTAAAAACTCTATCGATAATTTGTCAATATCATCCTGCCAAAGGGCAAGAATGTTGCCCGATGGCATCAATGCGAAACCTGGCTTGCTATTGATTTTGTGAAATATTATAGCACGTATACAAGATTTATATGACTCTAGGTTCAGAGGTTCGTCGCCAGCAATCCATTCGTTAAGGTCATGGAGTGAGTCCAGTTGCCTGAATATACGATCTCTAGTCTCTCTCTTAAGATACATTGCAACCTTAGACGTCCAAATCTTGGCATTCGCGGTTGCATTAAAGAGTTTTGACTCAATTTGGTCGTTTACAGTGAATATTCCACTGTATTCTTTTTTTGAGTTAATCGAAGAGCTTCCCACTTGTCGTTCTTGAGGGGAAGGGATGTTAAATGATGGCGTCCGAACTGGTGAAAATGCTCCCGAAAAAATTTTGGAAAATTGAATCGCACTTTCTGCTGACGCATTCATCTCAAGAATGTGTTTCATTAAATAGCATCCTTGCTTTCTCAGATATGCCGTCTTCAAATATTTTGTTTTTTAATTGACGCATATCACATAGTGCATCAATTATAGCTTCATATTTAGATCCGGATATCTCCAATCGAGATACGTCGATGTCGAATAAAACTGCTCCGTAACCCGGTATTTCAGGTTTAACAGTTGCAGATTTAACTACAGCTGTTAAGTCCAAATCGGTGAAATCTTTCTGTAGTGTCCATGTGAACCCATTGTTCGGATCTAAGATGGGGCTAGTAACCAATTGATACTTGAGATAGTCTTCATGGTAGCCTACGCCATCTTGCATCGGAAAATCTATCCGATTTATATACCTCATTCCTATGCGAGAAATAGGAGGGTGTCCAAGCGACTTCAGAAATTTGGGTAAATCGTTTTTTATTCTTAGGAAAAAATTCGTCCAGTTTTCATATGGAGCAAGACGTGTCCATGTAGCATTATTTATTGTTATAGTGAACGCATCAACCTGATCTGACGATGTAAGCTTTATTTTTGGCGGCAAATCTCGAAATTTGGCTGATCTCTTGGAAAAGTCTAAATTTCCTTCAATTTGGTTTTCTTCGACCCGGTTGTCGTAATGGTTGCTTAATACATCGCTACATCTACGTATTTTCTCTAAACTGACATCGGGATAACGTAGCTCTACCACGGCTTCGATTATCGGTGCGCTCACGTAACGAAAATCATCGGTGCTACTGGTCATAACTCCATATATGTCTACGTGATGTCATGAGCAAGCGTTACTAGGGGTTGTTTGCACGCCGGAATCTAGCCTACCTCTGAAGTGCGATTAGATGTTAAAAAGTCTGCCGCCCCCTCAATGAAAATCCCGCGACTTCGGCAGCACCCTTGCATCCCTCGGATGCCGTGACGGCACCGGCCGTGCCACCTCATCCCCCCGCGCCAGCGGTGGCGATAGCGCGCCGTCGCCGCGCGTCGCGGTCAGCGTCGCGAGCAGATCCGAGCGGTCCACTATGCGGTTGGCCATCAGATGCACCACGCCTTCGCGGCTGCGTTGCAGCACCCCTTCGACCTGCATCAGGCGGCTGGCCATCACCGCGCGGCGGTAGCGTTCGAAGAGGCGGGCCCACAGCACGATGTTGGTGATGCCGGTCTCGTCCTCGATCGTGACGAAGATCGCGTTGCCCTTGCCGGGGCGCTGGCGGACGAGGACGATGCCGGCGGTGCGCACCGTCTTGCCCGCCCTGGAATTGTTGGTGTCCTCGCAGGACAGCACGCCGTCTTCGCGCAGGCCTGCGCGCAGGAAGCTCATCGGGTGATCCTTTAACGAGAGCCGCAGCGTCTGGTAATCGGTCACCACCTCCTCGGATGCGGGCATGATCGGCAGCTGCATGTCGGGCTCGTCGCCTAACTCGCGCGCGCGGGCGGCGGCAAACAGCGGCAGCTCGCCCGAGGGGGTACGCCGCACCTCCCACAAGGCCTGCCGCCGCGACAGTCCCAGCGATCCGAACGCATCGGCATCGGCGAGCAGGCGCAGCGCTGCGGACGGCAAATCGGCACGGCGTGCGAGCATCTCGACCGAGGTGAACCGCCCGATAGCCTCGCGCGCCGCCATCAGCGCCTCGGCCCAGGCATTGCGGAAGCCATCCATCTGGCGATAGCCCAGCCGCAGCGCCAGCCGCCCGTGGCCATCGCGCTCGAGCGCATTGTCCCAGCCGCTGGCGTTGATGTCGATCGGGCGCACCTCGACCTGATGCTCGCGCACATCGCGCACGATCTGCGCGGGCGCGTAGAACCCCATCG
>JBKBTF010000092.1:5016-7517 GCA_046291395.1 Blastomonas sp. | reverse complement strand
GCATTCTTATATTTCGATCTGGCGTTTATGGTATGGGTGCTGCTCGGCCCGCTCGCCCCGATGATCGCCACCGATCTGGGATTGAACGACGCCCAGAAGGGCCTGATGGTCGCAATACCCACGCTGGCGGGCGCGGTGCTGCGGCTGGTCAACGGCGTGCTGGTCGACAAGATCGGCCCCAAGTCTACCGGCGCGATCGGCCAGTTGATCGTGATCGGCGGGCTGGCGACGGCGTGGATGCTGGGGGTCAACAGCTTTGGCGGTGCCGTGGCATTGGGCGTGATCCTGGGCTTTGCCGGTGCCAGCTTTGCCGTCGCGTTGCCGCTGGCGAGCCGCTGGTATCCTGCCGAGCATCAGGGGACCGCGCTGGGAATTGCGGGCATGGGCAATTCCGGCACGGTGCTCGCCGCATTGTTTGCGCCGCTGCTGGCCAAGGCGTTCGGCTGGAACGCGGTGCTGGGCCTTGCCTGCATCCCGCTGGCGATCACCTTCGTCATCTACATGGTGCTGGCCAAGGATGCGCCAAACCCGCCCGCGCCCAAGTCGATCTTCGCCTATCTTGAGCCGTTGAAGAAAGCCGATGCATGGTGGTTCATGCTGTTCTACGGCGTCACCTTCGGCGGTTTCGTGGGCCTTGCCGCGTCGCTTTCGATCTACTTCGTCGACCAGTTCGCGCTGACCCCGGTGGTGGCGGGCTATTGCACGGCAGCGTGCGTGTTTGCCGGATCGCTCGTCCGTCCGATGGGTGGCGCGCTCGCTGACCGGATCGGCGGGACCAAGACGCTGATGGCAGTGTATCTGATTGCTGCCGCGGT
This sequence comes from Blastomonas sp., assembly GCA_046291395.1. Taxonomy (GTDB): domain Bacteria; phylum Pseudomonadota; class Alphaproteobacteria; order Sphingomonadales; family Sphingomonadaceae; genus Blastomonas. Next base: position 6,702 of record JBKBTF010000092.1, on the reverse strand, counting down.
GCTGATCGCGATCAGCTTCGGCCCCTCGACGGTCGAACTGGCGCTCGCCTTGTTTGTCTGCGCGATGCTGGCGTTGGGGGCAGGCAATGGCGCGGTGTTCCAGCTGGTGCCGCAGCGGTTCAAGGACGAGATCGGCGTGATGACCGGACTGGTCGGCTTTGCAGGGGGCGTTGGCGGCTTCTACCTCGCCTCGTCGCTGGGTCTGGCCAAGCAGCTGACCGGCAGCCCGCAATGGGGCTTCCTGATCTTCGCCGGGCTTGCACTGGTTGCCTTTGCCAGCCTGGTCAGCGTCAAGACCCGCTGGCGCGCCACTTGGCCGACCGCGCTTGAAGGCGCACGCATATGACCGCGCGGCTACTTGGGATCCTCGCCGGGGCGGTTGTCGCCGCCTCGGCCGCCAGTCCGGCGCTGGCTGAACCGCTCAAGCTCACGCCGTTGATCGATGCCCGGCTGCGCTATGAGGGTGTGGATCAGCAGGGCAAGGCCGAACAGGCCGATGCACTGACGTTCAGGATGCGCAGCGGCATTGAGGCGAAGAGCGGGCCGTGGTCAGTGCTCGCCGAGGCTGAGGCAACGCTGGCGATCAACGGCGATTTTAACAGCACGGTCAATGGCCGCACCGCGTTTCCGGTGGTGGCGGATCCGGAAACGATCGAGCTGAATCGTCTGCAGGTCCAGTATCGCGGTCTGCCCAAAACGGTGGTGACGCTGGGCCGCCAGCGCATCAACCTCGACGACCAGCGCTTTGTCGGAACGGTGCTGTGGCGACAGAACGAGCAGACCTATGATGCGGTGCGGCTGGAAAGTTCGGCACTCGGCCCGCTCACCGCCGATATCACCTACAGCTGGTCGGTGCGCAGCATCTTTGGCATCGACAGCCCGTTGCAATCCATCGGCGGTGACAACCTGCTGGCCCAATTGGGCGGCAAGGCGGGACCGGTCGCGATCAAGGGCTTTGCCTATCTGGTCGATCAGGACCAGGCGGAACGACGGCAGTTTTCCAGCCAGACCTATGGCGCGCGCGCCAACGCGTCGTTCGCGCTGTCGCCCAAGCTGAAGCTCGGCATCATCGCCAGCTACGCCCGGCAGAGCGACTACAAGGGGAACGCCAACTCCTATTCGGCCGATTACTGGCTGGGTGAGGCGCAACTGGCCGCGCATGGCTTTACGCTGACAGGGGGGTACGAGGTTCTCGGCGCATCGTCGGGCCTGCCGTTCACCAGCTTCCAGACGCCATTGGCCACCGCGCACAAGTTCAACGGCTGGGCCGACCTGTTCCTGACCACACCCGCCAACGGCCTGCGCGATGCCTATGCCGGGCTTGGCTATGCGCTGCCGACATCGCGCGGACCGGTGAACCTGTCGGTCATCTATCACCGTTTCGACAGCGACCGGCTGAGCCAGGATTATGGCGATGAATGGAATGCGCAAGCGACCTTCAAGCTGTCCAAAAACATCGGTCTGCTGGTCAAATATGCCGACTACCGCGCCAAACAGTTTGGCACCGACACCCGCAGGCTGTGGCTGCAAATGGATTATCTGCTGTGACAGGAGAGACACGCATGGACCGCGAACATCTGGTCGTTATCGGCAACGGCATGGCCGGTTGCCGCGCGGTGGAAGAGGTGCTGGCGCGCGATCCGCACCGTTTCCGCATCACCATTTTCGGTGCCGAGCCGCATGTGA
>JBKBTF010000092.1:0-5006 GCA_046291395.1 Blastomonas sp. | reverse complement strand
CATCATGCTCTCGCCGCTGCTGGCAGGCGAGAAAACCTTCGACGAGATCGTGATCAACGACCGCAGCTGGTATGCCGACCATGGCATCGATCTGGTGGTCAGCGACGCCGTCATCGCGATTGACCGCGACACGCAGACGGTCACCGCGCAATCGGGCCGGGTCGCGCAATATGACCGACTATTGATCGCGACCGGATCGGACCCGTTCATCATTCCCGTGCCGGGCAAGGATCTGCCTGGCGTCGTCTCGTTCCGCGATATGGCGGATGTCGACATGATGGTTCACACGGCCGCCAAGGGGGGGGATGCCGTGGTGATCGGCGGTGGCCTGCTTGGCCTGGAGGCGGCCCATGGGCTCGCCTTGCGGGGTATGCAGGTCACCGTTGTTCACCTGATGGATACGCTGATGGAGCGCCAGCTTGATGAAGCGGCGGGCTGGCTGCTTAAGGCCGCGCTGGAGGGTCGCGGTCAGACCATCCTGACAGGCGCGAACACAGCGGAAATCTTTGGAGAGGGCAAGGTCGAGGGCGTACGTCTGACCGACGGGCGCACCATTCCGGCCAGCCTGGTGGTGATGGCGGCGGGTATCCGTCCGAATGTGAGGCTTGCAAAAGAGGCAGGGCTCGCCGTCCATCGCGCGATACTGGTCGACGACCAGATGGTGACCAGCGACCCTGCGATCCTGGCGGTCGGCGAATGCGTCGAACATCGCGGGCAGGTTTACGGCCTGGTCGCGCCGATCTGGGAGATGTGCCGCGCGCTTGCCGATGGACTGATCGGCAAGCCGAACAGCTACGAAGGATCGGTCACCGCGACCAAGCTCAAAGTCTCCGGCATCGACGTGTTTTCGGCGGGCGATTTTGTCGGCGGCGATGGCGCGGAAGACATCGTGCTGCGCGACGCTTCACGTGGGGTCTACAAGCGTGTCGTGGTGAAAGACGACCGCGTGGTAGGTGCGGTGCTCTATGGCGATACCGCCGACGGCAACTGGTATTTCGATCTGCTCAAGCGATCCGAAGACGTGACCGAGATCCGCGATGCGCTGATTTTTGGCCAAGCCTTTGCCTCTGGAGGGGGGCAAGCGGACCCTAAGGCCGCCGTTGCGGCGCTTCCCGATGATGCGGAAGTGTGCGGCTGCAACGGCGTCAGCAAGGGTCAGGTCGCAGCATGCATAGCAGACGGTGCAGGCACCCTTGATGCCGTGCGCGCCACCTGCAAGGCATCGGCCAGTTGCGGGTCGTGCACCGGTCTGGTCGAGACACTGCTCACGATCAGCCTGGGCGATGAATACGCGGGCGAACGTACCGCCAAGCCGATGTGCAAATGCACCAGCTTCACCCATGACGAAGTGCGCGCGCTGATTGTCGAGCGCGGCTTTCGCCACATGCCGCAGGTGATGCAGGAACTGCATTGGTCCACGCCCGATGGCTGTGCGTCCTGCCGCCCCGCGCTCAATTATTACCTGCTGTGCGCCTGGCCCGGCGAATATGTCGATGACCAGCAAAGCCGGTTCGTCAACGAGCGGATGCACGCCAATATCCAGAAGGACGGCACCTATTCGGTGGTTCCGCGCATGTGGGGTGGCCTCACCAACCCGAAGGAGCTGCGCGCCATTGCCGATGTCGTCGAGAAATACGACGCGCCGATGGTCAAGGTCACTGGCGGCCAACGACTCGACATTTTCGGCATCAAGAAAGAGGATCTGCCCGCCGTTTGGGCCGATCTCAATGCTGCCGGGATGGTCTCCGGCCATGCCTATGGCAAAGCGCTGCGAACGGTGAAGACCTGCGTCGGCAGCGAATGGTGCCGCTTCGGCACGCAGGACTCGACTGGGCTGGGCGTCAAGCTGGAGCGCAAGTTCTGGGGCAGCTGGATGCCGCACAAGTTCAAGATGGCAGTCAGTGGCTGCCCGCGCAATTGCGCCGAGGCGACGATCAAGGACTTCGGCGTGATCTGCGTCGACAGCGGCTATGAACTGCATGTCGGCGGCAATGGCGGTATCCATCTGCGCGGCACCGACCTGCTGTGCAAGGTGGCGACCGAGGAAGAGGCGATCCACATGGCCGCCGCTTTCGTCCAGCTCTACCGCGAACATGCCCGCTATCTGGAACGCACCGCACCGTGGATCGAGCGGATGGGGATGGAGTGGCTACGCGCGCTGCTGATCGACGATGTTAAAGGGCGTGATGCGCTGGCCGCGCGCTTCTGGATCGCGCAATCGTTCAGCCAGGACGACCCCTGGGCAGAGCGTGCCGCCGGTCAGGACCGCAACCTGCACCGTCCGATGGCCGAGTTCCGACCCATCACACAACTGGAAGGGGTTGCACCATGATGCCGCAATGGATTGATGTTGGCGCAGTAGAAGAGGTGCCATTGCGCGGTTCGCGCGCCATCAAGGTGGCGGGCGGCGAGGAAATTGCGGTCTTCCGCACCGGCTCTGGCCAGATCTACGCGCTGATCAACCGCTGTCCGCACAAAAACGGCCCGCTGAGCCAAGGCATTGTCCATGGCGACAGCGTGACGTGTCCGCTGCACAGCTGGGTGATCAGTCTGGTCACTGGTGAGGCGCAGGGAACAGACAAAGGCTGCACGCCAACGATCCCGGTGGAGGTTCACAGCGGGCGTATCATGATCGAGCGGGCCGCTGCACTGCGGTTGGCGGCGTGAACGCAACGCGCACAACCTGTGCCTATTGCGGCGTCGGTTGCGGCGTCCTCGCCACGCCTGCTGCCGATGGCCAGAGCGCAGCGATTGTGGGTGATCCAGAACATCCCGCAAACGCCGGGCGTTTGTGCTCCAAGGGCACGCATCTGGGTGAGACGCTGAGCCATGAGGGCCGTCTGCTGCATCCGGAGATCGGCGGGAAGCGCGCAAGCTGGGAAAAAGCCATTGCGCATGTCGCACGCCAGTTCCGCCGCACGATCGAGCAATACGGCCCGGATAGCGTCGCATTCTATGTATCAGGCCAGCTGCTGACCGAGGACTATTACGTCGCCAACAAGCTGATGAAGGGCTTTATCGGATCGGCCAATATCGACACCAATTCGCGGCTGTGCATGTCGAGCGCGGTCGCCGGGCACATGCGCGCCTTTGGTGAGGATGTCGTGCCCGCCAGCTATGACGATCTGGACGCTGCGGACCTGATCGTACTGGTCGGATCGAACACCGCCTGGTGTCATCCGGTGATCTATCAGCGGATGATGGCTGCGCGGGCGGCGCGCGGCACAAAGCTGGTGGTGATCGATCCGCGACGCACCGAAACCTGCGCCGATGCCGATCTGCACCTTGCATTGCGCCCCGGCAGCGATGTTGCGCTGATGAACGGCCTGCTGGCCTTTGCGATGCGCGAAGGACACATTGACCTCGATTACGTCGAACGCAGCGTCAATGTGCCGGATGGCTGTTGGGACTCGCTCTCGGAAGGTCACGACCTCTGGTCTGTTGCCCGCGCCTGCGACCTGCCGCCTGCCGATGTCCAGGCGTTCTTCGATCTGTTCGCCGCGCACCCGCGCACCGTCACGATGTTCAGCCAGGGCATCAACCAGTCGATCCGCGGCACCGATCAGGTGAATGCAATCCTAAACTTGCATCTGGCAACAGGCCGCATCGGCAAGCCCGGAGCGGCTCCGTTCTCGATCACCGGCCAGCCCAATGCAATGGGCGGGCGCGAGGTCGGCGGGCTGGCCACGACGCTGGCCGCGCACATGGATTTCGCGCCTGAAAACCGCGATCTCGTCCGCCGCTTTTGGGCATCGCCAACGATGGCGGCAAAACCGGGTTTGAAAGCGGTCGACCTGTTTCGCTCGATCGGTGAGGGGCGGGTCAAGGCAGTCTGGATCATGGCCACCAACCCGGCGGTATCACTCCCCGATGCAGGCACAGTGCGCGAAGCATTGGCCGCATGCCCGTTCGTGGTCGTCTCCGATTGCATCGCGAATACCGACACCAGTGCCTATGCGCATGTGAAGCTGCCCGCCACCGGATGGGGCGAAAAGGATGGCACGGTCACAAACTCCGAACGGATGATCAGTCGCCAGCGCGCATTCCTGCCGGCTGCGGGCGAGGCAAGGCCAGACTGGTGGATCATCAAGGAGGTCGCGCGCGCGATGGGCTGGCGCGAAGCGTTCAGCTTTGACAGTCCTGCCGACATCTACCGTGAGCATGCGCGGCTTTCTACTTACCAGAATGCCGGTAAAAGGGTGTTCGACATCGGCGGCCATGCCGCGATCTCCAACCCTGGCTATGACACCATGCAACCCTGGCGCTGGGGCGGTGATGCCTTTGCCGATGGTCGATTTTCAACGCCGGATGGCAAGGCACGGCTGGTGCCTGTCAACCAGATGGAGCTTGGCGAGCCGCTCAGGGCCTGGCCGTTGACGCTCAACACTGGGCGCTATCGTGACCAGTGGCATACCATGACCCGCACAGGCCTGAGCGCACGGCTTGGCCAGCACAGGCAGGAACCGCTGGTTGAAATCCATGCTGAAGATGCTCTGGCGCACGGCCTGTCTGATGGCGGACTGGCTCTGGTGGCAACACCGCAGGGCAGCAGCGTCTATCGGGTGTGCATCAGCGATGGGCAACGGCGCGGCGAACTGTTCGTGCCGATCCACTGGACCGACCAGCAATCAACCGGTGGCCGCACCGGCGTGCTCGCCCGCGCACTGACCGATCCGCATTCGGGGCAGCCTGGGTTCAAGAACGCACCGGCGCGGATCTCTCCGTTCGTCGCCGAATGGCACGGCTTTCTCATCGCTTCGGTACTGCCTGATCCTTTGCCATCCAGCTATGCCACTAAGGTGCGAACCAAGGCCGGATGGCTGGTCGAGATGGCAGGTGATGGCGATCCGCTGGCGTTCGCCAAGCGGGTTCTGCCGCGCGGCGGGCGCATCGAAAGCCATGACGGCGCGCACGGTCAGCACCGGTTTGCCATCCTGCGCGACGGCGTGGTCGTGGCGGCTCTGTATATCGGCCCGCAGAAGCGGCTTCCCAGGCGCGAGTGGTTG
>JBKBTF010000021.1:0-50327 GCA_046291395.1 Blastomonas sp. | reverse complement strand
CGACAAAAGTAGCGGACAACCAGTGTTCCCCGATTTTCCTACCGGGGGACTTGGTGTCCGTCTATGTTGGCGACCGGTGGAAACGATGCGTCCCGTCCGGTGAAGCGGCATATATGCACCCTCCCGATTCGGGTCAAACCCTTTTTGCAGTTTTGTTTCAGTTTTTTTGGGGAATTGCGGCTAGGCAGCACAACCATAAGGTTTGGCATAAGGTTTTGGTGGTAACGCCGATCCCACCAAAACCTGCGCCTGACGGGACCACGACACTATATGGTTGAAGACACTGCACAAACGATCGCGGATTCGGGCTTTGCCGAAAGGGTGAAGGCCGCGGTATTCTGGCGGTCGGGCAGCCAGATCGTCAGCCAGGTGGTGATGTGGACCACCACGCTGGCGGTGATTCGCATCCTCGATCCTTCCGATTACGGGCTGTTCGCGATGACCCAGGTGGTCATGGTGATGCTCGCCTTCCTCAACGGCTACGGCTTTGCCAGCTCGCTGATCCAGCAGGAACGGATCGACCGCTTCCGTGTCCGCCAGGCGTTCGGGCTGTTGCTGATCCTCAATTTCGGCATCGCCGCGATCCAGTTCGCTGCTGCGCCTGCCATCGCCAGCTATTATCAGCAGCCGATGGTGACCGATCTGCTGCGCTGGCAGACGATCATGTATCTCGCCACGCCCTTCATGGCGGTGCCCGAGGTGCTGATGAGCCGCGCGCTCGATTTCCGCCGGCTGGCGATCGTCAACCTGATATCCGCGCTCGTCTGCGCGCTGACCTCGCTCGCTTGCGCATTGGCCGGATGGGGCGTGTGGACGCTGGTTGCAGCGCCGGTCGCGCTGGTGTGGACCCGCGCCATCGGCCTGTGCATCGCGCAGCGCTTCATCGTCTGGCCGAGCTTCAACTTCAAGGGCACCGGCGCGATGATCGGCTTTGGCGGCGCAATGCTGACCAGCCACCTTCTGTGGAGCATCCAGACCCAGGCCGATGTACTGATCGCCGGCCGCGTGCTCGATCCGCATGCGCTGGGCCTCTATGCCGAGGCGCTGTTCCTCGCACAGATGTTCTCGTCCAAGGTCATCCCGCCGCTCAACGAGGTCGCGTTTCCGGCCTACGCCCGGCTGCAGGCCGAGCCTGCGCGGCTGCAGGCGGCTTTCCTGAAAGCCATCGCGCTGATCATGCTCATCAGCTGTCCGGTCTATGCCGGGCTTGCGGTCACCGCGCCCGAGGCGGTGTATACGCTGTTCGGCCCCAAATGGATCGAGATGGTGCCGCTGGTGCAGCTGTTCGCGCTCGCGATGCCATTCATGACGCTGCATGTGCTGCTCGCGCCCGCGGTCAATGCGCTCGGCCATCCTCGGATCACGGTGCGCTGCTCGGCCTTCGGCGCGGCTTTCATGCCTTTGGTGTTCCTGATCGGCGTGCAGTTCGGCGTCACCGGGCTGGCGCTGGGCTGGGTGCTGGGGATGCCGGTGGTGCTGGGCTTTGCGCTGTGGCAGTCGTGCCCGGTCATCGGCGTGCGGGCGCGCGACGTGCTGATCGCCTGCGCGCCGGGTGTCGGCGCCGCTGCCGCGATGGCAGCCCTGGTCTGGACGATGCGGGTCGGACTGGCCGATGCACTCGACGGCAATGTGGCAGAGGTCATGCTGCGCCTGGCGCTGCTCGCAGGGCTGGGTGCGCTCAGCTATGTGCTGTTGCTGCGGATTCTGGCCCCGCAGATGCTGCGCGAGGCGATTGGCCTGCTGCGCCGCCAGACGCCGCCGCTCGAAGCGCCCGTGCCCGCCTGATCCGCGCTCAGCCGTGCACGCCGAACCGCGCCAGCACGCCAGCGGCGATCGCCTGCGCATCGGCCCAGGCGGCATGAAAGCCTGACGCATCGCCATAATAGGGATCGGCGACCGCCTGCCCTGCGCGTCCATCGACCAGATCGAGCGCGAGCCGCACATCGGCAGCGTGATCACGTGGCGCGATGGCGTGCAGCCGCGCCAGATTGTCGTGATCCATCGCCAGGATGAGATCGAAGCGGGCAAAGTCATCGCTGCGCACCTGACGCGCGCGCAGACCCGCGATGTCGACGCCATGCCCCGCGGCGACCGCGATCGCGCGCGCATCGGGGGCATCGCCTGCGTGCCAGCCGCCGGTGCCGGCCGAATCGACCCTCCAGGCCAGCCCGGCTTGCGCCAGCCTATGACGCAGCGCTCCATCCGCCAGCGGAGAGCGGCAGATGTTGCCAAGGCACACGAACAGGATCGCAGGACCCGGATCAGTCATCGTCATCGCGTTCACCTCCCGCCATCGTTCCGCGCGCCCTACCCGATAGTCGCTTGCACCAGCCCGCCGCTCTGCTAGCCAAGGCGCGGGACAAGAACAAGCAATGGGAGATGCGGCCACGTGACGGGAACAATCGGTACTTCAGACCACGCCACCCCGGACCAGCCGGTCGCTGCAGTGGACGCCCCCCTCTCTCCCGCCACGCACGCAACCCCTTATGCCTGGTATGGCCTGGGCATCCTGTTCCTCGTCTATGTGCTCAACTTCATCGACCGGCAGATCATCACCATCCTGGCGCCCGACATCAAGGCGGACCTGGGGCTGGACGATGCCGATATCGGCTTTCTTTATGGCACCGCGTTTGCCGTGTTCTACGCCTTGTTCGGCATTCCGCTCGGGCGCCTCGCCGACAGCTGGAACCGGGTGCGGCTGTTGACGCTGGGCCTGGCAATCTGGTCGGCGATGACGGCTGTCTCAGGGTTCGCCAAGAACGGCACCACGCTGGGTCTGGCGCGCATGGGCGTCGGCATCGGGGAGGCGACCGCGAGCCCGTCGGCCTATTCGCTGATCTCGGACATGTTCCCCAAGCGGATGCGCGGTACCGCGCTCGCAATCTATTCGGCAGGGCTGTATTTCGGCGGCGGCATTTCGTTGATGATCGGCGGGTTCATCGTTGCGGGATGGAACAACGCCTATCCCGGCGGCGGCCCGATGGGGCTCGTCGGATGGCAGGCGGCGTTTCTGGCGGTTGGGATTCCGGGGCTGCTGCTGGCCGTGTGGGTGGCGACCCTGCGCGAGCCGGTGCGCGGCCTGGTCGATGGCCTGCCCACCCCGCCTACGGGCGAGCCATTCCGCGGGTTCCTTCAGGAGCTGTTTGCGGTCATCCCGCCGTTTACCCTGGTCTCCGCAGCCCAGCGCGGCGCTTCGGCTTTAGCGGTCAATATCGGCGTGATCGCGGCTCTGGCGCTGGCGGCCTTCGGGCTGATCGCGCTCACCGGCGCGACACTGCAGTGGATCTGTATCGCGGTGGGCTATTATGCGGTGTTTTCCTGGGCAGCGTCGCTGCGCCGCCGCGACGCTGCCACCTTTGCGCTGATCTGGGGATCGCCAGCGTTCCTCTATACCATCCTGGGCTATGGCTGCGTCGCCTTCCTGTCCTATGCCACCACCGCCTTCGGGCCGAGCTATGCCGCGCAGGTGCTGGGCGAATCGACCGCCACGATCGGGCTGTGGCTCGGCGGGCTTGGTGCTGCGGGCGGATTTGTCGGCGTGATCCTGGGCGGACGGATGTCCGACTGGCTGCGCGCGCGCCACGCATCGGGCCGCATCATGGTGATCGCCTTCGGGCTGCTCACTCCGGTCATCCCGATCGTGCTCGCCTTCACGACGGGCAACGACCCCGATTCGAACATGGACTTCGTGCGCTTTGCCGTCTTCGTGTCGCTCGCCAACATGCTCGCCAGCTCCGCGCTGGGGGCGGCTGCGGCCACGACGCAGGATCTGGTGATGCCGCGGATGCGCGGCACGGCCACCGCGACATTCTTTCTGGCCACCACGCTGTTCGGGCTGGCGCTCGGCCCGTATCTCGCAGGGCAGATGTCGGTGATCAGCGGCAGCCTGTCGACCGGGGTGCTCTCGATCCTGGTGATCGTGCCCGTCGGGATCGGGCTGCTGCTCGCGGCCTATCGCACCGTGCCGCTCGCCGAACGCAGCGTGGTCGAGCGTGCGCGGGCAGCAGGCGAGGATATCTGACCCGTCCGGGCGGCGCCACTGGCACCGCCCGGACAGTTTGCCATCGGTCAGGCGAGCATGCGCACGCCGGGTTCGCGATCGTAAAAGCGCGTTGCCGCAGCCTTGATGAAATCGTCACCGAGACCGGTCACGCCTGCATCGGGTTCGACCCCGGCCTTGTCGAGCAACGGCTTGGCCGCCTTGCTCGCGCCGATCGCCTTGAGGTGGCCGAACGCATCCATCGCGAACTGCACCGCAGCAGCTTCTTTGAGCAGCATCTTGGTGCCCTCGTCCGACAGCACGATCGCCACCGCGTCGAACAGCTGGCTGGGTGTCCCGGCGAGCTGCCCATCGGCCTTTTTCCGGCTGCCATCGGAAAGCTTGGCTCCACCGATCTTGGGCGCGATGATGATTGGCGTCGCGCCTGCCTGCTTGACCGCATTGGTCAGCTTGTCGAGCTCGCCCGCATCGGTGCCATCGGCGATCAGGATTCCGACCGAACGGCCCTTCAGTGTCGCCTTCATGTTCTTGTGGATCGACAGCTTGTCCGAAGGCTTCATCTCGACCGGCTGGCGCGCCGCTTCTGATTTGGCCGGCAGATCGATGTTGAGCCCATCGGCGACCCGCTTGGCCAGATCCTCGTCCACATTGCGCAGATTGGCGACCATGCGCGCAGGAACCTGGTCGAGATCGGCGACCTTGGACAGTTCGAACACGAACGACGAGGCGATATGCGCCTGCTCGGCCTTGGTCTGCGAACGATAGAACAGCCGCGCCTGGCTGTAATGATCGGCAAACAGCTCCGCCCTCACCCGCAATTTGTCGCCCTGCTCATCGGGACCGCTGGCAAGGTTGGTGGTGGCAAACCCCTTGGCAGCGCTTTCGCGCGGCCCTGCTTCCTCGCCATGCTCGGCCAAGCTGTTGGGCTCGTAATTGGCACGGCCCTTGGGCACCATCGTCTGCATCATGCCATCGCGCTGGAAGTTGCCGAACGGGCAGCGCGGCGCATTGACCGGGATCTGGTGGAAGTTGGTCGTCCCCAGTCGCGACTTCTGCGTGTCGAGATAGCTGAACAGCCGACCCTGCAGCAGCGGATCGTTGGAAAAATCGATTCCCGGCACGATATTGCTGGGCAGGAAGGCCACCTGCTCGGTCTCGGCGAAGAAGTTGTCGACATTGCGGTTGAGCGTCATCTTGCCGATGATCCGCACCGGAACATCCTCTTCGGGGATCAGCTTGGTGGCGTCGAGCACGTCATACGCTTGCGCGTCTGCGAATTCCTGGTCGAACACCTGGATGCCGAGTTCCCATTCGGGGAAATCGCCACGACCGATCGATTCGAACAGATCGCGCCGCAGATAATCATTGTCCGCCGCTTGCAGCTTGAGCGCCTCGTCCCAGATCGTCGACTGCAGGCCGAGCTTGGGCTTCCAGTGGAACTTGACGAAGCTGGCGTTGCCATCAGCGTTGACCATCTTGAAGGTGTGCACCCCGAAACCCTCGATGGTGCGGAACGAGCGTGGCAAGGTGCGGTCGGACATCGCCCACATCAGCATATGCGTCGATTCGGGCATCAGCGAGGCCCAGTCCCAGAAGGTATCGTGCGCGCTGCCCGCCTGCGGATAGCCGCGATCGGCCTCCATCTTCACCGCATGGACCAGATCGGGGAACTTGATCGCATCCTGGATGAAGAACACCGGGATGTTGTTGCCGACCAGATCCCAGTTGCCCTCGCGGGTGTAGAACTTGACCGCAAAGCCGCGCACGTCGCGCGGGGTATCGACCGATCCGGCGCCGCCGGCGACGGTCGAGAAGCGGACGAACACTTCGGTCTTCTCGCCCTTGGTGAACACGGCGGCCTTGCTGAGATCGGAAATGTCGTCGGTCGCCTCGAAAACGCCGTGCGCACCGGTGCCGCGGGCGTGCACGATCCGCTCGGGGATACGCTCATGGTCGAAGTGGAAGATCTTCTCGCGCAGCACGAAATCCTCGAGCAGCGTCGGGCCGCGCGCGCCCGATTTCAGGCTGTTCTGGTTGTCCGAGATCGGCATGCCGTGGTTGGTGGTGAGCACCGGCGTGTCGCCAGCGGCCTGCTGGTGGGTTTCACCACCATGGCCACGAATCGTATCGTGGGGGGAAGTCGTCATGCATTGCTCCTGCAGCGTTTGGGATCAAGGCGTGCAGGGGTACCGGGACTGGCCCAAGGCGCGCATCGACCAGGCGCGGATGCGCCTTGACCGCACTTACGCGCCCGCCCGGCTTGCGATGCATCAGCAGGGTATGAAAACCTGTCCTTTACTTCAGGATCTGGTTCATCTCGATCAAGGTGCCATCGGGATCGAAGAAGTTGCAGCCGCGCACGCGGATCACCGGACCGCCGTTACGCCCGGGATATTCCTGCATCCGGGGCGGCGCGGTCATGGTGACGCCGGGGATTTTCGCGGCCGCAGCGCAGCGCCCGTCGACATCATCGGTGTTCATCACGATCACCGTGCCGCCAGGCCCCATGCGCTTAGGGTACGGTCCCGGGTCGGGCAAAGGCGGGTCGGTCCACTGCATCAGCCCGATCCAGCCGATGAACGGATCGTTGGAGTTGAGCAGCACCAGCCGCGCCTTGGCGCCGGGTTCGCCCGCCGGCAACGCAACGCCGCTGGTTTCGACCACGGTATCGTAATTGACCTGCAGCCCCACGACATCACGGTAGAGCTTCAGCGAGGCCTCCATGTCGCGCACGATCAGCGTGACACGGCGGATATCGGTGGGCAGGCGTTCAACGGGCGCTTCGACGCCCGGCGAACGGGTCGCGGGCTTGTCCTGCGCCTGCGCGGTGCAGGCGGTGAGGACCGCTGCCCCCAACAATAGTGCCGCCCACCTCGCGTGTCCCCGAGCGAAGTCGAGGGGCGTTTCGCTACCGTCGCGCATGCGTCCCTCGACTTCGCTCGGGAAAGCGGAAAAATTTGCCTTGATACCCAACATCACGCCACTCCTTCCACCGCGCCGCTTTCCAGCAGCGCCTCGATCCTCGCCGCGTCATAGCCCAGCCCGGCGAGCACACTCTTGGTATCCGCCCCCGCCTGCGGCAGCACCGCCTGCGCGCTGGGCCGCGCGCCGTTCATCTCGATCGGCAGCGTCGGCAGCATCGTCGTCGTCCCATCGCTCAAGGTCACCGGCTCGAGCCCGCCGCTGGCAAGCAGATGCGGATCGTCGAACATGTCCTCGGGCCGCCCGATCGGCGCGAACGGCAGCCCGGTGCCCTCGAGCCGGGCAATCAGGTCGTCGCGCTTCCATGTTTTCACCAGCGCGCGGATATGCGGCATGATCTTGTCGCGCGCCAGGACACGGGCGGTGTTTTCGCGGATGGTCTTATCGGCCCACAGATCATCGAGCCCGAACAATGCGCAGAACTTCTCCCACAGCGCGTCGGTGACCACGCCGATGAAGATCGGCTTGTCGTCGGCGGTCTCGAACACGTCGTAGATCGCCCAGGCGCTGATCCGCGCGGGCATCGGCGCTGCGGGCTTTCCGGTCACCGCCATCTGCGCCATGTGCTGGCCGATCAGATAGATCGTGGTCTCGAACAGCGAGCTTTGCACCTTTTGTCCTCGCCCGGTGCGATGCCGTTCTTCCACCGCAGCCAGGATCGCGATCACGCCGAACATGCCGCCGGTCACATCGATGACGCTGGAGCCCGCGCGCAAGGGCCTGCCCGGCGGTCCGGTCATATAGGCGAGCCCCCCCATCATCTGCGCAACCTCGTCGAGCGCGGTGCGCTGCTCATAGGGCCCGGGCAGAAAGCCTTTCTCGCTGCAATAGATCAGCCGCGGATTCGTTTTGGCCAGCGCGTCATAGCCCAGCCCCAACCGGTCCATCGCGCCGGGGCGGTAGTTTTCGATGAGGATGTCGGCACCGGCGGCCAGATCGCGCGCCACCGCCAGACCTTCGGCCGATTTCAAGTCGAGGCAGATGCTCGCCTTGTGGCGGTTGTACATCGGGAAATAGCCCGCACCCGATCCGATCAGCCGCCGCGTCCGATCGCCGCCGATCGGCTCGACGCGCACGACCTCGGCGCCCAAAGAGGCAAGGATCGCGCCCACCGCTGGGCCCATCACCATATGCGTGAACTCGACGACCTTGAGGTTGGCGAGCGGTTGCGGGCCGGTCATGCCTTTTGCCTTTCGAAGCCGAGCGGGAGGCCCGCATCGGGGGTGAAGCCGTAGAGCGGCTCGCCCGGCAGCGCCTCGGCGAGGATGCTACGCACCTCGAGCAGCGCATCGAGATCGATGCCGGTATCGATCCCCATCGCCTCGAGCATGAACACCAGGTCCTCGGTGACGATATTGCCAGACGCCCCCGGCGCGAACGGGCAGCCGCCAAGCCCGCCGAGCGAAGAATCGAGCGTGGTGATACCCTCGTCCAGCCCGGCAAGTGCATTGGCAAGGCCCAGGCCGCGGGTGTTGTGCAGATGCAAGGTGGTCATCCTATCGCCGACCTCGGCGCGCACCGCGCGCACCAGCCGTTTGACCTGCGCGGGGTTGGCATAGCCGGTGGTGTCCGACAGGCTGAACTCCTGCGCGCCCGCCTCAGCAGCAGCGACCGCCAGCCGCACCACCTGCGCCTCGTCCACCGGGCCTTCGATCGTGCAGCCGAACGCGGTCGACAGCCCGACGGCAAAATGCACGCCGCCCGCGCGGGCCAATACGGCGATCGCGGCGATCTGCTCGAGCATCTGCTTATGGCTCTTGCGCACGTTCTTGAGGCTGTGGGTTTCGGACATCGAGAACGGGATCGAGATGGCGTGTGCCCCGGCAGCAATTGCCCGCTCTGCACCCTTAGCGTTGGGCACCAGCGCGACGACGTTGAGCCCGGGAATATTGCGCGCAAACGCCACGATCTCGCCGCTGTCGGCCATCTGCGGCAACAGGCTGGGCGGCACGAAGCTGCCTACCTCGATCTCGCGCACGCCTGTGGCGGCTTCGGCGGCGATCCAGCGTTTCTTGGCCTCGGTCGGCATCACCCTCTCGATGCTCTGCAGCCCATCGCGCGGGCCGACCTCGCTGATCAATACGTCAGGCATGGTTTGGCTCCAGATAGACCCAGGGTCGCGAAGCGCGGTCGCGCGCGTGGAAGGCAGCGATGGCATCGCGGTGTTTGAACGTCAGGTCGATGGCGTCGAGCCCCTCGAGCAGCATCGCCCTGGCCTCGCCGTCGATATCGAACCTGTAGATCGCGTCCCCGGCGCTAACGGTCTGCGCGGTCAGATCGGCACGGACCTCCTGTCTCGCCAGCGGCGCGATTTTGTCACCCGGCAGCACCACCGGCACAATGCCGTTGCGCACGCAGTTGCTCTGGAAGATCGGCGCGAAGCTTTCCGCGATGATGCAGCGGATGCCATATTCCGCGAGCGCCCAGACGGCGTGCTCGCGGCTCGACCCGCACCCGAAATTGCGCCCCCCGAGCAGAATCGCCGCCGCGCGATACTGCGGCTGGTTGAGCACGAAGCCAGGATCGGGCGTGCGGTCGCCATCGAGGTAGCGCCAGCCCGCGAACAATCCGTCTGCAAGACCTGTCTTGCCGGTGCTCCTCATCTCGCGCGAGGGGATGATCGCATCGGTATCGACATTGTCGCGCAGCAGCGGCGCGGCGATCGAGGTCAGCGTGGTGAAGGGTTCAGCCACGGCCGAGCTCCCGCGCATCGGCGATGACGCCTGCGAGCGCGCTGGCAGCGACGGTCTCTGGGCTGGCGATATGGGTTTTCACGCGCAGGCCCTGGCGGCTTTCGAAATTGCGGTTGGTCGAGGATATCACGCGCGATCCCTCGGCAAAGCTCTCACCGCCGGCAAAGAAGCACATCGAACAGCCGCTCATCCGCCATTCGAAGCCTGATTCGAGAAATATCCGGTCGAGCCCCTCGGCCTCGGCGGCGCGCCTCACCGCGCTCGATCCCGGCACGCAGATCGCGCGGATGCCGGGCGCGACATGGCGGCCCTTCAGCAGCGCAGCCGCGCGGCGCAGATCGGACAGCCGCGCATTGGTGCAGCTGCCGATGAACGCGGCGTCGATTGCCGTACCGATCAGCGGCGCGCCGGCGTCCAGCGCCATATAGTCGAGCATTGCGGGGGCGGCATCATCGGGGACGCTGCCGGTCACCGCCACGCTCGCCTGCGGGCTGGTACCCCAGCTGACCATCGGGGCGATAGACCCGGCGTCGAGCGTGATCTCGCTGTCGAAAACAGCATCCGCTTCCGAACGCAGCGTCTGCCACTGCGCCAGCGCCGCGTCCCATTGCGCGCCCTGCGGCGCATAGCGCCTGCCCTTGAGCCAGCCGAAGGTTGCATCATCGGGCGCGACCAACCCGGCGAACGCGGAAAACTCGGTCGCCATGTTGCACAGGGTCATCCGCGCTTCCATGTCGAGCGCGGCAACCGCAGGCCCTGCAAACTCGACGACATGCCCCGCACCGCCGCCCGCGCCATAAGCGGCGATCAGCGCCAGCATCATGTCCTTGGCGGTCACGCCCGGTGCGAGCGCTCCGGTGAACGTCACGCGCATCGCCTTGGGCCGGGTCAGCCTCAGCGTGCCGGTCGCCATCGCATGCTCGGCTTCCGACGATCCGATCCCCCAGGCCAGCGCCCCCAGTGCGCCCTGCGTGCAGGTATGGCTGTCGGGCGCGATCAGGGTGAGGCCGGGAAGCACGATGCCGAGTTCGGGGCTCACCACGTGCATGATGCCCTGGTCGGGATCATCGACGTCAAACAGGGTAATCCCGGCCACTCGGGCTGCGGCACGCGTTTCGGTGATGAACGCCTGCCCACCGGGCATCAGCGTGCGGTCGGTGCGGCCCGGCAGCGTATCGACGATATGGTCCATCATCGCGAACACGCGTCCCGGATCGGCGACCGTTCGCCCGGCCTCATGCAGGGCGTTGAGCGCCGCCGCCCCGGTGCGCTCGTGCAGCAGCACCCGGTCGATCGCGACCAAAGCGGCATTGCCAGGCAGGGGCGCCACGACATGCGCGTCCCAGATGCGATCGAACAGGGTGGTCACGATCTTCCCTCCCCCTTGATGGGGGAGGGTTTCGCAGACTTGGCGAGCGCAGCGAGCCTAGTCGAAGCTGGGTGAGGGTGGTTGCGTGACGCCGGCGTTGCCGCGCCGCCGCTCACCCTCATCCAACTGCGCCTGGTCGGCAAAGCCGACAAGGCTGCGTATCCTTCTCCCATCAAGGGAGAAGGTTTATTTAAGTGCCCCTCACGCACGCGCCGCCATCTCCGCTTCCACCGCGCGCCAATCCTTGCTCACCCGGGTTTCCAGGATCGCGGTGCGCGTTTCGAGCAGGCCGTTGCGGATCCAGTGCCAGGTGCGGCAGCGCGACTGACCGTCGTCCGAAATCTGGATCATCTCGTAGAGATAGAGCGAGGGGTCGCCCTGCCGCTGCCAGTAGAGCATCACCGTGCGTTTGTATTCGTCGAGCCCGACTTCGGCGGCCCAGCCGACGATCAGATCGTTGTCCCACCACACCCGTTTGTCGCGATATTCGGCGGGAAACTCGCGGACTTCGGTGCGGCCATCGGGCCAGGTGTAATGGTTGGTCTGGTGGTAGGGGTGCGGGCCATCAGCGGGAAAGCGGCAGAACAAGCGGCTCTTGTGCTCGTCGACCTTCTCTCCGGCGGCGTTGTAATAGGTGTAGACCCCGTCCCACACGCCCTCGTGTCGCGCCAGCAATGGCATGTCCTCGCGAATACCCATGACCTTATCTCCTTATTGGCTGTTGATCGCTTCACAATAGCTGCGCGCCGCTGTCGCCCTCAGCAGCGCGCGGTGTTCGCCTGCCAGACATTCCGGGTCGATATCCGCCGGATCGAAGGCGATGGCATGCGCCGCGCTGGCTTCATGGTGCGGCGCGAAGAAGTGCCGTGCGCGCACGATCTGCCAGGCGCGCACCAGATGCGTGCCATAGCGGTCGGGCGAGAGATCGGGGAACAACAGCGCCGGATCGCCCTGCGGCGCGTCGGGCAGGCGCACGTCGCCCGCGCCGAAATGGGCCGCGACCGCATCGATCACCCGCTGCCACGGTTCCCAATGGCGCGGCGTTTCCCCTGCCCAGCCATCCGACAGGCCATGGCCGGGCATGTCGATCGCCAGCGCGTCGTTCGTCCCGCGCTTGAGCTCCTCGCCGGGCGCATGCACCACCAGCACGCCCGAACCCGGATCGCCTTGCCAGTGGATCAGTCCGGAGAACTCGGGCGTCTGGATCGCGACGAACCCGGCGACGTCGCTCTGCTGCGGCACGACGATCGCGGGCGGCGCCAGGGCTTTGAGAAAATCGAGGCTCAGCGCCTGATGCTCGGCCGGCGACGCGCAGGCCTGCGCGCGCCAGCCTGCGGGCATCGTGCCCAGCCGGCCCAGATGCGCCTGCAGCGGATCGCCATCATAGGCGCTGATCAGCACCGGCGGCGTTACCGCATCGGGCGGCGGAATGTCTCGCGGCGCGCGCAGCACCGCGCCATAGCCCGCGCGATAGGCATCGCCTGCATCGAGCATCTCGCGCACCGCCATGTCGACGCGCGCGACATCGGCATGCGCGCCGGGCAGCCGCGCGGCATCGCGCACATCGAACCAGGGAAAGTACCAGCTCTGCTCGAGCATCCGGTTCCACAGCCACACCAGATGCTCGCCATAGGGGCTGGGCAGGAAGGGCGGCAGATAGGACTGGCCGAACAGCGCCATCTCTTCCGCCGTCCAGATCGCATAGCCGCCAATGGCGATCCCGGTGAAGCGCTGGGGGTGACGCCGCAGCGCAGTCACCAGAATGATTCCGCCCGAATGGAAGCCATAGGCCGGACAGGCGCCTAGCCCCAGGGCATCCATGGTTTCGATCAGCGCATCGGCAAAATCGTGGATGTCGGGGACACCTGGCAGCGGATCGGACTGGCCGAAACCCGGCGTGTCGGGCGCGATGCAAGTGAAGTGAGCCGACCAGCGTTCGATCAGCGCGGCATATTCGCCGCTGTTGCGCGGGCTCTGGTGGATCATCAGCAGCGGCGGCCCACTGCCCGCCTGTCGGTAATGCACGCGGCGATGCTGGCCGTCAGCGAGCGGCACGTCCACATAATGGCGGGTGATCCGAGTCATACCCCAATTTGTCCGGACAAATTCATCTCGACAAGCCCTTTTTTGTTATTATGCTCTCGAATCGAGAATAAGTGGAGGAACCATGGAGATTGTCGGCACCCGGATGATCCGCGAGGACAGGACCGCGCGCGAATTGTTCGAAGCGGTGATGGCCAATCCGGCGCGCAACAAGTTCGGCTTCGGCAGCAAGCTTGCCATCGTCAATGTCGATGTGCAGCAGGCCTATACCCGGATCGACATGTTCAAGACCGCCTATGAGACCGACCCCCGGCAGATCGAGCACATCAACACGATCTCGCGGCTCGCGCGCGAAAAGGGCATGCCGGTGATCTGGAGCCGCGTCGCCTACAAGGACGATGCCGCCGATGCCGGGGTCTGGGGCACGCGCACCGACACGCCCGACAGCCTGCAGAACATCCGCTACGACTCCGAGCGCCACGCGTACGATCCGCGCTGCGAATTCGGCGCGCACGACCTGCATTACACCAAGCGCATGCCCAGCGCGTTCTTTGAGACGCCCTTGGCGAGCTATCTCCAGTTCCACCGCGTCGACACGGTGGTGGTCACCGGCGGCAGCACATCGGGCTGCGTCCGCGCGACCGCGGTCGATGCGCTCAGCCACGGCTATCGCACCATCGTTCCGATCGAGACCTGCGCCGACAAGCACGAGAGCTACCACTTCGCCAACCTCACCGACCTGCAGCTGAAATACGCCGATGTCGAACCGGTACAGACGGTGATCGACTGGCTGGAGGGTAAGTGATGGGCGGCGGCGCGGAAACCACCAAACCTTCCCCCCTGGAGGGGGAAGGATACGGAGCCTTGGCGACGCAGTCGCCTAGGCGCAGTTGGATGAGGGGGGCTGCGCGGACCTGCACGGCCGCTTTTCAGCCGCTCCACCCTCACCCAGCTTCGCCTAAACTCGCTGCGCTCGCTAAGGCTTCGCAGCCCTCTCCCCTCAAGGGAGAGGGATCTGAGCGGAGAGGACTATGACCCCCGATCCGCAGCTCTACGACTACTCCCCCTGGCGCGGACGCCAGAAAATCCGTTGGCCCGGCGGCAAGAGCTGCGCCGTCTGGGTCGCGCCCAATCTCGAATATTACGAGATCGATCCACCCGCCAACCCGCACCGCAAGAGCTGGGCAAAGCCGCATCCCGACGTCGTGGGCTATGCGCACCGCGACCATGCCAACCGCGTCGGCCACTGGCGGATGGCGGACGTGATGACCCGCCACGGCTTTCCCGGATCGGTCAGCCTGTCGGTGGCGCTGTGCGATCACATCCCCGAGGTGGTCGAGGACGCCCGCCAGCGCGGCTGGGAGTTCTTCAGCCACGGCATCTACAACACCCGCTACAGCTATGGCATGGACGAGGCGCAGGAGCGCGCCATCATCGAGGACAGCATCGCAACCGTCGAGCGCGCGACCGGCCAGCGCATCCGCGGCTGGCTCGCGCCCGCGCTCACCCACACCCCGCGCACGCTCGATCTGATCGCAGAATATGGCCTGGATTACACCTGCGACCTCTATCACGACGACCAGCCGACCGATGTGAAGGTCGCATCGGGGAGGCTGACCGCGATTCCCTACAGCCTCGAGGTCAACGACCATTACGGCTTCTTCATCTACAACATGAGCCCGCGCGATTATGCCGACACGCTGATCCGCCAGTTCGAGCGGCTGGCGAGCGAGGGCGAGGCCGCCGACGGCCCCGGAGGCACGGTGATGTGCATCCCGCTGCACAGCTATCTCATCGGCCAGCCGCACCGCATCGGCCCGTTCGAGGAGGTGCTGCGGCATATTGCCGCCGACGACCGCGCATGGATCGCGACCGCGGGCGAGATTGTCGATGCCTGGCGGGAGCTGCAGGGATGATGGGCTACAAAGCAACACCTCTCTCTCCCTTGACGGGAGAGAATAGGAAGGCTTGGCGGCTTGTCCGCCTAGCCGGACTTAGAGAGGGTGGAGCGGTTGCATTCACCCTCTCCCGGCTTCGACTCATTCGCTTCGCTCATAAGTCTCCGCTGCCCTCTCCCGTCAAGGGAGAGGGGTATCAAGGACCGACCGCATGAGCCTCGACCCCGGCTATCTCGAATACCCCCATCGCCGCCAGGGCATGGACCACGCGCTGTACCCCTACAGCAACCTGTTCACCCGCCCCCCCATCGCCTGGCCCGAGGGCAAGAGCGTCGCGATCTGGTCGGTGATCAGCCTCGAATGGTTCCCGATGGTGCCATCCGACACGCCGTTCCGCGCGCCGGGGCACATGCAGACCGCGTATCCCGATTACCGCCACTATACCGCGCGCGAATACGGCACGCGGATCGGCCTGTTTCGGCTGCTCGATGCGTTCGAGGCGGTGGGCGCGAAGGTGTCGGTCGCGTGCAATGCCGCGATCGCCACGCGCTACCCCGCGATCATCGAGGCGCTGCAGGCCGGCGGGCACGAGATCATCGCGCATTCGACCGACATGAACGGAACGATCGCCTCAGGCCTGCCCGAGGACGACGAGCGCGCGCTGATCACAGGGTCGCTCGATGCGCTCGAACAGGCCAGCGGCACGCGCCCGCGCGGCTGGCTGTCGATCGCGCGCTCGCAGTCGTTCAATACCCCCCGGTTGCTCACGCAAGCCGGCGTCGAGTACATGTGCGACTGGGTGAACGACGAGCTTCCCTATCGGATGACGACCGAGGCCGGCGGGATCGTCAACTTGCCCCTCAATCACGAACTGTCCGACCGCCAGATCATCAACGTCCAGCAGCAATCGGTCGACAGCTACGCCCAGCAGATCTGCGATGCTTATGGCTGGCTGGCAACCGAAGCGGCAGCGCATGGCGGGCGGATGCTGCCGCTGCACCTGACACCTTATATCATGGGGCTGCCCTACCGGATCGATGCGTTCGAGGGCCTGGTGCGCTGGTTGAGCGAACAGCCTGGCAGCTGGTTCGCCACCGGAAGCGATCTGCTCGATCACTGGAGCGCGCAAGCGTGAGGGTCATCAATCCGCGCACCGGCGAGGCGGATTACGCCATCGCGCCGCTCGATGCCGCTGCAGTGCAGGCCGAAGCCGCACGGCTGCGCGCCGCACAACCCGCCTGGGCGGCGCTCGAGCCTGAGGCGCGCTCGGCGATCCTGCACCTTTGGGCCGATGCAGTGGTGGCGAACCGCGAAGCCTTGCTCGAAGCGCTGACGCTCGACACAGGGCGGCGGCGCATATCCGAAATCGAGGTCGATGGCCTGCCCGGCTCCATCCGGCGCTGGGCCGATCTCGCGCCGAAGCTGATCGCCGAGCACACGCGCAACAACCAGCCCAGCGCGCACCCTACGGTTCGCAACAGCACGCGCCTTGTCCCCTATCCGCTGTTCGGGGCGATCACGCCGTGGAATTTCCCGATCGTGCTCTCGACGATCGACGCCATCCCCGCGCTTGCTGCCGGCTGCGCCGCGCTGGTCAAGCCGTCCGAGGTCACTCCGCGCTTCATCGCACCGCTGATGGAAACTATCGCCAAGGTGCCCGAGCTCGCCGCCGTGCTGAGCTTCATCGAGGGCGACGCCGCCACCGGCCAGGCCTTGGTCGAGGCGGCGGATTATATCTGCTTCACCGGGTCGGTGGCGACCGGGCGCAAGGTGGCAGAGGCCGCCGCGCG
Organism: Blastomonas sp.; assembly: GCA_046291395.1. GTDB lineage: Bacteria > Pseudomonadota > Alphaproteobacteria > Sphingomonadales > Sphingomonadaceae > Blastomonas. The sequence goes on along the minus strand of JBKBTF010000021.1, from coordinate 33,552 downwards.
CGCGTTCATCCCCGCCAATCTCGAACTCGGCGGCAAGGACCCGCTCCTTGTGCTCGCCAGCGCCGATCCGGTCGCGGCTGCGCGCCTCGCCCTGCGCGCGAGCATCGTCGCCACCGGTCAGGCGTGCCAGTCGATCGAGCGGATTTACGTCGCGCGCGCCATCTACCAGCCGTTTCTCGATGCGCTGGTGGATGCGGCCAGCAGGGTGCGGCTCAATTACCCCGATATATCGGTGGGCGACATCGGCCCGTTCATCTTCGGACCGCAAGGTGCCAAGGTGCAGGCGCAGATCGACGAGGCCGCGGCGATGGGCGCGAAAGTGCTCACTGGCGGGATGGTCGAGACTTTGGGCGGCGGCCAGTATCTCAAACCCACCGTGATTGCCGATGCGACATCGGATATGGCCGTTGTGCGCGACGAGACCTTCGGGCCCGTGCTGCCGGTAATCGCGTTCGACGATGTCGAGGACGCCATCGCCCAGGCCAATGACAGCGTCTACGGCCTGTCCGCCGCCGTGGTCGCCGCCACTGCGGAAGAAGCCGAAAGCGTCGCCGTTCGGCTCGAGGCAGGCGCGGTGTCGATCAATGACGGCTCGATGACATCGATGGTCTGGGATGCGGAAAACAGCTCGTTCAAGCTGTCGGGCATGGGCCCCTCGCGCATGGGGGAGAGCGGCCTGCTGCGCTATTTCCGCAAACAGGCGCTGATCCGCCAGACGGGCGCGCCGCTGCCGCTGGCTGTTTATGCCGAGGATGCCCCGCGATGAGAGATGCGCTTGCCAAGGCCATGCCCGCCCTGTTCGCGCACGAAGGGATCTGGGACGGCACCTATCGCCACATCGATGCCGATGGCAGCCTGATCGACCAGCACCGCATGCGCACCCGCTGCGAATTTCCGGCGACCGGCGACTTCGCCTATGTTCAGCACAACCATCTGATCTGGCCCGATGGCCGCGAGCAGCGGCTGAGCTTCGGCGGCGTGCTGCGCGACGGCCGCCTGTGGTGGGATACCGACCGGTTTCATGGCCATGGCTGGGAGACGCTGGACAACGTGCTGATGCTGACGCTCCACCGCAAGGACGAACCCGGCGTGCGCTTTACCGAGATGATCCAGATTTCCGATGACGGTGAATCGCGCGCGCGCACCTGGCAGTGGTTTCGCGACGGCACGCCGTTCAGGCGGACCTTGTGTGACGAACGGCGCATCTCGCGCGATCCGGAGACCGAGTTATGATCACCCCCCTGCTGATGATGGCAGCCGCAACCGATGGCACCTCGACCACCGCGCCGCCGTGCGATTCTCCGGTGGTGATGGTGATCGCCGGACCCACCCACGACCGCGAACGCATGGCGACCTATGGCAAGGCGATCGCAGACAGCAAATTGTACGAGAAGCTGGGCGGCTATTACATCAACGTGCCCCGCCCGCTGGCGACGTTCGAGGGGACGCCGCCCGCCGGTTACACCGTGCTGATGGTGCGTTTCCCGTGCCTGGCCAATGCGCAGGCCTTCTGGAACTCGAAGGAGTACCAGGAAAACATCAAGCCGCTGCGGCTCAGCCCGTCTGCGGGCGACTACACGGTGACCGTCTACCCCGAAGCCCCGCTGCGCGCCGACCTGGCGGGCAAGGTCGGTGACAATGGCTATATCGCGGACTTCGACCCTTCAGGCATCGAACAGTCAGTGCCCCGGCGCTGAGGCCCGGCCAACGGTCACAAGACGACATCGCAACCGGTCGCCGTTGGCTTCGCTCGAAACATGCATCCGTCCACGCGGGTCGATGTCTTGTCCGACCGATGCAGCATCAGGCCGCGGGCGCGGGGCCGCTCATCCTGTCCCGCAACGCTGTGACTTGGCTTGATTTTCTTAAGATTGGGCGCGATGGTCGCGCCGAGAAAAACAATCAAGACCGTCTTCTGGCAAGAACGTCTTCTGGGTGAGCCGCAGAACACCCTAACGAAAAAAGTGGGGAAGCATATGAAATGTGTACCGGGGTTCATCGGGCTTGCTGGCTGGTTGTTGACGGGTAACGCCGCACTGGCCCAGGACGCCAACGAATTGCTGAGTGCCTCAGAGGCTGAGGAATCCCCCCTCCCCGAAGATGAGCAGGCCTATTTCACCTCGCTGACCTGGCGCAATATCGGTCCCGATCGCGGTGGCCGTTCGATTTCGGCGACTGGCAGCGCGGCCCGCCCGAACGAATATTATTTCACCGCGGTCGGCGGCGGCCTGTGGAAGACCACCGACAGCGGCGTGACCTGGAAGCCGGTGACCGACGGACAGCTCGATACCGCAGCGGTGGGCGGCGTCGCGGTGTGCGAGGCCAATCCGGATATCATCTATCTGACCACCGGCGAGACCCAGTTGCGCGGCAACATCCTGCCCGGCAACGGCGTTTGGAAATCGGTCGATGCCGCCAAGACCTGGACCAGGATCGGCCTGGCAGACGTACAGAATTTCGCGCGGGTGCGGATCGACCCTGCCGATTGCGACACAGCCTATGTCGCCGGCTTCGGCCATTATGGCGAACCCAATGCCGAGCGCGGCGTCTTCAAGACCACCGATGGCGGCAAGGCCTGGCGCAAGGTGCTGTTCCGCGATGCAAAGACCGGCGCGGTCGATATCTCGATCGATCCGAAAAACCCCCGCACCATCTATGCAGCCTTGTGGGAAGCCTGGCGCAAGCCGTGGGGGATGAGCTCGGGCGGAGAAGGCAGCGGTCTGTTCCGCAGCAGCGACGGCGGCGAAAGCTGGATCGAACTGACGCGCATGCCCGGAATGCCGCAGCAAGGGCTGATCGGCAAGATCGGGGTCAGCGTCTCGCCCGTCGATGCAACCCGTGTCTATGCCATGATCGAGCATGCCAGCGAAGGCGGGCTTTATGTCTCGGACGATGCCGGGGCCAGCTGGCGGCGCGCCAACGACAGCGGCGATCTGCGCCAGCGCTCGTTCTATTATTCGCGTCTGGTGGCCGATCCGACCGTCAAGGACCGGGTCTATGCGCTCAACGTCGAGTTCTTCCGCTCGGACGATGCGGGCAAGACGCTGACCAAGATCAAGACGCCGCATTCGGACAACCACGACCTGTGGATCGATCCTGCCAACAACCAGCGGATGATCCAGGCCAATGACGGCGGCGCCAATGTCAGCGTCAATGGCGGCGACAGCTGGACCAAGCAGGCTTATCCGACCGCCCAGATGTACCGCGTGTCGATCAGCAAGCATTTCCCGTATTTCGTCTGCGGCGGGCAGCAGGACAATTCGACGATCTGCGTGCCTTCGCGCGACTGGAAGCACGTCAATGCGCTTGGCGGTCAATACGGCTTTGCCGCGGGCGGCGGCGAAAGCGGCTATGTCACCAACGATCCCGCCAACCCCGAAATCTTCTATTCGGGCAGCTATGGCGGCACGCTCGATCGCTATGACCGCAGGACCGGTCAGAGCCGCGCGATCAATGTCCATCCCGACAACCCGATGGGCTATTCGGCAAGCGATGTCGCCGAGCGTTTCCAGTGGACCTTCCCGATCGTCTTCGATCCGCATGATCCGCAGAGCCTTTACGTCACCTCGCAGCATGTCTGGCGCACCCGCAACGAAGGGCAGAGCTGGGAGCGGATCAGCCCCGACCTGACCCGCGCCGACCCCAGGACACTCGGCGCATCGGGCGGACCGATCACACTCGACCAGACCGGCGTCGAAACCTATGCCACCATCTTTGCGCTGGCCCCTTCGCGGCGTGAGCGTGGGCTGATCTGGGCGGGCTCGGACGATGGACTGGTGCACGTCACCCGCGATGGCGGCGCGAACTGGAGCAAGGTGACGCCTCGGCGGCTGCCTGCGAATGTCAAGATCACCACGATCGAGGATTCACCGCACGCCGATGGCACCGCCTATCTCACCGGCCACCGCCACCTGCTCGGCGACTTTGCTCCGTATGTGATGAAGACGACCGATTACGGCCGCAGCTGGACGTCGATCGCCAGCGGCATCCCCGCCGGCGAGATGGCGCGCAGCATCCGCGAAGATCCCAAGCGCCCCGGGCTGCTGTATCTCGGCACCGAACGCGGTGTGTGGGTGTCCTTCAGCGCGGGCAGAAGCTGGAGCAAGCTGCAGCGCAACCTGCCTGCGGTGCAGGTCTCCGACCTTGCGGTGACCGACAACGATCTGGTGATCGCCACCCACGGGCGCTCGTTCTGGGTGCTCGACAATATCGGCGTGCTGCGCCAGCTCGAGAACGGCGCGCCGCGCAACGAGCGCCTGTTCGCGCCCGCACCTGCGGTGCGCGATGTCGACGAAGGCGTGGCGATCGACTATTTCCTGCCCGCACGGCCCAAGCAGCTTGCGCTCGATATCCTTGGGCCCGACGGCGCACTTATTCAGAGCTTTGCCGGCAACCCTGTCGATCCGAAGAAGAAGGACGACAAGGACGAGGACGAAGACGAAGATCCGTCCAAGCCCCGCCCGTTGCCGACCACGACGATGAAACCCGGCCTCAACCGCTTCGTGTGGAAAATGCGCCATCCCGGCTTTACCGACTTCCCCGGCATGATCCTGTGGACCAGCCGCAATCGCGGCATCACCGCTGTTCCCGGCCAATATCAGGCGCGGCTGACGGTTGACGGCGAGGTCTTTACCCAGCCGTTCGAGATCCGCTCCGACCCGCGGCTTGTTGGCGTCACGCAGGCCGATCTGGCCGCGCGGTTCGACTTTTCCAACCGTGTGAGCAAGCGGGTTGGCGAGGCGAACGAGGCGGTGCTGCTGATCCGCGGGATCAAGGAACAGACCGCGGCTGCCGCTGCCGATCCTGCTGCCGATGCCGCGCTGCGTGCTCAGCTCACCGCCTTCGACGCCAAGTTGAGCGCGATTGAGGGGCAGCTCTATCAGGTGCGCAACCGCTCGCGCCAGGATCCGCTCAACTTTCCGATCATGCTCAACGACAAGCTCGCCGGTCTGATCGGCGTGGCCGAAAGCGCCGAGGCGCGTCCGACCGATCAGAGCCTGGCGGTGTTCGCCAGCCTGTCGGGCGAACTCGACGCGCAACTCGCCGCGCTCGAGACGGCAATTGCGACGACCTTGCCGACATTGAACACGCAGCTCGGCGCAGCAGGGCTGGCCCAGATCGTCCGCCGCCCGCAGGAGGTCCCGCCGCCTGCTCCGGCGGCGGATTGATCAGACCGAACCGGCGAGCGCCCTGGCCCGGCGCTTTTTCCTCTTCACCAGCATCGGCTTGACGAACATATAGGCCCCCGTGCCCCACAGCACGAGCAGCGCGATGCCCGTGGGCAGCGACAGCAGATATTTGCCCCAATCGCCTAAAACGCTGAAATCGTGCACCGTCTCGAGGAAATCGGAGGTGCGATAGCCGGTCTGGAGCACCCCGAGCGTGTGCAGATCGACCTGATATTCGGTGCGGTCGTTCAAGATCACCTTGGCAAGGCCATCGCGCGGACGGACATCGATGCGATCGATATCGCGCCAGCCGAGCCCGCCCTTCCCCGTATCGGCGGCTACCGCCGCGAGCAGCTGATCAAGCCGGGTCGCGGGCAAGCCGGGCGCGCTCGCGGCGGCGGTCGGTGGCTGCAGGACATCGAAATCTTTTTTGAGCGACAGCAGAATGCCGGTGATCGCGACCACAGCCACCGTGACGAGGGTAAATGCGGTGAGCCAATAGTGTATCAGGCGCAATGTGCGACCCATTAGCATATCTCCATTGCCGGCAGCGAACAGCCGTGGCGCCGGCTCTCGAGCGGAATACGCAGGTTGTGGATTAAGCGAAACTGGCGATGGCGCGTCAAACCCCGAAGCTGGCCCAAGCGAGGATTGAAGGACCCTGGACATAGCGCAGTGGTTACCAATCTCAATTGCCAAAGTGCCGCAGCCATCCTGTGAACGGCACGATCGAGCCAACCGCACACCATGCCGCCCAGGAAGCCCAGCATGGCTGGCGCAGTTTAGTCTGGGCCCAGCCGCGCAGCATAAAGCCCCATCCGGTTCCGTACCGGGGCTTCATCCCCCAGATTGGCAGCCAGACCCAGCTCTGGCAGCGTTTCCCGGGCGGCAACGCTGCCCGCTGCCGGATCGGCGGCGATCGCTGCGAGGATGGCGGCGCGCGCGTCGGCGGGTAGCCGCGCTTTCAATTCGGCCGCGACCAGCAATGGCAGCTGGGATTGCAGCGGGTCGGTGTCGTAGAGATCGGCCACGGCCGCGATCAGCAGCAGGTTGCGCGCGCGCTGGCTGAGGTCCGGCTCGGCAGCGGCAGGCCATTTTCTAACCTGGCGCCGGATGCGGGCAAGCGCGCTGGCGGTTGCAGCATCGGGCGGCTTTACAGCGATGGGCGCGATCGGACCGGCGGGTGCCGCAGCGATGGCAAGATCGGCGCGAGGCATGGGTGGGCCGGGCCGGTGCCAGACAAGCGCGGACAGGCCAAGCCATGCCGAAAACATCAAAGCATAAGGCCAGCGGCGTGGCCACAGCCAGGCCACCAGCAGCGTGACAGCCCCGGTGCCGGCAAGCGCGAACAGGGCCGAGCTTGCTGACCGAGTGCCGGTGCCGGTGAGCGCCGTCTGGATCGCCACGCTGGCCCATTGCGCGGGCAGCAGGACCAGCAGCCAATCCGGCAACACGCCCGGCAAGGCCGAGGCCGTCCACAGCATGGCCGCCTCGCCGCCAACCACGAATACAGCGATCCACCAGCCCTTGTCCGATGCACTGCGGGCAAACAGGGTTCCTCGCGCGGCAAAGCTGAAGACCGCGATGATAACGGCCAGCCCGGTCGAGAGCGGGTGCGGCAGAGGTGGCATTCCCAAGCCACGCGCGAGCAGCAAAAGGCCGCCTGCGGTCAGCAGGGCAAGAAGGACGCCGACCCACAGCCGCCCGGCAGCCGCCGCCGCGATCATGCCGACACCCATCAGGCCCACGGCCAGGATCGGCCCGCCAACCAGCACCAGCGGTGCCGGTGCCGGCGCGTCCACAAGCATCACCATCGCCAGGGCCGGTGCCGCAACCCCGGCCAGCGCCACGGCCAGCCATGCCGGAAGCGACCGAGACAGGGGCTGTGCATGCAACAAGGGCGTCATAAGATCGACCCTGATCGAAGCGCCCGCAATTGTCGAGCGGGCACGATTCGCAGCCGCCTGCTTCGGGAACCTTGCGGCACATAGGTGTGGCCATCTTAACGATGCCGAACCATCACCTTGACCGGAAAGCCTGTATCGCATCGCAATTTCTGGCGGTAGCATCGTATCGAACGAGTATGCGTTGGTCGTGTTCCGGCTCCGGTGAGCCGTCAACGCGGCACGGAAGGAAGAACAGGCATGAATGGCGATGGTGAACTTACAGTGTCCCGCCGCGGTGTGATCGTCGGCGGGACGTCCGCCGTTGCCCTGGCGTCGCTGCCTGCCTCAGGCCAGGAGCAGATGGCCGCCAAGCCGCCGGCCGCGATGCCGGTTGCCTTCGAGGTCAACGGAGCGCCCGTCGAACTGACGCTCGATACGCGTACGACGCTGCTCGACGCGCTGCGCGAGCATCTGAAACTGACGGGGACGAAAAAGGGCTGTGATCATGGCCAATGCGGCGCCTGCACGGTGATCGTCAACGGCCAGCGGATCAATTCGTGCCTCAGCCTCGCGGTCCAGCATCAAGGCGATACGGTGAAGACGATCGAGGGGCTGGGAACGCCCGACGATCTGCACCCGATGCAGGCAGCGTTCGTCAAGCATGACGGTTATCAGTGCGGCTATTGCACGCCGGGCCAGATCTGTTCTGCCGTGGCGGTACTCGACGAGATCAGGGCGGGTGTCCCCAGCCATGCGCAGGACGACATCACCGCCAAGCCCCGCGTGACCGCTAATGAACTGCGCGAACGGATGAGCGGCAATATCTGTCGCTGCGGTGCCTATTCGAACATCACCGAGGCCATTCTCGAGACGGCGGGAGCCAAGGCATGAAGAGCTTCACCTACGAGCGTGCCAGGACACCCGCAGAGGCTGCTGCAAGCGTCGCCAGGGTGGCCGGCGCGAAATTCCTGGCGGGCGGCACCAACCTGCTCGACCTGATGAAGCTGGAAATCGAGACGCCGACGCATCTGGTCGATGTGCAGGACATAGGGCTCGACGCCATCGAAAGGACAAAGGACGGCGGGTTGCGGATCGGTGCGCTGGTCACCAACACCGCGCTCGCCTCCGATCAGCGTATACGCCGCGATTACGGCGTGCTGTCGCGCGCGATCGTCGCAGGCGCGTCCGGCCAGCTTCGCAACAAGGCGACGACCGCGGGCAATCTGCTCCAGCGCACGCGCTGCCCCTATTTCTACGATACCAACATGGCCTGCAACAAGCGCCAGCCCGGATCGGGCTGCGCCGCGATGCAGGGCTATTCACGCCAGCTCGGCGTGATCGGCACATCGGATTCGTGCATCGCGACCTATCCCGGCGACATGGCGATTGCCCTGCGCGTGCTCGACGCCACGATTGCGACGGTCAAGCCGAATGGGGCGACCCGCACGATCGCGATGGCCGATTTCCACCGACTCCCCGGTGACACCCCGCACATCGACACCGTGCTCGACCGCGGCGAGTTGATCACCCATGTCGACCTGCCGCGCCCCGCCGGTGGCCAGCAATTCTACAAAAAGGTGCGCGACCGCGCCTCCTATGCGTTCGCGCTTGTCTCGGTCGCGGCGGTGATCCAGCCTGACGGAAAGACGCGCGCAGCCTTTGGCGGGATGGCACCCAAGCCGTGGCGGGTCGAGGCTGGAGAGGCCGCGCTGCACGAGGACCCCGCTGCGGCGATGGATACCATCTTTGCCGGAGCGCGTCCGACCGAACACAACGCCTTCAAGATACCGCTGGCCCAGCGCGCGCTGGCATCGGTCGTCGCACAGACACGGAGCTGATCATCATGGAATTCACCGCTCCTGCTGAAAAGAACCTGTTCGATACGGCCAGGATCGTCGGCAAATCGACGCCGCGTATCGATGGCCCGCTCAAGACCACCGGTACCGCGCCTTATGCCTATGAGCGGCACGATGTCGTTGCCAACCAGGCCTATGGCTATGTGCTGGGCTCGGCGATCGCCAAGGGACGGATCACCGCGATGGACGTGTCCGAAGCGCTGGCTGCGCCCGGCGTGATCACCATCGTGACATCACCCGACAGCGATATCCCGGGCAAGAGCTCGATGAACAATGCCCGGCTGTTCGGTGGGAGCGAAATTGCGCATTATCACCAGGCGATTGCCTGTGTCGTCGCCGAAACCTTCGAGCAGGCGCGCGCCGCTGCGGCGCTGATCCGCACGAAGTATGACCGCGAACAGGGCCGGTTCGATTTTCCTGCGCTGGCCCCCGATGCGCCGCTTGCCAAGGGGCGCGGCGGCAAGCCCGACAAGGCGAACCTCGGCGATTTCGATGGCGCCTTCGCGGCGTCGGCGGTCAAGCTCGATGCCACCTACACCACCCCCGATGAAAGCCACGCGATGATGGAGCCGCATGCCACCATCGCCGCGTGGGAAGGCGACAAGCTGACATTATGGACGTCCAACCAGATGATCGCCTGGGGCAAGAGGAGCATGGGCGAGGCGCTGGGCATCGATCCTGAAAACATCCGGCTCGATTCGCCTTATATCGGCGGCGGGTTTGGCGGAAAATTGTTCATCCGCGCCGATGTCCTGGTCGCCGCACTGGCGGCCAAGGCAGCCAAACGCCCGGTCAAGCTTGCGCTGCAGCGTCCGCTGATGGCCAACAACACGACGCATCGCCATGCCACGATCCAGCGTATCCGTATCGGCGCGGAGACAGACGGCAAGATCACCGCGATCGCGCATGAAAACTGGTCGGGCAACATCAACGGCGATGATGGCGAAAACGGTACCCTGCAAACGCCCGTGCTCTATGCCGGAGCGAACCGCATGACCGCGAATTACATCGCCACGCTCGATCTGCCCGAGGGCAACGCCATGCGCGCGCCTGGCGAAGCCCCGGGCCATATGGCGCTCGAGGTCGCGATGGACGAACTGGCGGAAAAGCTGGGGATCGACCCCATCGACCTGCGCGTCCGCAATGAGCCGACGACGGTTCCAGGCAAGCCGGAAAAGCGCTTTTCCGACCGCAATCTGGTGCGCTGCCTGCGCGAGGGGGCACAAAGGTTCGGTTGGACAGATCGCAACGCGGAACCCGGCAAGGTGCGCGACGGCCATTGGCTGGTCGGCATGGGCGTTGCCGCAGGGTACCGGGCGGCGCCCACGATGAAATCGGCCGCGCGCGTCCGCCTGGATGGCAGCGGCAAGGTGATCGTCGAGACCGACATGACCGATATCGGCACCGGCAGCTATACCATCATCGCCCAGACCGCCGCCGAGACCATGGGCGTTCCGCTCGACCGGGTGGCCGTGACCTTGGGCGACTCGCGCTTTCCGGCATCGTCGGGATCGGGCGGACAGTGGGGCGCGGCCAGCGCGACCGCGGGCGTCTATGCCGCCTGCGTCAACCTGCGCCGGATGATCGGCGAAAAGCTGGGCTTCAACGGTAACGACGCGGTGTTTGCCGATGGGCAGATCCGCGCCGGAGAAAAGGTCATCAAGCTGGCCGACGCGGGCACGATAACCGCCGATGGCGAAATCACCTTTGGCGAGTTCAAGCGCGACTATGACGTCGGCACCTATGCCGCGCATTTTGCCGAAGTCGCAGTCAACGCCTATACCGGCGAGGCGCGTATCCGCCGGATGCTGGCGGTCTGCGACGCCGGTCGCATTCTCAATCCGCTGTCCGCGCGCAGCCAAGTGATCGGCGCCATGGTGATGGCGGCAGGCGCGGCCCTTATGGAAGAACTGGCAGTGGACAAGAGGTTCGGCTTCTTCGTCAACCACGACCTGGCCGGATACGAGGTGCCGGTCCACGCCGATATCACCCGGCAGGAGGTCGTGTTTCTCGATACGCTCGACCCGATCATCTCTCCGCTGAAGGCCAAGGGCGTCGGCGAGCTGGGTATCTGCGGGCCTGGCGCGGCCATCGCCAACGCGATCTACAACGCAACCGGCGTGCGCGTGCGCGACTATCCGATCACGCTGGACAAATATTTCGAGAGGCTTCCGACCATCGCCTAAGGACGATGCGTCGTCATCGGCATGTCTGGCAGACCGGCCTGTTGGTGAACCTTACCTCGCCTGGGGAGGCCTGGCGCGAAGGCAAAGATCGTGCCGGCAGGATTCTCCTCCGGACATGGTCAATGGATCAGTGCAGGACCAACAATCAGCCAAGCGCCAGCATCCTTTCCGCAGCCCTGACGTTGCATGTTTCAACAATGAGGGGATTTCATTTGAGAACTGCATGCATGTTCGCCGTTCTGTTGGGCCTGGCTGGTTGCAATTCTGCCCCCGACGACGCGCCACCGCGGGAAATGAAGCCCCAGGCTGCACAGCGAGACTTGCCGACGGATTTTGCCGACGCGCGGCAAGGTGCGTCGTCATTCACGGAAACGCCAGTGCTTCGCGCGCAGGTGATCCTCGACCACCTCGGCTTTTCGCCCAGCATCATCGATGGGCAGGAGGGCCAATCCTATGTGGCTGCGCTGCGCGGGTTTCAGGAAGCCAACGGGCTGGCCATTACCGGAACACTCGACCAAGCGACGCTCGCCAAGCTGGAGCAGTGGCGCAAAATTCCCGCCACCCGCGTCGTCGTGATCCCCGAATCGTTTGCGGCCGGGCCTTTCGTTCCCGATTTTCCCGCCAATGCCGCAGACCAGGCCAAGCTGCCCAGGCTTGGTTATCGCGATCTGATGGAAGCGCTCGCCGAGCGGTTCCACACGACACCCGAGGTTATCGCCTCAATGAACCCCGACGTTCCCACATTAACGGCGGGCAGCACGATCCGGGTCCCCAACATTCCCAATGCCGATAGTACCGTGTCGGGAGACGATCCGCGCGGGTGGAGCGACACCCTTGCAAGCCTGGGAGTCGATGCCGACCAAAAGCAGGCCGATCATGTGGTGGTCGACAAATCCGAAGGCGTGCTCAAGGTCTTTGCCGCTGACGATCGGCTGATCGCTCAGTTTCCGGCGACGATGGGCAGCAGCAAGGACCCTCTGCCGATCGGCGAATGGAAAATCCAGGGTGTCAGCCGCAATCCCGATTTTCATTATAATCCCAAGCTATTCTGGGACGTGAGCAACAGCAAGGAGGCACAATTGCTCAATCCGGGCCCGAACAGTCCGGTGGGTGTCGTGTGGATCGATCTCAACAAACCCCATTACGGCATTCATGGCACGAGCGAGCCGCACACCATTGGGCGGGCCGAGAGCCATGGTTGCATAAGGCTTACCAACTGGGACGCCGCGCGGCTGGCGCAAATGGTCAAGCCCGGAACTCCCGCCACGTTCCAGGAATGACCGCATTCTCATCGGCCGGGTTGATCGCTGAGAGAATTGGGGCGCGGCCGTTATTGTCCCAAGAGGGGGCCGCGCGGCTGCAGCGCGATCTGCCTCAACGCTCCAGCTCGACCAGCTCGTAGCGCGCCAGCATTCCGCCATCGATGGCGCCATAGACGAACACCGAATCGGCGTCTGCGGTGACCCACATGTCGTAGGTCGGGTGGGTGTTGCCGCCCATCCCGGGGCCGGTGTCGTCGATATAGCGGTAATGGCGACACGCGAAAGTGCCCGCTTCCACCGTCTTTTCCTCCTCGCCGACATATTCGAGCCCGATGACGACCTCGGCGATCAGCGGCGGGGTGGCGCCGCGATGATCGGCCGAGGGCAGGAAGCAGCGGACATTGCGGCGGTGCGGCCCTTTGGTCACGTCGATCACCCGGGTCATGAAGCCGTCGCCCGCGATCGGGTGGGTGCCGAAGCCGTCGAACGTGCCGCCTGTCGCGACGCGCTGCGACACCCGACCGATCGACGGGCCGAAGCTTTCGCATTCGATCACGCCTGCGGCCGCATCGTGCCGCATCCAGCCCGATCCCATGAACGCATCGCCCACGGTGAGGTGCACGTGCAGATGCTCGGGCACCATGTTCGCCCCGATGCCGTAGACGATGTCGCGCAGCACCTTGGGTTCGGGCTCCGCGATCTCGCAGCGCGCGCGCATGATCGTGCGGCCATCCGAGTGATGCGTGAAGCTGAACCATTCGCGCCCGCGCTCCTGGTCCATGATGTGCGGCTTCTTCGAGGTGTAGCGGATCTTGCCGCTGACGGTGCGGTGCTGCATCACATGTCCTTCAGTTCGCGGCTCAATTCCTCGACCGGTCTGTCCTCGGCCTGCATCGCTTCCATCATCTGCTGCGGCCCGCGCATGATGCGTGCGATATACTCGCGGATCATCGCGGCGCGCTCGTAACCCGCCTCGCGGTCGGGCCGGTAACTCTCGATATCGGCGCGGGTGACGGTGCCCTTGGCGTCGAGCAACCGTTCGATCGTGTCCATCCGCTCGCGCATCACCGACACCTCGCCGATCACCGCCATCAGCATCGAGAGCATGCGTTCCTTGTCCGGATCGCCCAGGAAATCGGGGCGCTTGCCCTTGGCGCGCGCATTGGCGCGGATCATCCAGTCGACGGGTTCGGTCAAATTTCTTCTCCGTTGGCTCCGGTCCCCTGCGAAGGCAGGGGTCCATCTCCTGAGCTTGCGTTTCGATGCACCGGTGCATCCGTGGCACCGGCAGGAGATGGGCCCCCGCCTTCGCGGGGGACCGAATTGCTCTATTCCGGCCGTCCGCCCTTCCAGGCGCCATAGGCATGCCAGACCGCAGCGCGGCCGTGGTCCTCTTCCTTCTCGTCGCCTGCCGACGGGAAAATCGCGGTGTCGACCACCGCGCGCACCCCGGTGACGAACAGATCGCTTTCGGCAAAGCCCGATTGCTGCAGGATCGTATTGAGATCGAGCGCGTGCATCGCCGACCAGAACGGCTCGTTGTTGTTGAACGCGTCCCAGTCGCGGATGAACTGCTCGTAAAGCGGCATCGCGTCGGAATATTGCGGCTGTTCCAGATGCAGCATCAACCCGCCGGGTTTGAGCACGCGAAAGCCCTCGCGGATGATGCGCGGCAGCGCTGTCCCGCTGGTCTCGTGCAGGAACATCGTGGTCTGCACCCAGTCGAAGCTTTCATCGGCCCATCGCGACAGGTCCTCGGCATTGGCCTGGACAAAGCGGATGTTGGTCGCGCCCAGCGACTGCGCGCGGGCATGGGCGTAGCGCAGCGAGGGCGCGGCGGTATCGATCGCGATCACCTCGCAGTCGGGAAAGGCGAGCGCCAGCGGCACGATGTTGTGCCCGACGGTGCAGCCGATATCGAGAATGCGCTGCGGCTGCCAGCCGGGGCGCTCCTCGCGCACCCATTTGACCAAAGCCTGCCCGCCGCCATCCGACAGCGCGCCAAGGCCGCCAGCGGTGGTCGCGAAGATGCCGCAGTCGTAGTTGGCGCCGGCGGAGACGTCGCCGGGGATTTCCTCGCCATGATAGCTGCCCGGCATGCAGTGGATGTCGATCGCGCTCTGGTAGCGGGGCACGGAAACCGACGGGTCGAGCTCGAGCGTATCGCGCCCCTCGTTGTACTGCCGCGCCTTGGCGTTCAGTTCGTCGAGCTGGCGCAGCACCATCGCGCGGCCGTTTTGCTGGCGCATTTCCATGCTGTTGCGCTTGAGCGCCGACCAGAAGCGATGGTGCGGATCGCGGTTCATCGCATGGCGGATCTCGAACCGGTCCTTCGGCTCGCGGCCATGCTCGGCGACAAAGCCCGGCAGAACGCGGGTGTCGTACGCCTGCTTGTTGCCGGGGCCCAGAGTGCCCGAAAGATACTTGTTGAGATTGGCGAGGAAATCGAACCGCGCCGCCTCGTCATGGCTGGGCTGCGGCGACACGCCGTGCAGCGCCACGGCGGTATAGGGCGGCGCGACATCGAATTGGTGGGTCATATCAGTCCGTCCTTCACCATGCGCTCGATCACCTGCTCCTGCACGCGCTTGAAATAGTCGCGATCGGGCACTTTCACCGCGCCATCTTCGATCATCCCGTCTGCCGGATGCCGGACAGTCCCGTAAGCCGCTGCGAACAGTTCCAGCCGCTGGCGCGCGAGATAGTTGGTCATGCCGGGCGTCCGCCGCGCGGTGCGCAGGGAATGCAGGTCGATATCGGCAAAGGCGGTGAAGGTCTCGCCGCTGTTCGATTCGGCGACCACGCGGCCCTTGTAGTCGACGATCTGGCTGTTGCCGTCGGCGCTGGCGAGCGGCAGGCCGGTGCCCTCGATCCCTGCGGTGTTGGCCGAGACGACATAGGCCAGGTTCTCGAACGCGCGCGCGCGCTTGGCGATCGCCTTGTTGGTGTCGATCGGCGATCCGATCTCGCTGGACGAATGCAGGAATATCTCCGCGCCGCGCAGCGCATGGGCGCGCGCGATCTCGGGATAGAGGATTTCTTCGGATGCGATCGCTGCCATATTGCCGATCTCGGTGCGCGCCACGGGAAATACGCCGTCCAGGCCATAGACGTCGAGATACTTGCTCCACACATCGTGCGGGGTCGGCGCGAACATCGAATTCAATCGCCGATAGCGCAGCACGACATCGCCCGAAGGCGCGATCAGGAAGCTTGCCTGGAAATAGAGGCCCGGGAAATTGGGATCGACCTCATAGGCATTGCCTGCGAGGAACAGCTTGAGAGACTGCGCGACCTTGCCCAGCGCCTCGTACTCTTCGCCCTGCATCTCGAAGGCTGCAAGCGATGCGAAATCGGGGATCGAGATGCGCCCGGGGTAGCTGGTGAACAGATATTCGGGCAGCACCGCGAGCCTGACCGGATGCCCGCCATATTGCTCGATGAAGATGCACGCCGAACGAATCTTGGTCTCGACCTCGCCGATCATGCTCAGGATCTGCGCGCGCGCCGCCGCGCGATCGGGCGCGCGCTCGACCGAGCGGGCGGCAAGCTGCATCGCGACTGCGGCATAAGGTGCGTCAGGCGCCATTCGGGGTGCCTCCATTGCCAGCGCATGATCGAGCGGCAATGCGCCTGCGATCATCGCGGCCAGAACCATGCGGCGTTCGAGTTCCATCGGCTTTCATTCCAGTCCCAGGCTCCCTGGATTCATCAGACCCTCAGGGTCCACCGCCCGCTTGAGCGCGGTCAGGATATCCCATGCGGGCCCGTGATGCGATGCTTTCAGCGGATAGGTGCGCGCGATCTGCAGATGGGTGGCCTCAAGCGCGCGGAAGATCGCGATGACGCCGGCGCGCAGCTCGTGCACCAGAGCGCGTGCCTCCAGCCCCTCGGGAAAGCCCTTGAGCTTCTTGAGGTGATCGGGCTCGACCGCGGCGCGGTGCAGCGGGTTCATCGCATCGGGCCAGAAGAACACCGGCTCGATCAGGCACGCCGATCGGCTGACCGCCGCCAGCATCGCGCCCGCATTGACCTCGAGCCGCGCCATCGCATCGGCATTGTCGGCGTACAGCGCCTCGATCCGCTCCCAGGCCTCGACCAGCCGCGAATGGGGCAGGAAGCCGTGCACCGGCACCCAGCGCTCGCCATCCGGGCCGAGCATCGAATTGGGCGGCGGGAACGGATTGGCGCGCAGGATCTTGGGAATCGAATTCTCGATTGTCGTGCCGCCATGCGCGGCGACGATGCGTCCGATCTCGGCCATTTCGGCATCGACTGCGCCCTGGTGCCGCCCTTCGGCGATGGTGTGCAACGAGAACGGCACGTCCTTGAGGAACGAGCGCCCGGCAGTGACCACCTTGGCGCCTTCCTTGAGCGCCTTCCACGCCGAGCCTTGCGACTTCATCATGGCGAGCAGCGACTTGGCGTCCTTGGCGAGGCTGTCGCGCTTCATCCGCTGCGATTGCAGGAAGGGATCGAACGCGAAGCTCTCCGAGGCCAGGCCCTCGCGGGCGATCGTGCTCATCGCCCCCAGCAACCCGGTGTGATCGGGCAGCGAGAACGAGCCATAGGCGAACGCGGTCGCTTCCCTGACCAGCCGCAGGGTGACGCGCGCCTTGACTCCGAACGCGCCGGTGTCGGCGGCGAACAGCCCGGTGAGATCCGGACCGAAGGGGCGGAAGAAATCGCTGCCGGTGCTGACGATGCTACCATCGGCGAGCACGACATCGAACGAGAGTGCGCTGTCGACGACCGATCCGTGCCGCGCGCCCCAGAAGGTACCGTTCTGGCTCATCCCGCCGCCGACCGCCGCGCGCAGTCCCGACAATGTGCCCCAGCTGGGCACGCGCAGGCCAAGCGGTTTCAGCGCATCGTGCAACTTCGCCCAGGTGCATCCCGCCTCGACCGTCACGGTCATGTCGGTGGGGTTGATGGCGACGATGGCATCGAGCGCGCCAGTATCGACCAGCACGAAATCGCCATCCGAATAGAGATAGCCGCCGGTATAGCTCATGCCGCCGCCGCGCGGGACGATGGCAAGGCCATGCGCAGTCGCCGCCGCGACACCGCGCGCAAGCTGCTCGACGCTTGTCGGGCGCAGCACCGCAACCGGTTGGCGCCCCGAAGCATAGACATCATGCGCAAAGAAATCGCGGGTAGCATCGTCGGTGAGCACCGCGTGAGCACCTGCCGCCGCCTTCAGCGCATCCAGCGCGCCTGCATCATCCTTCACCACAGTCGCCATCACGCGGTCTCCATCATGGGCCTGGCCGTGGGCGCGGCCTCGGTCAGCTCCGGATAGCGCCCGAGCAGCAGCAGCAAGGCCCCGCCGATAATGTATCCGAAGATCGCGATGAACAGGATCTGGTCATAGCTGCCGGTCGAATCGCGGACCGAGGAATAGACGATCGGCGAGATCGCCGAGAACACGCCGAAGGGCATATACAGCATGCCGTAGATCTTGCCGTAATGCGCCATGCCGAAATAGCGTCCGGTGAGATAGGCGATCAGGTCGCTCTCGGCGCCCGCGGCAAAGCCCAGCAGGAAGCCCGCCAGCGCCGCCAGCGCAAAGCCGGGCGACGGATCGAGCAGGATCCAGCTCGACAAGGCGGGCAGGCACAGCAGAGGAAAGGCGACGAAGCCCGCCCAGAAGCGGTCGAGCAGCAGCCCGGTGATGATCCGCCCGCTCAATATGCCCAGCCCCAGGATCCCCATCACCGAGGCCGCACCCTGCGCCGGGATGCCCCGGTCGGCGAGCATCGCGGGCATGTTGATGAACGCCCCGCCAAAGGTGAGCGCGATGAACAGGATCGAGGCCCAGATCAGCCAGAAGCGGTAATCGCGCAGCGCCTCGCCCAGCGTCACACCCGTCAGCGCGCCACTGGCCGACTTGATGCCGCGCGGTTGTTCTTCGGGCCGTGGCTCGCGGAACAGCCAGATGCATATCGGGAGCGCGACCAGCAGCGGCAGCATGCCGACGATGCCGAACATCGCGCGCCAGCCATAGGCCTCGATCGCCCACACCGCGAGCTTGGGGACGACGATCGCGGCCAGGCTGGTGCCGAGCAGCAACAGCCCGAGCGCCAGCCCGCGGCTCTTGTAGAACCACATGTTGATCGCGCGGCTCCAGGTCACCGGGGTCGAGCCGATGCCGACCAGCCCGACCAGCAGCCACAGCAGATAATAGGCCCACAATACCGGCGGAGTCAGCGCCAGTGCCGCGAAGGTGACACCGAAGCCGAACAGCGACCACAAGGCGATCCGTCGCACGCCATAGGTATCGGCCATCCAGCCGAACACCGGGGCCAGCAGGGCCGCGACGACGCCGAAGATTGTGATCGGAGTGAGGATCTGGGTGGTGGTCCAGCCGAACTCTTGCGAGAGCGGTGCGATGGTGAATCCGATGACGTTGAACGGGATCGGCGAGGCGCCGCACGCCACCCCGATGACCCCGGCAAGCAGCACCTTCCAGCCCAGCGAGAACTCGCCGCGTTGGACGGGGGGCGCTGTGTGCCCAAGCTCGTCTGCCTTAGTCGCCAACGCCTCGCTCCCGATTGTCGTCTGCCGATATGGCCGTCATGCTTGGGCAGCCTGGGCCGGAGCGGAGCATCGCACAGAGTTGTGCGATGCTCCATCCGCCAGACGGCATTTCTGCGTGATCAGAAATTGTAGCGCGCACGCACGGTCCACATCATCGGCTGGTTGAGATAGCTGTAGTTGGACAGCGACGACTGGATGAACTCCTCGTTGAAGCAGTTGGTGCACTCCACCGCGAGCTGCCAGGCATTGTCGGGCCCATTGAGCGCGAGGCCTGCATTGACCAGCCAGGCCGCCGGGCTTTCCGATCCGGTGATGAACGCGCCATCGCCGAACGGATTGGCAGGCGTGGTGCGGCCGCCGCGCGTGACCGGCTGGTTATAGATCGACAGGTTGGCGATCGCGACTTCCTGGCGCGAGCGGTAGCTGGCGTTGATCGAAGGGACGAGCGACAGCCCGCTATCCCCCAGCGGCGCCTTGTAGCTGCCGCCCAGGGCCAGCGACCAGTCGGGTGTGCGCACCGGGGTCGAAAGGGTGCCGTTGGCGGTGACGATGCCCGCAGCGCAGGCCGGCGCATTGTTGACCGGGGTTCCCGCGGGCGCGGAGTTGGAGCTGGCGGGAATCTGCCCTGCGGCCAATTGCGCCCGGCACGACGCCAACTGCGCCTGGACGTTCTGGATGCCATAGATATCGTTGCCGGCAGGGGCATTGGGCACGCGGTAGTTGTCATCCTGATAGCCGACATTGGCATAGAGGTTGAGGCCGGTGACCGGGGCGATCGTCAGTTCCGCCTCGATGCCCTTGTTGCGGTAATCGGCAAAGTTGCGGGTGAGGAAGGTGATAGCCCCGGTCGCGGGATTGAGCAGTCCGGCCAGAATCTGCAGGTCGCTGACATCCATCCAGAACGCGGTGACATTGGCACGCACCTTGTTGTCGAAGAATTCCGACTTGAAGCCGGCCTCATAGCTCCACACCCGTTCCTC
Organism: Blastomonas sp.; assembly: GCA_046291395.1. Taxonomy (GTDB): domain Bacteria; phylum Pseudomonadota; class Alphaproteobacteria; order Sphingomonadales; family Sphingomonadaceae; genus Blastomonas. Next base: position 13,674 of record JBKBTF010000021.1, on the reverse strand, counting down.
GTCGAACGGCAGGAACTGGCTGGGCGCAGTCGCGCGCGCGTTCCAGCCGCCCGACTTGAAGCCCTTGGTTGCCGAGGCGAACAGCAGGATGTCGTCATTGGGCTTGAAATTGAGCGCGAAACGCGGCGTCCAGATCTTGACGTTCTGGCTGCGCGGGATCGGCACGCCATTGGCCGCGCGCAAGTTGACATTGGCCATGCACGTCGCCTCGACCGTGCCGTCGTTGCACGAGGCGCGGTTGTCGGTGATCGAGAAGTTCTTGGTCTCGTCGGTATAGCGCACGCCCGCCGTCAGCTTGATCTGGTCGGTGATGTTGAGATCGGCCTGGACATAGCCCGCATAGGCCTTGGTGGTGTTGCGGATGATGCGGTCCGCCAGCAGCAGCGAGACCGCAGGCGAGATCGAGAAGACATCGGCCAGATCGGTGCGGTTGCGCTCGTCGATGTAGAAGAAGCCCGCGACATAATCGACCAGACCATTGCCGAAGCTGCCGTCGAGCTTGATTTCCTGGGTGAACTGCTCGTGCTGGCCATCGTTGAGGATGGTGAAGCCGCCGCGCGCATAGCGCTGCACCGCCGGAAACGGAACGCTTGCCGAAGGGCCGCCGCGGCCGTCGAAGAAGTCGAGCGCAAACTGCTGGGTCAGGCTGACATAGCCGGTGATCAGGCTGAGCGTGGTGTTTTCGGCGATGTCGAACGCAAGGTTGGAGGTGATCAGGTCGGTCACCGCCTGCTGCCCCAGGCCATAGCCCGCCTTGCGCCCCGAGATCGCCAGCGGCGCATAGGGCGTTGCCGATGCCGGGTTTTCGCTGAGGCCCGTGGTCGCGAAACGCCCGCTGCAATCGGTGGGATTGGCCGGGTTGCAGGTGAAGTTGAGGATGTTCTCGCCTTCGGACACCATGTGCGCGTAGCTGGCGCGCCAGCGGGCCCAGGGGGCAAGCTCGCCGCGGATCCCCAGGCGCACGCCCCAGCCGTCATCGTCGTTGAGCCGCTCGCCGGTCGAGACGTTCCTCACATAGCCGTCATCATTCTGCCAATAGCCCGAAAGCTTGATCGCGAAGCTGTCCGCCAGCGGAAGGTCGATCGATCCGCGCACCAGCTTGCGGTCGAAGCGGCCATAGCCGACCTCGCCATAGCCGCCGATGGTGTCGCCGGGCTCGGCCATGATGACGTTGATCGCGCCGCCCGTCGTGTTGCGGCCGAACAATGTGCCCTGCGGCCCGCGCAGCACCTCGACCCGCGCGACATCGAACAGCGCCAGGTTGTTGGCGTTCTGGCGCGAGAGATAGATGTCGTCGACATAGGTACCGACCGGCGGATCGAAGGTCGCGATCGTCTCGGTCGAGCCCAGCCCGCGCAGGAAGTAGGCGTTGGCCGAGCCGATGCCGGTGTTGTTCTGCGCGACGAGGTTGGGGACATACTGGCCCAGCTGCAGTGTATTGGACACGCCCTGGTCGCGCAGCTGGTCGGCGGTGAACGCGCTGATCGCGATCGGTACGTCCTGCACGCTTTCCTGCCGTCGCTGGGCGGTCACGATGATCTCGCTGAGACCCTGCTGGGTGTCCGACTCGCTCGCGGCTGCCTGATCTGCATTCTGGGCATAAGCCGGGGCGGCAAGTGCGACAGCGAGCGCCGAGGCGGCTGTCGCCAAACGTAAGTTGATCATCGTGAAACTCCCTGAATGTCCGGTTGTGGTGGTCCGCCTGACGTTCATTTTTTTCTTGCAAATTGTCCGGACAAATCTGCAATGTCAATCGGCTTTGTGGAACGATGCTGTGGGAGATGCACTTTGGGCTGGTCGGAAATTGCGTATCCCTCGCTGGTGTATGCCCATCTGTTGCTATTTGTGCTGTGGCTGGGGGCGGATGTCGGGGTGTTCCTGCTGGGTCAGCACTTCCGCAAGCGGCACGATTATTCGCTCGATCAGCGGCTGGCGCTGCTCAAGCTGCTGGTGCTGGTCGACATGACCCCGCGCAGCGCCTGGGCGCTGATGGTGCCGGTGTCGCTATCGGTGCTGAAAATGGGCGGCTGGTGGGATCTGCCGGCGGCGCTGCTGGCAGCGGCATGGGTGGTCGGCGGGGCGTGGTTGTGGCTGGTATGGGATGCGCACAATCACGACCAGACCCCGCGCGCCGCGCGCGACCGGTTCTACGAGAACGGCCTGAAATACGTGCTCACCGCCTTCTACCTGTGGCTGGGCGCCCAGTCGCTGCTCACCGGTGCGCCCCTCGCGCCGGGATGGCTCGCGTGGAAGGCGCAGCTGTTCGGGGCGATCTTCGTCGCCGCGATCGGCATCGATCTGGCATTCAAGCCGGTGGGGCCACAGCTGATGCGGCTGCTGAGCGAAGGGTCGAGCGACGCCACCGAAGTGCCGCTGCGCCGGACGATGGACCGCACCCGGATCTGGGTGATGGCCATCTATATCCTGCTGGTCGTAACGTCATGGCTCGGGGTGGTGAAGCCCGCCTTCTGATCCGAAGCACCCCCTGGGCCGAGCTGTCGTATTCAAGCAACACAGACCCGACAATTCGAACTGCGGATAAAATTTGTCTGGACAAATTATCGATCTTGCGGTGTTCTGCTAACCCTAAGGGAGACTAAAAACCACTTTAGGGGGATTTGAGATGACCAGTACGTTCAAGGCGTCCTTGCTCGCGGTGTCCGCGCTCACCAGCGTTCCGGCGCTGGCGCAGCAGGACCAGAGCACCGCCCGCGGCATCAGTGACGATGTCATCATCGTGACCGCGCGCAAGACCGAGGAGACGCTGCAGGAGGCGCCCACGACCGTTTCGGTAGTGACCGCCGCCGCGATCGACCGGCTGGGCCTCGACAATCTCACCGATATCGCCAAGACCGTGCCCGGCCTGGTGTTCGACGACACCTTCGGCCGCGACGCCAACCGCCCGGTGATCCGCGGCCAGGCGAATATCCTCGGCCAGTCGGGCGTCGCCTTCTTCATCGACGGCATCTATTATTCGGGATCGCTGGCCGATTACGACGTCGACACCGTCGAGCGGTTCGAGGTGGTCAAGGGCCCGCAATCGGCGCTCTATGGACGCAACACCTATTCGGGCGCGATCAACCTCATCTCCAAGGCGCCGACCGACACCTGGACCGGCCGGGTGCAGGTCGATATCGCGGAAGACGACCGCTATGAGGTCACCGCCAATGTCCGCGGCCCGCTGGCCGATGGCCTGGGCATCGCGCTGGGCGGGCGCGTGCTCGACAATGCCGGCGCCTTCCGCAACGCCTTTGACGGCACGCGCATCGGCAAGCAGGAAAGCTATTCGGGCTTTGGCCTGTTGCAGTTCAACAATGGCGGACCTTTCCGCGCCTCGCTGCGCGCCAATTACAACGTCATCGACGACGGCCAGCCGGCAATCTTCGCCCAGCCCGCCAACGCCAACAACTGCTTCCCGGACAATGGCGCGCTGTACCGCGGCCAGAGCCGTTATTTCTGCGGCACCATCCAGCCCCAGCAGGTCAACACCGACTATCGCCGCCAGTTCGTCGATCCGGAAAATGTCGGCCTCGAATCCAAGACGCTGAACGCCGCGTTCCGCATGGATTTCGACTTCACCGACGAGCTGACGCTGACCAGCCTTACCGGCTACAACCGCCGTACCGCCAACACCAAGACCGACGGAGACTATTCGCCCAACAGCTTCAACATGGTGATCTTCGCCTATGGCGCGACCGGGCCTGCGCCTGCGCCGATCGTGCCGCCGCGCACGACGCGCTTCACCGCGTTTGCGACCTCGGTGCAGGATTTCACCTTCTCCAACCGGCAGGTCACCGACGACTGGTCGCAGGAGCTGCGGCTGGCTTATGAAGGCGAGCGGCTCAAGCTGATGCTGGGCGGCTATTATTTCGACCAGAACGACGTTTCGCGCGACACCCGCGTGGTGCCGCCGGGCTCGCTGGCGCGGGCGCAGGCCAATTCGGCGGCGGCGACCACATCCTTGTGCGCGCAATTGCCCACCTGCGGCATCTTCACGCCGATCGCCGTGACCGCAGCCAACCTGCCCGAATCGCGCAACATCAACCAGTTCGATATCGAGAACAAGGCGATCTTCGGCTCGGCGACCTTCAACTTCACCGATACCCTCGCGTTCTCCGCCGAGGGCCGTTATGCCGAGGAGAAGATCCGCCAGACGACCTTCACCTTCAACAATGGCCAGGTCGTGCCCGCCCCGCGCGTGGTGCAGGCGACGTTCAAGGAGTTCACGCCGCGCTTCACCTTGAGCTGGCAGGCGACGCGCGACAACCTGTTCTACGCGGTCTATGCCGAGGGGCAGAAGCCCGGCGGGTTCAACAGCAACCAGGCGATTCTCGCAGGCTTCCCGACCTTCGAACCCGAAGACAACAAGACCTATGAAATCGGCACCAAGAACACCTTTTTCGACGGCAAGCTGACCGCGAACCTCGCGCTCTACCACACCGAGGTAAAGGGCTATCAGATCACCCAGAACGTGTCTGTGCCGCCCAACCAGGTTTCGCTGACCCGCAACGGCGGCAACGCGCGGATCAACGGCGCGGAGCTCGAGCTGCTGATCCGTCCGGTGCGCAATTTCACCGTCACCGCCAACTACAGCTATGTGAACGCCAAGTTCACCGCCGGCACCGACGAGAATCTGGGGCTGATCAACGATCTGATCGACGACCGGCTGGTCAACTGCTCGATCGGCGACCAGTTCCCCAACATTGCAGGCTGCCAGTCGCTGTTCGGCTCGATCCGCGGCAAGCGCGTGCCGCGCGCGCCTGCGCACACCATGTTCGTCGATGTCGATTATCGCAGACCTGTCAGCAACGACTGGGACTTCTTCGTCGGCAGCAACGTCAACATGATCTCGACCAGCTTCGACCAGGTGCTCAACTTTGCCGAAACCGGCGGGTCGGTGGTGGTCGATGCGCGACTGGGCTTCCAGAGCGACCGGTTCCGCATCATGGCCTATGCCCGCAACCTGTTCGACGAGGATTCGGTGGCGCAGATCATCCGCTATGCCGACGCCAATGCGGACCTTCGGCGCAACTTCATCGCAGGCCTGCGCCCGCCCCGGCGCATCGGCATCATCCTGACCGCCAGCTTCTGACGTTCCCCGACGCCTGCGCCCTCCCGTTCAACGCGGGAGGGCAAATTTTACCCCCGGAACCGCAAGGCTCCGGGGGTCTTTTTTGGTGGAGCCCCTCCCCTTTAGGGGAGGGGCTTTGTTTTGCCTCAGTGCGATGCCGCAGGCTTTGTCCCTTCCTTCGCCCGTTTGGCGTCGATCTTCTTCTTGAACACCGTCCAGGTCGTCTCATTGGGCCGGGTGTCGTCGACCGGCGGCGCGGCGGTGTAATCGGGATAGTTGGTCGCGATCTCGGTCTTCATCACCTCGGGCAACTCGTCAAAGCTCTTGAGCTTCACCCCCATCGCGTTGAACACCATCTGGCCCTGGCGGCCTTCCATCATCATCCACGGCATCCAGTCGGAAATGCGCACCCAGGCGACCGTGGGGTTGACCGAGGTAACCTTGGTGTCGAGCGTCGAGGCCGGCATCGAGAAATCGAATATCTCCATTGCGTGGTACTTGTTGCCGACATAATCCTGATAGTCGCCGGCCAGCGGGTTGACGTAGTAGAGCGGCGCTTCGAAGCCCATCAGCAGCATGTCGCCCATGCGGGTGAGGTTGATCGAATAGGGCTTGCCGTCGGGCCCCTTGGGAAAGCTGGGGCGCGAATTCACCGGGTCGTTGGCGATGTGCATCACCTCGACGGTCTTGCCGGTATAGGGGTTCTGCCATTGGCGCAGCACCTCGCCGGTCTTGGGATCGAGATACAGCGTGATCTCGCGGCTGACCATGCGATAGCCGGTGCCGCGCTCGGCGTCGGTCACGCTCACGCACTGGCGGATATTCATGCCTTCCATGTTGAACAGATGCTTGTCGGGCTCGCCCTGGCGGCGGCTGAAGATTTTGCCCGCCCAGCGATACACCGCAGGCACGTTGTCCTTTACGCCGCACTGCGTGCGCTTCATGATCTCAAGCGCGTCCTCGGGTTTGGCGGGGTCGAGCGTCCTTGCAAACGCCGGTGCTGCAAGGCTTGTGGCGGTCAGCAGGCCTGCCACGATGCCTGCCCCGATGAGTGTGCCGATACGCATAATGTCCGAGTCCCTCCATGTTTATTGCCATTTGTTCTTGACTTTAGATTTGTCCGGACAAATTGTGAAGGGGTAAATCACAGTCTGGCAAAGGGGCCCCGGGAAAATTCATGTTCGCTGCCAACAGCATCCTGTTCGTGCCGGGCTCGCGCCCGGAGCGCATTGCCAAGGCGCTGGGGAGCGCCGCCGATTGCGTGTGCATCGATCTGGAGGACGCGGTGGCGCCTGCCGACAAGGATGGCGCCCGCGCGCATGTCCTGTCCGAGCTGCCCCATCTCGACCGCACCCGGATCGCGGTGCGAATCAACTCCGCGATGACAAGGGCCGGGGTCAAGGACATGATTGCGCTTGCCGAATCAGGCCATGCCCCCGCCCTGATCCTGGTGCCGATGGTCGAGCACGAGAATGAGATCGTGCAACTTGTCCGCGTGCTGGACAGCGATGTCGTCCGGCTGGTGCCGCTGATCGAGACCGTTGCGGGCCTGCGCCGTGCGCACCGGATCGCCGCGCAAACCGGGGTCGCCGCGATGATGTTCGGCGGCGGGGACTTTTCCGCGCAGCTGGGGGTCGATTTGGCCTTCGATCCCCTGCTTGTGGCACGCGGACAGTTCATCATGGCCTGCGCCGATGCGCGCGTCCCGGCGATCGACGTGCCTTTCGTGCAGCTCGACGATGCCGAGGGCCTGGCAGAGGAATGCCGCAAGGTGCGCAGCCTGGGCTTTGCCGCCAAGGCCGCGATCCACCCGGCGCAGGTCGATGCCATCAACGCAGCCTTTGGCGCGGACGCTGCCGCCATCGCCGAAGCACGCGAGGCGATCGCAGCCTATGAGGCCGCAGGCGGCATGGCGATCCGTCACAATGGAAAAATGCTGGAGGCCCCCATCGTGGCGCGGATGCGTCAGATGGTGGCAAGGGACACGTCGGTCACGAAGGGAAAGAATGCAGATGCGTAACGGGACAATCGAGGTTTCACAGGGGCGCTTTCGCGAGACGTTCGGACGCGCGTTCGAGGACTTCGTGGTCGGCCATATCTATGAGCACCGCCCTGGCCGCACGATCACCGATGCCGACAATGTGTGGTTCACGCTGCTGACGATGAACACCCATCCGGCGCATTTCGATTATGAATACGCCAAGAAGACCGAGTTCGGAAAGCCTCTGGTCTGCTCGCCGCTCACCGTCGCATTGATGGTGGGTATGAGCGTCTCGGATGTCAGCCAGAAGGCGGTCGCGAACCTGGGCTGGGACAATATCCGCCTGACGAACCCCCTGTTTCCCGGCGACACGCTGTATGCCGAAAGCGAAGTACTCGACAAGCGCGAGTCCTCCTCGCGCCCCGAACAGGGCATCGTCACGGTCAAGACGATCGGCAAGAACCAGCATGGCGATGTGGTATGCACGTTCAGCCGCACGATGCTGATCTGGAAGCGGGGGTTCGGCCCTTCGGACGACTGACCAACCGGGCCAGCGCAAGATCACCCTCGCGGCCATATGGTTGGCGGCGAGCAGAAGTAACTGACGGAGCATGAAGATGGCAAGCCTGCCAGAAGACGAGCAGCGCACGATCGACCCCGACGAGGAAGCAGCCTTTCTCGACGCGATCGACCGGTGGATCGAACGCGAGGTGAAACCCGTGGTGATGCACCACGACCATAACGACATCTGGCCTGCCGAACTGGTCGGCCAGATGATCGAGATGGGGCTGTTCGGCGCGACCATCGGCCAGGAATATGGCGGCCTGGGCCTGCCCGCGACCACTTATGCCAAGATTGTCGCGCGCATCTCGTCGCACTGGATGGCGATCACCGGCATCTTCAACTCGCACCTGATCATGGCGTGTGCGGTCGAACGCTTCGGCACGCCTGCGCAAAAGGCGGAATGGCTGCCCAAATTCGCCAGCGGCGAGATCCGCGGCGGGCTTGCACTCACCGAACCCAATGCCGGCACCGACCTGCAGGCGATCCGCACCACCGCGGTCAGGGATGGCGATGATTACGTCATCAACGGCACCAAGACCTGGATATCGAACGCGATCCAGGGCAGCTGCTTTGCGCTGCTGGTCAAGACCGACCCCAAGGCCGAGCCCCGCTACAAGGGGATGAGCCTGTTCATCGCGCCCAAGCAGGAGGGCTTCACCGTCGGCAAGAAGTTCGACAAATTGGGCTACAAGGCGATCGACAGCGCCGAACTCATGTTCGACAACTATCGCCTGCCAGCAGAAAACCTGATCGGCGGCGTCGAGGGCGAGGGCTTTTTCCAGGCGACCGGCGGTCTCGAGCTCGGCCGCATCAATGTCGCGGCGCGCGGCGTGGGGCTGGCCGATGGCTCGCTCAGGCTCGCCACCGAATATGCCCAGTTACGCGAGACGATGGGCAAGCCGATCGCCGATCATCAGGCGATCCAGCTCAAGATCGGCGAGATGGTGACGCGCGCCCGTGCCGCGCGCCTTTTGACGCTGGATGCTGCCGAAGCCTATGATCGCGGCGAACGCTGCGACATGGAGGCCGGGATGGCGAAGTATTTCGCGTCCGAAGCCGCGGTGCGCAACTCAGAAGAGGCGATGCGCATCCATGGCGGCTATGCCTATTCCAAGGAGTACGAGATCGAGCGTTATTACCGAGACGCCCTGCTGATGTGCATCGGCGAGGGCACCAACGAGATGCAGCGAATGATCATTTCCAAGCAATGGGTGAAGCGGAACCCGGTGTGAGCAAGGAGTACCTGTGATGAGGCTGCCGCTCACCGGCTATCGCATACTGTCTGCCGAACAATATGGCGCGGGGCCCTATGGCACGATGTTCCTGGCGCAGATGGGGGCGGAGGTCATCAAGATCGAGCCGCCGAACAAGCCGGGGCAACCGGGCGGCGATACCGCGCGCGCAGTCGGTCCGCATTTCCTGCGCGAGAATGAAAGCCTGTATTTCCAGACCTTCAACCTCAACAAGAAGTCTCTGACGCTCGACCTGCAGAGCGAGCGCGGGCGCGATATTTTGCGCGCGCTGGCCGCAACCTCGCACGCGATGGTCAACAATCTGCGCGGGGATTTGCCCGCAAGACTGGGGCTGGATTATGCGTCGCTGTCCGACATCAACCCGGGAATCGTCTGCGCGCACCTGTCGGCTTATGGCCGCGACAATCCGCGCGCCAAATGGCCGGGCTATGATTATCTGATGCAGGCCGAGGCCGGGTTCCTGTCGCTGACCGGCGAGCCCGATGGCCCGCCGGTGCGCTTTGGCCTGTCGATCGTCGATTTCATGACCGGAACGCAGATGGCGGTCGGGCTGCTCGCCGCGATGCTCGATGCGCAGCGTTCGGGGCTGGGCTGCGACATCGATGTCGACCTGTTGTCCACCGCCGCGCACCAGATGAGCTATCCGGCCGTGTGGTATCTCAACGAGGCCGATGTCACCCCGCGCGCACCGCGCTCGGCGCACCCTTCGGTCACGCCGAGCCAGATGTTCCGCTCGGCCGATGGCTGGATGTTCGTTATGGCGCAATTGCCCAAGTTCTGGACGATCCTGGTCGATGCGCTCGGCCGCAGCGAGCTCAAGGACGACTCGCGCTTCCGGACGCCCGCAGACCGGCTCGCCAACCGCGATGCGTTGACTGAGGTGCTCGATGCGGTGTTCGTCACGCAGCCAACCCGGCACTGGGTGGATCTGCTGGCGGGCAAGGTACCAGTCGCCCCGGTGCACGATCTGGCCAGCGCGATGGACAACCCGTTCCTCGCCGAGACCGGCATGATGCAGCAGGTCGCGCATCCCGACCGCGAATCCTTGCGTGTGCTCGCCAGCCCGATCCGGGTCGATGGCCAGCGGCTGCCCGCGCGTGCCGCTCCGCTGCTGGGTGCGGACAATGATGACGTGCTGACCGGCATCGGACTGTCCGGAAGCGAGATTGCAAACCTCAAACGCGATGGCATCGTCTGACCGATGGGCAAATTGTCCGGCATCACCGTGATCGACCTGTCGCAGTTCCTGCCGGGCCCGATGCTGAGCGTGATGATGGCCGACCAGGGCGCCGAGGTCATCAAGATCGAGCCGCCGGCGGGAGACCCCGCGCGCGTGATGACGCCGTTCGAGCAGGGCCAGTCGGTGTGGTTCCGCAACCTCAACCGCGGCAAGCTGAGCGAAGTGCTCGACCTCAAGAGCGATGCTGGCCGCGCGCGGCTGACCGAACTGATCCGGACCGCCGATGTGTTCGTCGAAGGCTTCCGCCCCGGGGTGATGGCGCGATTGGGGTTCGACTATGCCGCGGTCAGCGCGCTCAACCCGCGTATCGTCTATTGCTCGGTCTCCGCCTTCGGCCAGTCGGGACCGTTGGCGCACCATCCCGCGCACGATCTGGCGGTGCAGGCGCTGTCTGGGTTTCTCTCGGTCAATGACGGGCCCGATGGCACCCCCGTGGTCCCCGGCGTGCCGTCTGCCGACATGGCCGCCGGCCTCACCGGGCTGTCGGCGGTGCTGATGGCGCTGATCGGGCGCGAGCGCACCGGCAAGGGCGACTATGTCGACATCGCGATGTTCGACAGCCTGTTGCCGTGGTGCGCGCATATCGCGGGGACCGCGATGGCAGGTGGCGAGGCGCCGCGATCGGCGACCCAGCGATCGCTGGGCGGCGCGGGCTTCTACCAGGTCTATGCGACCAAAGATGGCCGCCACATCGCGCTGGGTGGGCGCGAGATCAAGTTCGTGAAGGTGCTGCTGACGGCACTGAACCGCGAAGACCTGATCCCGCTGGGAGAGGCGGATGCCGGGCCCGACCAGGCGCCCCTTATCGCCTTCCTGCGCGACACCTTCGCAAAGCGCACCCGCGACGAATGGGTGGCGTGGTTCGAGGACAAGGATGTCGCGTTTTCCCCCGTGCTCGATTTTGCCGAGGCATTGGCCAGCGAGCATGTGCGGGCAGCAGGGCTGCTGGTTCAGGCCGGCGGCGCACACCATATTGCGCCCGCGATCCGCTTTGCCGGCGAGCCCGAATGGCAGCCGGTCGAAGCGCCGGAATTAGAACGTGGCTAGTGTGGTCTCCCAGTTCCTCCCCCACCGGGGGAGGGGGACCGCCCGCGCAGCGGGGGGTGGAGGGGCGGCGTCCGGGCGCGCCCGGGGGGGGGGGGGCCCCCCCGGGGGGGGGGGGGGGGGGGGGCCCGCGTCCGGGCGCGCCCGTCAATCCGAAGCGCAATCCCGCTTCCCCTCCACCAGCTTGCGGCTGGTCCCTCTCCCCGTTCCGGGGAGGATTAAAAGGGGCCTAGCCCTCGACGTCGATATGCATCGAGTAAGCGAAACGGTCGCCGGGATGGTGGCTGACCGACATTTCGAACATCCGCCCATCCTGGTCGTGATAGCAGCGCAGGATGCGCAGGCAGGCGCTGCGCCGCGGAATGTCGAGCGCGGCGGCAACCTCGGCGCTGGCAGAGACCGCCTGGATATCCTGGGTCACGCGCGACATCGACAGCCCCGCGGCATTGCTGATGAACTGGAACAGCGTGTTGCTGCCAGGGTTGACCGTCTGGTCGGCGGCATCGGCGTCGGGCAGGATTTCGGCAACCGCATCTGCCAGATCGGCAACGACATAGGCGTCAGTGAAGGCGATCGGCTGGCCATCGGTGCTTTGGCGGCGCACGCCGCGGAAGCGGAACCACTTGCCGCTGGTCGGCATGGCGACCTGCACCGCGATGGCCTTGGGCAGCGATTGCAGGCCGAGGTGATCGTAAGCGATGCGGGTGTCGCGCGCATATTGCAGGATTTCGCCGACGTTGGACAAAGGCTGATGCAGCGCGCCGCCGCGCGCGGCTGCCGGTTGCACCACGGTGCCAGAGCCACGCCGGCGCGCGATCAGGCCTTCGTTCTGCAGACGGCGCAGCGCCTCGCGCACGGTGAAACGGCTGACGCCATATTCGGCGCAAAGTGCGCTTTCTGTCGGAAATCCGCTGCTTCCGGCGAGCTTGCCGGACAGGATCAGCGCGCGCAGTTCATCGGCGAGCTGCTGATAGCGGGGCTTGTCCCCCGCTTTGTCAGGCGCTTTTTCCATGAGGGTGTCGGGCGCCTCGGCGGGGCTGTTCAACGCGTGCTCCTGCTCCAGTGTCGGGCCCGGGGATACGGCACATGACCGCCGCGAGCCTCACCCAGCGGCTTAGCGCACATTTGGCCCGTTCGCCAAATGAAAGCGACCGCGCGCGCGCCCGGCTGCACCTGCTCGACTGGCTCGCCTGCGTCGCAGGCGCGCGGCAGTCGCCGGTCGCCGCCGTGGCGCGGCGGGCCGAGCCCGATATCCTCACCCGCGCGGCCCTGCTCGGCAATGTCCTCGAGATGGACGACGTCCACCGCGCTGCGTTGCTCCACCCCGGCCCCGTCATCTGGCCGGCTGCGCTGTCGGCGGCGCGGCAGGAAAAATGCGGCATGGACGCTCTGCTCGATGGCGCGGTGCGCGGCTATGAGGCGATGATCGCGGTCGGCGCGAGCTTCGATGCGCACCATTATGCGCACTTCCACCCGACCTCGACCGCAGGCGGCTTCGGCGGCGCGGCAGCGGCCGCTTCGATCTTTGCATTGGACGAAGCGGCGACCGGCTGGGCCCTGGGCAATGCGGCATCGGTGGCCGGCGGGCTGTGGCGGATGCGGCACGAGGACGTGATGACCAAGGCGATGCACGCCGCGCGCGCCGCGCTCGAAGGGCTGTGGCTGGCGCGGCTCGCGCGGCAGGGCTTCACCGGGCCGGCCCAGGTGCTCGAGGGCGAGCAGGGCCTGTATGCTGCGATGGTCGATACCCCCCGCCCCATGCTGTTGGGCGATGACTGGCTGATCCATGCGGTCAGCTTCAAGCCCTGGGCCGCGTGTCGCCATGCGCATCCCGCCATCGATTGCGCGCTGGAATTGCAGGCGATGGGCGCGCTGAGGCTGCCGGTGTTGGTCGAGACCTATGCCGACGCGATCCGCTTTTGCGACCGGCCGCATCCAGTGACCGAACTCGACGCCAAGTTCTCGATCCAGCACGCGGTTGCGGTGATCGCCGACGGGCGGATGGCGGGGCCAGAGGATTTCACGCCAAAGGCCATCGCCGCGCTGGCGGACGCGCGCGCGCAGGTGACGGTGCGCGAATCGGAGGAGTTCACGCGCGTCTACCCCGCACATTTCGGCGCGCGCGTCATCTCCGCTCCCCTCCCTGGCCAGGGAGGGGCTGGGGGTGGGTCGTCTACGCCAATGTTGAACTCGGCCTCCCCCCCCCCCCCAAACCCAACCCAGCCGGGGGGGGGCCACGTGGGTGTTGGCGGCCCGCCGCGGGGGCCCGCGGGGGCTGCCGAAGTCCGCCGCACACGCGCCGGCGTAAGAAAATGACCGAAAACACGCCGCTTCCCGCCCCCGTTCCTCAACCCCGCGGGTCCGGCGCGGACGCGCGCGGGAGAGTCCGGCGACCGAGCAGCAACCCTGTCGCGGATGGAAACTATGACTTTCCAAAATCGCGGGGTCGCCGCCGAGACTAGCCGCCGGCTGCCAGACCGCTCCCCCGCACGCGCGCGAGCACGCGATCGACCGCCGGCCC
>JBKBTF010000020.1:0-50412 GCA_046291395.1 Blastomonas sp. | reverse complement strand
GGCCTTGCGCATCGAGTTGATTGAATCCTGCACCCCCCGGAGCGAATGAATAATGGCCATGCGGCTGAAGTCGGCATCGTCCATGGCGACGAAGATGTCGTTGGACGGGCTCGTCATCGTCCCACCCCTCAGCAGAACGCGGACACGGTGCCGTCGCCGAATCCAACGATGTCAGATCCGCGGGCATCAAAATGTATCCCGTCCCACATCATATTCATCGCGGGGAAGTTCTTGGCCCCGGTGAAGCCAAGGCGCACATTCGGGCGCGCCGCTTCCACGATGTATGCGGACTCCCTGATCTGCTGGAACCCGGCAGTGTCGCCGCCCGCGACAACGGTCTGCGAACCGATCGGCGTGATGAGGTATGGCAGGTTATCGTTGCCGCTTTGCGTGCAGAAAAAATCGATCAGATCGAGCTGGCCGGCGATGTAATCGCCCTGCGTGATGGTCTCATTGTCGATGGCCAGCGCATCGTTCTCGCCCTGAAGCTGCATTATGATCAGGCGATTTACAGTCAGCCCTGCGGATGCTGCTGCTGCCTGCGCAGCCTCAACCAAGTCCCATGCGGCGTAACGCAGCGTTCCGGTTGCCGACCAGTTGCCTGACCCGAAGTCCGATGCAGCCAGCATGGTGGTGCTACCGGATGCAGCCGGGACCGCGATCACGCCGCGCCCGTTCAACTGCCAGTGCCGGTGAGCCTGGGCCGGGATAGAGCTGTTGTTGCTCGCGTTGCCAATCGGATCGCTGGTTTTGTCCGTCAACGCGCCGCTATAGTATTGCTTCAAGATGCCAGCGGGAACCGTCTTGGTCGCCACGACACCGCCGCCTGAACCCACACGATTCGATTGGCCAATGTAGACGAGGATATCCCACTCGGTCGGCAGCGGGACATCCGGCACCTGATCCGCCAGCGCAGGGGCAAGGTCCGCCCGCGTGATCTGGACGCCCGGCGCGGTCGTCTTCACATAGGCGTGATGCTGCGTATCCGCCGATGTTACCATCGTCTTGCTGCCGCTCGTGAACGTGCCGAGCGCAAACATGAATGATTTACCACTGACCGGGGTTGTCGTCAGTTGATTTACACCGCCCGAAGGAACGCTGATCAAGACGTGCTGGCCAGCAGCAAGCGCGACGTTCACGGCCCATTTGTTCGGCCCGGTCAGCGTTGCATCGGTGAGCGCTGTGGACGATACGAACGTCAGGTCAGGCAGTGTGCCGGTTGCGATGACAAGGTTGATCTTGCCGTCGCCGATGTTCGCCGACCACAGGCCAACCTCGGTCAGCGTGCGTGCTTCGGTGGCGGAATAGATCAGCGCGGTGTTGCCCGTGTTGAACTGGGTGGCACCAAGTGTCAGGGGGAACAGTCCGGTAGTGTCCGTGCGCGTGCCGATTGTATCGACAAGAGGCTCGGCAACATCAGACAGCACCTCCAGCTCATTGAGCAGAGCCGCGTCAACCAGCGCAGTGCGCGGGATTTGCAGTGCTGGCGCGGAGAACGTTACCCATGCGTTGAGTTTGGTATCTTCGACTGAAACAAACGTTTCGGTGCCAGAAGGTAGACCTCCTACCCTAAAGTAAAAACGGTCTGCGCCGGTCTCTACGGTGTAGCCAGCCACGCCCCCGACCGGCGTTGTGAACAGGACATGCTGACCGGCGAGAACAATAACATCGCCGATGTCATCATAATCCCATTCTTTGGCCCCGGTGGATGTGACTTCGGGCAACGGATGATTTGAAACAAACGTCAGGTCTGCGTTGCTGCCGCCAATCGTGCCGCTGGCAATCGTGATCGAGCAAGCGCCCGAACCGACGAACCGGAGGCGTGCACCAACACGGGCAAGCGTGCTGTCAACTTCCGCAGTAGCGATAAGCGCGCTTGTATTCTGCGCAAAGTCTATCCCGGCTGCGTCGAGTGGGAACAGCCCGACAGGCGCGCCCTCGGTGTTGGTAATCATGCCCTCGGTCGCGGCCAGCAGTTCGCTAAGGTCGTCTGCGGCAGTTTCAGCGCGACCCGCGGCAGCCTCTGCCTGCAGGACAAGAGACCCGGCAACATCCGCGCCTGCCGCCAGAATGATAGGCTGGCTTCCACGGCCGTCGATAATTGCGATCGTCATATGGTGGCCCCCGGCTTGATGGTAAACTTGCCTTCGCAAAGCACGCGCTTGATGCCGCCCGAGGGGGTGGCGTGCAGGTCATAGTAGAGCTCGACAGGCTCATCGGGCGGCGTGCCCAGATCCAGCGCCTCAATCGTCGCCTCGTCGATCTGGATCAGTATCTTGGTAGCCGGCGCGGTTGTGGGCGTGCCGTTGACCTGAAACAGATAGGCGGCTTCATAGGTCGCGCTGATGCCCTGCGATCCCGCCGTTGCGGTCGCCAGCGTAATGATAGGCGTTCCCGTGTCGCCGGGCGCCTGCCTTATATCCATTTTGAAAGCTGCATCGGACCAGTCAGGTCCAATATGAACGATGGTCGCGCCATCGGATTCGACGAAGGGGACGCGCTTAAAGGCGGTCAGATTTAGGGTTGCTGCCATGGTGCATGGTTATGGCAGGGGGTGCGCCAATGTTACCGCCGTCTAGGGCGCGGATATGGGCGCTCGTGTCATACCTTGACCTTGAGATAAAAGCCGTCGACGCCATCGCTCTGCCGGTACAGGTCGCCCGTCACGAGCCCGCCGGCTGCTGCTGCGGTGTCATTCGCGTAGACCGGCAATCCGCTGATGCGCGCTGCGCCGCTTGCCTGCAAATTGGTCAACCCGGTTATGGTGCCGCCGGTGATCGCGACACTGCTTGCCGCTTGTGTAGCCATCGTGCCCAGCCCGAGCGTGCCGCGTGCGGTTGATGCGTCGGCGTCATCCAGCAGGGTGCGCGCGTAGCTGGTCAGTGTGGCGAGTGCTGCGGCGCTGCTGCTTGTGAAATAGGGCAGGCTGTCGGCGGCAGGGGTCAGACCGGCAAGTGCGGTGATCGAAGCAGTGAAGGATTCCCCCGAGTAGGCGAGGCTGGCCCATGCGGTGCTGCCGTCGCCGTATTTAACGCGGCGAGTGTCGGTTTCCAGCCCGGGCTCGCCAAGCTGCAGAACCGGGTTAACGCTGGTCCAGTTCGCGGCAGTGTCACGCCGGATTCGGAAGCGAGCCAGCGTCATGGCGTTACCTCGGTGGTTGCATCGCCGCCGTCATAATCGGTCACGGATGCCTCATCGATCCCGGCGACAATGGGGTTCAGGGCAAAATCATATTCGCTTGGATTGACGGGAGCCACCGGAGGCGATTCTTCCGCGTCCCAAACATAGATGGCAGCGTTTTCCTCGCGCAGGGTGATAGGCACAGTGCCGTCGACGCGATGGTCAAGGTCCGACACCCGGAACAGCTTGTTCGTCCAGCCACGCGGAGCGAACGTCAGGCGCACGACGCTGTTCTTCTGTGCCTTCCACCATGTGGCCTGCCCTGTGGTGGTGAATACGCCGCCATATTGCTGGCGCTGCAATCGCTGCTTGGCGAGCCGTTGCGCCTGGCTGGGTGACTGCACCATCGCGAGCGCGAAGGTATCGATGCGGTCGATGCCGTCGCGGCTTGGAAGCTCAACCTGGGGATAGTCAATCTGCTGATAGAGCGAGACATCGCGAGGGTCGGTATAGGTGCCGCGAACCACGTTGAAGGTTTCGTCGAGCGCCGGATGTCCGCGATACTCGAACGCTCCGATGATATCGTCTTCGTCGAAGTCGGCAACTGGCGTGGCGAGGTCGTTATGGAATACGAACAACCGAAGCTTGCCGCCGACATCATCGAGGTCGGCGTTCATCGTGACTTTCAGGCTGTCCATGATCACCGTCGGGCCATCGCCTTCGCTCACCACGCCATCGCTGCGATAACGCGGCTCAGTTCCACCGGCTGCAAGCGCGACATCTTCATCGCAAAGGTTCGCCGCGGTGATGAACGATTCCAGATCGATGCGGACAGGCGGGATGCCGCCGCCGACCGCGAGCTTGCCCTCGATCTTCCATCCCAACATCCACCACAGCATCTGTAGCGCCGGGTTGCGCGCGGCGTCATCGTCCCATTCCCATGTCGTCTGATCATCGGCTCGATGCGCCCCACTGCCGCCCGGAACAGTGCTGTCCTTGCGCGGGTCATAAACCAGTGCGCCCCTGGTGCGGATCGTGACCCGGCTCGGCACCGACTGCGCGAAGGGACTATCGGTTTTCTTGGTGTTGCCAGTCAGCTTGAACCGCAGATGGACATAAGCCAGCCCGGTGAACCGACGCGTGGCCCCCATGCGCGCGCTGATGTTGATCGCATTGCCCGCGTTGCCCTCGAGAATCGGCGCGACGGTGAGATAGCCGGAATATTCGGCCGTTACGCCACTGGCGCTGTCCCATGCCTTCTTATCGTCGAACCAGATTTCATAGATCGAATGCACCTTGTGGCTGGCAACCACGATGAAGCGGTGGAGATAGGTCTGGTTGTCGGTGTATTCGTGGTCGCGAATGTCGGTCGCGCCTGCAGTGTCGCCCCATACGATCTTTCGGGGCGTTCTAGGGTCGATGCTGGCGTTCAGCCGCTCGATCGTCTCAGGGCTGGCTTTCGGCGCCTTCGGTATCTTCTGCAGCGTCGACGCGCCGATTGAAATGCCCGCGCCGACAAGCGCAAGATTCCCGGTCGCGACGCCGGCAACGACCAGACCGACGGCTGCAACTACGCGAACGACCTTGCTCATATCGCCCAGGCCTTCTGCCACTGCGCCCGCGGGATCTGCGCATAGCCATCGTCGGACAGGAACAGCGCCGTCGCACCGACACACACGCCGACAGCCTCGCCATTGAACACCAGATCGCCGCGGCGCGCGAAAGCTATCGGGCGCTCGGGATAGAAGCTGTCAAAGGTAGCCTCAATGCTGCCCGCGCCGTATTTTCGCAGCGCCTTCGCCGCTCCCAGCTCGGTGGTGTACTTGCCCCGGAACACAGCCGCATTATCGACGCCGGTTTGCGCCGCGGCTGCGCCCGCAGCCCAGAGACAGCAGTCTCGCTCGCCATATACGAACGGTTGGCCGTTGTGTTTGGCGATATACGCAGCCAGATTGGCCTCCCATGTTGAAAGCCGGGTCATCGCTGCTGCTGCCCCCCTTCGCCAAACGATCCTGAAAAGCCGCCAAAGCCTCCGACCGAGCCCATGCCGACGGTCGCGCCGGGATTCTGGCTTATCCCGTTTGCGATCGATATCGCTGCCCGTGCGGACAGATCGCCGCTATCGTAGCGTTCCTGATCTAGATAGGTCCGGTTACTGGCGGCGCTGAATGCCACCAGATAGGTTTCGATGGTGACGCGGATAGTTTGCCCGCTTTCATCGCCCAAGTGATCGAGCGCGGTCATATATCCGGTGTAATATGCCTGAAACCCGCCCTGCTGGACGTTCGCGGCATTGCGGATGGTGCGCCACAGCCGCGCGGGTCTGCCCTGCCAGTTCGCCGGGTCGCCGAGCTGGGTCAGCGTTTCTACGTCCAGCGATGCGATGCCCGACAGCTCGGCCGTCACGCTTTCGCTGCCACCTTCGCGCACCGATACCGGGGACACGTCCACCAGATCGCCACTGATGCCGATGAACGTCATATCGTCAAGGTCAGGGTCGCCGGTCCCGGTCACGGTGATGTCGGCGCCCGACGTGTTGCATCTCACCGGATCGCCGTCGATGTCGAGATAGGCGAACCAGACCGGCTTGATGACGGCTGCGTCAAGGGCTGCGGCGGCAGTGCTATCAGGCAGGCTCACAGAGCCTCCTCGACATCAAGCTGCAAGCCTGCAACCGAATCCGAATAGCTGATGCCGACGTTCGGGCTGGTGAGCGCAAGCGGTATCCACGGGTTGCCGGTTTCCACCTCGGCATTGTCGGCAGGCACTTCATGCAGCGCGGGGCCGAACGCCGCCGTTGCCTCGCCGCTGCTGTTCGTCACCAGATCCTGCGCAAGGCAGATGAGCCGGCTGTGACCGCTGGGCAGGGGAACGGTCATGAACTGGCCTGCGGACAGGATGCGCGTCGAGACAGCCATGCCGTCCAGCGGCAGGCTATAGCCGTCAGCAGATGCGGCATTGACGCGCGGCTTGGGTCCGTAATGGCGGTTACACGGCAGATACCACCGAAACCAGTTTTGCGGCCCCTTGAGCCCGATCAGAAACGCGCGCCATTTGCGTTCCTCAATCTCGGTTGCGATGTCGGGCACGGTCAGCGATGCGGTCCAGCTTTCCGCGCCGGGCAGTCCAACCACCTTGCGTCGACCCGTCCATGCAGATCGGTTGACCTGACTCGGGAAATTGGGCGTCAGGCCGGTGATGACCATCGCATCATAGTCGGGGACGATGATCTCGGTCAAAGCCTTGGCCTCCGGCTGCGGCGGTTTGTCTCGTTGACCGCTGTCTCAATGATGGGGCCCGACGCCTGGCGTACGACATCGATTGCCACGCCTTGCGCCATGCTCTGCACTTGCGAAGCGAAGCCCTCGCGCTCCTCGATCACGATGCGGACGGTGCCACCTGCCTGCGCCCCACCACGCGCTGCATCCATGCGACCAAGCGGCACGATCTGCCCGCCGGTCGACGGCCCCACGAAGCCCTCGACGCGGCCAGGCGACGCGCCCTCGTTGACGCGAACGGCTTGCCCGGGCGCGACATAGCCACCGGAGGATCGACCGAAGATGCTGCCCAGCGCCGCACCAAAACCACCCCCGCCACCGCCGAAAAGGCTGTTCGCCAGCGGCGCGATGATTGCCTGCTGGATCGCGATGCGGATCAGATCCGCGATAATGGATTTGGCGACGTTGCTGAAAACATCTGCCAGCGATTCCGCGTTGAAGATCGCATCAACAAGCTGGTCGTTGAGGTTCTGAAGGCCATTGACCGCAACGCCCTCGAACTGGTCGTCAATGTTCTTGCCCGATAGTTCGATGCTGCGAAGGAACTGCTGGCCAGGCGACTGGTTGGCGAGCGCGCTTTCTGTGCGAGCTTGCGCTTCGAGGGCATCCAGAACGGCGAGGCGCGCGGTGGCGACTTTCTGCGCTGTCTCGCTGCTGCCCAGCGTTGCAAGCACCAGCTCTTGCTCCGCGCGTTCCTGGCTGAACTGCAGGGTGATCAGCCGGCGCTCGATCTCGGCGCGCTCGCTCCGCGTTTCGGCAAGCACAAGGCTGGCGCGCAGCAGGTCTTGCTCATTCTGGTTTGCAGAAGTCGCGAGATCAAACTGGTTACGGGTGAAGTCGTTTACTGCTCGCAGCGCATCGGCGATCGAGCCGCCAGCATCCTTCAATCGATCGATCGAGGAGTCCACCGCGCGCGCTACGTCTCTGAGGTCTGCGCCTCGTGCTGCGCGGGATGCTGCGCCGGAACCGCCGCCACCGGGGGCGACGGGCGCCGTTGCCTTCGGTGCAGCAACCGGGGCCGCAAAAACAGTGTCCGGCGCATTGACTGTCCGGTTGATCAGCGATGTAAGCTCACGGTCCTTTGCGCGCAGTTCTTCCACCCGCCTATCGGAGACACCGACGAAGCGCCGGGCTGCAGCGGCAGGTCCGCTTTCAGGGCCGCTTGGCAGCAGCGAACGCACCTTGAGGCGATCGGCCTGCAGTGTCGCGAGGGCTGCGATCTTAGCGTTCTTCGCCAGATAGGCCGCTTGGTCGCCAGCAAAGCGATATGCGTTGCCGATGCCGACCACCAACGGGTTGGCGCCCTTCGCAGCGTCGCCGGTCTGGCGCACAGAGACATTCGCATCGTCAAGCTTTGCCTTCAGGTCGGCGGTGCGCTGCTCGAGAGCGGCAAACTCCTGTTCTGCTTTTGCCGATTCGGATGCGACATAGCCCAACCCGAGAGCGAGCGCGGTGATCGCAATTCCTACCGGCCCACCAAGGACTGCCAACAGCCCTGCGGCTGCAACGCGTGTCCCCGCCATCGCGCCAGTCAGCGCAACCTGCGCACCTGCCAGCACGCCAACCTGCCGCGTGGCGATTGCTACAGCGCCGGTATAGGTGGCGAGGGATGCCGATGTGGCCAGCGTGGCAATGCGGGCGGAAACCATCGGCCCGACATAGCGCCCAAGCATCGCCGCACCGATCACCGCAAGCGCGTTCGCGGCGAGGTCGAGATTGTCGGCGAGGGCCTGGATGCCCGCGGCGATCGCGCCTGTTGCGCCGTTCGCGGCCGCAGCGCTGCCAACGTACACGGTAAGCTGGCTGTTGAGTGCCTCAAACGCGCCCGAGATGGTGAGAACCGCCTTGCTGGCCTTGGCGTCCAGTTGGTCGCCGCCATTGACGATCGCCTGAAAGAACTCCTCGCTCGACAGTTTGCCATCGACCACCGCATTGCGCAGTTTGGCAACAGAACCGCCGAACTCATCGGTGTTCGCGGCCAATTGGAGCAGCGGACGCAAGCCGCCCTCGTTGATCTGGTTGAACTCTTCAGCGCGTACGGTGCCGGATGCAAGCGCCTGGGTGAGGCCCAAGATAGCCCCCTGCGCCTGTGTCGCGCTGGTCCCGGTGATCTTGAGTGATTGCGCGGTGGCTTCTGTCAGTGCCAGCAATTGCGATTGCGTAGCGTTGAACTCGGATGCCGCCTGCGTCGAGTTGCCGAACAGCCCCGCCAGCGATTCAATGCCGACGCCGTACTTGCTCGACAGTTCCAGCAGCCGGCCCTGCACATCTGCGAGCGCTTGGCCTTCAAGGCCAGCCACCCGGAGACTGTTCTGCAGCCGCGTGAAACCATCGATAAGCCCGATCAGTTCGCGCCCGGTGAAAGCCGTTGCGAACGTCGCGGCAAGCCCTTTGATCGACGTGCTGATAGCGCCGCTGGACTTGCGCATCTGGGCCTCAAGGTCGCGCGTCTTGCGCTCCTGGATGCCGAGCTGCTGGTCAACCGTCTTGGTCGCGCGCCGCACGTCGCCGATGTATTTGTCCACCTCGGCACGAAGCGACAGGATGACGGGATCGATCTCGGCCATGCTACTTCGCTACGCCGCGCGCTGCCGTGGTGTTACCGCCGTCCCGATGCGCCTGCATGAAGCGTTTGAGGCCGTCGCTGGCCTGGTGCGCGGGCTTCTCGCTGCTGTGCGCCTCGTTGTGCGCTTCTAGGGCTTCCAGATAGTCGGACAGGTCGAGCGTGCGCCAGTCGAGCCCCATGGCGCCGCAATTGGCGATCAGCTGTCCTTTGCGGTATCGCTCAGGTTCGCGTCTGGGTCCGGTTCCGCTTTTTTTTTAAGCTCGACGCCGAAGATCGCAGCAGAGACGACGCGCCACGCCTGCACGACGTTCTCAGACAGTGGGCGGGCGGGGTATGCGTATTGCTCGACGAGCTGCTTGGCGCGCAGGGGGCCGACTTCCTGTTCCTCGCCATCGACCATGCCGCAGTTGCCGCCGATCAGGCCGAGGCGCAGAATATCGAGCACGTCCTTGGTGTGCCCGGAACCGCCGCCCAGGAACGACAGACCATCAGGGCCGGTGCCGATCGCCTGGCGCAGGCTTTCCTCGATCGCCAGCATTGGGCGGCCAGACAGGCGCTCTAGCTCGACAACCTGCGGAAGCGGCAACCAGAACGAATATTCGCCATCGCCGAATGGGATTTCAACGCGGGTGTCCACGGCTTATAAGGCGGTCCAGGTCCAAGTTCCATCGGATGCGAGACTGATCTCGCCCGAGCTGTCCGCGTTCGCGTCCAAGGTCATGTTTGCGGCGGTCAAGTTGTATGCACCAGCGAACGTGCCGACCAGTTCACCCGATGCGGTGCCGTCATACTGGTAGAGCTCGATTTCGTAGTTCTTGATCAGGCCGAGCGCAGCGTCGAACGCGGCGATGTTGGGCTTGTCCACTGCGCCAGTGCCGGTGATGTCCATCTGCTTGGAAATGGTCTTGGAGCGGCGAACGGCGGGCAGGCCCGGCGATGCACAGTCACGGCGCGCGCGGTCGTTGGTGTTCGCAACGCGGTTGATCGATACGCCTTCGATGCCGCAGATCGTGGTGAAAACTTCGGGGTCTGCAGCATTGCCGACCTTGATCAGCGCGAAGTCGGACTCAGATGGCACGCTCATATACGGCTCCCATAAATAATGGGGCTGGTCTATCCCGCGTCAGTCCGCTTCGTTACCGCCGTCTATGCCACCACCCTCGATCACCTCGAACCCGGCGCGGCGCTCATCCGGCTCATCCATCGCGTTCGCAAGCGGGATGAATCGCACGGCATAGGCTGCGGCTTCCATGTTGATGCTTTCAAGCCGGTTCGCCATGTTGGAGAGGTCATCGCCCGTCAGCAGGCCCGTCTTGTGAAGCTGGGCAAGCAGAACCTCAATGATCGGGTCTATGGGCGGGGCTGGTGGCACGGGACGGGCATAGCATTGGTGCGGCCCCTATGCCAGCACCCGCGCGTTGATCTGCGCCAGATAATGGAACGCCTCGGGCTCGTCGTCCTGCAGCAGTTGCATGTCGCTCAGCCGGATGCGCGCGGTGATGCCGCCGCCCAGGTCAATTCGATTGTCCTGCAATGCGGTCTCGATCGCTTCCCCGATCCGGCTTGCGTGATCCTCGGCAGTCTCGACCGTCTGCGCTCCAGACTTGCGAGCATATGCGAAAGCATGAACGTCGAGCGTGATGACGCCGCCGTCGACGCACGATTGCCGCAGCCGTAGGGTCAGGGGCGGGCCCAGCTTGATGAACGGCCAAGGGCGCGAACTCGGCACGGCCTGGCCATAGATCGACGTGGCCGGGACCAGCGCGGTTAGCGGCGCGTCACCCTTGAGTTTTGCGAGTACGGCGCGGCGCAGCAGTCGCTGCAGTCCCTTGGCCATCGTCTGGTTCCTCGGCAATTACGCCATCGGCCAGCGCGGCCTTGGCAATGGGCTGGGTCACATCATGGACGCCAGCGGGATAGGTGACGGTGCGCAGGGGCGTGCGATACGTCCACGGGGCTTCGAGGGTGATGTTCATCCGCTGCCTTTCACGAGCTTGTTCATCTGTTCGACGTAGCGCTTTCGGATCTCGGAAAGCTTCTTGTCGCGCGCCGGGCGGATATGCGGGCGTTGAGCCATCTTGCTGGTGCCGAACTCAAGGGCGCGGGCGTACTCAGCCTCAGATCGAAACTCTGCGGTGAGCGCGCCGGTCTGTTCAATTTCCATATTGTCTTGCAGCCCGCCTAATTCGCGGTTCGGGGCCTCACCGGGCTTTGACCGGACGTGGCCTTTCCCTTCGATGCTACCCGCTGACACCATGCGGAAAGCCTCAGCACGGATCATGTCCGCGCCCTCATAGGCGATGGCCCCCGCGATCTGGATCACGCGCTTGCTGGCCAGCTTCTTGAGCCGGTCGCTGTGCTTTTTGGCGCCGCGCATGGTCATCCGATCAGCCTCGCCGCGCACTCGTACCCGATCCCCACCGGATCGCGCCGCGCACTCAGCAGCGACCATGTGCCGGCGCGGTCACCGGACGCCACCACAATGCTGGCCTCGGTCGTGATCGGCGCGTCGATCGATGCCGCCAGGATCAGGATGCGAACGTCCGTCTGCTGGAATCCCTCGGCCTGGCGCATGGCGAGCGTGGCGTCGTCGAACTGCACGCTGCACGGCAATTCAACCGGCGTTCCCGGCGTCACGATCGATCCGCCGTCATCATAGACAGGCGTACCGGGCCACGATGCGACGGCATCGATGTACGGCCCACCGAACGCCTGTGAGAAGCCCAAGGCGAGATTGGCGAACACCTGATCAAACATAAGCGGGCGGCTGCCATGCGAGGCGCGGGCCACCGAAGTTGCGGCGCATCAGGTCGAGATATTCGCGGCCGTAGACGGTGGCGTAGAAGCCGGTGCGCGATGCCGCGGCGTCGGTGATCGTCGCGCTGAACGTGCCAGATTTGAAACTGGTCACGCCCGCAGCGATGTTCCCGGTGCCTTGCCCACCCTCTGCCAGCTTGTGCGCGGCATAGAGCATCACGGCGCGCGCGCGGGTGTCATCGGCCCATGTCGCGGTTTCCGTCTCGCCTTCGTCAAGCCACACCTGGATGGCGGCATTGTCCAGCGCAGCGAAAGCAGGGTATCGCGCGCGGAACTGGTCAGGCGTTGGAGCGGTATAGGCCATTCGTCACCTTCATAAACGAGGAAGGCCGCGCCCGCCCGTAAGCGAGAGCGGCCCCCCAATCCCCCGATTGAACCCGTTATTCGCGGCCAAGCTCGATCGCGGAAATGATGTCTGCCTTCTTGGTCGCATCACCCAGGTCGATGCCCTCGGCCTCTGCCAGCGCCTTGAGGTCGGCAACCGTCATGTTGTCGAGCCCTTCGTCGGCATCGCCCTCGACTTCAAAGGCATCTGCATCGAAGTTGGAGAAGTCGCCTTCTTCAACCTGGCCGTGCTCAAAAATGACAAGGCTGCCGTTCTTGAGATAGGCCCCACGCGGGCCGCCGCTGGTGTTACGTAGCTTGGCCATGGTTAAATCCCATCCCTATACTGGATAGCCTTGGGCAGGCGGATCTCGGTGCCACCAACGTTGAGGATGCCGCCGACCGAATAGACCATTTCGGACTTCTGATAAGGCGGCAGGAACTCGTGATCGCCGGGCAGGTGGAACTGCGCAACTTCGCGGGTGTTGTCGAGCGCGACCATACGATCGGTGCTCGATGCACCTGCGCCAGCCAGCTCACGAACTGGAACGAAGCGGATGTTCTCGCCACCATCGCGCGCGCCGCGGATGTATTCGAGGATAGTCCCCGAACCGTCTGTCATGCGGGTCTGCTCGATGTAGCGCAGCTTGGCAGTCGGCAGCAGCACGGTGTTGGCCACATGGGTTTCGCCGGTCGCAGTCTCGACAGCGTTGACCGCAGCCCAGATGTCGCGGCTGATCTGGTCAGGCGTCTTCGTCGACCAGGTGGTGGTCGAGCCGGTGCCGTCAGCAGCCACGTTTGCAGCGGTGACGGAACCGTTGTTGATCAGGCCGGTCCATCCCTTTTCCGAAGCGGCAGTGCCCGGCGCGCGGCCAGTCATGGCGATTGAGCGCTTGAACGCCTGCGCAGACTTGTCCGCAGCCATCGCCTTGTCAGCCGACAGCGAGCGGCCAAGCTTGGCAGCGCGGTTCATTTCCTGGATGTTCCACTCATAGCCGATACCGGCCAGGTGGAAGCCGCGAGTGAACTGGTCCATGGACGTGCCAGCATAAGGCATGTCGAACGAATTGCCCGCCAGGAACTCGGCGCGGCCCGCCGTGTCCATGCTGTAGAACACGGTGCCTACATCCCACATGTCGCCATCTTCGTTGATGTCGATAATGCCGGTTAGGTCGAAGCTGGGATACTTGCGCATGTAGACCTGGGTCTCGATGCGGTGCAGCTGCGGCGTCAGGAAGGCATAGCCGACCTGCGCGTCCTGGATGAAGCTGTGCACCTTGTCAGCGAAGGTTGCGGCATAGGCGGCGTCCTTGGCCTCCCATTCCTTCATGACACGGGCCTGCGTCTTGGCGTCGGCTGCGAAGAACGATTCGATATCGTTCATGAAGCTGTCGAAAGTGGTGATCGCGTTCATTGTGTCAGCCCCCTTAGCGCTTGACGATCTTGACGAGCGTGTCCGCTGCGCCGGTCGTGTCGAAAATCCAGTCCGTCGCCAGAATGTTGTCGGTGCTGGTGTCGGTCCATTCGCCGGTTGCTGCGTCGACATAGACCTGCGCGCCGTCGGTCACGGCATCACCGGTCAGCACCCAGATGGCGCCCTGCGTCATGATCGGCACGTTCTCGTACTGCGCATAGGTGTCCGCGGTCTGGCCAGCGATGAAGCCCTGTACAGTCGATGCGATGACGGGGCCAAGGAACGTGGCGGCAGTTCCAACAGTCACGACGCAGCCGTGATCGCCGGTGCCACGAAACGCAGCCTTGCCGAAGCCGATGCCAGCAGCGCCTTCGATCGTGCGGGTGATGCGGTTGGAGGTTTCGCCATTGGCGACCATGCCGGGGAAGCCGGCGGCGATGATGTCAGTGTAGACGGTCTGAAGTTCGGCCATGGGTCAGCGCTCCTTATGCGTTGCGGAAGCGGCGGGCCGCGTCACGAATGTTGGCAGTGCTCGCGGTGGGGTTGGACGGCGCTCCGATGTTGTGGACGGTCGAAGCGGCATCAGCCGACAGGACCGCGAACGCGCCGGAGATGGCAGCGTCGTCCATGCTGGCAGCGGCATCGCCCAACTTGGC
This sequence comes from Blastomonas sp., assembly GCA_046291395.1. Classification (GTDB taxonomy): domain Bacteria; phylum Pseudomonadota; class Alphaproteobacteria; order Sphingomonadales; family Sphingomonadaceae; genus Blastomonas. The sequence continues at coordinate 36,237 of JBKBTF010000020.1, read as the reverse complement.
GACCACGATCTCCTTGCGGATGTCGGCGTCGGTCTTGCCATCGGTCACGATGTCGGGCTTTGCGGCCTTGGCCTTGCCGATCAGGGCGGCGCGGTCAGCGACCAGCTTGTCGAGCGCGGCGGGCTCGGCAGCCTTGGCAGCATCAGCCAACTTGGCCTCGAGTGCGGCCTTCTCGCCGGTCACGGTGGAGAGCTTGCCCTGGGCATCAGCCAGAGCCGTTTCAGCGGCGCTTGCCTTGTCCTGAAGCTTCACGAAAGCTGCCGAAACCGCATCAGCGTCCGACAGATCGACCTGCAGGCCGTCCAATACAATTTTCTTCACGGGCTTCTCCTGAGTGTTGAGTTGGTCCATTTTCATTGTCTTGTTTGCGCTGGGCTTTAATTCAGACAGCGCATTTTCCATCTGCTCCATCATGAGTTGCTGGCTCTTTTCGCCTGCGTCTCCGGTGGTCGGGGCTTTGCCGCTCATGTGCTTGCGATGAAGTGCAATCGCCTTTTCCAACCAGCCAATTGCCGCCGCCGTGCCGTCGACGGTGAGACTGTCGAGAAAGGATCGGGGGAGGGAATCGCAAATGGCGGCGTCCGCGATCCGGCATTCGGGACCGGCGCGGCCACGATCGACCAAGGCGCAGTGGTTCCCATCGATGGCGGTCTGCCGCGCAACAAAGGCCTCGCCCTTGTCGCTCACGCCATCCGCAACGATCAGTTGTGTTTGGTATCCACCGCTCAGCTCGCGCTTACCGGAGCGGTAATCCGCAATCGTGGCGGCATCGGTGATTAGGCCAGACATGCGAGCATATTCGCCATCGCGCAGCACTTCACCGATCGCGCCCTTAGCCAGATACGACCAGTTGCTTGAATTGACGCCAGTTGAAGGGTGGTCATTGGTGATAGGCTTGGCAACGAAGCTGCCCATCGCCTTGCGGGAGAAGACTTCGGCGGGGTCGCGGTAAACGGGATAGAGCTTATCTGCCTGAAACCGGCGCTCACCCTTATCGTTCAAGTGTTGACCGCTCGGGTCAATTTCGCATCCGAGATAATGCTGGATGCCGGTGCGAGCGAAGCGCGCGGAAAAGCCAAGGAAGCCATCGGTGGTTTCCCAAGTGCGATCAACGGTCAGGGCATCCTGTACGAACATAAGGACCGTTTAAGCCCGCCCGCACCCCACCGTTACCGCCGTCTCTAGGTTGCGGCGGGCTTCATTATGAACGGCCTCCGGTTGCGGTTTTGCGTGGCAGCATCGGTCCACCTCACATTACCCGGCTCATATCCTTTGCTGTTGTCGATCCGGTCAAGGCTGTAGTCTGCACGCGGCCTCATGCCGATGTGAGAAATGAACGCTCGAAAATCGCTGCGCCATTCCGGGCAGACAGTAACCCCGCGCCCTCCGTAATTCCGGTATGCCTTGTGGTTCGGGTTCGTGCACCTGGACACCATGGCCCTCCACGCCTCATACTCAGGTGTGTTTCGCATACCATGGCGGGCATTGCCGTGCGCAGCAGGCGGCATCGCTGGCGGCGGTATGTGCTGTAGTGTCGGTGTTGCCACTGCTTGCTTTGCGGACCTCGAACCCGGCGTGATCATAAACGGGCGACGGTTCTTAATCTGCTGCGTTGGCGATGCCCACCGGCAATTGCTTATCTCATAATCGCCGTCGACATTAATCCGATCGAGTGAGTGCTTGGGGCTAGGCCGTGGGCCCATGTCTGCCAAGAATGCCTCAAAGCTGGCATCCCATCGGACACAGACGCGAATGCCTCGCCCGCCATAATCTGCGAACCTGCTGTTTTTCGGGTTGCCGCAGCGCGCCTTCATGCCGACCCATGCGCTGTACTCGGGCGTCTTTGACATGCCATGCGTGCTGTTCTTAGCGCCGATTTGTAGCTTCTGTTCGGCAGAGATAACCCTCGGGTGAGCGCCGCACTGCTGCTTTTTCCCGATCTTGAGCGCGTGCACATCGCAGCGGACGACCGCGCCGCAGTCGCACATGCAGTCCACGAAGTACTTGCGGCGCTGCACGGCCTCGTTGCCGACGACCGTCAGGCGATGAAACACCGTGCCAATCGGCAGGTTAACATGCCGCCGGACGAATCGACCAGATGTCCCTTTATCGGTGGATTTTTGCGCGCCCATGGGGCACATGCTGTCGTCAGCCATTCGATCCTCCAATGATCGTCTAAGGTCAGGGCTGCGCGGTGCTCGAACACCGTTGCAGCCCGCATTCTATACCACGACCACAGGGTTCAATCTAGCAAAAGCACGGCCCTCGAGGTACACCCGCAGAAGGGCAATTGGCTCGGCCTCTCCGCCGGCGGCTTCCGAAACAACCTGCCCTCGTAGCGCTTGCCCCAGCGCTCGGGGTTGTCCGAATAGAACAGCCCATTGCGCGCCAGATGGTCCTCCCGAGGGTTGCGCTTCGCACTGTGGATCCACTCCCATGAATCGATGCCAGCCTGGCGCCGGCGTTCGTCGTTCAACTCCCCGCCCATCTTTGATAGCTGATCGCCCGCAATCCGCTTCGACCGAGCCCGCGACATATCCACAAACCCGCGAACCTCCCTCGCGAACTCGGCAGCCGTCTTGCGCTCGGTCAGCCCTCGGAATGCAGCATCGGCAATGCGGCGCTTCGTCTCGTCCGACACGCTGCTGACAAGCGCGACGTTGCGCTCGATCACGGTGGCCAGCGTGGCGCGCACGTCCGATGCGCCAAGCATAGTTTGCAGATCCACGGATGTTGCAGTTAAAACATTCGCCGTCCACCTGCGACGATGCCACGCTTCGACAGCAGCCGACCACCGGCCAATCGCAAACCGCAGCTGCACGATCACGCCCGCCGCCGATGTCTGCGCGGACTCGATGCGCGCGGTCACGTCTGCCGGGCTATCGGTCTGCAACTCGGCAAGCGACTGCGCATATGCCGCGACGATGGTGTCTGCGGATGCTGCCCAGATGTTGAGCACGGGGAGGTAGACGCTGGCGTAAAGCTGGCTGGCCTGCAGCGCAGGGAGCGCGATCGGGCGAAGGGGGATGACGGTGCGGCGCGGATTGCGGGCGCGTCGGGTCAGGGTGGCCAGGTCAAACGCGGCCATCAGCTTTCCTTGACCTTGGCCTTCCAATCATCATCCAACGGCTCGAAAATTTCGGGACCGAACCGCAGTTCGCCGCGGTAAGGCTCGATCGCGTCAACGTCGATTTCAGGCGCATCATAGGAAATTGTCACGTGAGGTTGGAACTCCGGCCAATCCCACGATGCACCGGCATTGCGGATCTGTTCATGCCGCCATGCGAGGCGAGACGAACCGAACAGCAGAACAACTGCCTCGCCATCCTTGCCCAGACGCTCGACCAGACGGGGGCCACCGGGCCCAATGATCAAGCTGCCGTCCTTTTCCTCGTTCCAGTCGTTCGCCTCGACCTTGAGCCAGTCGATAGCCTGCCGACTGAACGCGATGGTGACGTGCATGTCGCTGCCGTTGATCGTGGTGGCGATGCCCTGCGACTTTGCCCATGCGATGACATCGGCGGAGTTGAGAAGCTTGCGGTGGACGTAGAGCGGGCGCGGCGCGGCGTCATTCGCAGCACGGCGGGCGGGGATTGTTCTGGGTTCCCCGCCACCGGCAGATACCTCGATCACCTCACTTTCCTCGTTGTCAAACTCGCTCGCTGCCAAGCCATACCGCTCATCGTCAGAAAGCGGGGTCAAAGCATTCTCCAGCTCAGGCCACATACCTTCATTGATCGCCCACGACTGCACCGCCTGCGCCATCGCGCGCTCGGGAATCGTGCCGGTGTTCTGTATAAGCTGGATCGTCTCGGCTTCCAGTTTCACGCGCTCCGAATCCGCCTTCTGGTCAGGCATGTCGAGCGGGGCCCACTCATACCACTGGCCAGCGGGCACGCTGCCGATCGCGGACTGCAGCAGATAGCGGTCAAGGCGTTCGAGGCAGGGCGACAGGTCAAGCTCCTGCATCGCCTTGATCTTCTTGTTCCAGTCGGTCTGCTGCGATTGCCCGCTGCTCTGCATACCCTCTGGCGAGCGGCCAAGCAGGCGTGTTGAGGGGATGTCCGACACCGCTGCAACGAACTCGGCGTAGCTGTTGAGGATGTCCTTGGCGCCAGCAAAGCTATAGCTGCTGTCGTCGATCTTCTCACCGCCCTTTTCGCCGTCGCCAGCGTCATAGATGAACGCATTGTGCAGGCTTTCGGCGGTCGCGAGGATCGCCATGCGCGCGTTCAGGCTGTCGGTCCCGGTCTGGGTCGATGCCAGTTCCATCAGGCGCGGGATGCCGATTCGCAGAGTACGCGCCTTGTGCATGAGGGCTGCGAACGACGCGCGGGCGCTGTCGCTGTCCATCACGGCGTCGAGCACCTGCTGAACTGTGCTTTCGCCCCAGAACGCATCATGCCCGGTGTAGCTGATCATCGCCAGCGCTGCCGTGGTGTCGGCGCGGAAGGGTATAACGCGGCTCGGGTGGATGGTCTGATTGCCGCTAAGGCCGCTCATCGTCCACATGGCGGGCTCGCCATAGCCGGGCAGGCGGGCGTCATCCTGGTACGCGCTGAAGCTCAGATGCCAGCGAGACACGATGTTGACGTATGCGAGCTGGCCGCGCCCGATGCTGGCAGGCGCTGGCTCGCTCGGGTTGCCGGGCAGGCCAAGGATGAAGGCCCCGCCGCCCATGCCTCGCAACACTTCGACCTGGCGTACCTTCTGGCGCAGCGCGAGCCGCTTTTCCTCGGCCTCGACGACGGAAAGCTGCTTGGCGTCGAGCTTCCACTCGCGCCACTCGCGCACCATGTCCATGGCGGGGATTTGCACGATCTTGCGCATCAGCGGCGAGCCCGAATAGGCGGCTGCGATCTGCGCCTGGTTCATCGGCACGCCAACATAGGCGTTTGCCGTGCGGGCGTCTCTGCGCGTGCCGGTGCCGGTGAGGGCGTTCGACAAGCGGTCTGCGAGGTTCAGAATTATGCCCATGGTGCGGTGGTATGCCCGTTGCCGGGGTGATGTTACCGCCGTCTAGAGCGCGCTTGACAGGTCGTAGGCGTAGCCGTTGCCCAAGGCCAGTTCGGCAAAGGCATCGGCAGCGGCATCAACCTGATCGTCATGCGCGCCAGCGGGAAACAGGCAAAGCTCATCGAGGAACGGTTCAATCCACGCGTCCCGGTCTGGGTCGCCAGTCACGAGGATTCGGACGTTTCCGGCCTCGGCCTGCGATGCCAGCGGGGAGGCGCGCGTGGCCTTGTCGCCAGTGGGCCGCTCGGTCTTGATCGGATATCCCGCCAGCAGCTTCACCATGGCAGCGAGCCACGCCTTGCCCGCCGCGCCGGGGTCTTGCGCAAGGCGGATGGTGACGTTCTTGCCGTCGACCATCGCCTGCGCCTTCACGGCCCGTTCCACCTCCATCGGCGAACCGCGGAAGCGGTTGCATCCCTCGATGATGAACAGCCCATCAACGGTGGACATCCGGCAGCCTGCCGACCAATCGGGATCGCTACCGGTGGCCTTGGCCGTCGCGGCAAGATCCCATGCGCGGGCAATCCGCTTGACGTTGGCTGGCAGCGCGCCAATGGGTTGAAACCACGACCGCTTGAACAACCCACCATCGCGCGGCGCGGGCCGCTGCTGTAACTGGCTGGCGGTCGCATAGGCACCCAGCGTTTTCTCGAGCTCAGCCACCTGCTTTTCGGGGAATCGCTCCGGGAACATCAGTTCGCCCGCTTTGGTGCGCGGGTCCGTCCAACCTATCGTTGTCGTGCAATGCCGTTCGGGTTCGTATCGCATCGGGATGCACAGATGATCATACCCCAAGCTCATCGCAACGGCCGCAACATCCTTCTGGTTCAGCCGCTGCATGATGATGACGATCGCTGATTGATCGTTGTTGACCCGGCTTGGCAGCGCCTCGCGGAATGTCAGGATGTCGGCCGCCAACTTGACCGGGCTGTTGGCATCATCCACTGAATGCGGGTCATCCAGCAGCACTCGATCGCCGCGCGAACCGGTCATGCTGGTGAACGCCATGGCCTCGCGAAAGCCGGTGGCGCTGTTCTCGAACTTGGTCTTGGCGTCCTGGTCCTTCACCAATTCGACAGGCCAGAGCCGTTGATACCATGCCGACTGCACCAACCTGCGGCATTTCATGTTGTCGCGGACGGCCAGGTCCTGCTTGTGCGCGGTGCCGAGGAAGCGCAGGTGCGGCATGTTGCGCGGCCCCCACTCCCACGCAGGCCAGATGACGCCGGTCAGCAGGGATTTCATGCTGCCAGGCGCGACGTTGATCAGCAGGCGCTTGATCTCGCCGCGCGACACGGCCTCGAGGTGCGCGCAGATGGCATCCAGTGCCCAGCCCCATTTCAGATCTGTTGCAGGTTCCAGAACTGGCCATGCGCGCTTGGCGAATGCGGCAAGGGACCGTCGGCACAGTTCGCGCGTGGCTTCGTCGGCAATCAGCCGAGGGTCATGCGTGAGCATCACGCAGCGCCTCGAGGGCGGCAAGCTGGTCTGGGGTCAGGTTGGTCATGTCGATGCGGACCGGGCCCCCATCAGGGCCGCTGTGCTCGACCTTGTCGGTGAATAGCTTGAGGTGCTTGCCGAGCAGCTCGAACGCCTTGTTCGCGCCGGCGGCATCGAACGACCAGACGTGCCGCCCTTCGTCATCGGTCATCTGCTTGCGATCCTCGCCGCGTCCTTCCATAACGGGTGCGCGCTCAAGACATCGCTCAGCAACTTCACGAATGCCGGACAGCACGTATTCGGCGGTAAGTTCGGCTTTGGCGGCGCGGGTGCTCATCGCCAACTGGATGGCATCGGCGATCTGAGGTTTTCTGAGGTTTTCGTATCCGACCTCGGCTGCCGTCTTGGCGCTGTACCCAGCACGGATCGCCGCCTGCGTGGCGTTCAAGTCGATCAGGTATTCCCTGACGAACGCTTCCTGTTTCGCGGTGAGTGCCATAATCAATCCCTAACCCCATCGTCCGTTTCCGTTACCGCCGTCAGCCGAAGCCCCAGCACATACCGCCTGGCCTTGTACGACCGCCGCGCAGGCCTTGTCGGACACCCGGTCACCTTGCTGCGCTCGGCCCGCAGTTCATCGCCACCCGATTCCTCGATCCACCGGGCAATGACGCGGTAGTTCGTGCGGTAGTGCTCCTCGATTTCCTTGTACTGCCCCATCTCGAGGAACCGATCGCGAAAATCAGCCGGGCAGGGGCGCATGGGGCGCTGCAATCCGGTGTCGTGCGGTTTTCCATCGGATCTGCGGCCTCGGCTCATCCTTGCGTCCGGTCCATGTGCTGGCGGCGCTTGCAGTGCTTCCATGATCGAGCCTTTTCCTTTCCGGGCAGAACGGTGATGACCACGCGGTCGATGATGACGGCCCGCCATCCGCCGGCGAACCTGACGTTGCAGTTACCAAAGCGCGCTGCGGCTTCGATTGCGGGCGTCGACAGCGCGGCGATGACCTCTGGCTCGGGGACGTTCGCGACCCGCTCCTGGTAGCGCTGGATGGCGTGGTGGGTGATGATCATGCGGGGGGCTCCAATGCAAACGGCTGCGGCATTGCCGGTGCAGGCTCTGGAATTTGCCGCAATGCCTGTTCGAGTGCCCGGCGCGCGGCGCACAAGTGCTGTGTTGCCTGCTCGACGCGAGTATCAACTTCGCACTCCGAACGAACGGCAGCGATCTTGCGCCGGACCGCCCACGAAGTCGCGTCCACGTCCATTTCGAGCCATTCGATCAACTCGCGCTTGATCGCCTCGAACTCAGCGATTTCCTTGCGCGCCTGCTCCATCGCATAGCGCTTGTGGGCGCTAACCTCGCGATCGACACGGGCATAACCCTCGGCGCGCAGTTCGTTAAACGACGTGATGTCCTTTTGCGCACCAGCCAGATCCCGTGCGGCGCGTGCTACTGCCTCGCCGAACTTCTTGCGGACGGCCGCGTGCTCTTCCCAGAGCGACACCGATCGCGGCTGCGGCACGCGCGGCCCAACAGTGCGGCCCACGCCGTCAATCAACAGTTTCATGCAGGCGTCCATCGGCAGCGCGCAGGTGTTGCGCGTGGCCTTCCGAACGTGACGCCATGTTTGCCCCTTGCGCACCATCAGCCCGCATCCCGATGGGATGTCGGCGGGAGCGCACAGACCATCAGGGACAGCGAATATAACGGCACCGGCATAGGCCAGATACTTCTGCCACTTGCCGCTCGTAGTGTCGCTGCGCAGGTCACTGCGGCTGATCTTGATCTCGTATGCGGTTGGCAAGGGACGGCTGTAGCTGCGTTCGAGCGTGTACACATCGGGGCGGGGGCTGCCGCTTGGGCCAAGCTGCATATCGGTCCACACCATCCGCTTGTCGCTGCGCAGGTGCTGGGCAAGGTCGTGCGCCAGATCGTCGTGTTTCCAAGCGGTCATGCCCCCTCCCCAAACGTCCGCAGCATGCCGTCCGCGTCGAGATATCCCTTGGTCCATCCGACCTGACGCCAGCGCATCGGCCATGCGTCGACGGTTGCCTGGGTGACGGTGCCTGCCTTTAGGGCGTCCATGTCGCGCTCAAGGCGGGCCTGCATTTCGTCGGCGATGGCTTTTTGCGCGGCAGGTCGCGCATCGGCAGGCGGCTTCCACTTCGCCAGCAGATCCTTGCACTCGGCCACGGTCGGAAACCACTTGCAGGTCGCGATCGCCTTCTCGGCGAGATAGGCGATCGCAGGGCGTGGCATGTGCCCGATCATGCGGTAGTAGACCGAGAACACGGTGCTGCCGGTTGCATCGTCCATGTTGCGCTTAGGCAGGACCGCAGCCATCGAGTGCATGATCTTGGCGAAGTCATCGCGGCCGATGGGCGGCAAGGCGCAGGACGGTGCCGCCGCTATCGTCGCGAGTTCCATCATCCGGTCGTCCGAAAGGGTCGCCGGGGTCGTGCCCGCCCATGGCTGCATCAACGCAGGCGTTGAGGAATCCGTCGTTGGAGCGGGGTGCAGAACTTGCTGAGCCACCTGAGCGATTGTTTGTGCCATTTCCAAATTTCCTGCTGTTCAGAACCCATGTCGACCAGGCGGCTTGCCAATCCTTGAACTTGTCGCCTCGCTTTCGGTGGTGCGCGGCGAAGTGTTCGAGCTGGTGGGCGAGTATCTTCTCGGTCCAGCTGTCGACGATCTCTCGGGACTTGGTGTCTGGGCCGAACTCTGAGGGCTGCCAGTCGTCGGGAATTTGAGTTTCCGCGCGCGGTGTCTCTCTCTTACCTTCCTTGGTTAACTGGTTCCCTTGTTCTTTTGTTGTCCGGTCGCTGTCCGGTAGCTGTCCGGTTGGCTGTTCGGTTGGCTGTTCGGGCCTATCCGAAATGTCCTGATATTTTGCGTAATTACAGATAGTTATGATGCTCTTGCCCTGTCCGGTTGCCCGTCCGATCATCTGTTCGGTTTGCAACCGGGCCAAAAACCGCTCAACAGCCGATGGCGACCAGCCCCAAGCCTTCGCCATCTGTGCACGGGAGGCACAAAGCTGCCCACGCTCGAGCGTGATGATCTTGCCGCCGACATCGTATGGCGTGGGCTTCCAGCAGGCGCGCAGCACCATCCAGAGCCATGCGCCAGCACGCGCACTGTCACCGTCGAACAGCGGGTGGTCGAGCATCCCGCGCGATATGGCGGCGAAGCCGCTCATCCCACGCACTCCCCGCGATCGAGCGCTTCGGGGCTGACATGGATTACGTGTTTCTCAAGCGTCAGCTCAACGACTGCCATTGCCCGCGCATGCAGCGCTTCATAAACCACGTCGAACTCCGCGTGCTCAGCAGCCTCTTGCAGGTCAGGATCGCGCCGAAGCCGGTCCATTATCAGCCGCTGCCCGTGAATGATGGTGCTGTGGTCGCGACCGCCCAGCAGCCGGCCAATCTGAGGGTATGACAGGTCCGGCCTATATTGCCTGATCAGCAAAGTTGCGGTGTGTCGCGCATTCACGAACTGCGGAAAACGGCGCGGCCCCTTGATCTCGGCGACAGTCACGCCGGTATGGTGAGCGACGATCTCAATGATGCGGCGCGCCGTGATGGGGGCTCGGGTGGGCGCCGGGTCGGTCATCCTCATGCTACCTGCTCCCATACCGGGCGCATCGAGCCAGCGCGCTTACCGTTGAAGCCGGGGAGCTCCTGCGCCAGCAAATCACGGGCGCGCTGATCACGTCGCCGAGCGACCTCATCGGCCCTTGCCTGCACTTCGGAATCGCCGATGGAGGTGCCTGCAGTGGCCTTGCGCGATGGTCTGGCTATGCCGCCGGGGTTCGCGTCCATTGCGGCCTGGATGGATCGCAGGAACTCGGGGTTAACCACGGTGCCGTTCTGCACGTAAAAGCGGATGCTGGTGTTCACATCGGCTGCCCGACAAAGGCAGGTGAAGTTGGTCCCGGTTGCGGTCAACCATGCGTTCATCTTCTCGATGAAGGCCATTTGCACCGGGTCAGGTTCTCTGCGCATCGGCGTCTCCAATCTGGATGGTAAAGCGGTCGCTGCGGCTTTCGCTGATCGTGACCTCGGGCGTGCCGAATGTGCGGTCATTCAGCTTGAGAGCATCCGCGATGCCGTCGAAATACGCCTTGCAAGCGGCTATGCAGTTGTCGCGATCTGGCGCCGGGCCCGACCTCTTGGGATAGACCGTCACGCGCAGGACCACGCTTGCAGGCACGGCGCCCTTGACCTCGGCAATCGTGGCGTTGTGTGCCCACTTGCGGTGCTTTTTGATCTCGCGCGCCGTGCCCTGCCGGTTATACCTGCCGTTTGGCCAGAGCGCCTTGTGCGGATAGGGGAGATCGACAAGCACGTTACGCCGCCCGACGCAGCGCAGCATCACCCAGCGGCGTGCCCGCGAGCATCCCGAGCGCGATCTTGTAGGTCTCAAGAATCGCCTCCTGCTCGGCGCGATCGTGAGCCTCCATCTTGCGCTCACGCACGATGATGCGCATCACCTTGACGTCATAGCCCTGCGATTTCGCCTCGGCATAAGTGTCGCGGATATCGTCAGAGACACCCTTCTTTTCTTCCTCAAGTCTCTCAATTCTTTCCACAAAAAGGCGGAGCTGGTCGTCTGCGCTGAGTTCGCTCATGTCGTCATTCCTTGAATTATGCCCGATCATCTCAAATGCTTCGGGCGGTGGTGGAAACTTGGCGTCGTCGGCATCGGTCAGCCGCGCCTCGCCGGGTGTCAGGCCGGACAGTTCACAGGCGCGCTCGATCGTCTCGCCATCACGGCGCGCGCGGCGATAGATGCGGAGGTTCTGGGATCCGCCGGTCATGCGCGCATCTCCAGCAGGAAGTCGCCTTGGCGCTGGGCGTCCTCGATGCGCTTGCAGGCCCACTCAAAGTATGCCGGGTTCTGCTCGATGCCGATGAATTTGCGGCCAAGGCGGACGGCAGCGATTCCAGTCGCGGCAGTCCCCATGAAAGGATCGAGGATGGTCTGGCCAGCATCGGTGAAATCACCAACGATCTCTGCCATCAGGCGGCGAGGCTTTTCAGTGGGATGCAGGCCGTCACGCTCGGGACCGTTGACGCAATGCGTGTAGACGCCGCGCTTGCCGCCAGCATTCCAGCGGGCGTGGCCCTTGCCAGCCCACGCACAGACGAAATGCTCTGCGCCCTGCGCCGGACCCTGGCCGTTCATCTGCGGCGTGCTGTCGGGCTTCACCCAGACGCAGGCGCGCTTGTATTTGATAGGGCTGGCGTTGATTTCCTGCGCCCATGGCCAGACGCCTTCCGATGTGCAGAAAGCAATGAACCAGCCAGCGCAGTTGGCAGCGGCCATCTTGACGACATCGGCGCGGATCTCATCGATCGGCGCAAAGTCGAGCGGCTTCCAGTGATGCGAACCATCCGGGCGCACCAAGCCCTTGATGCCCGACTTGCTGTCGTGCATGATTTTCTCATACGGCGGGTCAAGTATCCAGTGATCGACAGCGCCAAGCGTCGGCACTATTTCGAGACTGTCCCCGCAATACAGCGTTGCGCTTCCAATGGTGACACACTCGCTCACCCCAGCCTCGCAATCTTGCCCGCCAGATCAGTGCGACCATGGCGCTCAGCCAGCCAGATTGCCCGCGCCCGGAACGCCTGCCGATCGGTCATGGCCTGCTGTGTGCGCTGTGCTGCTGCGAGGGTGGACAGGGTGCGGGCTGCGTCGGTGGGGGTGACGCAGCGGCGGAAGGGCCACAGGTTCATGCTGTGTGCTCCTTTGCCACCGCAGAAACGGTTATCCGCAAGGTCGTCCCTTGGAACTCGGCTTCACGCGTCGCTTGGCTAATCACTCCGGGGCCGGTGAAGCGGATGTGTTCGTGCCCCTTCATCATGTCGCGAACGATGGTGCGGCCAAGTTGCGCCAGATTCTGCTCAAAGTCGCTCGGCGCTGCCTTATCGAGATCGCTGGCCTGTTCCATCATCATGATGAACGCGATGACCAATGCTGCGTTCGGGCTGTCAGATAAAGCGAACAAGGATGCGGTGACAATCCACCACACCGCCCAAAAGCGATGCTTCACAAGCCCAAACCTGCGCGCTGCGGATGTTGCGGACTGCCGGCGGGTGAAAAGGTGGCGGAATAGGCGGGTCATGCTGCACCAGCACTCGAAAGCGGCACCAGCTTGGCAATCATCGCGTCGGCCGCAGCCTGAACCCCGGGCTTTTCGACATGATCGATCCGGTTGTCCGCGGCGGCCTGGGTGATGGTATTCATGCCATCCATCAGGCTGGCGACGGTCATGATCGGCGACAGTTCATCGTCACCCTCGAGAGGCTTGGCGCCACCATAATTGATCAGCGCCAGAACCCCGTTGATCGCGTTCGGGCCGATCGCCACTGCCAGCGAAAGGGCAGCCGACAGCGAAGGCTCCTTGTCCTCGACCCGATAAGACTTGATCCGCCGCGCCTTGATACCGGAGGCGGCGGAAAGCGCGTCATCGGTCCAGCCCGAAAGCTGGGCAGCGCGCAAAAGGCCCTGGACGACTGTGCGGACGCGATCGGGGCTGACAATGCCCGCTTCGTCCATTGGCGTTTGATCGGGAACGGGCATATTGCACCTCATGGCAAAGGGTTCAGGAAATTGCGGAATGTGTGGCGGGAGGGGCGCTCACTGTTGCGCCACCTCCCACCCGCGCGCCGTCGTTCAAGTCCGGCTGCGCTCCCTTGGTGCGACCGTCAGGGATGGTGTTCTGCTGACAAGGCAGGCTGCGGTAGGCGAGTTGCCGCGCCCAGGTGCCTTTCTCGCCGTCGTCGATGAAGACGCTCATGCGCAGCCCTCCGCTGGCGGGATTGCCGCCCCGCCAGCATCGGCTACAGTCGAGATGCGACTCACGACTGAAAGGAATGCGCAATGCCCGAGGAAAAACCGTTTGGCTGGCGAGATGGCATGGTCCCGTATCAGCCGGACGAATACGCTGTTCTGGCCTACAAGCTGGCCTGCGCGCTGCTTTACACATCGGCACGCCGGTTCGGCCCCGAGTTTATTCATGAGGTTCGCTCCGAACTGCAGCGCACAGTCGAGAAAGATGCCGACAGCGAAAACGTCGAGGATCGCGTCGAGTCCGACATGCTGGTGCGCTGGCTGTCAGAAATTGATTGGGACAAGCTCACCCGCGAAGCCTCCGGGGACTAGGCCTGGTCTGCATCCGCAGAACAACAGCCTCGGCTGCCTGCTCAGCAATTTCTCGAATCCGCGCTTCCTGCTCCGGCGTGAGCGGGCGCGGGTCATAGACCAGAGCGCCGATCACTGTGCCGCCGGTTGCGGGTGTGGTGTCCGGCCCGCTCATGCTGCGTCTGCCTGCTGGGCTTCGTACGAGGCCATGAAGTCCGCGATCTTGTTCGCCGTCTTGAGGGTCAGCGATCGCGTCCCGCGCAGGTTGGTGATCAGGCTGGGGTCGCCAATCGAGGCGCGACCGAAAGCCGCTGCCCCCATTCCATGGAGTTCACAGAACGCCTCGATGCGCTCCAACATTTCGGCGTCGCTAATCAGTGCATGTTTCATGAAATCCTACTTAGTCGGAAATCTCCAACTGTGCAAGTAGGAAACATCATGCTTTCGCAATCGCATCCGCCGTGGGATTTATCCGACATGGCAAGAAACGATGATTTGCGAGGCCAAGGGCTATACCGCGCCCTGATGGAGCTTAAGCCAGAGGGCTTGGCGGAAACCGATTGGGCCGTGGAAGCTGGCGTCAACCGGGGGTTTTTCACTAATCTCAAGAAGCAGAACATCAGTCCGCGCACCGACAGCTTGCGCAAGCTGTTGAAGCGTGTCGGGAAGACCGAAGCCGATCTTTACGATGGTCTGCCATCCACTGAAAAGGCAACCATCCCTCCGCCGCGTAGGATTCAGGACGATGAAAACACCGTTGAGGTGATTTCGCTCGACCTTTCGCTGTCCATGGGGCCGGGCTCTATGATCGAGGAGTTTTTGGAGGAGGAGCCGGTCAAGTTCGATGTCGGCCTGATCCGCGCCATCACGCGAACGCCGTTCCATCACCTGCGCCTAGTCAAAGGCCACGGCGACAGTATGGACCCTACCCTGAAAACGAACGACCGAGTGCTGATCGACACGTCGGAAAAATCGCTTTCGCGCGTTCACGGCGTGTATTGGATCGACCACCTGGGCGCGCATGGCATTAAGCGGCTGAGGCCGATCGGCGAAGGCCGGATCATGATAATGTCTGACAACCCTGCTGTGTCAGACTACGACGTTGCTGCCGAGGAAATGCGGATACACGGCCGCGCCCTCTGGTTTATGCGGGATCTTTGACCGATGGCTAAGATCACTCTCCATGCTGGCGATTGGGGAAAAGGTTCTGGCCAGTTCAGCTTCGGCGCGCTCGCCCTTCCAAAAGGCAACTGGCAGTTTGAAGGCGTCCCGCTGAACCAGATCGCGAGCGTCGATATTGCGACCGAGGAATCTGTCAAGCGCGTGGGTGGAACAGTGGGCTGGGGGGTGGCTGGCGCCGTTGTTCTCGGCCCAATAGGGCTGCTGGCTGGGTTGCTGATCGGCGGACGTGGCAAAGACGTGACTTTTGTGGCCGTTCTTAAGGATGGCCGGAAGATGCTTGCAACCACCGATGCCAAGACCTTTACGAGGCTGCAGGCAGCTGTTTTCTGACCGGACGCACGGAGCGAATTATGAAAACTATCATTGGAATCGTTGCCCTTATTGCTTCTGCGCAGGCGGTTGCAGAGGAAGCCCGCGGCAAGATAATCATGTACCGACCTGGCTCGATAATGGGGGCGGGGGTCGCCTGTCCGATCCGCCATGAAGGCAAGGAAGTCGTTGAGCTGGGCCGCAGCAAATATGCAGAGTGGAGCGTTCCTGCAGGCCGATATGTGCTGACCAACAAGACCGCCGGCATCGAGGTGGCTGTGGCGGCGGGCGAGACCCGGTATGTTCGCTGCTCGATCAAAACAGGATTCATGAGCGGCCGGGCTGACCTGCAGGTTTCCGACAAGGCAAGCTTCGAGGAAAAATTAGCAGAGTTCGAGCGCAAGCCGATCAACCCAGCCGCAGAGTCTCCAAAATAATCCTACACACAGTCGGATAAATCCAAATTAGCTGTTGACCGGTTGGATTTATCCGACTAGGTATGGTTCCAACGAAGCAGTTGGAGCCTACCATGCACCCCCACCACCTAACCCGCTGGACGACCCCGTATCGCCTGAGCGCCGACCGCCCCCGCGCTGGTCGCCCTGTCGCGAGCCCCGTCGGATCGTTCGCCACCCGCGCCGCTGCAGAAGCTGCCATCGCGGATACCGCTGCCGAGCCCGGCGACTTCTTTACCATCGGCCTGAACGCCGCCCCGACGTTTCCGTTCGGCACGCAGTATAGCCCGGCGAACACCGCCGATCTGCGCATCTATGGCCCTTTGGATCGCCGCCCTGCGATCGAGCGATGCTATGCGGCCCTGTTGCGCCAGCGCGGCACTGGCATGGTCATGTCGGGAGCGGGGGCATGACCGCCCACGCCCACCGCACGATGGCGTGCCACCAGAACATCGCAACCGACGGCATCGACGGCAACCAAGCCCGCATGCGCAACACCTTCACCGCGTGGAAGGTCAATCAGTCGCGCGCCGGTCAGGTCATCCCGCTCGAAGGTAGCGGCCCGATCCTGTCCGAATACGCGCAGAGCGTCGCGGTGACCTGTAGCCACAAGGACGCGTTCATCGTGCTGGAAGCCGACGCCATCACAGGCGGGCAGCACCTGCACACGTTCCAGGTCAAGCGCAAATCGAAGCCGCGCTATGTCACCGTCGATCATGTGACCCGCGCCGTGCATGACCTTTACGCCGAGCATGTGCTGACCGTTGCTGTTGCTGCGTTTCAGCCGGTCGAGCAATGGTCATGGAAGCCGGGCGCTGATGTTGTCGGGCGCGATGCTGGATTGATCGAGGTGCGGTCGTGACCCGCGGACAATTCTCAACAACCCTCTGCTGGACCGATGCGGACGGCGAGGAAATCGAAGCCGCTGCGCTGGTGCTTTACAGTGCCACGCCCGGCTATCCGGCGACCCGCATTGACCCGGCTTTCGATGGCGAGGTCGAGATTATTTCGATCACGCCGAAAGACCCGACCGTCATCGTGCCAAGCCACTTCGACGATGACGAGGCGCTGATTGCCGAGTGCTGGGCTGATGTTGAGGCAGAAGCCGCCGCCGCTGCCGAGTATCGCGCAGAGGCTCGCCGCGATGACCTGATGATGGAACGTTGGGAGCGCAGCGCATGACCCCGCTCGCCATCATCGGTGCTGCAGTCGCCTTGCTTGCAGCAATCGGCCTGACCTTCGTTCGTGGGCTTGGCCGCTCAGTCGACCAGCAGAGCGATGCAGAACGCTATCGCCGCGCATTTGGCGAATACGGCGACGAAGGGGAGGGCGCATGAGCCCGCGCCGCGCAGACCCGGTCATCCTGGACGATGATGCCCCGCAGATGGAGCCGCAGTTGCCTTTGGTGCTGTTGCTGTGTGGTGGGCTGGCTCTGCTGCCGCTGGTTTTGGTGGCGCTGTCATGAAGCGCGGTCGCAAACCATGCAGGCCTTCCGAGGCACAGATGGCGGCAACGGCCCGCAACTTTCGGATATTTCGGCTGCGCGGGCTTTGGTGGCAACTCGGCCCCCTTTCTCCCGAACGAATGGATGCCGTCCGCCTCATCGTCGACGATCAACTGCGAGAACTTGGCGCGGAACCCGAAGCCGGGCGGAAAGAGAAGCGCAACGCCGAACTCTACGCCAAGCTTGAAAGAGAGCAGTCAGCATGACCCCGATCATCAGCGCAGCGGGCGCTTACCCCGACATTCCAATGGCCCACTACCACCGCGCAGCCGACCTGCTGCCCGCACCGTCGCTGTCATCCAGTGGCGCCAAGACGATCCTGGGCAAGTCGGCCTTCCACTACTGGTCGGACAGCCCGATGAACCCGGAGCGCCCGGAGGAGAAGGACGCCAGCCACTTCGCTGTCGGCAAGGCCGCACACGATTTGCTGTTGCTCGGTGGCGACTGGGCAAAGCAATATCACGTTCTGCCTGAGGGCTTCGCGTTCAACAAGACCAAGATGATGGGCGAGGAAATCGCCGCGGCTGAATATGCCCGCGAACAGGGCAAGACGCTGATCAAGCATGACGACATGCGCTTGGTCGAACGCATCGCCGCGCGGATCCAGTCGAACCCCGCCGCGCGCAATGCGCTGATCAACGGCGTGCCCGAAATGACGCTGGCATGGCAGGACAAGGAAACCGGCGTCTGGCTTCGTGCCCGCCCCGACTTTCTGCCGAACAGCGTGATCAGCGGCGCGCCGGTCCGCGCGGTGTCCGACCTCAAGTTCATGGCTGGCACCTATTGCAGCCCGGCAGGGTTCAGCCGCGCGATCGCCAGCTTTGGCTATCACCAGTCCTGCGCATTCTACGCCGACGGCATCAAGGCGATCTACGGCGAGGAACCGACCAACTGGCTGTTCATCGTGGTCGAGAAGGACGAGCCGCATTGCGTGTCGCTCTATGAGCTGCCCCACGCCGATCTGGCGCGCGGCCGTCACCAGAACCGCAAGGCCATCAACCTGTTCGCGCAGTGCCTGGAGCGCGGCACCGAGCCGCAGCACTGGCCAGCCTACACCACCGAGCCCGAACTGATCGGCCTGCCCGGGTGGGCGCGTCACGCGATCGACAAATACGGCAGCCTGCAAGAGGCAGCGCTGGTTTCCGCCGATGAAGGAGAATGAGAACATGAACGCAACCACAGCAATCGCCGAGAGGCAGGCGCCCAAGCCGATCGTCCAGTCGGGCGGCACCATTTCCGCTATGATCCCGCAGAACATTGATCAGGCGTTTCGTCTCGCCCGCGCTATCGCCGGATCTGGCATGGCTCCCAAGGCTTATGGTCAGGACGAGAACAAGTGCTTTGTCGGTATCCTGGCAGGCGCGGAAGTCGGGCTTGCACCGTTTCAGGCGCTGCAGTCGATCGCCGTGATCGGCGGCAACCCGTCGCTTTGGGGTGACGGTGCACTGGGTCTGGTGCAGGCGTCGGGTCTGCTGGCTGACATCGAGGAAACCGACGACGGCCAGAAGGCCACATGCCGGATGGTCCGCAAGGGCTCGCCCACGGCGATCGTCCGCACGTTCAGCATGGACGACGCCAAAAAGGCCGGTCTGGCAGGCAAGGCGGGGCCGTGGTCGCAATACCCGCAGCGTATGCGCCAGATGCGCGCCCGCGCATGGGCAATGCGTGATGGCTTTGCCGACGTTCTCAAGGGTCTGCACATTGCCGAGGAAGTCCGCGACCGTCCCGGCATGGTTGATGGCGGCGAACTGAACGGGAAACCGCAAAGGCTTTCCAGCGCCATGCTCGCCGAGCAGGCCGGCGCCACCGTCGAGCACGACGCCGATGGCGTCATCACCGATGATCAGACTGTCGAGCACGAGCCAGAAGGCCCCGCCGACGAGCAAATGGGCGAGGCCCATAGCGACGCTACCCCCGCATGGGTCGCCGACGAACAGCGCATCCGCGACCTGCTCGACACGGCACAGACCGCGCGGGACGTGAAGGACGCCGGCACCGAGCTCGACCTGGTGCGCGTGACCATCCCCGACCTGCAGCTTGAGGCGCTGGACGCGCTGGTGAGCAAGAGGCGGGCGCAGTTTCAGCAGAAGGACGCATAATCATGGCCACCGCAGCAATCGTCGAACAGACCCCGCCACACCTCGAAATCCTCGCCAGCGTCGATGTAGACCCGGCCTGCGTCCTGCAGGGCCGCTACACCGCCGACCAGCTTGTTGAGGCCATCCGCGCCGACATCGCCGACCGCGAACATGACATCGCAACCAAGGCGGGCAGGGATCGCATCGCGTCCGAGGCGTTCACCATCCGCAAGCGCAAGGCGGCGATCGACCGTACTCGTAAGGACATGACCGAAGCCTGGCGCAAGCAGACCAACGAGGTCAACGCTGCCGGCAAGGCCATCACCGAGAAGCTGGACGCGCTGGCAGAAGAAGTCCGCGCCCCGGTCACGGCATGGGAAGACGCAGAGGCCGCGCGCAAGGCTGAGGCGGACAAGATCATCGACGACCTGAGCGCCGCCGCCGTGGTGTCGTTCAGCGAGGCAACCACCGACATCGAGGCCCGCCTTGACCGCATTCGAGGAATCAACCTCAATGGCGAGGTGCTCGGCGTCCGTCTCGACATGGCGCAGGACATGCAGCGCAAGGCGATCGTGGCCCTGACCGATGTTATCGAGCAGAAGCGGGCGCAGGAAGCGCAGGCCCGCGAGCTTGAACAGTTGCGCAGGGAACGCGAGGAAGCGCAGCGCCGCGCCGAACAGGAAGCCGCCGAGCGTCTGGCCAAGGAGCGAGCTGAGGCCGCTGCCAAGGCTGAGGCCGACCGCATCGCCAAGGCTGCGCAGGAAGCGGCTGACAGGGCGCGCAGGGAGGCTGAGGAAGCCGCTGCGCACGCGGAGCGCGAGCGTGAGGCACAGGCGCGCGCGGCGGCCGAAGCTGCTGAGCGCAAACGGCAGGAACGCGAGTCCGCTGCCCGCGCCGCTGAGGAGGAGCGCGCACGGCAGGCACAAGCCGCGATCGACGCGGCCAATCGTCGCGCTGAGGAAGCCGAACGCGCGGCCCAGGCCGAGCGCGATCGCATAGCTCAGGCCGAACGTGCCGAGGTCGCGCGCCTTGCCGCAGAAGCCGAAGCACTGCGCAATCGTGAGGCCGACCAGGCGCACCGCCAGCAGGTCATCCAGACCGCCGCCGACTCCCTTACCGGCATTCCGGGCCTGACCCAGAAGCTGGCCAAGAGCATCATTTACGAGATCGCGGCGGGCAATGTGCCTGCGGTTTCGATCGCGTTCTAACCAGTCAACCCCAGAACTGGGCGGCAAGGTAGCACAGAGCCGCCCGGTCATTTTTTGAAGGAATTGATGATGAGCCCCGAAATGAAAGTCCGTTATCTTTGCCTCGCCAAGGCCAAGGAATGGGATGACAGCATCGCCCTGGACTTCAACGCGCCCGAGACTTTCGAGGCGCTGTGGGAGGCCTTGGAAGAGGCTGACAACCATTGGGACGCCATGTCCGAAGTGCGCGAAGGCGAGGCCGAGACTGGCCTGCCGTGCGAGTGGTCTCGCCACTACGAAAGCAAGTCGGTTGCAGCCCCCTTGCCGGACGGCTCTTGGGTGGGCTGGACCTACTGGTATGGCGGCGGGAAGCACAGCGAGCCAGAAGCCATCGACTGGATGTCCGAGGCTTACGACCTTGATTGTGTCGAAGAGGAAAAGACCGTCACGGTCCGCACCTTCTCCAAGCCCATCGCGGCCTAACCCCACCCAAAGGAGACGACCAATGTTCGGATTGATGACGAAGGCGGAACACGAGCGGCTGATGGCTGGCATGAAGGCCGAGATAAAGCGGTGGGTTGACGAGTTGAACGAAGCCTATCGGGAAGCGCGGGAAATGCGCGACAAGGTCTCCAGCCTGACGAAATATTTCAGTGACGCCGACCGCAAGGCACACGAGCTCGACGCGCTAGCCAGCAAGTTTCAGACGCGGGCCAAGCGGCTCGAACTCGACAATGCCGCGCTGGTGGCTGAGATCGACCGCCTGCGCCCGATCGCTGAGAAGGCCGAGGCGCGGAAGGCTCATGCGCTGGCGAACTTGAAGCAGAACCGGACGAAGCAGGAGGCGGCGTGATGGCTGACGAAGAACTGTCGGCGGCCGAAAAGGCCCGCATCGTCGCAACCGTCAACGAGATCGTCGCGCAGGCAAAGGGTCCGCTTGTGACCTATAACCAGCACTTCCCGCGAGGCTCTAACGCATGGTCTTTTGGCTTCAACGTCACATGGGGCGCAATCACAGCGGTCTGCATTGCAGGCGGCGTTGCGGCTGTCATCGCCAAGGTGATTTCATGACCCAGCCCTACCCGCACAACCCGCGATGGGCAGCTGTGCACTTGCGCGGTGATCGCGGCCCGGTGTTCGAGCGCAGGCACACCGATAGGCCGTTCTGGCAACCGGAGTGGGTGTTGAAAAAGGGGGCGAAGTGATGGCTTACGACGAAACCCCGGAGATCGAATGCCCCGACTGCAATGGGCATGGCGAGCGCAACACAGCCACGCCGAGCCAGCGCGCGCGGTATCTGCACCATGACGATGTGTCGCCGGATGACTGCACCGAGCCTTGCCCGGATTGCGGCGGCAGGGGCTGGCGTCCGATGACCGAGGAAGAGGCCGCAGACGCAGCAGCAGATGCTTTCAGCGATATGTGCGAGAGCGAGCCGCCGGTCACGATGGCAGAGCGGCAGGCGATGGCTTGGCGCGAGAAGAAGGGGGTTTGGTGACCATGCCTGACCCCTTCCTCATCACCGGCCCTGCGTTGATCAGCTTCTCGGGCGGCAGAACGTCCGCCTACATGCTCTGGCGTATTTTGCAGGCGCACGGCGGCACTCTGCCTGATGACGTGCATGTCGCGTTTGCCAACACCGGCAAAGAGCGCGAGGAGACGCTGCGCTTCGTGCACGAGTGCCAGACGCGGTGGGGCGTCAAGGTTCATTGGTTGGAGTTTCTCGACCGCCGCGTGTCATTGCCGATCAGCGAACGGTTCCATGAAGTCGGCTTCAACAGCGCCGCCCGCAATGGCGAGCCGTTCGAGGCGCTGATCCGGTCGAAGCAGCACACGCCGAATGCTGTGATGCGCTGGTGCACCCAGGAACTGAAGGTCAGGGTGATGAAATGGTTTATGCTGTCGCTGGGCCACAAAACCTGGACCAATGTTATCGGCCTTCGCGCGGACGAAATGCACCGCGTTGCCAAGTCACGGATCAAGCCGAAAGAGTGCTGGACCAACGCCATGCCGCTTGCTGACGCTGGCATCACCAATCGGATGGTTCGGGCCTTTTGGACCAACCAGGACTTTGATCTTGGCCTGCTGCCGTTCGAGGGCAACTGCGACGGCTGCTTTCTGAAAGCCCGCCCGAAGCTGTGGGAGATCGAGCGCACCGCGCCGGGGACCCTGCAATGGTGGAGCGATATGGAGGAAGGGCCGGGCAAGGGCCGCTTCGTCACCGAATACAGCTATGCAGAACTGATGCGCGACGTGCGCCGCCAGCCCGACCTGTTCGCTGGCCGGCTGTTTGATGACGACCCCGACATGGACGCCGAGTGTGGCACTTGGTGCGGAGAGGCAGCATGACCGAAGCACCCAGCCACACCGGCAAGCAGGTGTTCATCGCAGGCCGCCCGGTCGCGGACGCCTACAGCGAGGACGACGCGGCGATGATCGTGGCGGCGCTGAATGCGCCTCCCATCGGCGCCGACACCCTTCCCGATCCAGAGGCTGCGGTTTTCCTGCAACCCGATAAGGAGGATATCGCCAATCTGATGAGCGGCACACTGCCGCGCTGCCCTTGCTGCAAGGGAACGCCCACCACCTTCGCACGGCACTTCCCGGCGAGCGGCATCTATCAGGCTTACGTCCATTGCTCGCACTGCGATGTGCAGGTGTTCAAGAACGCTCGCGATCTGGACGAGGCTCGGCAGCTGGCGATTGCAACATGGTCGAAACGGCCAGTTGAAACTGCGCCCGGCCAGATCGCCGCCTACCTCGAAGGGCAGGCCGCTAAATGCAACCAGAGCCTCAAGGACATTCCCAAGGATAGCGTTCTGTGGACCGATCGGCGCATTGCCGCCCGCACGTTCCGGGTCGCTGCGGATAATGTCAGGGCTGGGTTTTGGAGGGAGGACAGCGCAAATGGCTGAGCAATCCGCGATCGAATGGACCGACGCAACGGTCAACTTCTGGTGGGGCTGCACCAAGGTCGGGCCCGGCTGCGACTTCTGCTATGCCGAGAACCGCAATGCGCGGTGGAATCATGGCACGGCGGTAAATTGGGGCCCGGGCGCGCCACGCCGCCGGACCAGCGCCGCCAACTGGCGCAAGCCGCAGCGCTGGAACGCCGATGCTGCTGCCTTCGCCGAGGTGCATGGCCGCAAGCAGCGCGTGTTCTGCGCCAGCCTCGCGGACGTGTTCGACAATGCTGTTCACCCAGGATGGCGCAGCGATCTGTTCGACCTGATTTACATGACCCCGAACATCGACTGGCTGCTGCTGACCAAGCGTATCGGGAATGTCGCTGGCATGATGCAGCAGCTTGAGATTGAGGCGCTCCCGGTCAACGTCTGGCTCGGCGCTACAATCGTGAACCAGCAGGAAGCCGACCGCGATGTTTCCAAGCTGATCACCACGCCGGCGGCCGTGCGCTTCCTGAGCATGGAGCCGCTGCTGGGGCCGGTGGATATGACCAACCTGCCCGTGATGGACAGGCCCCTGCTGCGCTGCGATCCTCTGAACGGCATAGCGGAATGCGGTGGGCTTTCGGTCGATTGCCCCAAGCTAGACTGGATCATCGTCGGCGGAGAGAGCGGCCCCGGTGCGCGGCCAATGGCCAACGAATGGGCGCAGTCGATCGTCGACCAGTGCAAGGCCGCCGGCGTTCCGGTGTTCGTCAAGCAGCTGTCCAGCGGCGGCGCGAAGGCGATCAAGGATCTCGATCAGTTCCCCGAGGGGCTGCGGGTGCGGGAGTGGCCGAGGTGACTCAAGCATACCCCTTGCAATGGCCGACAGGCTGGCCGCGCGCGACTGAGTGCAAGGCAGCGGCGTTCAATGCCAAGCGCCACAATGGCCGCTATGTTGAAACCCAGAAGCTGACGGTCGCCGATGCCCGCGAACGCCTTTCCAGCGAGCTCGAGCTGCTGCGCGTCAAATACCCAGTGCTGTCCACCAACGTCGAGTTGCGCCTCGACGGCCAGCCGCGATCTGGTCAGCCCGAGCCGCGCGACCCCGGCGCTGCCGTCTATTTCCAGTTGGACGGTCAGCCCACCGCGCTCGCCTGCGACAAATGGGACCGGGTGGCGGACAACATTGCCGCTCTGGCAAAGCATATCGAGGCGCTGCGCGGGATGGACCGTTGGGGCGTCGGCACGGCCAAGCAAGCGTTCGCCGGCTATCAGGCGCTCCCTGCGCCGGAACAATGGTGGCAGGTGCTGGGCGTCTCGGAATCGGCCAGCAAGGCAGAGATCGAGGCGGCGTATCGCGCCAAAGCCAAGACCGCGCACCCCGATATGGTCGGAGGGTCGGACGCCGCCATGGCGCGGCTCAATGCGGCTAGAGATCAGGGTATAGCGCGATGACCCGCCCCACCTTCACCGTCCGCAGCCTGGCCGACCGCTGGGAGTGCTCCGAGGGCATGATCCGCAAGATGATCAAGACCGGTGACTTGCAATGCTTCACCATTGGCAGTCTCATCCGCGTCCCGGCAACCGAAGTGGAGAGAATCGAATGCGCAAGCCCGAATACACCGTCCAGCGACTCCGAGGCGGATACGCCATCAAGTGGACCGACTCCGATGGAAAGCCCCATCGGCACCGTCTTGCCGCCACCGATCGGTTTAACGCCGAAGCGGAAGCTCGCCAGCGCTGGCGGGGCGGCGACCGTTCACCATGGACCGTGGAGCGCCTGATGCTGGCCTATATCGATGACCGCGAAGCCGCAGGGGTCGCCAGCGTTGACCGTATGCGCGATGCGTGGAAAGCGATGCGCGCCTATTGGGCCGACCTCATGCCGGAATCGATCACCGATGATCTGGCAAAGAATTACAGCGCCAGCCGCCGGGCCAGCGTTGCGACGATCAGGACCGAACTCGGCATTCTCGCCGCAGCATTGAACATGGGCGAGCGACAGGGAAACGTCACCCGCGCGCCCAAGGTCTGGCGGCCGCAAGCGCCAGAACGCCGTGAGCGCCATCTGACCAAGCTAGAGTTTCGCGCATTCCTCGATGCCTGTGTCGCGCCGCACGTCCGGCTATATGCGATCCTCGGGGTGACCACCGCTGCGCGCCCGTCCGCTATCCTCGACCTGACATGGGATCGAGTCGACCTCGAGGCCGGCATGGCCAACCTCAACCCCGTAGGCCGGATCCAGACTGCAAAGCGCAGGCCTCGTGTGCCATTGAACGAATTGGCGATCGAGGCGCTGCGCGAGGCTTACCTGGCGCGGCAATCTATCTGGGTCATCGAACGAGGCGGGCAGAAGGTCGGCTCGATCAAGAAGGGTTTTCTGGCAGCATCAGGCAGGGCAGGGTTCAAGGTGACGCCTTACACCCTGCGGCACACCGGCGCCGTCTGGATGGCCGAGGCGGGCGTTCCTATGCCGGAAATTGCGCAGTTCCTGGGGCATGATGATGACCGCACGACGCAGAGGCATTACAGCAGGTTCTCACCCGAATATCTGCGCAAGGCAGCAGGAGCTTTGAAATGGTGAAGGTTCATTTGGCACCCCCGACCCCTGTGCATTTGGGGTCGGGAATGGCGGAAAACGTGGTGGGCGTAGCAAGGATTGAACTTGCGACCCCTGCGATGTCAACACAGTGCTCTACCACTGAGCTATACGCCCCACCGGTGGTACCTTCCCGCAGCGTTGCCGCGGCAAGGGCGGTCCATTACAAAGAGCATGCGAACGACGCAAGCGGTAATTGAACCAAAAACGTCTCACGATCGTCGAATGCGCGATTAGAGGCTTTGCGCGAAGGTGCCTCGCGCAAAGACGCGGTCGACCTCGAGTACCAGATCCTTGAGGTGGAACGGCTTGGACAGAACCCGTGCGCTGGGTGCGGCCTGTTCCGCCTTCAACGTGACCGCGGCAAATCCGGTAATGAACATCACCTTGGTGGCGGGTGAAATCCGGCCGCAATGCTGTGCCAGTTCGATTCCGTCCATTTCCGGCATCACGATATCGGTCAACAGCAGATCGAAATGGTCGTCCTGCAGCAGCGGCAGGGCAGCGGTGCCGCGATCGACTGCGACCACTGTATAATCGGCCTTTTCCAGGGCCCGTTGCAGATAGGCGCGCATCGCTGCATCGTCCTCTGCCAGCAATATGCGCAACATCGCCTCGTTCCTTTGCCCCGTGTCGACTTATGCTTATGCCCGATGCGGTTAATTTTTTCCAGCATGCTGTAGACCATTTGCGCTGTTGCCCCGAAGTTGGACAGGCTTTGCGATACGCTGGAGCGGGCCTGGTCATCGCGCCCATGCCGGACAGCCGCTTTGACAGCGGCTCCGGATTCCCGCATGGCTATAGCCCATGGATAGTCGATCAACCGATGCGGCCAGCCCTTCGCGCCTGTTCAGCCTCGCCGGCCTTGCCGAGGCGCGCCTGCCGGTGCTGGTAGCGGTGCCCCATGCCGGTCGCGACTATCCCGATGAAATCGTTCTCAACTCCCGCGTGCCTCAGCAGGTGCTCGAGCGTCTCGAGGATCGCCATGCCGATATGCTGGCGGCCAGCGCCGCGGCATCAGGATGTGCAACCTTGGTGGCGCATGTGGCGCGCGCGTGGATCGACCTTAACCGCGCCCCGAGCGAAATCGATCCCCAGATGATCAGCGATGCGCCGCGCGCCGCCTATGCCCAGCCGAGCGCGAAGGTGCGCGGCGGACTGGGACTGGTGCCGCGCCGCCTGGCCGATCATGGTGAACTGTGGCGCAAGCCCTGGACACGCGATTCGATTGCCGCGCGCGTCTCATCGCTGCACGATCCCTATCATCAGGCGCTGTCGCAGGCTCTGGCCAGCCTGCGCGCGCGGTTTGGCTGTGCGCTGCTCATCGATCTGCATTCGATGCCTCCGCTCAAGCCGGAAGGGACAGGACCGGTCGCCCAGATGGTGGTGGGAGACCGTTATGGCCGGTCCGCGGACGCCAGCCTGTGCGACCTTGCCGTGCGCACGCTCGGCCGGGCCGGGTTCGAGGTTGCGCTCAACCACCCTTATGCCGGCGGCTATGTGCTGGAACGCCACGGTCGCCCCGCGCGCAATATCCATGCGTTGCAGATCGAGGTCGATCGCGGCCTGTATCTCGATGACGGTCTGTGCGGGCGAGGGCCGGGGCTTGGCAAGGTGCAGGATGCAGTCGCCAGCCTTGCCCGCACGCTCGCCAACGATTTGCTCAACGCAAGCGGCAGCGGCGATATCGCGATCGCCGCAGAATAACTGCTATACCGAGTCGCCGCGTGATCCCCATGAAAAAACCGCCTCGTGACGGATCACGAGGCGGCCAAGGTTCAGGGAGGAGGTGCACAAGTGCACCTGTCGGGACGCGAAAGGGGGGGAAGCATCCCGACAACATCAATCTAGGGTATATCGACCGGCAGTTCAATGGTCCGGATGCGAAAAAATCATCTTCCCAGATTTATCTTGCTAATGCGACGAACTCGCAATAACTCTGTTGCAGGCGGCGCGATGGCGGGACGCCCGGCAACAGGAGGAGTGGAAGCCCATGGGCATCTGGTGGCAGGACATGATCGATCGACCCGCGGATTTGGGTTCGGCAACGGTGTTCGAGGCGAGGCTGGTGGTCGCATTGCGGATTGCGGTCTATGCGCACAAGACCGGGGCCGATCCCGCACCGCATGTCGCAGCCCGGCTGGGCAGCATTGCCCTGTCCAACCTGTTGTCGCTGGTGCTCGAGGCGATGGGGCAGGTCTGGCCCGAACCGTTCAGCGTATCCCGCCCCTGCTGCGGCAGGCTGTCTCCCGATGAGGCGATGTTCGTCGGCATGGTTCGCAGCGCGATGCGCGGCAATCGTGCCGCATTCGACCAGCAGACCCGGGAGATGATCAGCGAGGATGCGCGCACGCTGATCTATAACCTGATGTGGCAAATCGGTGGAATGGCGCCTGCTCACGCCGACACCAGCGCCCGCAATCCGGGCGCGCAGCATTAGGCATTGTCCAACGATAATGGGTCCAACAGCCCACTGTTGTCGACGACATAGGCGCGGATGAAATCGGCAATGGCCTGGAAGCCATCTCCAAAAGCGGCGCCGGTGCGCCAGATCGCGGCGATCGATCGGCGCGCGTTCCAGCCGGCGATATCCAGCCGCGCAACAATTTCCGCAGCATGGGTCTCGGTTGCAAGATAGCGTTCGGGCAAAAGCGCCAGTCCGATGCCAGACCCCACCATCTGGCGAATGCTGTCGAGGCTGGTGCCTTCATAATCGTGCAGGATATGGGCGCCGAGCTCGTCGCAGATGTCGCGGGTCTGCCGGTGATAGTGATGCCTTCGATCCAGGGTCAGGAACCCGGCACCCTTGAGCGCGCTCGGCGGAACGTCCCTCTGCCCCGCCAGCGGATGATCCGGGGGTGCGACGACGAAGAGCCTTTCGCTGAAGAGGGGTTCGATGACGATCCCGCTGGCATCGACCGGCATTGGCGCCAGCATCATGTCGAGCGCGCCGCGCATCACCTCGCGCACCTGATCGTCGGGAATGCCTTCGCGGATATGGAGGCGCAGATCGGGCTGCTGGCGATGCAGACCCGCGACGATGGCGGGCATCAGGTATGGACCCAAGGTAGGCGTGATGCCAAAGCGCAGCGTCCCGGCGATGCCCTTGCTCGCGCGTCGCGCAAGATCCGTCAGGTCGCCCACCTGCACCAGAATGCCGCGGGCGCGAGCGGCGATGTCTCGGCCCAGCGGAGTCAGCTGGACGTCCTGACCGCTGCGATCGATCAGGGATGCGTCCAGTCGCGCTTCGAGCGTTCGCAGTTGCTGGCTCAACGTCGGCTGCGAGACGTGCACCGCAAAGGCGGCACGGCCAAAATGGCGATGATCGTCCAGCGCCACGAGATATTGCAACTGCCTGAGGCTGGGCACGGCCAAATCCTTTCCGGTAATAGACGTTTACTATCGATACACGGTCGATCTTTCAAATGGCAACAATGAGACTGCGTGCCATATTGTAAGTATAACAAGCAGACGGAGCGGTCCTTCCCCGAACCCCTCTCGCCCGAAACTGCTTGATCTATTCCGCAGCTAGATCGGACACCCCAAGCTGCGGATAGGGTGGTGCACCGGTCCGCCGAGGTCGCAGCTTGAGCCCCCGGTGCGCCACCCGACCGATCCTTTCAGAACGATCGCCGCCCTGTCGAACGAGATCGATTTGGCCAGCGACACGCTCCACATCGCCTTGCGCGCCATTTGCGCGCCATGGTTTCAGGGTTGCACCAGTCCGGCAAAGTCGTCGGTGAGCTGAAGGGCGTCGAGATCCGCCGCGACAGCGACAAGATCAGCGCGCGCCTGGGCCAGCCGGAACTCGGCATCGAGCCTGCGGATCGCGGCATTGGCGGCGGCATCCTCGCGCAAATTGACCAGAAAGAAATCGCTGGCGCCGGCCTGAAACAGCCTGCGTTCGCCGGCGGCGAGCTTTTCGGCCTGCACCTCCTCGTCGCGCGCCAGCACCGCCAGCCGCTCGGCAGCAGTGAGATTGGTCGAAAGCTGCTCGATCTCGGCGATGATCTGTTCCTCGCTCTGGCGGCGACGCCATTCGAGCGCAGCGATACTCGCCTCGGCCGCGGCGACCTGGCCCCTGGCAGTGCGGTTCTGCAGCGGCATTGAGAACGTGAAGCCGACAACGGTTTCAAACGGATCGCGCGAGCGGCCGCCCAGACCCACTTCACCGAAATCCTGCCCCGCTTCTGCAAACAGCCTGAGCGAGGGCAGAAGCCGGTTGCGCTCAAGCTCCAAACGGGTTTCGCCCTGCTCGAGCCGCTGTTCGATCAGCTTGATATCCGGCCTGCGGGCCAGCACCGCCGCGGGATCGGTCGCGCGGGCCTGGGGGAGCATAGGCAGGTTCGGCGGCAGATCGGCGGGCGTCGCGACAATCGGCCTGCCGTCATCGTTGCGCCAGAACAGCGAGAGCCGCTGCGCGGCGTTGGCAAGGTCCCGCTCTGCTGCGACCAGCTGAGACTGGCGACGCAGCAGGTTCTGCTCGTTTTCGGTAAGCAGGATCGCGGCGCGCGCGCCAAGCTGGACCTGCCGCCGGATGCCGACCTGCCGGTCTTCGGCGAGCTGGACCTGGGCGCGGTATACCTCAACCTGCTGGCCCGCCGCGACCCATTGGCCATAGGCCTGGATCGCACGCTGTTGCACGCCGATTGCGATGATGAGCGCGTCGAGCCCTGCCATGTCCCGCTCGATCAAGGCGTTGCGCTGGCCGAACCGGCGGTCGTCGATAAAGCGATCACGCAGCAGTGCGAAGACGCCGCGGACCTTGAGTTCGCCAAGCCTGTTGGTGAAGCTGTAATCCTCGTAGATCGGAAAATCCCCGCGCGACACCCGGTAGCTCGCTTCCACCTGGCCACCGTTGTTGGTCAGCGGCTGGATCGCCTTGCCCTGCAGATAGGTGCCGTCATAAAATCCGGTGACACGCGAATAGCCTTCACCAGTGAACAGCAGGTCGAAGGCGCCCTCGCTGGCGAGCACCCGGCCATCGGCGGCGCGGGCCATGGCCAGGGCTTCCAGGATCGTCGGGGCGAACCGTCGGGACGAAGCGAGCACTTCCTCCAGTTGCAGCCCCAGCGCCGGGCGCATCGGCGTGCCCATGGCTGGCTGCGCCGGGAGCGGGGCAGGGCGCGCGTTCTGGGCGAGGACCGGCGGGGACAGGCTGGCCAGTGCGAGCGCGGCGACGCTCGCCAGGGACAGGGACCGGCGCATCAGCGCTTCCCCTTGCGGACCGAGCTGCCGCTCTGGTTTTCCTCGATCAATGCCGGGTTCTGCAGCGGGAAGTCGTTGAGCTGACGCCACAGTTCGAAGCCGACCGAAACCTCTTCCATCGCAACCCAGCCGCGCACATTGGCGCCCAGCCTCACATAGGGTTCGCCCGGCCACGGGGTCTTGCCTTTAGCCTCTCGAACCAGAACCCGGAACAGACCGTTGGTCGAAGCGGCCAGATCGACCTGCTGTACCTCGCCATCGAAAAGCCCGCGCGCGACCGAGGGCCAGCCCGAGAACTGGATGGCAGGCCAGCCTTCGAACTCCAGCCGGACCGGCTGGCCACGCTTGATCAGCGGCACATCGCGTCCATCGACATAGATTTCGACCACGCGGGCCGCCTGTGTCGGCGCGAAGCTGGCCAGAACGTCGCCCTGCGACACCATGGTGGCCTTGTCGCCGCCGCTGATCCGCTGGATCACCCCGTTGCGCGGCGCGCGGACGGTCTGCAGCGATTGCCGGGCAAGGTTGATGTCGATCTGGGTGATCGCGGCTTGCGCCTCGGCAAGCACAGCTTCCATCTCGGCCACCTTGATGCGGGCGAGCTCGGCCTCGCGCTGCGATGCCAGCCCTTCGCTGAACAGGGTGCCGGTGCGCCCGACATCCAGCCGCGCCGTGCTCAGCGCGCTGGCTGCTGCAGCGGCCTTCGCTTCCGCAAGGCTGCGCTCGGCGCGCAGCCGCTGGAGCAGCATCGGGTCGTTGTCGGCAATCAGTGCGATGGGGTCGCCCTCGTTCACCACCTGGCCGTCCTGCACATACCATCGCTCGATCCTGCCGGAAACGAGCGCGGTGACGTTCTGCAGACGGTCCTGCGGGTTGAGCGCGATGACCTGGCCCGCACCATAAGCGGTCTGCACCCAGGGAACATAGATCATGAACACGGCGGAGGCGATCAGCCCCATGACCACCATCAGGCCGAAGGCGCGCAGCGGACGCGGCGTTCGCATGCTGGCCAGCGTGTGGAAACGTGCC
Organism: Blastomonas sp.; assembly: GCA_046291395.1. Taxonomy (GTDB): domain Bacteria; phylum Pseudomonadota; class Alphaproteobacteria; order Sphingomonadales; family Sphingomonadaceae; genus Blastomonas. The sequence goes on along the minus strand of JBKBTF010000020.1, from coordinate 4,181 downwards.
AGACGCAGATCATGCATTGCCATGACGTGCCTCCGCGCCCTGGGTTTCGATGATCTGGCGGAAGTCGGCAGCGTCTTCGATGATCGCCTGCGAATCCGCTCCCAGCCACAGATAGGCGCAATCCGGCTGCTGGTCGGGTCGCTGGCTGAACTGGATGACGGTAGAGCCCGCAGCCCGCATAACGTTACGGACGTCGGCCAGGATCGCGGGGTCCACCATATCGAACAGCCCGGTCATGATGAGGATGCGCGGGGCCTTGAGCATGGCCCCTGCAAGCTTCAGCCGGAGCAATTCGGCATAGGACAGGGGCCAGCCACTGGTCGAGAGCAGCGTATCCAGCCCGTCGGGCAGCGCCATCACGCGCTCCTCCAGCCGAACCAGAGCGAGCGCCCGCAGCGCATCCGAAGACGTGACACCCGGTCCGGCAAGGCGAAGATAGTCGCGGATGCTGGCCTGGACGATGGTGGGCCGATCGAGCACGATGATCTCACTGCGCAGGTGGAACATGTCGACCATGGTGATGTCCTGCCCGCCCAGCGTCACCACGCCGGTATCGGGGGTAATGTAGCGCTTCATCGCATGGGTAAACAGCCGCTGCACATCGTGCGTCTCAGCCTGGGCAATCAACTGGCTGCCCGCCGGTATCGCAAGGTCGAAGGTCACGTCGGCCACCGTCGCTGAATGAGTGACCCGGCGCAGCACCAGATCGCTGTGGCCGATGGCGTCCTCGCCCTCGCGCGCCGCCTCTTCCTGCTCGATCTGATAGAACATGCCGATTTCCTCGGAAGCGGCGATCAGATCATAGGTGATATCGAGATACGCCCCCATCTGGCCCAGCCCGAAGAACGCAGCTGAAAGGATCAGTTCGGCTGCGACCAACTGGCCGATCGACAGCTCACCCTGAATCACCAGCCAGCCACCCAGCGCCAGCAGCCCGGCGCTGGCGAATGCATAAAGCAGCAGAAACGCGACCGTTTGCGAGATGGTATAGCGGAAATGCTTGGCCTTCGCCGCGATATACTCCGCCGTGACACCTTCGGAACGGTCGAGCGCATAATCGACATGGCGTCCCGACTTGTAGAAGCCGTTCGAGGCGCCGACGTTCTCGAGCCAGCCAGCCGTTGCATATTTGGCGTGGCTCATTGCGATGCCCGAGCGGATCGCCCCGCGTGTCCAGATTAGCAGGATCAGGAAGGCCAGCCCGATGACGATAAGATTGAATGCGAGAAAAAACGGGTGGTAGAATGCCGTGACCGCAAATCCCACCGCCGATTGCAGGATAATGGTGAACCCGCCGATCAGCAGGCTGGGCACCGCTTTTTGTACAGTGACCACGTCGAAATAGCGGTTGAACAGATCCTGCCGCTTGGTGTCTTCGAAGAACGGGTTGCGCGCATGGATCGAGCGCAGCGTAATCTCCGCGACCTGCCGGGCATAGAAGCGGCGCGCGAACAGCTCCATCGCATAGATGCGGAGCGCCGAGAGCAGCACCGCAATCAGCAGCAGACCGAGCAGGGTCCCCGCCAAGGTCACCAGAGGCGTCACCAGCGCGGTATTGGCGACCGAATTGATCAGCATCTGCACCGAGATGGGGGTCGCGAGCGACAGCACCGACACAGCCACGCCATAGACCAGCGCCAGCCAGATGAAGCTGCGCTCGGTTTTCATGAGACCCAACATCCAGCGCACGGCCTCCCGCGCGCCCATAATCTGTCCAGGTGCTGCCGCCATCGTCCAAGCCTGCCCGTTGTTCCAAGGTCGCTGACCACGAATTAGGTTGAAAGGCCCATAAGCCTATTCGAAAGGCATAGTCGCAAGCGATTGCTTTTATCTATCGACAAAGCCGCAAGCGGTTGAGTGCCTCGGGATGCAGCTATGCCGGAAAGCGGCGGAAGTCAGAACGGGAAAAATTCGCTCACCGCACCAGCATCGGTGCCAGATAGTGGCCGGTGTAGCTTCGCTCGACCTTCGCCACCTTCTCAGGCGTGCCCTCGGCAACGATCTCGCCGCCCTTGACGCCGCCCTCCGGCCCCAGGTCGATGATCCAGTCGGCGGTCTTGATGACGTCGAGATTGTGCTCGATCACCACCACCGAGTTGCCTTGCTCAACCAGCCGGTGCAGCACTTCGAGCAGCTTGCGCACGTCCTCGAAGTGCAGGCCGGTGGTCGGCTCGTCGAGGATATAGAGCGTCTGTCCGGTCGAGCGGCGGCTGAGTTCCTTAGCGAGCTTGACGCGCTGCGCCTCGCCGCCGCTGAGCGTGGTCGCCTGCTGGCCGACCTTGACATAGCCAAGGCCCACTTCCCACAGCATCGCCATCTTGTCGCGGATCGGCGGCACTGCCTTGAAGAACTCGACCGCGTCTTCCACCGTCATGTCGAGCACGTCGGCGATCGAGTGGCCCTTGAACTTCACCTCGAGCGTCTCGCGGTTGTAGCGCTTGCCGCCGCAATCCTCGCAGGTGACGTAGACATCGGGGAGGAAGTGCATCTCGATCTTGATCAGGCCGTCGCCCTGGCATTTCTCGCAGCGCCCGCCCTTGACGTTGAAGCTGAACCGCCCGGGCTTGTAGCCGCGCGCGAGACTCTCGGGCAGCGCAGCGAACCAGTCGCGGATGTTGGTGAACGCGCCGGTATAGGTCGCGGGGTTGGAGCGCGGGGTGCGGCCGATCGGCGACTGGTCGATGTCGATGACCTTGTCGCAATGCTCGAGCCCCGTGATCTTGTCGTGCGCGCCCGCGATGATGCGTGCGCCATTGAGCGCGCGCGCCGCTCCGGCGTAGAGCGTGTCGATGGTGAAGCTCGACTTGCCCGATCCCGACACCCCGGTGATGCAGGTGAAGGTGCCGAGCGGGATCGATGCGGTCACCCCGGTCAGGTTGTTGGCGCGCGCATTGTGCACGGTCAGCTTCTTGCCATTGCCCTTGCGGCGCTTGGCCGGGATCTCGATCCGCCGCGCGCCGGTGAGATATTGCGCGGTGAGCGAGCGTTCGGATTTCAGGATCTGCTCGAGCGTACCCTCGGCGACGATCTCGCCGCCATGCACGCCTGCCCCGGGGCCCAGATCGACGATATAATCGGCGGTGCGGATCGCATCCTCGTCATGCTCGACCACGATCACGGTGTTGCCCAGATCGCGCAAGCGTTTCAAGGTGACCAGCAGCCGGTCGTTGTCCTTCTGGTGCAGCCCGATGCTGGGTTCGTCGAGCACGTAGAGCACGCCCGAAAGCCCGCTGCCGATCTGGCTGGCAAGGCGGATGCGCTGGCTCTCGCCACCCGAGAGCGTTCCCGAGGTGCGGTCGAGGTTGAGATAATCGAGCCCGACATTGTTGAGAAAGCCCAGGCGCTCGATGATCTCCTTGAGGATCGCCTTGGCGATCTGCTGCTGCTGCGCGCCGAGCTTGTCGTTGAGCGTCTCGAAGAACGCCAGCGCATCGGCGACCGAGCGGCGGGTGGAGATCGAGATATCCTCGCCGGCGATCTTGACCGAACGTGCCTCGGGCTTGAGCCGCGCGCCGTCGCACACTTCGCAGGGCTGTGCGGTCTGATATTTGCTCAGTTCTTCGCGCATCCACGCGCTTTCGGTCTGCAGCAGGCGGCGGTTGAGGTTGCCGATGACGCCCTCGAAGGCTTTTTTGACCTCGTACGACTTGCGCCCGTCCTGGAAGCGCAGCGTCACCGGCTTGCCGCCGGTGCCATGGAGGATGATCAGCTTCACCTCGCCGGGCAGGTCCTGCCACGGCGTTTCAAGCGCGAAACCGAATTCGCGACCAAGGCTGGCGAGCACCTGCATGTAATAAGGCGAGGGCGGGTTGGATTTCGCCCAGGGAACGATCGCGCCCTTCTTGAGGCTCAGTTCTTCGTTGGGGACGACCAGCTGCGGATCGAAATACATCTTTTCGCCCAGGCCGTCGCAGGCAGGGCAGGCGCCCTGGGGGGCGTTGAACGAAAACAGGCGGGGCTCGATCGCCTCGATCGTGAAACCCGAGACCGGGCAGGCGAAGCGTTCGGAAAAGATGATGCGGTTGTCGGGGATGCCGACGTTCTTCATGCCTTTTTTAGCCCTCTCCCCTTCAGGGGGGAGGGTTGGGAGGGGGGCACTCGCATCGGAAGAGGTGGGCCCGCTCCCCACGCCCCGGCGCGGCGCTGGCCACCCACCCGCCGGGGCGCGGGGGGGGGCCCGA
>JBKBTF010000019.1:17663-51618 GCA_046291395.1 Blastomonas sp. | reverse complement strand
GCAGAGAACATCCCTGAGGCGATACATCTTCCAAGGGAGCTGTCCCTGCCCTGGCTCCGGCCAACGGTACACGGCGCCCACCTGACGTTACTGGCGTCAGAGGATATTCCAGCAAACGGCCGAGGCGGTTCCACCCATGGCCTGTGCATGCAAGGTCAGTGCGACCCGAGCCTTTGAGCGGCCAAAGCTTTTGAACGGAAAATTTAAGTGACCGCCGTGATCAGCCAGAAGCGCGAATTGCGCCGTTTCATGCGCGCCGCGCGCCTGGCACACTGGCAGGCCCTGCCCGACAGCCACCGCGCGCTGGTCTTTGGCCGGCCCCCCCGAATGATCCTCCCCCTGATCGAAGCGGCCGAGACGATCGGCCTGTATCATGCCATCCCGGGCGAAGTGCCCGCCGACCGCTATGCCGCGCATATGCTGGACATGGGCAAGATGATAGCGCTGCCCTGGACCGGCTCGCACGAGGGCCCGATGACCTTCCGGCTGTGGACCGGATCAGAGCAGACGCTGGTACAGGGCCCCTGGGGCATCCAGCCTCATGCCGCGATGCCCGAAGTGATTCCCGATGCGCTGTTCATGCCGCTGGTCGCGTTCGATTCGGCGCTGAACCGGCTCGGTCAGGGCGGTGCCCATTATGACGCCTGGTGTGCTGCGCATCCGCGCGCGCGCCGGATTGGCCTTGCCTGGACCGTGCAGCAGGCAGAACAGATCCCTGCCGAGCCGCATGACATGCCACTCGATGCGGTGATCACCGAGCAGCAGGTTTTGCTGCCGCAAAACGAAAGAAAGCTGCCATGAAACCGACGGTGCGCAAGCCTGTGGGCATTTTCGCTATCCTGGCGATCATCACCATCTGGGCGGTGATCGTGGCGAGTTTCTCGAGCCTGATCGGCACATGGCACATCGCGGTGCAGTCTGTGGTCTATTGCATCGCCGGAATTATCTGGATCGCGCCGATGCGACCACTGATGATCTGGATGGAAACCGGGCGCTGGCGCGCCTGACCCGACAGCGATTTCAGGGGTGTTCCAACACCTGCGAGTGGCCATTTTTCCGGAGATATTCTCCAGTCCAATGGCGCGAGTGACGGGGCTCGAACCCGCGACCTCCGGCGTGACAGGCCGGCGCTCTAACCAACTGAGCTACACCCGCATCGTGTTGGAGCGCGGCTGATAGAATTGACCATCCCACCTGTCAACAGGTGTTTCAATTTTTCCCGCGAACCGGCGAAAGTGGCTCTGCCGCTGGCGATTCCGCGTCGCGCGGCGATCGCGTCAGCGTTCCCGATTCGAACAGGAACCCGGCGATATCCGGCTTGCCTGCTGCCGCCAGGACCGTCTGGATGATGATCAGCAAGGGCACCGCCAGAAGCGCGCCGGTGGTGCCCCACACCCAGGCCCAATAGCTCAGCGAGACCAGGATCAGCAGCGGGTTCATCGTCAGCCGCCGCCCGAGCACCGCAGGCGTGATCAGGTTGGCCTCAACCAGATGAAACACGATCTGCACACTGGCCGGAATCAGTGCGGTCCACAGGTCGCCAAAGCTCATCAGACCGCCCAGTGCCAGCAGCACTGCGGCGATCACCGGCCCCAGATAAGGCACGAAGTTGAGCAGCGCGACGATACCGCCCCACATCGCCGGTGATTCCATCCCCAGCATCCACACCACCACGCCCACGGAGAGGCCCAGCAGGAGGTTGATGACGGTGATGGTGGTGAGATAGGCCGATGTCGCCGAAACGACGTTCTGGATTACCCTGGCGGTCGCCATCGCGCCGGTGAAGCTGCCGCGGCTGTTGATCGCGTTCTCGCGCAGCTTGGTCCAGCCGGCGAGGAAGAAGAAGATCAGCAGCACGACGAACGCCATCTGCAGCGCAACGCCGGGCGCAGCGCTGGCAAACAGATCGAGCAGGGATTCGGGCGAAGCGGTCGCAGCATTCTGCGCCTTGACCATCGATCCCGACACCAGCCGCGTGGTATCATCGACGAACTTCTGCAGATCCGAATACAGGTCGATCAGCGGCGCGAGGTTTTCCATGATCTTGGGCAGGCGGTCGGGTAGCAGCAGGAACCAGTCCGCTGCCGGAACCACGATCACCGCAAGGGCGCCATTGGCAAGCGCCATGAACAGCACGAGGCACAGAAACGCCGCCGCCATGGACGGCAGCCCGCGCCGTTCCATCCACTCGAGCGCAGGCACCAGCGCAATCGAGAGGACAATCGCGACAGCCAGCGGCAGGAAGAACTCGGCCCCTGCCCGCATCGCAAACGGAAAGGCGAGAAACAGCGCCACGCCCGCGATCAGCGCCAATGCGGCCAGCAGCCGGTCGCGCCGCAGCTCGTCGGAAAGGGTGCGTTCTGGAGGAGGTAGCGACATGGATGACAATGCCCTTGGCCCGCAATCCGGGCTATGGCCTGCATATCTGCACCGAATCCCTCGCACAATCCAGCGGCATTGATGAGGATCCGCAATGGAAAATCTCAGCTCGCATTAACCATATGTTCGCCGCTGGCAGATAGCTGTCGGGTATGCCGGACAGGGCCGGCGGGGGCAAATTGGGGTAGGGAATGCTGCGCACAACACTCGCGCTGCTCGCCTTGGGGCCACCGGCAGGGGCGCTGGCAGCGCGCTTTGTACTCAAAAAAACATCTTTATTCGTCGCGGGGATCGATCCGCAGGGGACCGGGGCGCGGCGCGTGCGGCTGGAGCCCGCGCGCCAGGTGAGCCCCGGCGAGCGGCTGATCTATGTCGTCGAATATCGCAACGCCGGCAAGCGGCCGCTCGAAGGCTTCACCGTCACCAATCCTCTGCCCCGCACCGTCCGCCTCGACGAAACCGTGGATGGCAGCGAGATCGTTTCGATCGATGGCGGCCGTAGCTGGGGCGTGCTTGCGGACCTTCGCGTATCACTGGGCGAAGGAAGCTGGCGTCCAGCCAATCCCGACGACGTCACCCATCTGCGCTGGCGGGTCGGCGACCGGCTTATGCAGGGCGAGACCCGCCGGGTGACATTCCGGGCGATTGTTCGGTAACCACCTCGGGTTGCATAACACTCGTCATTCCCGCGAACGCGGGAATCCCGCTTCAGCAACCGCAGCGCAGAAGCGGGACCCCCGCCTCCGCGGGGGTGACTATTGTTGAATGATCCTCATAATCAATCCGCGAAGATATAGATCGGCGTCTCGATCCGGCGCTTGAGCGCCTGGACGAAGCTCGCCGCATCATAGCCATCCACCACACGGTGATCGCACGAGATCGACAGGTTCATCATCTTGCGGATGACCACTGCGCCATCGACCACCATCGGGCGCTCGACGATCTTGTTGGGGCCGATGATCGCGACCTCGGGCCGGTTGATTACAGGGGTGGTCGCGATCCCGCCGAGCGGACCCAATGAGGTCAGCGTCAGCGTCGAGCCGGACAGTTCCTCGCTCTTCGCCTTGCCGCTGCGCGCCGCATCCGCCAGCCGCGCGATCTCGCTTGCCATATCCCAGACGCTTAAGGACTCCGCGCCCCGCAACACAGGCACCATCAGGCCCGCATCGGTTTGCGTCGCGATGCCCAGATGCACGGCGCCCGAGCGGGTGACCACGTTGGCCTCGTCATCATAGCGCGCGTTGAGCATCGGATATTCGCGCAACGTCTTGCAGATCGCAGCGATCAGGACCGGCAATGCGGTCAGCTTGGGGCGGTCGCCGCGCCCGGCGTTCATTTCGCCACGCATCTCCTCCATCTTCGTCACGTCGATCTCGTCGACATAAGTGAAGTGCGGGATGTTGCGCTTCGATTCCGCCATGTTCTGCGCGATGCGCTTGCGCATGCCGATGACGCGGATTTCCTCGTCGGCGGCGCGGCCCGGGCCTGCGCGGGTGCCGCCATAATTCAGATAGGCGTCGAGATCGGAATGGCGGATGCGCGTGCCCTCGGCGGGCCGCACCTTGGCCAGATCGATTCCCAGATCGCGCGCGCGCTGGCGCACCACGGGTGATGCCAGCACCTTAATGCTGTCACTGCCGGTCCCCTGCGAAGGCAGGGGCCCATCTCCGGACGCTGCCTTGGGTACAGCCGGTGCCGGGGCTGGCGCAGGTGCAGCAGCAGCGGGAGCAGCAGCTTCTTCCACCGGCGGCAGCTTGGGGGTCTCCGCTTCGATCGTCTCGGGCTCGGGCGCGATATCGAAGCCTGGCTCGGCGTCGCTGTCGGCAACCTCGCCCTCGATCTCGATCTCGACCAGCATCGAACCGATCGCGATGACATCACCCTCGGCGCCGGCCACCTTGATGACCGTGCCAGACACCGGCGATTCCATCTCGACGGTTGCCTTGTCGGTCATCATGTCGGCGATGCGGCCGTCTTCCTCGATCCGGTCACCGATCTTGACGTGCCACGCCACGATTTCCGCCTCGGCAATGCCTTCGCCGATATCGGGCAGGTTGAAGGTATAGGTTGCCATGGCGGGTCAGTCCTTCATGATCTTGGCAATGGCGCGACCGATGCGGATCGGGCCGGGAAAATACGCCCATTCCAGGCTGTGCGGATAGGGTGTGTCGAAACCGGTGACGCGTTCGACCGGCGCTTCGAGATGATAGAAGCAGCGTTCCTGCACCAGCGCGGACAGCTCGGCACCGAAGCCGCTGGTGCGCGTCGCCTCGTGGACGATCAGGCAGCGCCCGGTCTTCTTGACCGAAGCCTCGATCGTCTCGATGTCGAGCGGCAGCAGCGTGCGCAGATCGATCACTTCGGCATCGACGCCATTGGCCTCGACCACGGCCTTGGCGACATGCACCATGGTGCCATAAGCGAGCACGGTCAGCGCCTCCCCTGCCCGCACGATGTTCGCCTTGCCGAGCGGAATGCGGTAATGGCCGGTCGGCACGTTGGACGCGGCATGCTTGGACCAAGGTTCGACCGGACGGTCGTAATAGCCGGTGAACGGTCCGTTATAGATGCGCTTGGGCTCGAAGAAGATGACGGGATCGTTGTCCTCGATCGCCGAGATCAGCAGACCCTTGGCGTCATAGGGCGTCGAGGGGATCACCGTCTTGAGGCCGGACACATGCGTGAACAGGCTTTCGGGGCTCTGGCTGTGCGTCTGGCCGCCGAAGATGCCGCCGCCGAACGGTGAGCGCACGGTGATCGGTGCGATGAACTCACCCGCCGAGCGATAGCGCAGCCGCGCGGCTTCGGAGATCAATTGGTCAATACCGGGATAGATATAGTCGGCGAACTGGATTTCAGGCACCGGTCGCAGGCCATAGGCCCCCATGCCGACCGCAACGCCGACGATGCCGCATTCGCTGATCGGGGTGTCGAACACCCGCGTCTTGCCGTATTTCGCCTGCAGCCCCGCGGTGCAGCGGAAGACGCCCCCGAAATAGCCGACATCCTCGCCCATGATAACGACATCGGGGTCGCGCTCCATCATGACGTCCATGGCGCTGTTGATCGCCTCGATCATGTTCATCGTCTTGGTCGCCGTCTCCTCGGCGGCGGTTGCGTCTTCAGGCATCACTTCGGCCATTTCGCAGCCCTTTCCTCGAGTGCCTGCGCCATCTGCTCCTGCAGATGCCAGGGAAGTTCCTCGAACACGTCCTCGAACATCGTTTCGAACGGCTGGTGCATGCCGTGGCCCAGCACGCCGTTCTTCTCGGCTTCCTTGGTCGCGGCCTTGACCATTTCGGCCAGCTCCAGGTCCATCGCGGCGTGGCGCTCGTCGTCCCAGATGCCCAGCGCGATGCAATGCTGCTTCAACCGGAAAATAGGATCACCCAGCGGCCATTCTGCGCTTTCCTGCGCGCTGCGATAGGCGGACGGATCGTCAGAGGTGCTGTGCCCTTCGGCGCGGTAGGTGAAGTGCTCGATCAGCGTCGGGCCCTTGTTCGACCGGGCACGCTCGGCCGCCCATTGCGTCGCGGCATAGACGGCGAGAGCATCATTGCCATCGACGCGAAGCCCTGCGATGCCATATCCGATCGCGCGTGCGGCAAAGGTGGTACGCTCGGCTCCGGCGAAGCCCGAGAAGCTCGAGATCGCCCACTGGTTGTTGACGACGTTGAGGATGGTCGGCGCGTTGTACACCGAGGCAAAGGTCATCGCGCTGTGGAAGTCGCCTTCCGCGGTCGACCCCTCGCCGCACCAGCAGCTTGCGATCCGGGTGTCGCCCTTGATCGCGCTCGCCATCGCCCATCCCACCGCCTGCGGATACTGCGTCGCGAGGTTGCCCGAGATGGTGAAGAAGCTGTGTTCGGGAGATGAGTACATGATCGGCAACTGCCGACCTTTCAACTTGTCGCCACGATTCGAATAGATCTGGTTGACCATCTCGACCAGCGCATAGCCGCGCCAGAGCAAAATGCCCTGCTGGCGATAGCTGGGGAACACCATGTCATCGCCCTGCATCGCGGCGGCGGCGGCAACCGATGTCGCCTCCTCACCGGTGCATTTCATGTAGAAGCTGGTCTTGCCCTGCCGCTGTGCACGATACAGCCGCTCGTCGAACGCGCGGGTCAGCGCCATGGTGCGCAGGATCTTGAGCAGCGTTTCGGCGGACAGACGCGGGTCCCAGGGACCGACCGCCTTGTGCTCGTCATCGAGCACGCGAACCAGCCCGAAGGAAAGGTCACGCATATCATGAGGCGACACCGCCTCGTCGGGCCGGGCCATGCTGCCCGCAGCAGGCACGACCACATCGCTGAAATCGACCGGGTCACCGGGACGTGAGCGTGGTTCGGGAACATGCAGCGCAAGCGGCTGCTGATTCGATCTCAAAGGACCATCGGCCATCAAAAATCCTCTCGGGGCTGTGCTCACTCAGCCGGAAAAGGCTCTTGTTGGCCTTTCGACTAATTGCACCGTCGAGACATATTATTTCAAGATTCGCAATAGGTCAATAGTGCTGCCCTTCACCCGCCGATCATACCGCGACAGGCGCAGAAATGTGCGGCTGTGGCGCATAATCACGCACCAGAAAGTCCTCGATCGCATAATCGAAAATGCTGGGTGGGCGGCGCACGATGTCCAGCCTGGGCGCACCGCTCGGCTCGCGCGCAAGCTGCGTTTCGACAAGTTCGGCGTGATTGAGATAGAGGTGCACATCGCCGCCGTTCCAGATCAGCTCGCCCGGTTCAAGGTCGCATTGCTGCGCCAGCATGCGAGTGATCAGCGCGGCTGAAAAAATGTTGAACGGTACGCCCAGCGCCAGATCGCACGAACGCTGATACAGCAACCCGGTGAGCTTGCCGTCGGCCACGAAGAACTGGTAGGTCTTGTGGCACGGCGGCAGCGCCATCCGGTCGAGTTCGGCGACGTTCCAGCCCTCGAAGATATGACGCCGCGAGCCGGGGTTGGTGCGCAGGCTCTCGACCAGTTCGGCGATCTGGTTGATCCCCTGCGGACGCTTGCGGAACAGGCCTCCCTCGCCCTCGACCGGCTCGTACACCGGCCAGTCGACCCATTGCTTGCCATAGACCGGGCCCAGATCACCCCAGCGCGCGGCGAACGCGGCGTCCTCGATGATCCGCGCTTCGAAGCTGTCGCGATCGATCGCTTCTGCCGTCGCGCGGCGATAGGCATCGAGCGGCCAGTCGGTCCAGATGTGCACGCCCTGCATCACCAGTGAACGGATGTTGGTGTCGCCGGTGAGGAACCATAGCATCTCGCGCGCCGCTGCCTTCCAATACACCCGCTTGGTGGTGAGCAGCGGGATTGCATTGTCCGACAGATCGAACCGCATCGTCGCCCCGAAAAGCGAGCGGGTTCCCACCCCGGTGCGGTCCGAACGCTTGTGCCCCTGCGTCCAGACCTGCTCCATCAGATCGAGATATTGCCATTCGAAATGACGCGATTGGACTTTTTGCCCGGAGCGACTCTGAAATGCTGTTTCCATGGGGCAAGGTCTAGCATGGGCCTTTTCGCCTTGCCATTGCATCGCCCCAGAAAAGCGAAAATGGCTGCTTGCATGGGCGTCACAGCGTGGCTATAGGCACGCCCCTGCCTCCCAGGCGCCGCAAGGCACCATGAAGTCTGGGTCGGGGAGTAGCTCAGCCTGGTAGAGCACTGTCTTCGGGAGGCAGGGGCCGGAGGTTCGAATCCTCTCTCCCCGACCATTTAACACACGGCAATCGCAAGATTTGTTATAAGGACGAAACGGGGCCGGTGGCACCGTTTGAACCCCGTTTCATACGACGTTCCCTTTCGAACCGCATCTCCTGCTTTCGGCCAGGCAAGTGCCGGTCATGGCCCCCCAGAGGGCACGTCGCGCGACGCTGCCGACGACTGCGAGGCTACCCAATGGGGAAACCAAGACGGCGGGAGCATCGTGGAGCCGTCTGACCGGAATTATTTGCTGAGCGCGTGCAGCTTGCGCCCTGTGACGGCGGTTTGCACGATGAACAGGACCATCATCCCTGCGCCTATTGCACTGATAAACAGATCGAATGGCGAAAGGCCCGTGCCCATCACCGTGGTAGGCCGTGTGGTAAACATCGCCAGACTCATGGCGATCAGGATCAGCCGCAACTCGGTGGGTCCGGCAGCCAGATAGGACAACCGAAATTCGCCTGTGACACGGGCCGCCAGAAATGTGTGGATCGATAGCAGCAGATAGCTGCCCAGGGCGAACATCGCCACGTCCATGCGAATGAAGGCAGTAAGCCCTAGCCCGACGACGATGATGAGGTTGGACAACGCGTCCATGCTGTGATCGATGAAATAGCCATAATTCGGCCGCTCGATCTTGCGGTAGCGCGCCAGGCTGCCATCCAGCGAATCACCGAACCAGTTGATGAAAAATCCGGCAATCGCCAGCCATAGCCATTCGATCTGGTACAGGCTGAGGCCATAGCCTGCAAAAATGGTCAGCGCGCCGCAAAAGCCCATCAGCGTGAGGCCATCGGGCGATACCCATGCAGGCAGTCGCGCGCACAGCCAGTTGAGCAGCCTGCGTTCAGCGGCCGCGAGCACGTTACCCTGTATCCGGTTGACGCCGCTCATGGCTGCCGCCGCCGTGCGGTAGATGGCAGATTTGCAGGGGCTTTAGTTACGGTCATCCGAAAATCCTTGGCAAGTTTGTGCCCGCCCCCCGCACACCAGAGGCGGGATATAGGGTAACTGGCGAGAAAATCGAGGCTGATGTGACAAACCCGTTACAAGGCCAAAGCGCATTTTCCGCTGAGCCCAGGCAGGGGGGAGAAGGAATTTGCCTTGACCCAGGTCCTTAGGAGCAGCGCCTTCGGGAGGCAGGTGCCGGAGGTTCGATCCTCTCTCCCCGATTTCAAACCCGGCGTTACGGCTCCTCTGCGCGGTCCACCAGGGATTCGCCGCTCTGGGTCGGGATCGACCAGATCACGACATTGCCGATCATCACCGCTGCCAGGATCAGCATCAGCACCGGCTGCTTGCGCAATCCCCGTCGCAGCAGCACGATGGCACCGGCGACGAGCGCCATGGCAGTCAGCATGGTGAGCGAAAGGACGAAGCTGGTCATGCTTGCCCGTGTGTCAGCCCAGACCGGGCATCGTCAAGGCGGCATCGCGCAGGCCCCGCCAAACGCGCGCCGCCTGCACCGTTTCGGGGACGTCGTGGACGCGGACGATCTGTGCGCCCGAGCCGATCGCACTCAGTGCCAGCGCCAGCGATCCGCCGAGCCGCGCATCGACCGGAGCCTCATTCGACAGCGCGCCGATCATCCGCTTGCGGCTTGCGCCGAACAGGATCGGCTGGCCCAGCGCGTGGAACAGCGGCAGAGCGTTGATCAACGCGAGATTGTCGGCGAGCGACTTGCCGAAGCCGATGCCCGGATCGACCAGGATCCGGTCGCGGGCGATACCGGCTGCCATGACGGCAGCGATGCGTGCTTCGAGCCAGTCGAAGACATCCGTGACGACGTTGCCATACCCAGCGCCTGTGTGCGGGTTCTGCCCCTGCGACGGCGCGTGCATCAGCACCACCGGGCACCCGGCGGCGCGCACCACATCGAGCGCGCGCGAATCGAACAGCAGCGCCGAGACATCATTGACGAAATGCGCACCAGCCTGAAGCGCTGCCTCCATCACGGCGGCCTTGCGGCTATCGACCGAGAGGATCGCGCCGCTGTGCGCCAGCGCCTTGATCGCGGGAACGACGCGGGCAATCTCGTCGCCCTCCCACACCACCGGCGCATCAGGCCGGGTGGATTCACCGCCGATATCGATCAGCGTTGCGCCTGCGGTGAGCATGGCAAAGCCCGCATCCGCGGCAACTGCGGGGTTGTCGGTAAAGCGCCCGCCATCGGAAAAGCTGTCGGGCGTGACGTTCAATATGCCCATCACCTGCGGCTGGTCGAAGCGCAACACCCGCTCGCCCAGCGCCAGAGGCGGGTGCTGGCGCGAGAGGTTGGCGAACTGGACGCGGGCCCGCTCTGCTTGATCGGCAGGCAGCGTTCCGAGCGCATCGGCAAAGCCATCGACCGGCACGATCTGCCGCGCGGTCAGCTTGCCCGCATCAAAGATCTCGATCGCGAGCAGATGACACCACACCAGGCTGCTGCCCAGACGGAGCGTCGCGCCGTCAAAGGTCTGCGGGCTCTCCGCCAACCCCACCGGCCGGACATAGACCTTGCCGGACATGCGCCTCAGGGCTCGGTGGCGAGCAGATAGGTCTGCCGCAAGCTGTCGATCGGCTTGAGGCCCGCAGGCGTCTCGATATGCCAATAGGTCCAGCCGTTGCACGACGGTGCGTTCTGCAGGCTCGCGCCGACCTTGTGGATCGATCCGGTCAGGTCGCCGGTGAGCAGTGAGCCATCGGCGCGGACCGTGGCGCGGTGCTTGCCCGCCTTGTCCATGATCACCGCACCGACCTGGACATAGCCTGTCTCGACCAAAGTGCCGAAGGCGACGCGCGGCTGGCTCTTGGGCGACTGCATCGTCTTCAAGCCCGATTCATCGAGCGGCAGCGCGGCGGCGATGCGCTCTTCGGCGACATCGATATAGGTGTCATCGCGCTCGCAGCCGATCCACTCGCGGCCCAGACGCTTGGCGACCGCGCCGGTGGTGCCGGTGCCAAAGAACGGATCGAGTACGACGTCGCCCGGATTGGTGCAGGCCAGCAGGATGCGATACAGCAGCGCCTCGGGCTTCTGCGTCGGGTGCGCCTTGACGCCGCCGCGCTTCAAGCGCTCCTGACCGCCGCAGATCGGGATCACCCAGTCCGAGCGCATCTGCAGCTCGTCGTTGAGCGTCTTCATCGCGCGATAGTTGAAGGTATATTTCGACTTCTCGTCGCGCGATGCCCAGATCAGGGTCTCGTGCGCATTGGTGAAGCGCGTACCGCGGAAATTGGGCATCGGGTTAGCCTTGCGCCAGACGATGTCGTTGAGGATCCAGAAGCCCAGGTCCTGCAGCGTCGCGCCGACGCGGAAGATGTTGTGATAGCTGCCGATCACCCACATCGACCCGTCGGGCTTGAGGATGCGCTGCGCCTCGGTCATCCACTCGCGGGTGAACCGGTCATAGGCCGCGAAGGTATCGAACTTGTCCCAGTCGTTGTCGACCGCATCGACCCGGCCGCCCTCGGGACGGAACAGATCGCCGCCAAGCTGAAGGTTGTAGGGCGGATCGGCGAAAATCATGTCGATCGAGCCGCTGGGCAGCTTGCGCATTTCCTCGATGCAGTCGCCGCGCAAAATCTGGCCCAATGGCAGTTCGGGCCGCACCACAGGCTTGGCGCGCGCGGGCGCCTTGGCCTTGCGCACCACAGGCGCCATTATCTCGCCAGTCAAAACCATCTTTACCCCCGCTTGCCCTCTAACAGGGCCCTGCATGAGTCCTCGGCGACCATCGGTCAAGGTCAAAACCCTAGGGATTCCGGGTGTTCAAATGGTTAACGGTGGGGCTCGCAGGCGGAACACAATGAGTCCAAATCCAGATGTTGAGTCTTGTTAACGCTTCAAGACTCAAGGGATAGTGGTGTGGCTCAAGGGACTCGTCAGACAAAAAACTTGGCTAGAGCAGCATCGCCTGCGCCACCGGAGCAAAGCTGCGTCGATGGAGCGGGCAAGGCCCATGTTGGCGCAGCGCCGCCAGGTGCTCTGGCGTGCCGTACCCCATGTTGCGCTCCCAGCCATAATGCGGATGGCTCGCGGCGGCCACCTGCATCAATCGGTCGCGTTCCTGCTTGGCCAGAATGGACGCTGCGGAAATGCAGGGATGCAGCGCATCCCCCTTGACGATCGCCTGCGCGCTGTAGCGCCACCGCGGCAGCCGGTTGCCATCGACCAGAACATGGCCAGGGTCCGCTCCCAGTGCCTCCACCGCCCGAGTCATCGCCAGCATCGTGGCCTGCAGGATGTTGATTGCGTCGATGTCTTCGACGCTCGCCATCCCTATGCCGAAGATGCAGTGCGCGCGAATCTCGGCTTCGAGTGCGGCCCGCCTTGCGGCGCTGAGCACCTTGCTGTCGGCCAGACCGGCAATGCCGTCGGGGCACAGGATCACGGCGGCGGCGACCACTGGACCAGCCAGCGGCCCCCTGCCCGCCTCATCCACCCCGGCGATGGATCCAGGCACAGAAAAGAGGCGCGGATGGGAACTGCAAGAGGGCATCGCGCGTCTCTGCCGCAAGGCCGCCAGGATCGCAAGCACCGCGCTGCGATCGAGCGGCCCTGTCCCGAATCGTTTGCATTCTGCCAGCGGATGGCGATGATCGAATCCATGAAAAACGGAGTTCACCCGATGCACCGACTGACCCTGAGCGCGGCACTGCCGCTCGCCCTGATTGCATGCAACAGCAGCGACGAGGCGGTGGCCAGCGGTGAGGAAGTTGCCGAGGTCAAGGCGATTTCTCCGGTCGATCGTCTGCCCTTCGAGACAGCCGCGATCGCGACATTCGACGAGCCATGGGCGATGACCTTCCTGCCCGATGGCCGCGCTTTGGTGACCGAGAAAAAGGGTGTGCTCAAGCTGGTCAGCTTCGGCGCCGACGGCCGGCCGACGATGGTGGACGTGAGCGGAACGCCTGAGGTCGCCTATGGCGGCCAGGGCGGTCTGGGCGACGTGGTGCTTTCACCCGATTTCACCAACGACGGCTATGTCTATCTGAGCTTTGCCGAAAAGGGCGAAGGCGACACCAGCGGCGCAGCGGTCGCGCGCGCCAAGATGGTCACCGCCGAGGATGGCCGCGCCAGCCTGAATGACCTGAAGGTCATCTGGCGGCAGGAACCCAAGGTGAGCGGCAAGGGCCATTACGGCCACCGTATCGCCTTCGGGCCCGATGGCATGATGTATATCTCTTCGGGCGAACGCCAGAAGTTCGATCCGGCGCAGGATCTCGACCAGAATCTCGGCAAGATCGTGCGGCTTACCCCCGCTGGCGGCATTCCGTCCGACAACCCGATGTATGATCAGGGTCGCATCAAGGCGCAGATCTGGTCCTACGGCCACCGCAATCCGCTGGGCATCGCCTTCGACAGCGCGGGCAATCTTTGGAATTCCGAAATGGGGCCTGCAGGCGGCGATGAACTCAACCTCGTCAAGCGCAATGCCAATTATGGCTATCCCAAGGTTTCCAACGGCGATCATTACGACGGTCGCAACATCCCGGACCACTCGCCCGAAGACGGCTTCGTGCCGCCCAAGGTGTTCTGGACCCCGGTGATCTCGCCAAGCAGCCTGATGATCTACACCGGCGACATGTTCCCGGCATGGAAGAACAGCGCCTTTATCGGTGCGCTGAGCGGCCAGGCCCTGGTTCGCGTCAAGCTGGATGGTGAGAACGCCGAAAAGGCCGACAACTGGACCATGGATGCCCGCATTCGCGAGGTCGAGCAAGGTCCCGATGGCGCGATCTGGCTGCTCGAGGACGGCGCGCGCGGATCCAAGGGTCGGCTGCTCAAACTGACGCCGACCAAATAACGCGAAGGCCGGGCCCTGGAGCGCAAAGCCATTTCAATTCGCAACTTATCGCGCCAATTCCTGGTGCGAAAACCATAACGGGAGACGATGAATGGCGACCACGATTGACGCCCCGCTGAAGGCCGACCAGCTCAACGAAGTTCTGGTCCGGCAAAAGGCTGCCTTTCTCGCCGAGCTGCCGGTTCCCATGGCGGTCCGCAAGGATCGTATCCGCCGCATGATGAAGATGGTGCACGACAACGCCGATGCGCTGGTCGCGGCGATGAGCGAAGACTTTGGCCATCGCAGCGCCGAGCAGTCGAAGATGACCGACATCGTCAGCGTGCTCAATTGCGCGCGCCATACACTCAAGCACATGGACAGCTGGGCCAAGGCGGAAAAGCGCGCGGTGCAGTTTCCGCTGGGTCTGCTGGGGGCCCGTGCGCGGGTCGAGTATCAGCCGCTGGGCGTGGTCGGCATCATCGCGCCGTGGAATTTTCCGATCCAGTTGTGCCTGACCCCCGCCATCGGCGCCCTGGCCGCCGGCAACCGGGTGATGATCAAGAACAGCGAATTCACCGAAAACACCTCCAACCTGCTCGCCAAGCTGGGGCCCCAGTTCTTCGATGCCAGCGAAGTCGCCTTCTTCACCGGCGGACCCGATGCTGGCGAAGCGTTTTCCGAACTGCCTTTCAACCACCTGTTGTTCACCGGCGCGACCAGCATCGGCCATCACATCATGCGGGCCGCCGCCAAGAACCTGGTGCCGGTCACGCTCGAGCTCGGCGGGAAGTCGCCCGCGATCATCGGCCGGGATGCCGACAAGGCCAGGGCGGCGCAGCGCGTCACCATGGGCAAGATGCTCAATGCCGGTCAGATCTGTATCGCGCCCGACTATCTTTATGTTCCGCATGAGGACGAGAGCGAGATCATCGACGCCATCAGGCAATCGGCCGGCACGCTCTACCCCACGCTGCTTGGCAATGACGACTACACCGCAGTGGTGAACGAGCGGCATCACCAGCGGCTCAACAGCTATCTCGATGACGCGCGCGACAAGGGCGCCGAGGTGATCGAGGTCAATCCGGCGGGTGAGGATTTCAAGTCCGCCAACAGCCGCAAGATGCCGCTGCATATCCTGCGCAACGTCACCGACGACATGAAGGTGATGCAGGACGAGATCTTCGGCCCGATCCTGCCGGTGAAGACCTATGTCACGGTCGACGAGGCGATCGACTACGTCAACGGCCGCGATCGTCCGCTGGCGCTGTATTATTTCGGCGAAAATTCCGACGAAGCCAAGCGGGTCACCGACCGCACGATCTCGGGCGGCGTGACGCTCAACGACACGATTTTCCACGTCGCGATGGAGGACCTGCCCTTCGGCGGGGTCGGACCATCGGGCATGGGTGCATATCATGGGCTCGATGGCTTCCGCACTTTCAGCCACGCCAAGTCGATCTACAGCCAGCCGCGCATCGATGTCGCCAAACTGGGCGGCTTCCTGCCGCCATATGGCGGCGCGACCCAAAAGGCGATTGCGCGCGACCTGAAGCTGTAATTCGGCGGGAAACCAGCGGCGGCTTTTGCGGGTTGCAGGAATTTTGCGAACCGTTATAGGCTGCCGCTGCTTGGCGGGCGTGGTGGAATGGTAGACGCGCCGGACTCAAAATCCGGTTCCGCAAGGAGTGTGGGTTCGAGTCCCACCGCCCGCACCAAGAGCATCTTCCGATCATTCCAGACACCATGCACCCGACATCCGGGCAAAAGGCTTGCGCGCAGTATTTTCCGGTTTAGTGCCGGGCGGAGTGTTCGCTTATTCTGGATTGCATGATGTCCCATTCGGTATCGCCGCTCGCGCTCCCCTTCCCCGATCTCCCTGCCATCGCCGGCGTCACCCCCCGCGTGGCGCGTGCGCGCTACAAGGACTGGGACCGGTGCGACCTGAGCTTTGTCGAGCTGGTTCCGGGGACGGCCGTCGCAGGCGTCACCACCACCAGCAGATGCCCGTCTCCCGAGGTCGAATGGTGCCGCAGCGCGCTTCCGCACGGCAAGGCGCGCGCATTGGTGGTCAGCGCCGGCAACGCCAACGCCTTCACCGGCGGCAAGGGCCGTGCGGCGGTGCAGATGGTGATCGAGACCGTTTCGGCGCACTTGGGCTGTGCGGCTGAAGAGGTGTTCGTATCGGCCACCGGCGTGATCGGCGTTCCGCTGCCGCAGGACAAGGCCCGCGCCGGGCTCGAGGCGGCGTTCGGCGCCTCACCATGCTGCTGGCGCGACCTCACCGACGCGATCGGCACCACCGATACCTTCGCCAAGGCCGCGACCACCAGCGCGATGATCGGCGACCGCCGGGTCGAGCTGGTTGGCGTGATCAAGGGTTCGGGCATGATCGCGCCCGACATGGCAACGATGCTGGGCTATATCTTCACCGATGCCGCGATCGCGCCGGCGCTGCTGCAGCAGATGCTGAGCGCGGCCAACCGCAGCACGTTCAACTGCATCACCGTGGACAGCGACACATCGACCAGCGATACCGTGCTCGCCTTCGCCACCGGTGAGGCGGAGCACCCGCGACTGGAGACGATGGACAGCCTGGGCGCCGACGCCTTCGCCGCAGCTTTGACCGATCTGTGCCGCCAGCTCGCGCATCTGGTGGTGCGCGACGGCGAGGGTGCGACCAAGTTCATCGAGGTGCGTGTCACCGGCGCGGTGACCGACGCAAGCGCGCACCGGATTGCGCTGAGCATCGCCAACTCGCCCCTGGTGAAGACCGCGATCGCGGGCGAGGACGCCAATTGGGGCCGCGTCGTGATGGCAGTGGGCAAGGCGGGGGAGCCTGCCGAGCGCGACCTGCTGGCGATCCGCTTCGGCGGAGTCGAGGTGGCTGCGCAAGGGGTGGTGGTCGAAGGCTATGACGAGGCTCCGGTCGCTGCGCACCTCAAGGGTCAGGAGATCCTGGTCGAGGCCGATATCGGTCTTGGCGAGGGCCGCGCCACGGTGTGGACCTGCGACCTCACCCATGGTTATATCTCGATCAACGCCGATTACCGGAGCTGATGGCCATGCACCTGCTCCACGCGCCGGTTTCCGCCCTGATCCGCACGGTAGCGCGCGATGTGGTGCTGCACCACTATCAGGAGCTCAGCGCCTCGCAGATCGACGAGAAATCACCCGGCGATCTGGTCACCATCGCCGACAAGGAGAGCGAGCGGCGACTGAGCGCGGGACTGGAGTCGATCCTGCCCGAAGCCAGCATTGTCGGCGAAGAAGCAGTCGAGGCCGATCCAGCGCTGATAGAGCGGGTCAACGACAGCATCGCCTGGATCATCGACCCGATCGACGGCACCCATAATTATGCGCACGGTCACGCGCCGTTCGGCATTCTCATCGCTCTGATCGAGGATGGCGAGACGGTCGCGGGCTGGCTCTATGATCCGCTCGCCGACCGAATGTGTCATGCCGTGCGTGGCGGCGGTGCTTTCATCGGCGAAAGCGCGGTGGCCTCGCGCGAAAGCGGCGAAACGCTGCCGGTGGCGGCCATCTCGACGCTCTACATCCCCGAACCGCGCCGCAGCGCGATCAATGCCGCCGCCGATGGAAAATTCCGCCTCGTCGATATTCCCCGCTGCGCTGCCGAGCAATATCCCCGGCTGGTGCTAGGCCAGAACGACGTGACGCTGTTCGAGCGTACCTTGCCATGGGATCATGCCGCGGGCGTCCTGTTCGTGGAGGAAGCGGGCGGCAAGGCCGCGAGGCTCGATGGCTCGCGCTACCTGCCCGGCGACAAGCGCAAGGGCATGCTCGCCGCCGCCTCACCCCGGCTATGGGACGAGGCAGCGGCGATACTGGCCTGATTATTCTATTGCCGGCCCTAGGTCGTTGTTTTCCTCAATCCGCAACATGCGAATGTCGCGAACCGAGGGCTTGAACCAGTCATACTCGCGGCGAAGCTCCTGGACAGCCAAGACGCAATCGACTGGAGTCACCGTATCGTTGCCGAAATAGGTCGATCCCTGCTGCCATTCAAAACCCCGTGCTTCCAATACCCTTCGGATGTCGGAATAGGCGTTGTTCCATGAGGCGTTGTGATAGGCGGTCTGCAACACGGTGGTATCGAGATCGAAGACAATGGCGTACATGCTCGCGCCTTTCGTCGGCCTGAAGCCCAAAGCGCGATTATGACCTATCTGAACCGACATGGGCTCAGGGATTACACCATTTTCGAGCATGTTGCCATCAACCGGGCAGCGCGCCTTCGAGCCAGCTCTTGAGCGCGCTCTTGGGAGCGGCACCGACCTTGGTTTCGACGATCTGGCCCTTGTCGAACAGGATCATCGTCGGAATGCCGCGCACGCCATACTTGGCGGGGGCATCGGGATTCTCGTCGATGTTGATCTTGGCAATGGTGACCTTGCCGGCCAGCTCGTCGCTGATTTCTTCGAGAGCGGGGCCGATCATCTTGCACGGGCCGCACCATTCGGCCCAGAAATCGACCAGAACAGGCTTGTCGGATTTCAGAACATCGGCATCGAAGCTTGCATCGCTGATTGCAGTTGTGGCCATCGGGGGTAACTCCTTTTTGGTGACTTGATCAGGAATGTAAGCACGGCGTCCGGGCCGCTCAAGCCGTGAGGCTGCAACTATTCATGTGGCGCCCGTTAGTCCAGCTTCGTCGCAGCGAGCAGGGCATCGGGAAGCACGAACAGCTCCGGAGTGGCAGTATAGAGCAATCCGGCCTGCACCAGCCGCCCCGGAAAAATCAGCCGCAGCGCCGAGACATACGCCGCCATCTGCCGCACATGCGCCACCGGCAGCTGTTCGAGCGATCGCGGCGGGCGGCGGCTTGTCTTGAAGTCGACCACCAGCACCCGGTCAGGCTCGATCAGCAGCCGGTCGACGGTACCGGTCACAACGTTGAGACCCACGACCGCAGCGATCGGCGCTTCGGCAAGCGCCTGACCGCCGAAGATATCCGCCCAATCGGGATGCTCGATCACCGCGCAGACCGAATCGATAACGGCATCGGCCTCGGCATCGTCCGTGATCTGGTGCTGGCTCGCCAGCCATCGCCGCGCCGCCTCCCGCCGCTTTTCAGGCGCGACCGACGGCAGGCGTTCGAACAGGCTGTGCATGATCAGGCCGCGCTGCGCCGCGCTGGCAAGGTCCGCGCCGAAGACCGGCGGGCTGGCACTGTCGTCCTTGCCCAGCGAGGATGGCGCGAGCGGGCTTGGCGGACGCTGTTCGGGCGCGGCGGGGGTCAGCGCCCAATCGGGCATCGGCAAGGCTTGGGCAGGAGTATGCGCCGCCCGGCTTATCGCCGCCTCGGTTGGCACCGCGCCAATGCCGAAACGCCGGCACGCGCCCTCACCCTCATCGATCCAGTCGCATCCCAGCGCCATGAAGTTGCGCTCGATCAAAGCATACCAGCTCAGTTCAGGCGGTTCCTTGGCGCGCCGTCCCAATGTACCGCCAACATACAGCCGCTCGGCCGCGCGGGTCATCGCGACATAGAGCAGCCGCCAATGCTCCTCCATGTCCGTCGCGCGAGCCGCATCGTGCGCCTCTGCAAGCGGCCCCGCCCGTTCGGCCTTGCGCAGGCTGTAGACCGGAAGGTCGATCACCGCATCGGCTCCCGTGATCTCCACCGGCCAGTCAAAACTGCTGTCGACCTTACGAGTCGGATCGACACAGGCGTCGGCGAGAATCACGATCGGTGCCTGCAGGCCCTTGGAGCCGTGCACGGTCATCACCCGCACCATGTCCGATTGACCCGAAAGCTCGCGCTTGATCTCTTCATCCCCGGCATCGAACCAGTGCAGGAATGCCTGCAGCCCGCCGTCATGGCTGGCGGCGAATTTCTGCGCGAGCGCCAGCAGCTCGGCGATCGGGTCGAGTGCCTCCTCGCCCAGCCGCGCGACCAGCCGGGCCCTGCCCTGCACCGGGCCGCTCAAAACTTGCTCGAGGAAATCATAGGCCGTGCCGAAATCGGCCATGCCGAGCAGCGCGTAGAGCACCTCGATCCGCCCGCGCAGCGCCGGATCGTCGCGCGCCTGATCGCGCAGGTGCGGCCATAAGGCGCGCTTGTCCGGGCGATGGCCGTAGTGCAGCAGCTCTTCCTGCGTCCAGCCGCACAATGGCGAGACCAGCAGTGCAGCGCAGGTGAGGTCGTCGAGCGGCTGCAACGCGAAGCGGATCGCCGCGACCAGATCCTGCACCGCCAGCGGCTGTCCCAGCCGCAGCCGATCGATCCCCGCGACGGGAACGCCGGCGGCATAAAGCCGCGCGACGATCAGCGAGGCCAGGTCGCCGCGCCGCCGCAGCAGCACCATGATATCGCCAGCCCCGGCCCAGCCCGCGCTGCCGTCCGAGCGGCGCGCGAGCCACAGCCGATCGGACGATGCGGGGTCGAGCCAGCGCGCGATCCGATACGCCAGTTGATGCGCGAAGCGAAGCTCGGCGCCCGACAGCCATTCCTCCGCGACCTCGCCCTCGGGCCCGGCATCGGCCTCGCCATCCTCGGTCTCGACGCCCTCGCCCACCGGACGCCACAGCTCGACCGCGCCCGGCCCCGCACGGCCTTCGTGCAGCGGCAGGCCATCATCGGCGATTCCCAGGGCCGCCGGCCCCAGATCGCCCAGCACCGCATCGACCATATCAAGCACCGGCTGGGTCGAGCGGAAGCTGCGATCAAGGCTGAGATCGAGAAACGGCTGGCCGGCATCGCGTGCATAGGCACCGATGCGGTGGCGCGCGGCGGCATAATATTGCGGGCTGGTGCCCTGAAAACCGAAGATCGCCTGTTTGAAATCACCCACCGTGAACAACGTGCGGAAACGGTCCGCCTTGCTGCCCATGCCGGAGAAATAGTCGGCGATGAGGCCGTTGACGATCGCCCATTGATTGGGGTTGGTGTCCTGTGCCTCGTCGACAAGCACGTGGTCGAAGCGCTGGTCGAGCTTGTAGGCGATCCATTGCGCCATGCTGCGCCCCGAGAGAAGGTCTGCCGCCGCGCGGATCAGGTCATCAAAATCGAGCAGGCCCGACTGGCGCTTGGCTTCGGCAAAGCTCCACGCGAACGCCCGGCCGACCTCGAGCGCGCGGGCATATTCTCCCGAGAAGCCGATCAGCGCCGCGTGCTCCTTGAGCGAGAGCAGGTCCGAATACAGGCTTTCGGCCTTGAACGGATAATCGGGGTCGACCTTTTTGGGCGACTGGGTGAACGAGCGCAGATTGCCATTGGCGATCGCCACGACGCACCAGATCAGATCGAGATGCTCGAGCCGTTCGTCATCGCCCATGTCGAGCCAGGTCTGGATCGCATCGGCGTGCTTTTGCCCGGTGGCGGTGCCCCACTGCACATTGCTGTCCTGCAGCGCCTCCAGATTGGCGATGTCGAACAGGCTGTCGCTGCACAGACGCGCCAGATCACCGCCATCCTCGTCGCGCTTCAGCCCCAGCGCGGCGTTGAGATAGGGCCGGATATCGCCCTTGAGCGCATCCATCGCATCGGGCTTTGCGGCGCATCGCATCAGGAATTTCTCGGTCGCTTCCGCCCCCATCCGCAGGCTGAGCGCCTCGAGATTGTCCGACAGCCGGGTGTCGCCATTGCGCACGGCCTCGACCAGCATTGCGCCCAGCGTGTCGCGCGCCAGTTGCACCCGGTCGCGGTCCTCGATCGGGCGGAAGCCGGGCGCAAGGCCCGCCTCCTCGGGGAAACTGGCGAGCAGCGACTGGCAGAAGCTGTGGATCGTCTGGATCCGCAGGCCGCCCTGCGGTGCATCGAGCACGCGCGCAAACAGCCGGCGCGCGCGGGTGAGCGTATCGGGATCGACGGGGGCGCCGATGCAGCGCAGGTCCGCGCCTAATGCCGTATCGCTCATCCGCACCCAGGCAGCGAGCTGCGCATTGATGCGGTTGGCCATCTCGCTGGCGCCGGCCTTGGTGAAGGTGAGGCACAGGATCGCGTCGGGATTGACCCCGGGCTCCAGCAGCAGGCGGAAGACGCGCGCGGTGAGCACCTGGGTCTTGCCGGTGCCCGCAGACGCGCTGAGCCACACCTGATCGCAAGGTGTTACCGCCCTCGCCTGATCGCCGTGCAGCGGATGCAGGCTCGCCGTGCCGCCGCTCATGTCCTGCCTCCCGTGCGACCATCCTGGCGGCCATACCATTCAGCCAGCCGCATCAACTGGTCATATTCGGTGTACAGCGCATGATCAGGCACGAGCTTGGCCTCGAATGGCGCATCACCCAATATCCAGTCGGCGAGCGCCTCGCGCAGGAACTTTTCACTGGTCGGAACCACGTCCTCGGCAGGAAGGCCGCTTTTCTTGCGCCCCTGCAGCACCGGGCTGTCGATATAGCCAAACCCTGTCTCGCTGTCCTTATGGCGGATCAGCGACCAATATTCGAAACCGCGCGCGCTGCCGGTGATCGGCGGGAGATTCGGGTCCTCGGCAAAGCCACCGCGCTCAGCCATCAGCCCAAGCAACCCAAGCTGCAGCGCAAATCCGGTCTGGACCTGCGCTGCCGAGGGGGGCTTGCCTGTCTTGTAGTCGACGATGACCAAGGTGCCATCGGGCATCCGATCGATGCGATCGGCCTTGCCCGATATCTTGACCCCGTCGACCAAAATGCTGCCGCTGCGTTCGGCGTCGATCATCTTGCGCCCCGACTCGGCAAAATCGAAACTCTGCTGCACCACCCATTCAAGCCCCGCAACCAGCCGGGGCCGCCACAGTGCCTTGATCAGCGGATGGACGTTCGCCCTGGCCAGAAAAAGGTTGGCGCGCGGCACCAGTGCCGCAGGATCGAGCCCATCTTCCTTGTGCCACAGCTCGAGAATTTCGTGCACCAGACTGCCGCGCCATGCCGCGCTGGGCTCTGCATCGACCGGATCGAGCGAGCGCAGGCCAAGTATGCGCTTGGCGTAGAAAGCAAACGGGTCCGCGCGCAACCGGTCGAGTTCGGTCACCGAAAGCCTGACCGCCCGCTGGGCCCGCGTCGGGCGCGGCGCGGGCTTTTCGATCCGCACTGGCGGCAGGCGGCGGTCGAGCGTGCGGGCGAGTGCCAGCGTGACCGCATCCTCCATGTCCTTGTCGGGCGCGACCGCCTGCAGCCGCAGCAGAAAGCGCGAGGCGACCGTCGGCGCGCTGCCGTCGCGCCGGGCGCGGGTCAGCACCACTTCGGGTGAGGCCAGTGCGCCGGCAAGATCCTGCGCTGCGAGGCCGACGCGCATCTCGAGCGGCGGCAGGCCGAGCGCATTGCGCACCATCGGTGCCAGCCAGGGATCGGGTGACGGGATCTGCGGCCACACACCTTCGTTGAGACCTGCACAGATCACGAGGTCGGCGCTCTGCAGCCGCGCCTCGAGCAGGCCGTAGATCGCGACGCGCGGATGCTTGCCGAACGGTGGCCGCACTGCCTTCTCGGCCATCAGCCGGGACAGGATCGTTGCCGCCTGGGCCGTGGTCACCAGCGGGTCATGGGCAGCCGAGCGAGCGAGCAACTGCTGCGCAAGATCGGCGGCCGCACGCCCTGCGATGCCGCTCCAAACCGCATGATTGCTCAAGGCTTCGGCGGCGGCGATGATCGCGGCGATCACGTTCGAAAGCGGCTGAGGGTCGCGCGGGAACTTTGCGATCGGGGCGAGCAGCGCCTTGGCGCCAGCCCACCATTCGCGCAATTCGGGCAGGCCGACGCTGGCGTCGATCCCCGCGAGGCCCTGAGCAGGGCGCGGCCCGCGCAGCCGCATGTCGAGCGCGCGGGCATTGTCGAGCCAGGCCAGCCGCGCGTCGCCGGGTTGCGCCAGCGGGTGCTTGAGCAGATCGAGCAGTTCGACCGGCGCGAAATCGCTGGCAAGGCAGTTGGCGACGGCCAGCAGAAACCGGCCCGGCGGTGTCACCGGCAAGGCTTCGCCCGCGCTGTCGTCTGCCTCGATGTTCCAGCGCTGGAGATGCGCGATGATCCGGGCCGCCAATGTGCGATCGGGAGTGACGATCGCGGTGCGGCGGCTGGGCACATCGAGCGCCTGGCGCACCAGCAAAGCGATTGCCTGCGCTTCCTCGTCGGGGTTAGCGGCCTCGATGATGCGGATGCCCTTGGTGCGCCGGTCGGCGGCTGGCAGCGTCACCCAGCGGTCGCTGAGCCGCGCGGGCAGGAAAATGCTGCGCAGCAAATTGGCCCGGTCCGCGATCAAACCCGTGCGCGGTTCGGGCTGCCACGGTTCGACCTCTGCCCGCTCGATGCTCATCGCGTGGAGCAATTGCTTGAGATGATATTGGGGGTGGGTGACCGCAGGGCGCTCGGCGGGCGGTGCCTCTCCGGGCGTGGTGACGGGGACCGGCTCGCCGATCGCCTCCCAAAGGGCGGCGTCCATATCCAGATCAAGGCCCGGGAGCACAACCATGCCCTGAGGCATATGGGCTATGCTGCGCAGCAATCGCGCGATCGCTGGTGCCGATGTCGTGATACCGGCTGCGATCACCGGGCTTTGCGGCGGATGATCGCGCCAGCGTTCGGCGGCCTTGTCGAGCAGCCGGTTGCGACGTTCGGCGGGATCGATCTTGCCATCCTTGGCAAGCTCCTGCGCCCATGCGCGTCCCACGCGCAGGAACAGGTCGCGCGCCTGCGCCCAGTGGTCGGCGAGGTCAGCCTCGACATCGACGGTATCGAGCTGGTCGAGCGTCTTTTGCTCGATCTGCAACTGATCGAGCACGCGGGCATATTCGCAGGCCAGTCGCAGCGCCTCTGCCGGATCGTGCGCGCCGGGCCGCCCCGCGCCCTCGTGCGCGATGATCGCAGCCAGCCGGAACCGCCGCTCGAGCGGATCGACGGCGGGCGGTATCGTCTCGCCATCGCCCAGCGGATCAAGCAGCGTGCCCAGGCTTTCGTCAAGGTCGAGATCGCCGATCAGCGCCATGCGCGGCAGCAGCAGACCGTCGGCGGCATGGCGTACCAGCGCCTCGGTGATCGCCCTTCCCGCGCGGTGGTTAGGGATCAGCAGCGTGACCCGTGCCAGCGCAAGCGGGTCGCTGCCGAACCGGTGGAGCAGTCCGCTTGCAAGGACGTCCGCAAACCCGCGCTGAGCTCCGATGGCGTACACGCGGGTCTGGCGGGGATCAGGCATTCAACAGCGCCTCTTCGGTTGGCTCGATCGCACCGGGCGTGCCGACATCGAACCACTGGCCCAGATGTGCGATGCCATACAGCCGGTCCGCCACGATGGCGCGGTTCCACAGCACATTGGTAGAGAACGCGCCGTCGGGCGCATCGGCAAGGAGGCGGCGCGAGAGCAACTGGATGCCGGTGTAGATATAGGGGGCGACCCTGCCCGGCCGGCGACGGATGATGCGCCCCAACTGGTCGAGGTGAAAATCGCCCACGCCCTGATAATTGACAGCGCGGCTGTGCGGCACCAGCAGCAGCAACGCATCCATGCGTGCATCGTCCCACGCAGCGCGCAGCTCGTCAAAGCATGAGCGTGCGCTTTCCAGCCACACATTGTCGCTGTTGAGGCAGAAGAACGGATCCTCCTCGATCATCGGCAACGCCCTGACCAGCCCGCCACCGGTCTCGAGCAGCAGGTCGCGTTCGTCCGAGATCATCACCTCGAAGGGATAATCGCGCGCCCTCAGATGGGCCTCGAGCGCGTCGGCGAGATAATGCACATTGACGATCACACGCTGCATGCCGGCAGCGGCGAGGTGGCTCATGACATGATCGATCAGCGGCTTGCCCCCGACTCGCACCAACGGCTTGGGCGTAGTGATGGTCAGCGGCCGCATGCGCTTGCCAAGGCCCGCAGCCATCACCATCGCCGTGCGGGCAAAGGGGGCGCTGGCGCTCACAATGCGAACTCCCCGCCGAGCGTGCCGGCAGGATCACGCAGCACTGCAGGGATGTTGGCTTCGAACCATTGCGCGACGGGGGCGAGCGCAGGGTGGGCAAGGTCGCGCTCCAGCGCCGCCCAGACCCGCGGGATCATCAGCGGATAACGCGGCTTGCCGTCGCGCTTCCACAGCCGCACGAAGATGCCGACGATCTTGGCGTTCCGCTGAGCGCCGAGCACGTGATAGGCAGTGTCGAAATCATAGGCCGGGTTGGCCATTGCGCGATACGCCTCGATCATCTCCGCCTCGAGCGCAGGCGCCACGTCGCGGCGGGCATCTTGCAGCAGTGACACCAGATCGTACGCCGGGTCGCCGATCAGCGCGTCCTGGAAATCAAGCAGCCCCTGTCCGCCATCCTCGAGCAGCATGATGTTTTCCGCGTGGTAATCGCGCAGCACCGTCACCTGAGGCGCGGTCGTATCCATCGTGTCCAGCACCCGATCCCAGGCGCGCACATAGCCATCCGTGTCGACATCCAGCCCCCGCGCGGCGCAATACCATTCGGTGAGCAACCCGGCTTCGCGCTGATAGACGGCGCGGTCATACAGCGGGACGCGGGCGGCAGGGCGATCGTGCAGTCGTGCCAGCGTTTCGATCGCCCGGGTGTAGATCGCGCGCTCGGTTTCGGCATCGGCGGCATCGACAGTTTCGCGCATGCGGACATCGCCGAAGTCCTCTAGCAGCACCAGCCCCGCATCGGCATCTTCCGCATGGATTTCCGGTGCGCGCAGGCCCTGTCCTGTCAGGTAGCGCGCGACATCGAGGAACGGCTGCGGGTCTTCTTCCGGCGGCGGCGCGTCCATCAGGATCGCATTGCGCTCGGTCCCGATCAGCCGGAAATAGCGGCGGAACGAGGCGTCACCGGGGATCGGCGCGATCTCGGCATCGCCCCAGCCTGCGGCATCGGCAAATGCCCGGATAACCAAATCACGCTCGTTCAAAATTCACCACCCGCAACCTGCTGCCAGCGCGCATGCCAGTTGGCCCCGGCCTGCGCAGTTATGGTGCGCTCGCTAGCATCGGTCCCGGCGATCCGCAATTCCAGCGTGTCGGGGCCGCCAAGCCCTCCGACCCGCTCGGGCCATTCGGCGATCAGCAGCGCCGGGTCGCCTGCGTCCAGCCCCAGTTCGTCGAGTTCCATGGCGCCTTCGAGCCGATAGAAATCGGCATGGATCACCGGGATTCGCACCTCAGGCGGATCGTACGGCAGGATCAGGGCGAAAGTCGGGCTGGGCACCTCGCCGGCAAATCCCAGGGCCTTGAGAATCGCACGCGCCAATGTCGATTTGCCCGCGCCGAGATCCCCCGACAGCGCGATGACATCGCCCGGCTGAGCGACCCCGGCCAGCGCCGCGCCCAGCGCCTGCATGGCCTCAAGGGATGCGATTGTGACCGTCATGGCATCAGGATGGTGACGATGGTGCCTGCGCCGGGTTCGCTCATCAGCTCCATCCGCCCGCCATGCGCCTCGATCAGGTTCTTGGCGAGCGGGAGGCCAAGGCCGGAGCGCTTGTGCACCGGCTTGCCGCCTGCCTCGTCGGCCTGCAGCACGCCATCGAGCGCGCGCGCCTGGGCACGGGCATCGA
Organism: Blastomonas sp.; assembly: GCA_046291395.1. Lineage (GTDB taxonomy): Bacteria > Pseudomonadota > Alphaproteobacteria > Sphingomonadales > Sphingomonadaceae > Blastomonas. Next base: position 24,276 of record JBKBTF010000019.1, on the reverse strand, counting down.
GGCCGGGGCCGTTGTCCGATACCACGATCCGCAACTTGCCGCGGAACCGGTCGCCGAGCAGCAGCACGCGCCCGCCTTCCTGCGTGTAGCGCAGCGCGTTATCGACCACCGCGCTGATCGCTTGGGCAAAACGCGCACGGTCGACCTCGGCGCTGCCCGGGCCGCCGTTGACGTCGAGCTCGAGCGCGATGTTGCGTCCGCCCGCAAGCCCCGAGGCGCTCTTGGCGACATCGACCAGCAGCGCGCCGATATCGGTCGGCTCGAGCTTCAGCGGCAGCGTGCCCGCCTGGCTCTGGCTGAGATCGAGCACCATGTTGATCTGCGCCGACAGCCGCTCGACCGAATCGATGATCGCCTTGGCGTAATCCTGTCCCTGCTCTGAGAGCGGCCCCGCGACGCCGCTCGCCAGCAGTTCGGCAAATCCGCCGATCGAGGTCAAGGGCGTGCGGAATTCGTAGCTCATATTGGCGAGGAAACGCGTCTTGATCGCGTCGGCCTCGACCAGGGCCTCGTTGCGCTCGCGCAGCGCATCCTCCATCTTCTTGGCGTCGGACACGTCGATCATCGTGAACAGCGCGCTGGCATCGGGCAGCGGAATGCCCACGAAATCGAACACCCGGCCGTCCTTCATCACCAGTTGCCCGGCGCGCTGGACCCTGTCGAGCGTCGCGGCGCGGATCACCTCGCGCAGTGCGGAAATCTGGGCAGGCCGCTTGAGCCGTGGCGCGATCGCCTTGAGCAGTTCGTCGGCGCGTGGGTGCGCAGCCAGCACGCCTTCCTCGACATCCCACACCGCGCCGAAGCGGGTGTTCCACAGATGCAGGCGGCCATCGGAGGTGAACACCGCCAGCGCCTCGAACAGATTGTTGAATGTCGCGGTGCGTACCCTGAGCAAGGTATCGCGCGCGCTGGCCAGCTGGACCTGTTCGGTACGGTCCTCGAACACCAAAAGCAGGCCGTTGTCGGGCGTCGGCTGGACAATCGCGCGCAGATGGGTGCCATCGGCGATCAGCCACACCTCTTCCTGAGGCTCGGCGGCACGAAACCACTCGCGCTTCTCGTCGCGCCAGGCGGGGAAGTCACGGACCTCGGGCACACGTCCCGCTTCGCGCATCCGGTCGATCAGCCGCTCGAACTCAAGCCCGTCCTGCAACCATTGCGGCTTCAATGCGAACATCCGTACGAACGGCTGGTTGACGAAGATCAGGCGGCGCTGCGCATCGAACTGCGCAACGCCGGCCGAGAGGTGATCGAGCATGTCGCGCTGGGCATCGCGGAACCTTTCGGTGGCCTGCCGTGCGAGGATCAGGTCGTGGACATCGATCGCATAGCCCGCGACGCCGCGGCCTCTGATGGGCAGATCGACGATTTCCATCGCGCGCCGGGTGCCTGCGATGGTGGTGGTGACGGTGCGGCGGGAAGGCGCATTGCCCTCCATCGCGCGTGCGGCGACCGCCATCGGTGTCAGCCCGTCGATCGTTTCGATCAGCTCCTGACCCGCTTCCACCACCTCGGTGGCGTTCTCAGCCCCGATCGCGCGGACATAGGCTGTGTTGACGAGCAGCAGCGAAAGATCTTCGCGGCGGAACCACATCGGGATCGGGGCCGCTTCAATCAGCCCGGACAGCGCATCGAACGCACGCTTCGCCTCTGCCTCGGCTTCGGCCAGCGCGGCCATGCGGGTTTCGCTTTCGGTGGCGTCATACAGCCACAGCAGCACCGCACCCGGCGCGATGGTGTGCGGGTCGGCCAGCTTGCCTTCGATGCGGAGCTGCCGGTTCGATCCAAGGGCTGTGATTGCGGTGGTGAACGGTGCGCCGCTCTTCTGCGCGGTGGTGATCTGCTTGCCCAGCGCATCGAGCGCTTCGCGCGACAGGCCCCTGCCCTCTTGCATCAGCTCGGAAAGATAGGGCGGCAGCTTGGCCAGTCCCAGCCAACGCGCGACCTTTTCGGGGCCTTCGATGCGCAAATCCGACCGGACGATCAGCGGCACGGCGGGACCGGATTCGACCAGCCGGGTAAGCCTGCGCAACTGCCGCCGCGCGGTTCCTGCGGCCCGGCGCATCTGCAGGCCGGTGACCAGCGCCCAGATCGCCGCGGCGGTCCAGGCGGCAAATACCAGGGCGACAAGCAGCATGCTGCCGTTGCCGATCAGCATGGCCGAATCGCCGCATATTGGTCGTTGAAAATCACCCGCTTCATCGATGAAGGCCGTAGCTCAATTTGATGGCGGCGCAAAATGGGCACTGCATGAAACCCTCAATCCTCCCCTACAGGGGAGGTGGCTCGCCTAAGGAGAGACGAAGGGGAAGCGTGTGAATGCATCTGGCCGAACGGCGTGCAATCTCGCTTCCCCTCCACCGCTTCGCGGTCCCCTCCCCTTGCAGGGGAGGAATTGGATCAGTCTTCCCAATACCACGGCTTCAGCGTCGCGGTGCCAGTCACTGTCTCGTTCATCGTCGGCACCTCATACAGCCGGCCGTTCAGCATGACGTGGGTGATCTTGTCGGACTGGCGGATATCGGCAACCGGATCGCCGTCGATGATCACCATGTCGGCAAGCTTGCCCGGCTCGATCGAGCCGATGTCCTTGTCGAAGCCAAGCGAACGGGCACCGCTGATGGTGGCGGTGCGCAGTGCCTCTAGCGGGGTCATGCCGCCCTTGACGAAACTCCACAGCTCCCAGTGCGAGGCCAGCCCCTCTTCCTGCCCGTGCGCACCGATGCCGACGAGGACTCCGCGCCTCGCCAGCTCCATCGCCTCGCGCGCCGACGCGGTGTCGGAATAATCCTCCTCGGGCGCGATCTCGCGGCGCACCGATGTCGCCTCAAGCCGGCGCCGCGGGACGTGCTTGCTCAGGATCGGGTGGGACCACACGTCGGTATGGCTGCGCCAATAGGGATCGGCCGCCGGACCGCCATAAGTGACCACCAGGGTCGGGGTGTAACCGACCTTGCTCTGGACGAAGAAGCTGCGGACATCCTCATACAATGTCTCAACCGGGATGTTGTGTTCGAGCGTCGTGTTGCCGTCGGCGATCAGCGAGATATCCATCCCGAACAGCGACCCGCCCTCGGCAACGCTGGCGAGGTTGTCCGCCTGCGAGGCTGCGACGACCTGCTGGCGCTGGTCGCGGCGGGGCTGGTTGTAGTTCTTGACGCTGTGCGCGCCCTGCAGCTTCAGCCGGCTGGTGTGCGCGCGCGCATCGGCGAGGCTGTCGATCTCGGCGAAGATGCCTGCCGCCTTGGCGCCATAGACCACCTCGCCGGTCGAGAAGATGCGCGGCGCGAGATACTTGCCCACGCGCTGATAGCTTGCAGCGGGGAAAATCTCGCTTGCCGAGTTGCTGGGATCGTGGATCGTCGTCACGCCCAGGGCCAGATGCGAGACCGCATTCCAGTTCTGCTGCGGGATGATGTCGTCCTGCCCCTGCGGGCCATGCGCATGCGCGTCGATCAGCCCGGGAATGATCGTCTTGCCTGCGACATCCACCGTCTGCGCGCCCGCAGGCACCGCGACATTCACGCCGACCGCCACGATCCGGTTGTCACGCACCAGCACCGTGCCGCGTTCGATGATGCCGCCTGCGTCATCCGCCATGGTCACGATCCGCGCGTTGGTGAACGCGACTGTGCCAGAAGGCTTGTCCGCCGGTGCGCTGACGTTGATCGCGACCCCGGTCTTGGGTGCTGCGAACTTGGCCTCGGCCTTGCTCACAGGTCCGTCCGCAATCGCGCGGGCAGGATCGGCCGAATAGACGACCGGCCCCATCGACCAGTTGAGCTGGCGGCCCGAGCGGCTCCACTGCATGAAGGTCGCGCCGCCTTCGCTGACCTTGACCGCAGGCAGCGCACCGCCGCCCGCGCCCAGATCGACCGCGCCAGCCATGAACGGCATGACATAGGCCGCGTAATTCTGGCGGAAAGCGAGCGTCTTGCCGTCCGGCGCAAGTGCATAGCCGCTGACCATCTCGCCGCTGGCATGGGTGCGCTCGGCCTCGCCGCTCAGATCGGTGCTGACCAGCGCCAGCTTGCCGCCGCCGCCTCGGCTGAAATATACCCGGTCTGACGTTGCACCGAAATGCGGCTCGGTGCCATCGGGCGTGATCCGGCGCGTCTCGCCGCTGGCGATATCGAGCAGGTAGACGCCAGGCGCCGCGCCCCAGCTGTCAGAGGTCAATCCGCCGCCACTGCCCGCCTCATAGACCACCGAGCGACCATCGGGCGAGAATTGCGGACGGCGAAAATGCCCCGGCGTCCGGCTGATCGTCCGGGCCTCTCCTCCGGCTGCGCCGACCACGCGCAATTCGCCCAGCCGGGCGTCGTCCCAGCTGACATAGACAATCTGGCTGCCATCGCGCGACCAGGCCGGGAACAGTTCGAAATCGCTGCCGCCGTTGGTCACCAGGGGCTGCGCCGCGCCTCCGGTGGCCGCCTGCTGGTGCAACTTGCCCAAAGCCTCGAACACCATCCGGCTGCCATCGGGCGATATGCTGGCAAAGCGCGGCATCGTCACCGCGACGGTATCGGGCGCAACCGGCTTTTGCGGGCGGATCGGGTCGATGATCGTGCGCGTGTCATTGACGCTGAACGGGATCACGCTCTCGGCGCCGCTAGCGACATCGACCGAACGGATCTTGCCGCCCGCCCAGAAGATCACCTTCGCGCTGTCTGCGGACCAGCCCATATTGGGGTACACGCCGTGCACCGCCCATGTTTCCTGCACGTCGCGGTCCATTGCGTCGTAGATCTTGCGCTCCTCGCCGCTTTGCATGTCGCGAACGTACAATTTGGTCTTGGCGCGCTCGCGCCTGACGAAGGCGAGATAGCGTCCATCGGGCGACGGCTGGGGACGGGCTGCGCCGCCCGGGCCGCCGGTCACGCGCTCGACCTTGCCGCTGGCCATGTCATAACGGTCGATCACGAACAGCTGGGCATTCGAATCCTGCGCATATTCGAAGATCGGGCCCGGGGTCGCATCCTTGCTGTAGAAAATGCCCTTGCCGTCGGGCGCGAACATCGGCTCGCCCAGTTCCTTCTGGTGCACCTCGCTCGGCCGCTTCACCAGTTGCACGCCGTTGCCACCGCTGACATGGTAAAGCCACAGCTCGCCGGTGCCGAGCGAGCGCCCGGTGGTGAAGTGCTTGCGTGCGACGATGTATTGCCCGTCGGGGCTCCAGCTCGGATTGTTGAGCAGGCGGAAGGTCTCCTTGGTGAGCTGGCGCTTGTCGCTCCCATCGACGTTCATGATCCAGATGTTGTCGCCGCCGCCGCGGTCCGAGGTGAAGGCGATGCGGCTGCCATCGGGGGAAAAACGCGGGTGCTGTTCATAGGCCAGCCCCTCGGCAATGCGGGTCGCTGCGCCGCCTGCGATGGGCATGGTATAGATATCGCCGAGCAGATCGAAAACGATGCGGCTGCCATCGGGGCTTACATCGAGGTTCATCCAGGTGCCTTCGTCGACCCGGATCGGGATGGTCCGCGTCTTCATCGGCGGGGCGTTGACGTCCCAGGTTGCGGGTTTGTCGGCAGCCTTGCCTTGGGCCAAAGCAGGCATGGAAAGGGCCAGCGCCGCGATGGCGGCGGACAGGTGCAGAGCTTTCATGGTGATGTTCCCCGGAATGTTTTTTCGTATACGCTTACGCTAAACCCGCTTCGCCCGGACGCAATCGGAAAAAGACAGGGAGCGCGGTGAACGGAGGCGGGGCGCAACCTCTCCCCTCCCGCAAGCAGGAGGGGTGGTCGAGCCGGAGGCGAGGCCGGGGTGGGCCTGACCACCGGTCGTGCTCCCAGCCCACCCCGGTCCGGCAAGCCGGACCTGCCCCTCCCGCAAGCGGTAGGGGAGACAGATGTGCATCGGCTCGCCGCCTATACAAAAAAGCCCGCCCCGCGAGGTGCGGAGCGGGCTTTTTCAATTTCGCGCCCCTGCGTTCAGCAAGGGCCCCGCATCAGTAGCGGTATTCGTCCTTCTTGAACGGGCCGGCCAGCGGAACATCGATATATTCGGCCTGTTCCTTGGTCAGTTCGGTCAGCTTGACGCCGAGCTTTTCGAGGTGAAGGCGCGCGACCTTCTCGTCGAGATGCTTGGGCAGGACGTAGACCTGGTTTTCGTACTTGTTGGCGCCCTTGAACAGTTCGATCTGCGCCAGCACCTGGTTGGTGAAGCTGGCCGACATCACGAAGCTGGGGTGGCCGGTGGCGTTGCCGAGGTTGAGCAGACGACCCTTCGACAGCATGATGATGCGCTTGCCACCGGGGAACTCGATCATGTCGACCTGCGGCTTGATCTCGGTCCACTTCATGTTTTCCAGCGCGCCGATCTGGATTTCATTGTCGAAGTGACCGATGTTGCCGACGATCGCCATGTCCTTCATCGCCCGCATGTGGTCGATGGTGATGACGTCCTTATTGCCGGTGGTGGTCACGAAGATGTCGGCCGTAGCGACAACGTCTTCGAGCGTCTGTACGGCAAAGCCGTCCATCGCTGCCTGCAGCGCGCAGATCGGATCGATTTCGGTGACGATGACGCGCGCGCCAGCGCCCTGCAGCGATGCCGCCGAGCCCTTGCCGACATCGCCATAACCGCACACGACGGCGACCTTGCCGGCCATCAT